>NZ_JBHVHX010000003.1:0-729334 GCF_042799895.1 Nocardia sp. NPDC057663 | reverse complement strand
CTCGCCCGACTCACAGGTACTGACCGGTGTTCGACTCGGTGTCGATCGCGCGGCTCGCCGAGGCGTTCTTGCCGGTGAATCGGACGCAGCCGGATGTAGACGATCCGCTCGCCCGACTCACAGGTACTGACCCGTATTCGACTCCGTGTCGATCGCACGGCTGGCCGAGGCGTTCTTGCCGGTGACCAGCGTGCGGATGTAGACGATCCGCTCGCCCTTCTTGCCCGAGATCCGGGCCCAGTCGTCCGGGTTGGTCGTGTTGGGCAGGTCCTCGTTCTCGGCGAACTCGTCCACGATCGAGTCGAAGAGGTGCTGTATCCGCAGACCCGGGTTGCCGGTGTCGAGCACGGACTTGATCGCGTACTTCTTCGCCCGGTCGACGATGTTCTGGATCATCGCGCCGGAGTTGAAGTCCTTGAAGTACAGGACCTCCTTGTCACCGTTGGCGTAGGTGACCTCCAGGAACCGGTTGTCGTCGCTCTCGGCGTACATCCGCTCGACGACCTTCTCGATCATCGCCTCCACGCACGCGGCCTTGTCGCCTTCGAACTCGTGCAGATCGCTCTCGTGCAGCGGCAGCGTCTCGGTGAGGTACTTGGAGAAGATGTCCTGCGCCGATTCCGCGTCCGGCCGCTCGATCTTGATCTTCACGTCCAGGCGGCCCGGCCGCAGGATCGCGGGGTCGATCATGTCCTCGCGGTTGGACGCGCCGATGACGATGACGTTCTCGAGTCCCTCCACGCCGTCGATCTCCGAAAGCAGCTGCGGCACAACGGTGGTCTCCACATCGGAGGAGACACCCGAACCACGGGTGCGGAAGATCGAGTCCATCTCGTCGAAGAACACGATCACCGGCGTGCCCTCGGAGGCCTTCTCGCGCGCCCGCTGGAAGATGATCCGGATGTGCCGCTCGGTCTCACCGACGAACTTGTTGAGCAGCTCGGGGCCCTTGATGTTGAGGAAGAAGGACTTGGCCTCCTTGGCGTCCTCACCGCGGGCTTCGGCGATCTTCTTGGCCAGCGAGTTGGCAACGGCCTTGGCGATCAACGTCTTACCGCAACCGGGCGGACCGTAGAGCAGCACGCCCTTGGGCGGGCGCAGCGCGTACTCGCGGAACAGATCCTTGTGCAGGAACGGCAGTTCCACGGCGTCGCGGATCTGCTCGATCTGGCGGCCGAGACCACCGATGTCGGTGTAGTCGACGTCGGGGACCTCTTCCAGCACAAGGTCTTCGACCTCGGCCTTGGGGATGCGCTCGAACGCGAAGCCGGCCTTGGTGTCGACCAGCAGCGAATCACCGGGGCGCAGTTTGCGAATCGGCGAGTCGGGATCGTCGAGGTCGTCGTACTCGGCGACCTTGGACAGCGGCCCGGACAGCCAGACGACGCGCTCCTCGTCGGCATGGCCGACCACCAGGGCGCGCCTGCCGTCGTCGAGAATCTCGCGCAGCGTGCCGATTTCACCGATGGCGTCGAACTTTCCGGCTTCGACGACGGTGAGCGCCTCGTTGAGCCGGACGGTCTGGCCGTACTCGAGCGTCGCGACGTCGATATTGGGCGAGCAGGTGAGGCGCATCTTGCGACCGGAGGTGAAGACGTCGACCGTCTGATCGTCATAGCTGTGGATGACGATGCCGTAGCCGCTGGGCGGCTGGCCGAGGCGATCGACTTCCTCCCGCAGGGCGATCAGTTGCTGGCGCGCTTCCTTGAGCGTGTCCATCAACTTGCCGTTGCGGATTGTCAGCGAATCGATCCGTGCTTCCAATTCGCGTGCGCGATCCGGCGAGTCGGCGAGTTGCCTGCGAAGAGCAGCCGCCTCGGCGCGTACCGCCTCGAGCTCTCGCCAGGCCGCCGAATCCGAATTCTCGTTGGGGCTCATGATGCTGCTCCTCCCAGTCCCGGTCTTTCAACGCTACCGGGCGCGGTCCGTTCTCGCTTTCCGACATGGTTTCGTCGTGATCACATCTTGTACGGTGATGGGCCGGTCCGGGACCGTGTTAGGCTCCCCTAACACCCCGCCCCGGGGCACTCGGCGAGTGCACTCGCCCATCGAGCCGAAAGGTTGCTGAGCATGCTCCTTCCTACCCGCACGATCCGTGTCACCGTCGCTACCGCTGCTGCGGCACTCGCCGTCACCGTCGGACTGACCGGTTGCGGCGGCTCCGACGATTCCTCGACGAACGCCACCAGCAGCAGTACCAGTATCGCGGCCGCTCCGTCCAGCATTTCGGCAACCCCGGCTCCGACTGGTGACAACGCCGCCGCCCCCACCGCCGATTCCCTGAAGGCGACACTGGTCAAGTTCGCCGACCCGGCGCTGTCCACCGACGCGAAGGCCGAGCTGATCGTCAACGGCGATGCGCGCAAGTCCAACATCGACCAGATGAACGGCATGCTGGCCGGCTACACCCTCACCTTCGCCGTCGACAACGTCGTGACCAGCGGAAACACCGCCACCGCCGATGTCACCATCACCTCGCCGCACGGCACCGCGCCCGCCTTCCCGGTCACCTGGGAGCAGGTCGACGGCACCTGGAAGCTCTCCGACGCCAGCGGCTGCCTGCTGCTGGGCTTCGCCCAGGCCCCCTGCACGCCCGCCTGAGGCCCGCGCGCGGCCCGGGTAGTCCGCGAGTACAGCCGGGGCCTTTCGATCGCTGTGAACTGCACAGAGAACCCGCGGTGGGCATCCCGATAGTCCGCGAACGAGTGCGCGCGCTGCTCGACCCCGGCAGCTTCCTCGGGATCGGGGCGATGGCCCGCCAGCCGGGCTCAGTCCGGCAGCCGCCGGACATAGAGCTGCTGGGCGGCGCGGGCCACGAGTGTGCCGTTCCCGTCGACGATCTCGGCGCTGTGCTCGGTGATCGACTTCGCCCCCGCCTCGGTGGCCTGCCGGATCTCGGCGACCTGCTCGCGCGACAGGCCCATGGTGGTGGTGACGGTGCCACGGCCCGGCGTGCGGAACTCGATGGATCCGGTGATGTTCCAGATCCGGTAGCCGCGGCCGAGCTGGCCGTAGGCCATGATCGCGAAGAACGGGTCGGTCATCGAGTACAGGGTGCCGCCGAACGCGGCCCGATTGGGGTTGTTGCGGTTCCACGGACGCACCGTGTAGGCGACGCGGACCGAAGTCCAGTCGGCGGCAATGTGTTTCACCCGTACCCCGCCGAACAGATACGGCGGGAAGACGTTGAACATCGCGCGGTAGACCCGCGGTGACTCACCAGGATACAGCGTCCCAGCGGACGGGTCCTTCGCGGCGTTCGGTTCGGTACTCGGCATGGGGTCCCCTCCCTGCCCCGGCCGATGGGGGCCGGGATCCACGCCGCTCCCCCCGGGGGGGCGGCTTTCGATGTGGGCACTCGGGCGCCCACCTCGAAAGCTGCCCCGGATCCGGGGAGCCGAAACCTCGTCAGCCCTTCGACGGACGCCGCTGCGGCTTGGGGGTGACAGTGCCTTCGGCGAGCCGGCGCGCGCTCACCAGGAACGCGGTGTGGCCCTGCATCCGGTGTTCGGGGCGCACGGCAAGGCCGACGACGTGCCAGCCGCGGACCATCGACTCCCAGGAGCGCGGTTCGGTCCAGCACTCCTGCTCGCGCAGCGCCTCGACGACCTTCGACAGCTGGGTGACCGTCGCGACGTAGACGATCAGCACGCCGCCGGGCACCAGCGCCTTGGATACGGCGGGCAGCGCGTCCCACGGGGCGAGCATGTCCAGGACCACGCGGTCGACCTGCTTCCCCTCGTACTGGGCAACGTCGGCGACGGTCAGCGACCAGTTTGCCGGACGTTCGCCGAAGAAGGTCTCGACATTGCGGATCGCGTGCTCGGCGTGGTCGTCGCGGATCTCGTAGGAGATAACTTCGCCCTCGGGGCCGACCGCGCGCAGCAGCGAGCAGGTCAGCGCGCCGGAGCCCGCGCCTGCCTCGAGCACCCGGGCGCCGGGGAACACATCGCCCTCGTGGACGATCTGCGCGGCGTCCTTGGGGTAGATGACGGCCGCACCGCGCGGCATCGACAGCACATAGTCGACGAGCAGGGGGCGCAACGCCAGGTAGGGGGTACCGTTGGTCGACTTCACGACCGTGCCCTCGTCGGTGCCGATGAGGTCGTCGTGCTTGATGCCGCCGCGGTGGGTGTGGAATTCCTTCCCCTCCTCCAGCACCACCGTGTAGAGGCGCCCCTTGGCATCGGTCAGCTGCACCCGGTCCCCGATGGCGAATGGACCGGTCCGTCTGGCCGTCATGTATCTCCGTTCTTCGAATGAAGCCTCCAGCCTGCCAGGTCCGCGCGATCACACACCGAACGGGGTGACCCGCGTCGGCATGCGTCGTGCCGTCGGTGAGGCAGGACACGCCGGGTACGTCGCCCGGCGCGGGCGCGGGCGTCTTGCCCGCGCAGCGGCGGCGGTGGTCGCGGTCGCGGCGTCGGGGAAGCGCAGCACGCCGTGGGTGAGCCGGTCGGTGTCGGCGACGGCCGTGCCGCCGTCGGGTGCTGTGATCTCGGTAGAGCGCGCGGGCTCACCGATTCGTCGCGATCGGTGTCGGTGGCTGCCGATACCCTGCGAAGTATGTCAGTGCCCGTGTCCGTATCCCTCGCCGACGACACCGCCGACGAACCGGCCCGGCGGTCGCGTCCGGCGTTGTCGCCTTCGCGGGCAGCCGATTTCAAGCAGTGCCCGTTGAAGTACCGGTTGCGGGCGGTCGACCGGATTCCCGAGCCGCCGACGCGGGCCGCCGTCCGCGGCACCGTCGTGCACGCGGTGCTCGAGGACCTGTTCGGGTTGCCCGCCGCCGATCGTCATCCGCAGCGGGCCGCCGAGCTGGTGCCCGGTGCGTGGGATCGGGTGCGCGCCGATCGCGCCGGTATCGACGAGCTGGTCGCCGACGGCGGGCCGGAGGCGCTGTTCGACGAGGTGCGGCGGCTGGTCGAGAGCTACTACGAGCTGGAGGACCCGACCCGGTTCGAGCCGCACGCGCTCGAGGAACGGGTGGAGGTCGATCTCGCCGGTGAGATTCCGCTGCGCGGGTTCGTCGACCGCATCGATATCGCTCCGAACGGCCTGCTGCGGGTCGTCGACTACAAGACCGGCCGCGCCCCCGGCCCGCTGCACGAGGCGCGCGCGCTGTTCCAGCTCAAGTTCTACGCGCTGATGATCCTGCGCACCCGCGACATCGTGCCCGCCCAGCTGCGCCTGATCTACCTGGCCGACAAGGTGCTGCTCACCTACACCCCCGACCGTGACGAGCTGGAACGCTTCGAACGCATCCTGATCGCGCTGTGGCAGGCGATCCTGGAGGCGGGCCGCACCGGCGACTTCCCGCCCAATCGCAACGCGATGTGCCGCTTCTGTGATTTCCAGAACCTGTGCCCGGAGTTCGGCGGCACCCCGCCGCCGTATCCGGGGTGGCCGCAGCAGGATTCGGCGCCGGTAGAGCTGGGTCTGCCGGAGGTGCGGCCTCCCGAGGACGTCTGAGCGCCGGGCCCCCGCCCGGACCCGGCGCCGCGCGGCCGCCGATCACCGACGGCCGCGCGACGGTGATCGCTCACACGGTGAAGTTGCGGAACAACAGCACCGAAAGACCGAGACCGACAGCCAGATTCACCACGGCGGCGGAGCCGAAGACGGCGATCGGCCGCCAGCCCGCCTCGCGCAGTCCGCGGAGCGAGAACTCCAGGCCGATGGAGACGAACGCCAGGATCAGGAACCAGGTGCGCAGATCGTTGATGATCGCGATGTGCGCGGCGCCGGTCTTCTTGTCGACCGACTGCAGGTACAGGGTGCCGATGATCGAGGCCGCGATGAAGCCGAGCACGAACTTCGGGAACCTGGACCAGAATTCGCCGAGGCTCGGGCGGGCCGCCCCCGGCGTGCGATCCACCCGGAAGGCGAACCAGGCCGTGAGCGCGATCGCGACGAGCCCGATCAGCGCGTTCTGGGTGGTCTTGACGATCGTGGCGATCTTCAGCGCATCCTCACCGGCGAGCGCGCCCGCCGCGGCCACCGCCGCCGTGGTGTCGATATTGCCGCCGATCCAGGCGCCCGCCACCGCGTCCGACAAGCCGAAGGCCTCGGCGAGCCAGGGCAGCAGGAAGATCGACGGCAACGCGAAGATGATCACCATCGACGCCGCGTAGGCGATCTGCTCGCGCCGCGCCTGCACCGCACCCGCCGCCGCGATCGCCGCGCTCACCCCGCAGATCGACACCGCCGAGGACAGCAGCGCCCGCAGCTTGTCGTCGAGCCCGAGTTTGCCGCCGAACCACCAGGTGAACCCGAAGACGATGGTGATCAGCGCCAGCGCCTGCACGATCGACGGCCCCGCCGCGGTCACCAGGATCTTCAGATTGATCGACGCACCGAGCAGCACCACCCCGGTCTTGATGAAGAACTCGGTCCGGAACCCGGCCGAAAGCCGTTCCCGCAGACCCAATGTGCTGAGCGCCACATTGCCCGCGAGCCCGATCGCGATCGCGTACACCGGATACTCGACCGTCTTGGCCACCCGCGCGAGCGGCGTATCGGCCGCCCACTGCGGCACCTGGGTGTCGAAGAACCGCGTCAGCGCGCCGAGCGCAAGCACGAGCAGGATTCCCGCCACGATATCGGTACTCGTCGGCCGCGGATCGGCCTGCAATGCCGCGGTTTCCGTCGTCGTCTTCGGCTCGCTCATCACGGAACCAGCCACTCGGGAATCGCCCCGGCCAGCACGAGGCCGATCAACGCGAGACCGACGACCGTGGCCAGCCAGTCCTCGTTCCACGTGAATGCGCTACCCGGCCGCGGCTCGGGCGGTGTCTGCGACACGGTGACTCCTAGTGTTTCTCATCGAGAAACCGCAAGGTAGCAACGCCCTCCCCCACCCCACACCGATTGCGCTCACCCTGAACCGATCTCACGGAACACCGGACACGCTTCGGCGGCCACCGACCCAACAGTCGACGGGCGGGCACCAGCCGCCGACGCGAACGGCCCGACGCACGCGTCGGGCCGTTCGTCTCGGCAGGTCAGGGGCGAAACGAGGTCAGAATGCGCGGCAGGAGCGGATGTCGGTGGCCAGGATCGCCTTGGCGCCGAGGTCGGCGAGGCGGTCCATCAGGTCGTTGCCCTGCTTGCGCGGGACCAGCGCGCGCACCGCGACCCACTCGGGGTCGGTGAGCGGGGAGACCGTGGGCGATTCCAGGCCGGGGGTGATGGCGACGGCTTCGTCGAGCAGCGACTTGGGGCAGTCGTAGTCGAGCATCAGGTACTGCTGGGCGAAGACGACACCCTGGATGCGGGCGATGAGCTGGTTGCGCGCACGATCGTTCTGGTCGGACCCGGTGCGTTCGATCAGCACGCCCTCGGAATCACACAGCGAGTCACCGAAGGCGACCAGGTTGTGCTGACGCAGGGTGCGGCCGGAGCCGACCACATCGGCGATCGCGTCGGCCACGCCGAGCTGGATCGAGATCTCGACCGCGCCGTCGAGGCGGATCACCTCGGCCTCGATGCCGAATCGCGCGAGGTCGGCGCGGACCAGGTTCGGGTACGAGGTGGCGATGCGCTTGCCCGCCAGATCCTCGACCTTCCAGTCCTCGCCCGCCGGAGCGGCGTAGCGGAAGGAGGAGCGGCCGAAGCCGAGCGACAGCCGCTCGCTGACCGGCGAACCGGAGTCCAGGGCCAGGTCACGGCCGGTGATGCCGAGGTCGAGCTCACCGGAGCCGACGTAGATGGCGATGTCCTTGGGCCGCAGGAAGAAGAACTCGACCTGGTTGACGGGGTCGAGGACGGTCAGCTCACGGGAGTCGGTGCGTTTGCGGTAACCGGCCTCGCTCAGGATCGAGACGGCGGATTCCGACAGCGAACCCTTGTTGGGAACTGCGACGCGCAACATGGGAATGGGGTCCTTTCGGGAAGAAGACGGGAGGAGGTGTCGACCGGACGGATCAGCCGTCACAGATGTCGGTACACGTCCTCGAGCTTCAGCCCGCGACCCACCATCATCACCTGGACCCAGTACAGCAGCTGGGAGATCTCCTCGGCGAGGGCTTCGTCGCTCTCGTGCTCGGCGGCCAGCCAGATCTCACCGGCTTCCTCGAGCACCTTCTTACCCTGGAAATGGACGCCGGCGTCCAACGCAGCCACGGTGCCGGAACCCTCGGGACGGGTCTGGGCACGCTCGGTCAGCTCGGCGAACAGGGATTCGAAGTTCTTCACGATCAGTGATTGTTTCACACCCTGTACACCGGTTTTCCCGCGCACCGCAGCCGCTCGCGGCCACGATGCGCGGGTACCGGTCAGGAGGGGTCTGCCAGCAGGTCGCGCAGGTCGGCGACCGCGGTGCGCAGGTGGTCGGCGAAGGCGTACATCTGGTCGGCCACGGACTTGGGGGTGGCCAGGTAGATGTTCCAGCGGTCCGGCAGCAGCACGTAGGCGATGCCGATGCAGGTGGGGCTGGTGGAGCCGAAACCGAAGTAGCGGATGTGGACCGACGGGGCCGAGCTCGTGCTCAGGTAGTCGTCGCGCATGATCGTCCAGCCGGGGCTGTCGAACAGCGCGATCTGCTCGTCGGCGACACCCAGTTCCGCACCGCGACGGCGCTGGATCCACTGCAGTTCCCACAGGTGCTGCTCGGGCGCCTCGCCCGCCTGGCACTCCTTGGCCCGGCCGACGTGCGCGGACGCCGCCGTGCGGGCCGCGGCCAGCTTGCCGTCGCGCTCGACGGAATCGTCGACCATCGCGTCGACGAAGGCCACCATCTCCGGGGTCACCACGCGCATGGCCTCGGTGCGGCCGTTGCGGAACTGCCTGGTCGCGATGGACTCGTAGGTGGCGCCGGTCAGGCCCTTGCTGCGCCGGTGGGCGAGCTGGTAGGCCAGCTGGGCGAAGGCGTCGGGCGAGATACCCAGCTTCTTGGCCGCGCCGGTGCCGAAGTCGTCGAACGAGACCAGGGCGGTCGCCGTGTCGGCGGCGAAGCGGGCGAAGTCGGCGCCCGCCGCCGCGATGTCGGCGCGGGCGGCCGAGTCGAGGACGAACTCGATCGGCTCGACCTGCGGCAGCCCCTGGGCCCGCGCGCCGCTGGTGGCGGCGTGGTCCTGCGCGGTCCGCTCGAGCAGGGTGTCCACGAACGACAGCACGGTGGTGCCGTCGAGACCGCAGTGCTCGATGTTGATGCCTGCCTGGCCGTCGGCGAAGACGATGAACGACACCGACTTGTCGAAGTACCGGTTGGCGCTGTCACCGTGCAGCAGTTGATCGCAGGCGTGCAGTTCGTCGCGCGGGGTGAAATCCTCCAGGCAGACCGCGAACAGCGCCGTCTCGACCTCGTCGAAGGCCGCGACATTGGCCGCCTCGGCACGCAGGGTGGCCCGGCTGCGCGCCCACTCCGCCCTGGCCTTGGTGGTCAGGTGCCCGACCGAGGTGTCGGTGGCCGCGGGCTTGGTGCCGCCCTTGATGACCGCGCGCAGCCCGTCGACCACGTCCTCGAACGCGTACGGCGCGCCGTCGGCACCGATCACGTCCATCCGGAAGATGTTGCCGCGGTAGAAGACCACGATGTGGCGCGCGTCCGACGGACCCGGCCATTCCGGGCTGTAGGGCTTGCGCACGGTGTCCTGCACCTCGCCCGGGATGCGGGTCTCGGAGAACAGGTACTCGTTCTGCCACATCGACAGCTGCTGCCCGCGCTGGGTGACCGGCGGGATCTGCTCCTGGTCCAGCGACAGCTTGTAGTCCACGGCGGCGCCGATGATCGCAGCGGCCCGCTCGGCCTGGCCCGCCACGGTCGAGGCGGCCAGCGGGGTGTCGTCGCGGAACAGGAAGACGAAGTTGGCGTTCAACGCGATCCGGTCGCGGCGGCCCAGGTACCGCGACGGCCAGAACTCGTCGAGCCAGCTGCCGACCCCCGGGGTGGCGTCGTAGTCGGCGAGCGCGGCGTGCAGGGTCCGGCCTGCCCCACCGGGCCGCAGCAGTTCGGCGACTGCGGCCTCGGTGGTGGCGAGTTCTTCGGCGCCGAGCAGCGGCTGACACCACTGCAGGAACCGCGCGCAACTGTCGTCCAGTGTCGGCAGCGGTACCCGGGGCAGGCTGTCTTCGGCGGCGAACGTCGGTTGGTTCAATCCAGATCCTCAGGTCTCGGTGGGGTGCGGGCGTGACACGAACAGGTTGGCATAGAGCCAGCCTTCGGCTTCGTGGTCGGTGGTGTCGATTCCCTTGGCCGCCAACGCTTCCAGCACCTGTGCACGTTCCTGGGCGGAGGCGAAGCGACGCTGCTGGAACATACCGGGACGCTGCTCGCTGCGATAGCCGAGCGCGGCGAGTTCCTCGGCGATGGGACCGAAATCGAACATCCGCAACACGAAATGCGCCATCCACGGTCGCCGGTGCGGATCCGCTTGGGCGACCCTGGACAGGGTTTTCTCGGTGATGTAGCCGACGCATCCGGTGGAGATCACCAGATCGGCGGTGGCGAGCACACGGCGCTGGGCCTCGGTCGGCTCGGTGGCCTCGAGGTCGGCGTGCACGTAGTCGTGCAGGAATCCGGCGGCGTGGGCGTAGGTCAGCGCCGGGCGTGCGGCGTCCATCCCGACGAAGCGTACGTCGGGCATCAGGTCGGCGCGTAACCGCTCCCGGTCCGCCGCGATCAGCCCGACCTTGTCGGTCTCGGCGTGGTCGCGATAGTAGCCGGCCAGCTCGTCGACCGTCGTGCCGGTCCGCAGCAGCGCCGCGTTCACCCCGTAGGAGCAGCCCAGGTCGAGCACCGTCGGGATCCGGTCCGGCCGCGCGGCCCGCAGCTGACGCAGCTGCTCGTGGAAGTGCGGCTTGGCCAGTTCCGGGATCCGGTAGTCCAGCTCGTTCATCCGCGCGAAGTAGGCACGCGGATCGGGGCTTTCGTAGATGTCGTCGAAAGATGCTTTGCCGGTGGTGTGCAACGGAACGGACATGGGCGGTTCCTCTCAGTCGAGCAGTCGGTCACCTCGGACAGCGTCGGCCGCGGCGGCCACATGGTCGGGCAGGACACGGCCGAACAGCTGCCTGGTGCGTTCGACAGTGCCGATCACCCCTGGCCGGTCCGTGTAGGCGAAGATCGCCGAATGTCGTTGTCCCGCACCGGCCACCTCGGTGACCCGGTGGAGCGAGAAGCGGCCCTTGAACAGCTGCAGGTCGCCCGGGCGCAGTTCGAGCGAGCGGATGAACCGCTCGCCCTCACCGGTGAGCACGGCACGCACGTCGTCGAGATGCTCGGCGTGCGGGTCGCGGATGTTGGGGCAGTATTCGAAGACACCGCCCGATTCGGGACGGCGGGTCAGCATGCTGACGGTGAACTCGTTGGTGTCGAAATGCCACGGATGCGACATGCCCGGCTCGACCACGTTCAGGCACAGACCGGCCAGCGGGTCGGCGAATTCGTGCAGTTCGTCGAGTTCGAAACAATCGGCGACGAACCGCTGGAAGACCGGATCGGTGTAGAGCCGCTGGATCAGCGCGTCGGCGGGGATGCGGTCGCGGGCGACGAAGGCGTTGCCGCGGTCGAGCACGATCCGGGCCGGATGGCCGGCGGGCAGGTCGGCGTCGAGCGGGATGTTGTAGGCGTTGACCCGCTCCACCTTGTAGTGGGCGTGTGGGGCGATCCGCTCCCCCTCGACCCGCAGCGTGTCCCACAACTCCGGCCGGATGAACTCGCGCAGGACCGTGCAGCCGTCCTCGGCCAATTCGGCGCGAGCGGCTTCGACCGCGGCGCGCCGGCCCGGACCACCGAGATCGGTGAGCGGATACCGTGCGATGTCGACGATTTCGTCAAGCCCCCGCGTCCCTGTCATGTGTTCAGTTTGCGGGAACTTTCGCCGACACGCCCAGGGTTTCGGCAAATCCGGACTATCCCGGACAGATCACAGCGTCATGAAATCAGCTGTGCGGCAACAGTTTTCATACAATCTATGTCGATCGCGGAATAATCACGGTAGGCTCTTTCGCCCTATCTCGCTGCGCTGCCGAAATGTTCGTCACGCACATCCAGCGCGGCCCGCAGATCGGCGACCGACAAACCCACCAGCGACTCCCGGAATACCCGCCCGGGCGCCTCGGGAACCGCTATTTCGCACGGAATCACAATCAGACCGCACCCCGCGCCCTGGGCCGCGAGTGCGCCGGTGGGTGAATCCTCGATGGCCACGCACTCGGCCGGGTCGAGTCCGAGCAGGTCGGCGGCCTTGCGGTAGACGGCGGGATCGGGTTTGCCGTGCGGCACTTCGTCACCGCAGACCGAGGTGTCGAAGAAGTCGCGGCCGAGGGTGTCGAGACCGTATTCGGTGAGCGAGCGCTTGGTGTTGGTGACCAGCGCGCAGCGCAGGCCCTCGGCGCGCACCATGGCGAGCGCGTCCTTGGCGCCGGGCCGCCACGGGATCGGGCCGAGCATCAGCTCGGTGACGCGGCGTTCGAGGAACTCCCCCGCCTCGGCGATCACCCGCGACGTGGCCTCGACCCCGATGCCGTCGAACAGCATGCGCAGCGCGTTCGGGCCGGAGGCGCCGATCAGCGCGTGGCGGATCTCGTCGGTCAGCTCGCTGCCGTGTTCGCGGGCCAGTTCGCGGACCGCTATGTCCCACAGCTTCTCCGAATCGAGCAACGTGCCGTCCATGTCCCACAGCACCGCGGCCGGTCGCGCGCTCACCTGTTTCTCGCCTCGTTCTCGTCGGAGTCGGACCGGCGGTCACCGGGTCGCGTTCAGGGTAGCGGGTGCGCCTCAGACACCCGAGCCGGCGATCTGCAGCGCGTTGCCGGTGCCGCTGACCTGAATCCAGCGGTTCTCCGAGCTCACAGTGCCATTGGCGAGGTGGTAGGTCAGCGAGACGACCGCCCGGTTCTCCCCGTTGGGCGTGATCGACCCGACAGTCACCGACCGCACCGTCGACCAGAACGAGGAGTACTGCCCGAAGCCGCCGGTCTGCGCCTGATAGCCGGGGGCGAGCTGCGCCCAGGCGCCACCGATATTGCCGGGCAGCATGCCGTAGTACCCGGCGATGAACTGAGCCACCCGGTCCGGCGTGGGCGGGCCGAACGGCGTGGTGGTGATCGCCGTACTGGTCGGCGACGGCGTGGAGGTGGGCTTGCCGGAGGTACTTGTCGCCGGGGCGCTGGAGGTGGCGCCCGTGGTCGTCGGCCCGTTCGGCACCGCGGTCGCGGGGGCGGACACGGTGACCGTCTCCTGCTCGGGCACGATCACGACGGTGCTCACCTTGCCGTCGACCACGGTGGTCACGGTGACCGGGTTCTGCGCCTGCTGACCGGGATCGGCGCCCCGATCGCGGGTGACGACCAGGACGACGAGCATCACCGTGAAGGCGGCGACGGCAGCGGCGAGCAGCAGGATGGCACGGCTGTTGTTCGGCGAATCGGTGCGCGCGGGCGGATTCGGGCCGACCGGCGGTGGACCGGAAGGTGACCCGGCGCGCTCGTGGTCGCCGGTTCCCCGCGCGTCGGCCTGCGCCCCGCGCTGTTCGGCATCTGCCCGGTCCGCGTTCGCGCCCGCCGCCGACGGCGCGCGGTCCGAGCCCAGCGCGGATGGCCGCCCCGCCGACCCGGAAACACCGACGGCCCCACCGGTTCCCGCGGCAGGTGACCCGCCCGTGATCGCCGACCTGGCCGCCTTGGCCAGCGCCAGCCCGCTGCCGAGCAGTGCGGCCGCACCGGACTTCGCCGCCGCCCCACCCGCGGGCGTTGCGGGCCGTGGCAGCAGCGTCGTGGCCGCCTCGGTCATCGGCAGCACCTTGGTCGCGGTGGCGGGCAGCGCCGGCACGCGCCCTGCCGCAACATCTTCCAGCGCCTTCCTGGCCTGCGCCATGGTCGGGCGGTCCTCGGCCGACGCGGTCAGCAGCCACATCAGCACCGACCCCAGCGGACCCGCGTGCTTCGGTTCCGGCACCACTCCCCTGGCGACGGCATGCAGGACCGCGAGGGGATTGTCGCCCTCACCGAACGGCGGCGCCCCCTCGACGGCCGCGTACAGGGTCGAGCCGAGCGCGAAGATGTCGGCGGCGGGCTTCGGATCGTCGCCACGGGCGATCTCGGGCGCCAGGTAAGCGGGTGTGCCGGCCAGGAATCCGGTCGCGGTCACCGTGACGTCACCGGTGGCATGCGAGATGCCGAAGTCGGTGAGCTTGACGGTGCCGTCGTCACCGACGAGCAGGTTGGCCGGCTTCACGTCCCGGTGCATGATTCCGGCGTCGTGCGCCGCCGACAGCGCCGCTGCGGCCTGCGCGCCGATCCCGGCCACCTCGATCGGCGGGAGGGTCGCGCCGCCCGCCAGCTTCACGGCCAGGCTGGGCGCGTTCATGTATTCCATGACCAGCCACGGCTGGCCGTCTTCCTCGGCGACGTCGAAGACGGTGATGGCGTTGGGATGGTGCAGACGCGCCGCGATGCGGCCCTCGCGCATGGCGCGCAGCTTCGCTTCCAGCGCTTGCGATCCGGTGAGTCCCGGCGCGAGCAGCAGCTGCTTCACCGCGACGGTACGGCGCAGCCGGACATCGGTGGCACGCCACACGACCCCCATCGCACCGGTGCCGATCGGGTCGGTGAGTCGATAGCGTCCCGCGATCAACCGATCCGATGTCATATCGTGTGCCCCTCCTGCCATACCGCCGAGTCGTCCAGCCCTCCGCGCCACAGCGGGATGAAACTTTCGAAAATCCTACGTGCTGAAGGCTTTGTCCTCGTCCACGAACCGGCCCGGCCCATGGACACGCCGCCGGTTCGTGAGCAGACTCACAGCCACCCGACGACAGCGGACCGGCCCCGCGGGGACCGGTCCGATCTGCCGACGCCTGTCAGTGTCTCAGGCGTTGAAGTATTTCGCCTCCGGATGGAGCAGCACGAACGCGTCGGTCGACTGTTCCGGGTGCAGCTGCAACTCCTCCGACAGCGTCACCCCGACCCGGCCCGCCTCGAGCAGGTCGACCAGCTTGGCCCGGTCCTCGAGCTCCGGGCAGGCGCCGTAGCCGAAGGAGTACCGCGCACCGCGGTAACCGAGCTTGAAGTAGTCGAGGATGTCGGCGGGATCGTCGTCGGCGACCGACTGGCCGTCCAGCGTCAGTTCCTCGCGCACCCGGCGATGCCAGTACTCGGCCAGTGCCTCGGTGAGCTGCACGCCGATGCCGTGCACCTCGAGGTAGTCGCGGTAGTTGTCGGCCGCGAACAGCGCGTTGGCGAAGTCGGCGATCGGCTGCCCCATGGTCACCAGCTGGAACGGCAGCACGTCGACCTGGCCGGTCTCGCGGGCCTGCTCGCGCGAGCGGATGAAGTCGGCGATGCACAGGAACCGGTCGCGCTGCTGACGCGGGAAGGTGAAGCGATACCGCTCCGGCGCATCGGCATCCGGCTCGGTGAGCACGATGACGTCGTCACCCTCGGACACCGCCGGGAAGTAGCCGTAGACCACGGCGGCATGCTGCAGCACACCCTCGGTGGCGAGCCGGTCGAGCCAGGCCCGCAGCCGCGGACGGCCTTCGGTCTCCACCAGTTCCTCGTAGGTCGGCCCGTCACCGCTGCGCTGGCCGCGCAGGCCCCACTGCCCCAGGAACAGCGCCCGCTCGTCGAGCAGACCCGAATACTCCTGCAGCGGCAGGCCTTTCACCACGCGGGTGCCCCAGAACGGCGGGGTCGGCACCGGCAGGTCGGCGGCGACGTCGGACCGCTCGGGCACCTCGATCGGGACCTCGGCGGCCTTGCGTTCGGCGGCGATCCGCTTGGACCGCTCGTGGCGGGCCTTGCGCTCGGCGGCCTTCGCCTTGGCTGCGACGGCCTCCGGGCTGTCGGGATCGAGCCCACCACCGCGCTTGACGGTCATGATCTCGTCCATCAGCCGCAGGCCCTCGAAGGCGTCCCTGGCGTAGTGCACGTCGCCCTCGTAGACGGCGGTGAGGTCGTTCTCCACATACGCGCGGGTCAGCGCGGCGCCACCGAGCAGCACCGGGAACTGTTCGGCCACACCCTTGGCGTTGAGTTCCTCGAGGTTCTCCTTCATCACCACGGTCGACTTCACCAGCAGCCCAGACATGCCGATCACGTCGGCCTTCTTGTCCTGGGCGGCGTCGAGGATGGTGGCGATCGGCTGCTTGATACCGAGGTTGACCACCTCGTAGCCGTTGTTGGACAGGATGATGTCGACCAGGTTCTTGCCGATGTCGTGCACGTCGCCCTTCACGGTGGCGAGCACGATCCGGCCCTTGCCGGAGTCGTCGGTGGCCTCCATGTGCGGTTCCAGGTGCGCGACAGCGGTTTTCATCACCTCGGCCGACTGCAGCACGAACGGCAGCTGCATCTGGCCCGAGCCGAACAGCTCACCGACGGTCTTCATGCCCGACAGCAGCGTCTCGTTGATGATCTGCAGCGGCGGCACCGTCTGCATAGCCTCGTCCAGGTCATCGCCGAGTCCGTTGCGCTCACCGTCGACGATGCGGCGCTCGAGCCGTTCGAACAGCGGCAGCGCGGCCATCTCCTCGGCCCGCGACGCCTTCGACGACGCGGTGGACACGCCCTCGAACAGCGCCATCAGCTTCTGCAGCGGGTCGTAGTCCTCGGTGCGGCGGTCGTAGATCAGATCCAGCGCGACCTGGCGGTGCTCGTCGGGAATCCGGCTCATCGGCAGGATCTTCGACGCGTGCACGATCGCCGAATCCAGTCCGGCTTCGACACATTCGTGCATGAACACCGAGTTCAGCACCTGCCGGGCGGCGGGGTTCAGGCCGAAGGAGATGTTGGACAGACCGAGGGTGGTCTGCACGGCCGGGTGCTTGCGCTTGAGCTCGCGGATCGCCTTGACGGTCTCCTCGCCGTCCTTGCGCGACTCCTCCTGACCGGTGCCGAGAGTGAAGGTCAGCGTGTCGACGATGATGTCGGACTCCAGCAGACCCCAGTTGGTCGTGATGTCTTCGATCAACCGCTCGGCGATCGCCACCTTGGTCTCGGCGGTGCGGGCCTGGCCCTCCTCGTCGATGGTCAGCGCGACGACGGCGGCGCCGTGCTCGGACACCAGCCGCATGATCTGCTGGAACCGCGAATCCGGGCCGGCGCCGTCCTCGTAGTTCACCGAGTTCACCGCGCAGCGGCCACCCAGGTGCTGTAGCCCCGCCAGCAACACCGGCGGTTCGGTGGAGTCGAGCATGATCGGCAGGGTCGAGGACGTGGCCAGGCGCGAGGCCAGCTCGTTCATGTCCTTGGAGCCGTCGCGGCCGACGTAGTCGACGCACAGGTCGAGCATGTGCGCACCGTCGCGGGTCTGGTCCTTGGCGATCTCGAGGCAGCGCTGCCAGTCCTCGGCCAGCATGGCGTCGCGGAATGCCTTGGAGCCGTTGGCATTCGTGCGCTCACCGATCATCAGGATCGACGCGTCCTGCTCGAACGGGACCGCGGTGTACATGCTCGACACGGCCGGCTCGTGCTCGGGCGTGCGCCGCGCCTCGATCGGGGGCAGCGTGGTCTCGACCTGGCGCACCGCCTCGGCGACCTGGCGGATGTGCTCCGGGGTGGTGCCACAGCAGCCGCCGACCAGCGACAGTCCGAACTCGGAGACGAAGCCGCTCATCGCGACGGCGAGCTCCTCCGGGGTCAGCGGGTACTCCGCGCCGTTCGCGCCGAGCACCGGCAGGCCCGCGTTCGGCATCACCGACACCGGGATGTTCGCGTGCCGCGACAGGTGCCGCAGGTGCTCGCTCATCTCGTCGGGGCCGGTCGCGCAGTTCAGGCCGATCATGTCGATGCCGAGCGGTTCCAGCGCGGTCAGCGCCGCACCGATCTCGCTGCCGACCAGCATGGTGCCGGTGGTCTCCACGGTGACGTGGGTGATGATCGGGATCCGGCGGCCCGCGGCGAGCATGGCCCGCCTGCTGCCGGTGATCGCGGCCTTGACCTGCAGCAGGTCCTGGCAGGTCTCGATCAGGATGGCGTCGGCGCCGCCGTCGAGCATGCCGAGCGCGGCCTCGGTGTAGGCGTCGCGCAGCGACACGAACGGCGCGTGACCCAGCGTCGGCAGCTTGGTGCCGGGACCCATCGAGCCCAGGACATAGCGCGGAGTGCCGTCGGCCGACGGACCCATCTCGTCGGCGACTTCACGCGCGATCCGGGTACCGCGCTCGGACAGATCACGAATCCGGTCCTGGATGTCGTAGTCGGCCAGGTTGGGCAGGTTGCAGCCGAAAGTGTTGGTCTCCACCGCATCCGCGCCCGCCGCGAAGTAGGCGCGATGGATGTCGGCGAGGACATCGGGGCGGGTGTCGTTGAGGATCTCGTTGCATCCCTCGAGGCCGCGGAAATCGTCGAGTGACAGATCCGCAGCCTGCAACATCGTGCCCATCGCACCGTCGCCGATGACGACACGCCGTCGGAGCGTGTCGAGGAGCGTGGTATCGAACACCGTGGGCAAGGACGCAGACATGATTCAAGACTAATGGGCGGCCCCGACGCACAAGACCATGCGGGTGAATCGAGTGGCGCTCGACACAGCCCGCGCGGGAAACACGCAACAGCGCCCGTCACCGCAAAACAATTCGCCGAAGACACTAGGCTGACCGGGTGGATGCCAGTGAAACCCCCGAGACGGAACTGCCGACGTTGCGCAATCCCGTGCTGGTCGCGGCCTTCGAGGGCTGGAACGACGCCGGTGACGCCGCCAGTGGCGCGGTCGAACATCTGGAGTTGATCTGGGACGCGGAGCCGCTCGCCGAACTCGATTCCGAGGACTACTACGACTACCAGGTGAACCGCCCCACGGTGCGCCAGGTGGACGGGGTGACCAGGGAGATCCAGTGGCCGTCGACCATGTTGTCGGTGTGTTCGCCCCCCGGGAGCGACCGCGACGTCGTGCTGCTGCGCGGGATCGAGCCCAATATGCGGTGGCGCAGTTTCTGCAACGACCTGCTCGAGTTCATCGAGCAGCTGGGGGTGGAGACGGTCGTCATCCTCGGCGCGTTGCTGGCCGACACACCGCACACACGGCCCGTTCCGGTGACCGGATCGGCGTACAGCCCCGAGGCGGCCGAGCGGTTCAGTCTGGAACAGACCCGGTACGAGGGCCCGACCGGGATCACCGGCGTCTTGCAGGACCAGTGCGTCAGGGCCGGGGTGCCCGCGGTGTCGTTCTGGGCGGCGGTGCCGCACTACGTGTCGCAGCCGCCGAACCCGAAGGCCACGATCGCGCTGCTGCACCGTGTCGAGGACGTCCTCGACATCGAGGTTCCGCTCGGTGAGCTGCCCAAACAAGCCGAGGAGTGGGAAGCGGCCGTCAACGAGATGACCGTCGGCGACGAGGAGATCAACGAGTACGTGCGCTCGCTCGAGGAGCGCGGCGACGCGGCGATCGACCTCAACGAGACGATGTCGAAGATCGACGGCGACGCCATCGCGGCGGAGTTCGAGAAGTACCTGCGCCGGCGCGGCCCGGGCAGTTTCGGCCTCTGACCTTCGTTCACCGGGAGTTCGCCACCGGCCTACCTCCCGGATATCGGTGGCACGCCACCTAGACTTTTCGGCGTGCCGAACCACCCGATCGTCGCTCATCTCCGGGGATTCGACGACCGGATCGCGGTGCTGCACCGGCACCCGGCAGCGCCCGCCGACACCCCGCACCGGGTGACCTATGCCCAGCTGGCCGACCGTGTCGCGGAGTTCGCGGCGCGGCTCGGCCCACAGCGGCGGCTGGTCGCGCTCACCGCGGGCAACGACATCGACTCGCTCGTCGCCTACCTCGGCGCGCTCGACGCGGGGTGCGTGGTGCTGCTGACCGGCGAGCTCTCCGGTGAACTCACCGCAACCTACGATCCGGACGTCGTCGTCGACCACGGCCGGATCGTTACCGAGCGCGCGAGCTCGGCCCACCGGCTGCATCCGGAGCTGGCGCTGTTGCTGAGCACGTCGGGGTCGACCGGGTCGCCGAAGCTGGTGCGGCTGTCGGCGCGCAATCTGCTCGCCAATGCCGAATCCATCGCCCGCTACCTCGAGATCGGGCCCGAGGATCGCGCGGCGACCACGCTGCCGCTGTTCTACTGCTACGGCCTGTCGGTGGTGCACAGTCATCTGCTGCGCGGCGCGAGCCTGCTGCTCACCGACCGGTCGGTACTCGACCCCGAGTTCTGGGACGAGTTCCGCGCGCACCGGGCGACCTCGTTCGCCGCGGTCCCGTACACGGTGGAACTGCTGGACCGGATCGGTTTCGCGGACATGTCCCTGCCTGATCTGCGGTACGTCACCCAGGCGGGCGGCAGGCTCGAACCGGACCGGGTGCGCGCCTACGCGCGGCTCGGCGCGGCGGCGGGCTGGCAGTTCTTCGTGATGTACGGGCAGACCGAGGCCACGGCCCGAATGGCCTATCTGCCACCGGAACAGGCGGTCGAGCATCCCGACTGCATCGGAATACCGGTGCCCGGCGGGCATTTCACGCTCGAGCCGGTCGACGACGGCGCGGCCGACGAACTCGTCTACCACGGTCCGAACGTCATGCTCGGCTACGCGAGCCGCCCCGCCGACCTGGCGCTGGGCCGCACCGTGGACGCGCTGCGCACCGGTGACCTGGCGCGGCGCACCACCGACGGCCTGTTCCAGGTCGTCGGCAGGCGCAGCCGCTTCGCGAAGCTGTTCGGGCTGCGCATCGACCTCGGCAGGATCGAATCCGAGCTCGCCGCAGCCGGTTTCGGTGCCGCATGCGCCGACGACGGCGCGCGCGTGATCGCGGCGGTGAGCGGCAACGGCCGCGGCGATCCCGCCGCGCTGATCGCCCGGATGTCCGGGCTGCCCGCGGCGGCCGTCGCCGTGGTCACCGTCGGCGAGCTGCCACGCCTGGCCAACGGCAAGATCGACTATCCGGCCGTGCGGTCGCTGGCCCCGGAACCGGCCGAGACGGGCGACGATGTCCGGTCGATCTACGCCGACACGCTGGCGATCCCCGCCGAGCGGATCTCGCCGGAACAGAGTTTCGTGGAGCTGGGCGGCAATTCGCTGAGCTACGTCACCACGGCCGCCCGGCTGGAACGGGTCATCGGCAGGTTGCCTGCCGACTGGCCGCAGCAGTCGATCGACCGGCTCGAGCGGGCACCGCGCTCGCGCACCGGCTTCGGCCGGGCGCTGGACACGTCCTCGGCATTGCGCGCGATCGGCATGGTGCTCGTCCTCGGCTCGCATATCCAGCTGTTCGAGGTGTGGGGCGCGGCGCACGTGCTGCTCGCGGTGGCCGGCTACAACTTCGCCCGCTTCGCCGTGAGCTCGGCGCCTGCCGCGCACCGGCTGCGCCACACCGGCCGGGCGGTGGCGATGATCGCGGTGCCGACGGCGCTGTGGGTGCTGCTCACCATGCTCGCCCAGCCCGGCTATTACAGCTGGCAGAATGTGTTGCTGCTCAACAAGATCCTCGGCCCGCGCAACGACACGGCGGGGCATCTGTGGTTCCTGGAGGTGCTGGTCTACTGCACGGTGGCCGCGGCTCTGCTGCTGCGGATACCCCGGATCGACCGGTGGGAGCGGCGGGCGCCGTTCTGGTTCGCACTCGCGCTGCTCGGCCTCACCCTGGTGCTGCGCTGGCAGTCGTTCGGGCTCTACCCCGAGCGCGATATCCCGTTGTCACCGCTGGCCTGTTGGTACTTCGTTCTCGGCTGGGCCGGAGCGAAGGCGACGGCAGTCTGGCAGCGGCTGATCGTCAGCGCCGTGCTGCTGGCAAGTGTGCCCGGGTATTTCGGCGTCACCGATCGGGAACGCCTGGTCATGGCGGGCATCCTGGTGCTCGTCTGGTTGCCCGCGCTGCGCGTGCCCGCCGTCGTCGCCGTGGTGGCGGTGACGGTGGCCGACAGCTCGTTGTTCGCGTACCTGCTGCACTGGCAGGTGTACCCGGTGTTCGGCGACCAGCGCCTGCTCGCACTGTGCGCCTGTCTCGCGGCCGGAGCCGTCGCTACCGGGATGGTGGTTCGGTGTCGGCGGATGTGGCCACGGCTAGCGCTCCAAGGTCAGAACCTGGGCGGCCGCTTCGTGCGCCAGCTTCGCGATCAGCATGTCACGCGGGATCGTCTGGCCGGCAAGGTGATCGAGTGACGGCACCACCACATGGTGGGCGTCGGCACGCTTCAATTCCTGAGTGAGCTCGGCGAACGCCGCACCGTCACCCGCGGTCGATTCATGGAACGTCGCAGCGAAACACATCCCCGCAGTGCGCGCGAGGCTGCGTAGCGCGTCCTCCAATTGGTCGCTCTGGCCTTCGGCCAGGTCGTCCCGCAAGTATCCATAGATCAACGCTTCCACCCGAACCTCCGTTGGATAGGGATCGCTGTTCTGTTGTCGGATCCCCCCGCGCCACGCCGTGCGCCGCGCGGGGGTACTGCGTTGCCCTGCAAGCTCTCCTGCAAAGCGGGTGTCCGGTCTGCGGGCCGAGCACCTGCTTACAGCATGCGTATTCGCGGCCCGCGGCAGCAGATGTCAAGCCGATGACATCTACATGCCCTATTCGGGACGCCGAACGTTAACTGGTGGGATACTACCGCCGTGACCGCAACTGATGATCGACCCGTCTGGGCTGTCCGGATGCGCTCGGAACGTGACGCGAGGGGGTGGTCGCAAGCCGATGCCGTCCGCGCGATGCGTGCCAAGTCCTCCCACAACCTGCCGACGGACAGTACTCTGCTGCGCAACTGGCGGCGCTGGGAATCCGGGGAATCGCGCCCCGACGAGTTCTACGCGCCGATCATCGCGGCCGCGTTCGACACCGTCACCGCCGCGTTCTTCCCCAAATCCCGGCCCAACCGCGATGACGAGCTGTTATCGGCGACAGGTATGGACACCCTGGAGTTCATCGGCAGGCTCCGGATGTCCGACGTCAACAGCGCGACCCTGGACGCGGTGCGGATCACCGCCGAACGGCTGTGCTGCGAGTACGCCTACGCCGACCCGCACGAACTGCACGCCGAGGGCACCGCGTGGCTGCGCCGGATCACCTCGCTGCTCGACGCCAGGCTCACCCTGAGCCAGCATCGGGAAATCCTCGTGCTGGCGGGCTGGGTGGCGTTGCTGGTCGGTTGCGTCGGCTACGACCTCGGGCAGCGGGCAGGCGCCGAGGCGACCCGCCGGGCCGCGGATTCGCTCGGTCGCGAGGCGGGCAATGTCGAGATCTCCGCGTGGGCCGCCGAGATGTCGGCCTGGTTCGCGCTGACCGAGGGCAATTTCCGGGGCGCGATCGACGTCTCGGAGAAGGCGATGCCGGGCACCACGTCGATGAGTGTCGGGGTACAGCTGGCCGCCCAGCGCGCCAAGGGCTGGGCCCGGCTCGGCGACCGCCGCGCCGTGCAGACCGCGCTCGACGAGGGCAGGGCCATCCTGTCGCGGATGGGGCATCCGGCCGGTCTGGACAACCACTTCGTCATCGACGCGACGAAGTTCGACTTCTACGCCATGGACTGCTGCCGCGTCGCCGGTCAGGACCGGCTGGCCGAGCGCTACGCCCACCAGGTGATCAGCGATTCGACCCGGCCCGACGGTTCGGTCCGCAATCCGATGCGGGTGTCGGAGGCGCGGCTGACGCTGGCCGTGGTCGCCGTGCGCGACCGCGATCTCGAACGCGCGATCGAGGAGGGCATGTCGGCCTTCACCGCGGGCAGGCGCTCGTTGCCGTCGCTGGCGTGGATCGCGGGCGAGGCGGCCAGGGAGATCATCGAACGCTACCCAGGAGACCCGCGCACGCGGTCGTTCCTCGCGCAGCTGCGCTCGCTCAACGTCGGGTGAGCCGTGAATACCAGACGCGGGAGGCGCGCCGATCCGGGACGGGTCCCCAGGACCGCCCGGCGGCCACCACTAACCTGTCTACGGTGACCGACCTCGCCGACGGCCTGCCCAGCGCCGTACCCGCCCTGTGGGACGAGCGTCTGCGGTTGTTCTCGTTCGCGACCGCCGAGAAGCGCGCCGACTACCTGCGGGTGCTGCGCGCTTTCGACAGCGCCCGCGCCGCGTACGTGGTGTTGTTGCACGCCGACGACGTCGCCGACTGGATCGCCAGGGCCGAGACGGGCGTGCACGCGGGGCCCGCGGGCGTGCCGTTGCCCGCCGTCGAGATCGGCCCGCTGCTCGAGCAGCTGCATCGCTGGGGCGTGCTGGAACGCAGTTACGACGGCACCCGCGCGGCCACCCTCGCCGAGTACCGCAACCGGCACTACGTCTACCAGTTCGCCCAGGCCGGTTTCCAGGCGTACCGGGCGGTGGCAGGCGTGCTGACGGCGAGGATGGACGACGCGTCGCTGTCGCGCCTGGTGCTGCCCGAGCTGCTCACCGATCTGCGCACCCTGGCCACCGCCAACCGCGACGGCGACGCCGAACGCGTCTACACGACGCTGCGCAGGCTCGACGCGACCCTCACCGACATGGCGGCGCGGGCGGCGCACTTCTACCTGTCGCTGGGCGATCTGGTCCGCACCACCGAGATCACCCCGGAATCCTTTCTCGCGCACAAGGATGCGCTGCTCGCGCACATGCGCGAGTTCAGCATGGACCTGGCTCGTTTCGCGCCCCGGCTGGCGGCCGCGATCGGTGAGGTCTCCGACACCGGCGTCGAGCAGCTGATCGGCCACGCGGCGAGCTGCGACGAGCGGGTGCTGCTGAGCCCGGCCGAACGGGAAGCGGACTGGCGGTCGCGCTGGGACGGCCTGCGCACCTGGTTCGTCGCCGCGGGCAGCGGCGAGGCGAACGAGTCCTGCGAGGCCGACCGGCTGCGGGAGGCGACGATGAGCGCCATCGCCGCGGTGCTGTCGCTGTTGCGTCGGGTCACCGAGACCCGCCGCGGTGGGGTCAGCCGCGAATCGGCGCTGCGGCATCTGGCCGCCTGGTTCGTCGACACCCCGACCACGGGTAGTGCGCACGCGCTCTACGACGCGGTGTTCGGCCTGGGCAGGCCGCGCCATCTGGCGCTGGAACATCCCGACGCCGAGGTGATTCCGGCGGGCCGGTCCTGGTGGGAGGCACCACCGTTGGAGATCTCGCGGACCCTCGCGGAAACCGGTCGCGCGCCGACCGCGGGCGCGCCGGCCCGGATCGCGCGCAACGACGCGGGCATCCGCAGGCTGCGCGAGGCACAGCTGGCCGCGCAACGCGAGCGCGCGGCGGCCGCGGCTTCGCTGGCCACCGGCGCCGTGCACGAGCGGGTGCTCGACCAGCGGGAGACCGAGGTGCTGCTGCGGCTGCTCGACGCGGCCTCGACGGCGTGGGTGCCGGTCAGCGGAAAGGTCGACGGCACAACAGGTTCCGACAACGGCGTGACGCTGACGGTGCGTCCCTGTGACGGGTCGACAATCATCCGGACCGCGGCGGGCCTGCTGCACCTGAACAATCGCCGACTCGAGGTCACCGCGACGACGCGACGGGGGACGCCACGATGAGACAGCAACGCCGCATCGACGCACTCGCCCTGGACAGCTACCAGCGCGCCGCCCGGGTGATGCTCGCCAATCACCTGGTCACCAGGGTCTATCCCGACCGGATCGCGCTGCCGTTGATCCGGCGCTGGGCCACCGAACTACGCGAGGACCTCGCCGAGTTGTTCGGCTACCGCCTGGAGGTCACCGAGACCACGGCCCGGCTCTATCCCGTGCACGACCGGCTCGACGACACCATGCCCGCGCGCAGCGTCAACGATCGCGTCTTCGATCGCCGTCGCTACGCCTATCTGGCACTGGCGCTGGCCGCGCTCGGCCGGGCGGGCGACCAGATCACCCTGTCCGAATTGGCCGAGCACGTGGCCGATTACGCGAGCCGGATCGACGGCCTCGAGCTGTCCACCGACCGTGCCGCCGACCGGGACGCCTTCGTCGACGCGGTCGGCTGGCTCGGCACCCGGGGCGCGCTGACGCTGGCCGACGGTGACGCGGGTGGCTGGGCCAGCGATCCCGAGGCGGGCGAGGCACTCTACGACATCGACCGGCCGGTGGTGTTCGCCCTGTTCCGGCCGCCGCGGGCGCTGCAGCATCTGCACAGTGTGCGCGGTCTGCTCGCCGACGACACCGAGCAGGCGCCCGCCGAGCAGGCCCGCCGGGTGCGCCGCGCCCTGGTGGAGCGGCCCGTCGTATACCTGGAAGACCTCCCGCCCGCCGAACGTGCGCTGCTCGGCCAGGACCGTCTGGTGGGTGAGGTCGAGTACTGCACGGGTCTGCGCGCCGAGCGCCGCGCCGAAGGGGTCGCGCTGATCGACACCTCGGGCAGGTTGTCCGACACCCGCTTCCCCGGCACCGGCACCCTCGCGCAGGTGGCGCTGCTGCTCATCGGCGAGATCGCCGACGTGGTCCTCGACATCGACAATCCGGTGCCGCACCGGCCCGGTCCCACCGACGAGGACGCACTGCTCGACCAGCTCGACGCGGCCATCCCCGAGGCAGGCATGTTCGCCCCGCTCGCCGAGGACGCCGAAACCCTCGACACCACAGCGGATTCCCTCGCCGAAGACCTCGCGGACACCGGGCCGGTCACCTATCCGTACCTCGAGGACGCCTGGGTGCGCAGCACCGTCACCGCGCTGACCGATCGCTATGGCGCGACCTTCGCCGCGCAATGGCAGGCCGACGTCGGCGGGCTCACCACCGAGGTCGTCGCCCTGCTCACCAGATTGCGGCTGATCCGGCCGGTCGAGGGCGGGCTGCTCGTGCTGCCCGCGCTGGCCAGATACCGGGGCGCGGTGGTCACCGTGCGGGTCCGTCAAGCCGAGGAATTGTTCGTCACCGCCGCCGACACCGACGGCAGCAGCACCGGAACGGGAGGGAACTGAGGAGATGTCGCTCATTCACGGCGGAGTGCGTTTCGTCCCGACCCGCGCGGGCATCGTCAACCTGTGGGACTACCGCGACCAGGAGTTCTGTTTCGCCGACGGCCGCCTGGTGCTGCGCGGACCCAACGGGTCGGGCAAGACCAAAGCCCTGGAAGTGCTGTTCCCGTTCGTGCTCGACGGGCGCATCGAACCGCGCAGGCTCAACCCGTTCGCCGGTGAAGAACGCACCATGAAGTCGAACCTGCTCTACCGCAAGCAGGAGTCGGCCTACTCGTATGTGTGGATGGAGTTCGCCCGTGGCAGCTGGGACGATCCGGAGGTCGTCACCGTCGGCATCGGTATGCGCGCCACCCGGTCCTCGGACAAGGTGACCCGCTGGTACTTCGTCGCCGACGGCCGCGCCGGTGTCGACTTCTCCCTCATCGGCCCCGACGACCGCCCGCTGACCCGCAAGCAGCTCGCCGAGCAGATCGGCAGCGACGCCATCGTCGACCGGCCGGTGGAGTACCGCGCCGCCATCGACGCGCGCATGTTCGGGCTCGGTGTGCAGCGCTACGACCAGCTGATCAACCTGATCCTCACGCTGCGCAGGCCGCAGCTGGCCAAGAACCTCGACCCACGTGGCCTCTCGCAGGCGCTGACCGACGGTCTGCGGCCGCTCGACGAGCAGCTGATCCTGGACGCGGCCCGATCGTTCAGCGATATGGAGGAGGTCGGGCGCACCCTCGACGGGCTCGTCCAGGCCGACACCGCGACCCGCCGTTTCGTCGACGTGTACCGGAAATACCTTGCGGTGCAGGCGAAGACCGATGTCGACCAGGTCCGCACCCGGCTCGACGCGGTGACCAACGCCTCGACCGCCCTGTTCGCGGCGACCGCCCTGCGCACTCGCCGCGAGGCCGACCGCACCGAGGCCGAGACCAGGGCCGAAGAGGCCGACCACGCCTACGAGCAGGCCATCGCCGACCGCGAGAACCTGCAGCGTTCCAGCGCCTACGAGGGCAAACAGCAACTCGACGACCTCGCCGACGCGGTCCGCAGGCTCGAGACCTCGGCCGCCGTGCACCGCGACAAGGCCGCCGAGGCGAGCCAGACCCTGCAGCGCCGCGCCGAAGAGGCCGAGCGGGCCGCCGAGGCGGTGCGCACCGCCGCCGCCGCGCTGGTCCGCGGCGAGGACGCCTTGCGCGCCGCCGCCGAGGAAGCCGGCATCGAGTGGGTGACGCCGAGCGCCGACGGCCGCGGCGACCAGATCACCGCCGCCGTGCGCGGGCACGCGGAGGAACGCGATGCCGACGTCCGCGCGGTACGAAAAGCGTTGAGCCGCTGGGAATCCCTGGCAGCCGATCGCACCCGCGCCCAGCGCCTCGCCGAACGTGCGGTGGAGCTGCGCGATGCCGCGGCCGCCGAGGTGGCCCATGCCGAGGCCGCCGTCGCCCTGGCTCGCACCGAATCCGCTGCCGCCCTGCGCACCTGGTGGCAGACCAACTCGGCGGTCTTCGCGCCGATTGCCGACGGCATGCTGCCCGATGGGCACGGCACCGACCTGGCAGGTCGGTCAGGCGACACCGGCTCTGGCCTTGGCTCTGGCGCTGTAGGCCCCGACATACCACTCATCGCCGATCCGAATCGCCCCGGCCTGTTCGCCGCCTTGGAATCGGCCGTCGCCGCCGCGGGCGCCGAGGACGCTCTTTCCGCACACGAGGTGCTGGCCGAGTATTGCGAGCCCCTCCAGGAGCAGATCCGCACCCGCCGTCAGGACGCCAAGTCCAGGGCAGCCGCCGCCATCGCGCGCCGGGAAAGCCTTCGCGCCGAACGCAAGCGCGTGGCCGCTGAACGCGACGACGCACCGCCCCCGCACCCCACCGATTCCGGCGAACACGACGGTCTGCCCGGCGCGCCCCTGTGGCGACTTGTTCGCTTCGCGGACACGGTAACTCCCGCCGAAGCCGCAGGCATCGAGGCCGCCTTGCAAGCAGCCGGCCTCCTCGACGCCTGGATCTGCGGCCCCGACCTCCCGCCGGATGTCGACGGTGTTCGTTACCTGCTCCCGCTGCCCACCGAGGACCGCCCGACCGGCCGCACACTCGCCGAAGTCCTTGTCGTCGAGGAGAATTCCGACGACCTGTCGATCCCGACCGCGACCGTCGCCGACGTCCTCGCCTCGATCGCACTCGACGACGCATCGGCATCGGATACTGCGCAGGCATCCGCCACCGACGCGACGGTGGATACGGGCGCGATGACCGGTGCGACCACGCCCGCGGCTGCGACAACCGGGATGGTTTCGGCCCAACTCCAGCCTCTCCGCGTCCCGCTGACCTCGGCGGGCGACGCGGCCCCCGTCGTCATCGGCCCCTCCGGCAGCTATCGCCACGGCCTGCACGTGGGCCGCCACACGAAGTCCGAGGCCGAATTCCTCGGTGCGACCGCGCGCGCCCGACGCCGCGAACTGCGCCAAGCCGAGCTCGACGCGGCGATCGACGCCGCCACCACCGAGGCCGACGCCGCGAAAGCCGAAGAAGCAACGGCTACAGCCGAATTGGCCGCTATCAGCGCGGCGACCAAAGCGCTCCCCCGCCCCTCCGCGATCACCTCGGCCCTCCGCGCGGTCGCCGAGACCGCCGGCCTCATGCGGTCCAGGTCCGAGGCCGTCACCCAGTCCGAACGCGAACTCGATCAGGCGGTCGGCGAAGCCACCGCGATGGACAAGAAGCTGCGTGCCACCGCCCAGGCGCACCGCACTCCGACCGAGGCCCGCGAACTCGACGCGCTGGCCGCCGCGATCCGGCACTTCGAGAACACCGGCACCGGACTGCTGCGGCTGCGCGCCGAGCACGAGCGGGAACGCGAACGCGAACGCGAGGGCGCCGACCGCCACGACGAGGCGCGGGCGCTGGCCGAGGCCTTCGCCGAGGAGGCCGAGGCGGCCCGGCTCGGATACACCGAGCAGCAACGCAAGCTCGAGACGCTCCGCGAGGCACTGGGTGCGAGCGCCGCCGACATCGATCGGGAACTCGAGGCCGCGCGGTCCGCGATCGAGGCCGCCAAGGCCGAGCAGCGGGCCGCCCGCAAGGCCGCCAATGCCGCGATCGAAGCCGTCGGCGATGCCGAGGCCGCCTATCGCACCGCGAACGAAGCCCTCGCCACCGCCCTCACCGAGGTACTGGCCGAGGTGCGCTCGCTCGCGCCCTATGCCCGGCCCGACCTGCTCAGCCTGCTCGGCGCGGCCGTCGAGCACCACTGGCCGAGCACCGACGCCGCCTGGTCGACGCCGGAGCAGCTGCAGTACCGGATCGTCGCGGCGGGCCCCGAGACCGATCCGGTGGTGCTGCCCGACGAGGTGGCCGCCCTGTTCGCCGATCTCGACACCGCCACCGCCCAGGTGCGGGCCACCGAGGCCGGGCGCAAGTCCACCCGCTCGGCGGTCACCAGCGCGCTGCAGGAGTTCGACGCCGCGCTCACCGCCTCGGGCCGCGACTACCGGCTGCACTGGGACGCCGCCGACGGCCTCACCGTGGTGGCCGTGCACGACGAGAACGGCCAGGCCGCGCTCGCCGATTTCGCCGCCCGCATCGACGCCGCCCGCCGCGATCAGGAACTGCTGCTCACCGACGCCGAACGCCGCATCCTGGAGGACGCGCTGCTGACCGGCCTGGCCCAGCAGATCCACGAACGCACCAGCGACGCACGCGAACTCATCTCCCGCATGGGGGCGGAGATGAAGCAGCGCCGGATGTCCTCGGGCAACACCATCGGGGTGCACTGGGTGCTGGCCGACGGCCTGTCCGAGGCCGCCCGCGCCATGTGCAAGCTGCTCGACCGCGACACCGCGGCGCTGAGCCCGGAGGATCTGGGTGCGGTCCGCGCCCACTTCGCCGCCGAGATCCGCGCGGCCCGCACCGCCCACCCGGAGCGGTCCTACCCCGAGATCCTCGCCGCCACGCTCGATTACCGCACCTGGCGGGTGTTCTCGTTCACCCTCATCAACGGGGACGGCAGCGAGGACAAGCTGACCGTGGCCCGGCACAGCGCGCTCTCCGGTGGCGAGCAGTCGGTCTCGCTGCACCTGCCGCTGTTCGCGGCGGCGCACGTGATGCTCGATTCGGCCGATCCGCAGGCACCGCGCCTGCTCGCGCTGGACGAGGCGTTCGCCGGTGTCGACGACAACGGCCGCAGCGAATTGCTCGGCCTGAGTGTGCAATTCGATCTCGACCTGTTCATGACCGGCTACGACCTGTGGATCACCTACGGGCACGTCCCCGGCTGCGCCCACTACGACCTCGCGCATTCGACCGCCGAGAACACCGTCAGCGCGACGCTGCTCGTGTGGGACAGCGGCGAGCTGCTGGCCGAGCACGACGGCGGCGACCTCACCACCGCACTGGGCTCACCCAACCGGCGCCGCGTCCCCAACACCATCGAGGGTGGACTCACTCTGGAGGGCATGCCGGGCGAACCGGCGCGGGTGGGCTGAACACCCGGTGCCGCAACCGGCCTTGACGCCACGCTGCGACGGCGACACCGTGGTGGCCAGGGAATTGCCGGACACCCGAGACCGACCGGTTTTCTCCACCGGGAATTGTCGCATCGAATTTCCCGGAATCGGTTGCTCGAAATCCTCAGTGCTGCCAGGATTTTGCTCACGTGACGGCGACGACCCGGTCGGGCCGGCACGGTCACGGTGCGGTCGCCATCGCACGCCATCAGCAAGTCTTCAGGGGATCGTCGTGCGATATCGACAGAATCAACACCTCCCACCCCGGTCTGACCGGCAGGTTTCCGGTTTAGCGCAGTGCCGCGCATTCGTGCGATCCGGCCGGTCACGGTCGCCGCGTTTACCGATGCGCTGAGTTCGCCGGAACTCGGCCGACTCAGCCCGATGAAGGTGCCGGAAATACTCGCCGGAATTGGTCGGTGGCCGTTGCTGGCCCGCCTGCGCCGCGGTCGCCATTCCATCGATCCGGCGCCGACCTTCCCATGCCCACCGCCGGATGTGACCACCATGCAGCTACCCGTCCCCCTGCGGGACACCACCCGTCCGCTCGAAACAGCGCTCACCGCCTCGGGCGCGGGCCGGCTCTCCGGCATCCTGCGGGTCACCGGCGAGCCGGGCGGTGACATCCGGTTCGCCGACGGGCGGATCATCGCCGTGAATACCTGCGGCGCACCGGGTTTCGACGTCCTTGACCGCGAGGAGCAGCCACTCGGCGCGGCCCGCACCCGCCTGCTGCGGATGACGGCGGCCGTCGACGGCGTGTTCGCCATCGCGGCGGGCTGGATCGATCGCTGCCACTGGATCGACGCCGATCCGGAGGTCTTCGCCGGCGAGGACCTCGGCTACGAATCCGAATGGCTGCTCGGCGAGACCGCACGCAGACTGTCCGCACTCGCCCACGCGGGCCTGTCGCCGCATCGGAACCTGCTGGCGCTCACCGATTTCGGCCGCTCGATCCGTGACGCGGGTGACAGCGCCGCCATCCTGCGCCTGGTCGACGGCACCCGCACCTGCCGCGATCTCGCGTTCCTGCTCGGCCGCCCGCTCTACCCGGTCACCGTCGAGGTCGCGCGCCTCCTCGCCTGCGGGCAGCTGACCGTGCCCGCCCCGCCCGCCGCCGACCAACCACCTGCCACCGCAGGCGGGGGCATGGTCGACCCGGCGCTCCCCCGCCGTCGCCGTGGCGCCAGCGGAATCAACGACACACTCCGGCCGCGCCCACCGCAGGCCGCGCCCCCGTCCACGACCTCCGTGGACGTGCCCGACCCTTCGCCACGGCGGAGAACCGAGAGGATCTCATGAACCCCAACGGCACCCCAGCCAACATGACCGAACACCTCGGCGCGACGGTGAAATCGCTGCGCGCCGAGGTACCCGACTGCGTCGCCGCGGGCATCATCGACATGTCGACCGGCATGCTGCTGTCGGTGGAGACCGTCGACAACCACCCACCGGAGGTCCTCGACCTGCTCGCGGCCGCCACCCTCGACCTGTTCCAGGGCCGCAATGTGGTGATGATCGAGGACATCTGGAAGGAGCGGCGCGGCATCCGCAGCGACGACCACTATTTCCAGGAGATCCTGGTCAACTCCAACAACCTCACCCATCTGTTCTTGCGTGCCGAGAGCCGCGACGACCTGGTGGTCGTGGTCGTCTGTCGCAAGACGGTCAATGTCGGCATGCTCTTCGCCCAGTCGCGCCGGGTGCTCAAGGACGCGGGCAGGCTGTAGCACGGTTCATTCTTCCAGCGCGGACGCGACGCGCCCCGCCAGCTGCCGCAACCTGGTGCGCAGTTCGGGCGAATCGTGCACGCGGAAACGCACGCCCAGTGACATCAAGTGCACCGCAAGCCATTCCGGGTCGTCGTCGCGGGTCTCGGTGAGCCTGCAGGCGGTGTCGCCGTCGGCGGCCAGCGAGTCCACGGACTCGCCGAGCCTGCCCTCGACCCGCCTCAGCGGCGCGTCGATCGTCACGTCGACCCGGTATTCCGTTGTGCCCCAATCGGTCCGGTTGCCGCCCACGTATTCGGCGGCATCCGCGGCGGGTAGCTGTCGCGTGACAATGCGGGCGCCGGTGGGCTGCGGGCTCTCGATGCGGTCGGCGCGAAAGCTGCGCCACGCCTGGCGATCGAGGTCGTAGGCGACGAGATACCAGCGCCTGCCCGCCGCCGCGACGCCCACCGGTTCGACGTGGCGGCGCGACTCCACACCGGCCGCGTCCCGGTAGCGCAGCCGCAACCGTTCCCGGTTGCTCACCGCGGCGGCGAGGGTGGTGAGCACCTCCGGATCGACCGTGGGCCCGGTGCCCGCGCGCACCGCGACCGCCGCGCCGACCACCCGCACCCGCCTGCGCAACTTCGCGGGCAGGACCTGTTCGAGCTTGGTCAGCGCGCGCACCGACGCGTCCTCGATACCGGCGACGGCTTGCCCGGCCGCGACCCGCAGGCCGACCGCGACGGCCACCGCTTCGTCCTCGTCGAGCACCAGCGGCGGGAGCGCCGAGCCGGCGGTGAGCCGGTAGCCGCCGGTCGCGCCCAGGGCGGCCACCACCGGGTAGCCCAGCTCACGGAGCCGGTCGACATCGCGGCGGACCGTGCGGTCGGTGACGCCGAGCCGCTCCGCGAGCTCGCTGCCCGGCCACTCGCGAGGCAGCTGCAACAGCGAGAGCAAACGGAGCAGGCGGGCGGCGGTATCGGTCATGTTCGCCATTCTGCCCGGCATCTAGGACCAGAACTGTCCTAGATGACTTCTACCGTCGAGAACACACCGACCGAGGAGAGCACATGACGACCATCCGCCCCTTCCGCATCGACATCCCGCAGGCCGACCTCGACGACCTGCGCGACCGCCTGCGCCGGACCCGCTGGGCGGCGCCGCTGCCGGGTACGGGCTGGGATCGCGGCGTGCCGACCGACTACCTGCGTGAGCTGGCGCGCTACTGGGCCGAGGACTTCGATTGGCGCGCACAGGAATCCGCGCTCAACGCGTTCGGGCAATTCGTCACCGAGATCGACGGCCTCGACGTGCACTTCCTGCACGTCCGCTCCGCCGAGCCGACTGCGGTGCCGCTGCTGCTCACCCACGGCTGGCCGCTGTCGTTCGTCGAATTCACCCGCACCATCGGCCCGCTGACCGATCCGCGGGCGCACGGCCTCGACCCGGCTCTCGCCTTCCACGTCGTGGTGCCGTCGGTCCCCGGATTCGCCTTCTCGGCCGCGCCGCGCGACACCGGGATGACCACGGCCCGGGTGGCCCGCATGTGGACGACCCTGATGGACCGCCTCGGCTACGACCGCTACGGCGCCCAGGGCGGCGATCTCGGCGCCTACATCGCCCCCGAGATGGCGCTCGCCGCACCCGAGCACGTCATCGGCGTCCATCTCGACGGCGGGATCGGCATGCCGACGGCTGCCGACGTGCCGACGATGTCGGACGAGGACCTCCTGCAGTGGGAGGAGATGCAGCAGTGGATGACCGGCGGCGTCGACCACCACACCCTGCTGCGCGCCGCGCCGCAAACCTTCGCCCTGGGCTGGAACGATTCCCCGGTGGCGCTGCTGGCCTGGCTGATGCAGAAATTCCAGGAGTTCACCCCGATGGCCGACCTGGCCGAAGACGTGATCGCCCGCGACCATCTCCTCACCAATATCGCGATCTACTGGTTCACCCAATCCATCGGCACCTCGTCCTGGCCGATGTACAACGGCCTGCGCGACGGCGGTTTCGCCTGGCCGACCGGCCAGAACCTGGTCCCGACCGGCGTCTACGGCGGCGGCTCACCCCTGATGCGCACACTCGCCGGCCGCGACAACAAGATCACCCACTGGCCGTCCGGCAACCCCGGCAACCACTTCGTCGCCATGGAGGAACCCACGGCCCACGTCGCCGACATCCGGACGTTCTTCGCCGCCCTCCGCTGAACCCACCGAGCCGGGCATGCGTCACGCTGTCCGGCTCGTTCGGCTACCGCAGACCGGCTGCGGATGTGGTGCCGCCCCGCGTCACCGCATGCTGGCGTCGGGGACCCGGGGTGGGCACGCCGCGCCCGGTGCGGTGACGAGTTCGAAATGCCACCATTCGTTGTCGAAGGTGCGGCACAGGCCCCAGCGGTTGCCGTTGGTTTCCAGCCACTGGGCGCCGACCTGGGGGCCGACGTCGACGGCGTGTCCGGAGACGTGGGTCGATTCCTCCGGAGGCAGGACCCAGCGGCGGGCTTCGTCGGGGCTGCCGTAGGTGGCGAGGCCGTCCTGCCACAGCATTTCCTGCTGCTCGTGCGTGCGATAGCCCGAGGTGATCGACAGGGGGACGCCCTCGGCGTGCGCCTGCTGTTCGGCGAGTGTGTAGGCCAGGGCCAGCGACGGGTCGAGGCCTTCGGTGCCCGCGGCGGACTGGAACTGTTCGCGCTGGTCGGGAGTGCCCGGCTGGGCATCGGCGAGGCCGATACCGACGGCGGTCACAGCCGCGGCGGCCGTCATCGTCACCAGCATCCGGTCGGCCACCCGGCCGAGCACAGTAGTCATGGGCGGAATTCTATCGACCGCGCTCGCGCCCGAGCCGTCCGTGGGACGGGCGCGAGCGCGGCCGAGGTCACCGACTCGTCTGGTCGATGCGTGGCGGCCGGGTGGGTTCGGCCCACAAGTCACCGCCGGAGCGGACCGGCCATCGGCCGGGTGCCGCGGTATGGAGCGGCTGGGCTGGGTGCTGCCGGTGGCGTCCGGGGACGGGTCGGATCGCGCGATGCACCGCCACCGCGGTCACGGCGCCGATCAGCATCAGACCCACCCAGACCAGCCGGTCCGCCCCGGCCGCCCGCGCGGCGCCGAGCACTGCTCCCGTCACCAGATTGCCCGCCAGGATCGCGACTCCGACGATCGTGTTGTAGAACCCGTAGTGGGTCGCCACCAGCTTGCCGTCGGCCATCGAGACGACGGTGTCCATCTCGAAGGGAAACACCGCCGCGGTCCCGACCGCCAGCACGGCGGCCGCCAGCAGCAGGGCCACCGTGGCCGCCACCGGCCCGAACCGCGCCGGGCCGGGCACCAGCGCGAGCGGCAGAAACGCCGTCGCCAGCACGCCGACGCCGAGGACCAGTCCGCGACCGATCCCCCAGCGCGCCCGGAACCATGCGGTGATCCGCACCTGCCCGGCGACGGCGACCACACCGGAGACCACGAAGATCAGCGCGGTGAGAACCTGTGCACCGGCGCCGGCGATGCTGTCGGCCTGCAACGGCAAGGCCAGGTACACCTGGAACGACAGCACATACGAGCCGCCCATCGCCACCGCGAACGCCACGAACCGCCGGTTTCCCGCGATCGCGCGCCACTCCGTCAGCACCGACCCGGTCGTGGTGACGCCCTTCCGCTGCGGCAGCGCGCACAGCTGTGCCACCGACAACACCGCGAACACCACCGCGGCGGCCGCGGCCGTCCACCGGAAATCGAGGCCGAGCAAGGCGATTCCCAGCAGCGGCCCCGCCAGGATGCCCGCCTGATAGAACACGTTGAACACCGCGAACGCCTCGACTCGCCGATCCCCGGCCTCGGCGGCCAGGTATGCCCGCACCGCGGGATTGAACAGCGCACCCGCGAACCCCGTTGCGGCGGAGGCGATCAGCAGCATCGGCAGCGAGGTGGCGAAGATCAGCGCGGCGAATCCCGCGGTGCGCAGTACACATCCGGCCACGATGAGCGGCTTGTAGCCGAGGCGATCGGCCAGCGTGCCGCCGAGCAGGAACATCCCCTGCTGCGAGAAGTTCCGCACCCCGAGCACCAGGCCGACCGCCCAGGCCGCCAGGCCGAGCGGACCGGACAGGTAGCCGGCCAGGTACGGCATCAGCATGTAGAAACCGAGATTGATGCCGAACTGGTTGATCATCAACAGGCGGGCGGGTGTGTCGAAACCGGCGAAAGCCCGCAGGGTTCTCATGCGATCACCGGTCCCGCGCTCGCGTCCCGGCCGGTCGGCGCACCGGGATCGACGACCGTCGCGCACCGGGTCCAGGACTCGACCACACAGTCGGCGGGGTGGGCGATGGTCGCGGGCGCCACCGGGGGCGGGCCGGTGAGCAGGCCGTGTTCACGGCAGTAGCCGTCGTTGTACACGGTGTCGAAGTAGCGGTGCGGACCGTCGGGGAAGATCGCGACGATCCTGGTCCCCGGATCGGCGGTCCTGGCGGCCCAGCCCGCGACGAGGGCGACCGCGCCGACGCTCCAGCCGCCGGTGGCGTAGTGGGTGGCGGCCAGCGCGCGGCAGGCCCAGACGGCTTCCGCCGGTGCGACCCAATGGATCTCGTCGAACGCGCGGTAGTCGACATTGGCCGGGCGAATGCTCGAGCCGAGCCCCCGCATCAGCCGTGGCCCCGCGGGCTGACCGAAGATCGTCGAGGCCACCGTGTCGACGCCGATCAGGCGCAGCCGCGGATGATGCCGCCGCAGCTGCCGCGCGACACCCGCGGAATGGCCGCCCGTGCCGACCGCGCAGACCAGCACGTCGATACGGCCGAGCTGCGCGAGCAGTTCGTCGGCGAGCCCGGTGTAGCCGTCGGCGGCGTCGGGATTGCTGTACTGGTCCGGGCACCACGCCGTCGGTTCGGCGGCGAGCAGTGCGGCGACCCGGTCCCGGCGCGCCTGTTGCCAGCCACCGGTGGGGTGCGGACGCTCGACCATGTCGACCTGTGCGCCGAAGGCCGTCAGCATGCGCGCGACCATCGGCTCCAGCCCGGGATCGGTGACCACGGTGACCGGATGGGTGTAGGCCAAGCCCGCCAGCGCGAGGCCGAGCCCGAGTGTGCCACTGCTGGATTCGACGATCCGGGCACCGGGTGCGAGATCGCCGCGCTGCTCGGCCCTGCCCACCATGTGCAAGGCGGGGCGATCCTTCATTCCGCCGGGATTGAATCCTTCCAGCTTGGCCCAGAATCCCCGGTCGGCGCCGGCGAGCGGCGCACCGACCCACATCACCGGGGTGTTGCCGACCAGCGCGTGCGGTCGGTCTGCGATCGAGGGAACGGTCCGGTCGAGCACGTATTCCTGCATGTCTGTCGCTTCCTGTGTCGTCCGCCGGGCACGGCGGAACTGACGAGAACGGGCAGCGGACACCGGCCGGCCACACGGGACCGGCCTGGCGCTGACCGATCAGCGTCGACAGATGCAGAACTGGGTGAGGATGTCGCGGCCCTGGCGGTACCGCGGCGACGAATACGGCGGTCCGCGTGGTGCGACCGCCGGGTGACCGAGGCTCGCGACGAGCACGACGACCAGCGCCGCGAGCAGTCCCAGCGCCGGGAGCACGAGCCCGCTGTCCGGCGCGGCGGTACCGACCAGGCAGTGATCGGGCACCGGGTGGTCGGGGACGACGAGGCCGGCTCCCTCAGCGACGGCGGCGACCAGGCCGAACGACGCATCCGCGCCGTGATGGTCGTCGTGATGCACCGTCGTGCAATCGATCACGAGCGCGCACACGGCGGCCACGACCATGAGGAACGCGCACAGGACACCCGCCCGGCGCCGGGAAGGACGGGCAGTCGAGTGACCCACTCGTGCCTCCTTCCGCTCGTCGCCGGTGACCTACGCCGACCAAGCTACTACGTCGATGCGTAGACGCAGGTCAGCCCGGTGCAGCACGGCGATCCGGGGGCGGAGGGGGCTAGCGGTGCTGTCGCCGGCGGGCGATCTCGCGGCCGATCTCGGTGGTCGGCGGCTCGCCGTAGAGCCATTCCCTGGCCAGTCGGTGCCAGTTGGCACGCACCCGCAGCTGGCCGAGGGTGGCGAAGGTGAACAGGTCGGCGCGGCGGGAGAAGACGTGTTCGGGCGGGAGCAGTTGCCTGCGCATGCCCTGGAATTCGGCCGAGCGCGGGTCGACGGCGAGAAGGACGGCGCTGGTGGCCAATTCGGGGGTGATGGTGACCTCTTCGTCGAGCAGGTGCCAGCCGCAGGCCGCCCACACGTAGGCCAGGCATTCCTCGACGGTGACGCCGGCGTCCGGGTCGATGATGCCGCGCCCGACCCAGGCCGCGTACAGGTCCTCGGGGCGGTCCTCGGCGGCGGCCCGCAGGCAGGAGCGCTCGAAATCGACGTGCGCGGGGTCCATCCGGTTGTAGAGCCCGAAGTCGACGAAGGCGAGCCTGCCGTCCTCGGCGAGCAGCACATTGCCCGGGTGCGGGTCACCACAGAACTCGTTGTCGGTGAACAGGGTGCCGAGATAGAAGCGGTAGATCAGCTCGCCGTAGTGGTTCCGGTCGGTCGCGGGCAGGGTCTGCAGATGCGAGAAGGAATGTCCCGGTACGTATTCGGTCACCAGCACGTTGTGCGAGCAGTGTTCCTCGATCGCGTCCGGCACGGTGATGTAGGGGTGGCCGCGATAGCGCTGCGCCACCCGACGCTGGGTCCGCGCCTCGCGCAGGTAGTCGAGTTCGCTGCGCAGATTGGCGGCGATCTCCTCGAGCACTCCGGTGTCGGCCATGCTCGGCAGCACGGATCTGGCCATCTTGCTGAGGAATTCGAGATTGCCGATGTCGGCATGGACGGCCCGTTCCACCCCGGGGTACTTCACCTTCACCGCCACGGCGCGGCCGTCGCGCAGGGTCGCGCGGTGCACCTGGCCGATCGAGGCCGCGGCGATCGCGGTCTCGTCGAAATCGGCGAAGACGTCCGCCAGCGGCCCGAGGTCGTCCTCGATCACCCGGCGCATCGTGGGGAACTCGACGGCGGGCGCCCGGTCGCGCAGCGCCGCGAGCTGGCGGGTGAACTGCGCACGGTGCGATTCGGGGACGAAGTCGAGATCGAGCACCGACAGCATCTGGCCCAGCTTCATCGCCGAGCCCTTCATGCTGCCCAGCACCTCGACAATCTGCTGGGCCGTCTTCATCGCCGACCGCTCGGCCAGCACCTGCCGGGCCTCCTCGGTGCGCCCGATCATCGACAGCCGTGTCCCGACGCCGCGCACGGTCTGCTCGGCGGCCAGCCGCCCCAGCTTCGCGCCGCGTGCGACGCGCCCCGAGGGCGGAATTTCGGTGGCCGCCATTTCCACCCCCGTCGAGCCGGTCCAGCGCATGTCGCGGGTCACACTACACCGAGGTCCGCGCACCGGCGGACGAACGAAGACCCCGGGCCGCACGTGGCGACGCCGGGGTCTTCGAGGTCGGTGTCCGACCGGGACGGTTACACGCGTTCCTTGGAGCGGGTGCGCACGCGCAGGGCGATGGGCTTGGAGGTTTCGGCGAAGAAGTCGTTGCCCTTGTCGTCGACGACGATGAAGGCGGGGAAGTCCTCGACGTCGATCTTCCAGACGGCTTCCATGCCGAGTTCGGGGTACTCGAGGACCTCGACGTTCTTGATGCAGTCCAGGGCCAGGCGGGCGGCGGGGCCGCCGATGGAGCCCAGGTAGAAGCCGCCGTGCTCGTTGCAGGCCTTGGTGACCTGGGCGGAGCGGTTGCCCTTGGCGAGCATGACCATGGAGCCGCCCGCGGCCTGGAACTGGTCGACGTAGGAGTCCATGCGACCGGCGGTGGTGGGGCCGAAGGAGCCGGAGGCGTAGCCGTCGGGGGTCTTGGCGGGGCCCGCGTAGTAGACGGCCATGTCGCGCAGGTACTGCGGCATGGGCTCGCCCGCGTCGAGGCGTTCCTTGATCTTGGCGTGCGCGATGTCGCGGGCCACGACCAGCGGGCCGGTCAGCGAAAGCCGGGTCTTCACCGGGTATTTCGACAGTTCGGCGCGGATCTCGTCCATCGGGCGGTTCAGGTCGATCTGCACCACGTCGCCGCCGAGGATGTCCTCGGTCTGCTCCGGAAGGTACTGGGCCGGTTCGGTTTCCAGCTGCTCCAGGAAGATGCCGTCCTTGGTGATCTTGGCCAGCGCCTGGCGGTCGGCCGAGCAGGACACCGCGATGGCGACCGGGCAGGACGCGCCGTGGCGAGGCAGGCGGACCACGCGCACGTCGTGGCAGAAGTACTTGCCGCCGAACTGCGCGCCGATGCCGAACTCGCGGGTGAGCTGGAACACCTCTTCCTCGAGCTCGAGATCACGGAACGCGTGCCCGGTGATCGAGCCCTCGGTGGGCAGGTTGTCCAGGTAGTGCGCCGAGGCGTACTTCGCTGTCTTCAAGGCGAATTCGGCGCTGGTGCCGCCGATGACCACGGCGAGGTGGTACGGCGGGCAGGCCGCGGTGCCGAGCGAGCGGATCTTTTCGTCGAGGAACTCGAGCATGCGCTCGGGATTCAGGACGGCCTTGGTCTCCTGGTACAGGAACGACTTGTTGGCCGAACCGCCACCCTTGGCCATGAACAGGAACTTGTAGACCGGGTTGTCGGGGGTGCCCTCGGTCGAGTACAGCTCGATCTGCGCGGGCAGGTTGGAGCCGGTGTTCTTCTCGTCCCACATGGTGATCGGGGCGAGCTGGGAGTAGCGCAGGTTCAGCGTGGAGTAGGCGTCGAACACGCCGCGACTGATCCACTCGGCGTCGTCGACCCCGGTCAGCACGCCCTCGCTCTTCTTGCCCATCACGATCGCGGTGCCGGTGTCCTGGCACATCGGCAGCACGCCGCCCGCGGAGATGTTCAGGTTCTTGAGCAGGTCCAGCGCGACGAAGCGGTCGTTACCCGAGGACTCCGGGTCGTCGATGATCTTGCGCAGCTGGCGCAGGTGCGCGGGGCGCAGGTAGTGGCTGATGTCGTGGATCGCCGTCTCGGTGAGCAGCCGCAGCGCTTCGGGCTCGACCTGCAGGAAGGTGCGGCCGTTGTGCTCGAAGGTGCTGACCCCCTCGGTGGTGAGCAAGCGGTACGGCGTGTCGTCGGCGCCGATCGGCAGCAGATCGGAATAGCGGAACTCCGGCGCGGTCACGAATCGCACTCCTCGGGTGGCTGGTCACAAAGCACTCGGAAGCCTATCGACCACCCGCGCCCACCTGCTGGTTAGGCAACCCTATGTGACGCACGACAATTGCCTGAACCAAGATCGAGGTTGCACGTTCAACCCAAACGGTGCTACCCATTCTCCGGACGGTGGCGGGGTGTGCACCGTTCCAATCCGAAGCCTGCACCGGAGAATCTGGAGCTCGATCGTGACCGATCCACAGTGGCTCGATGATGTCGAAATGCGTGCCTGGCTGGGCTATGTCCGGACCCGCGACCTGATCGCCGCGGCGATCGGGCGTGACGCGGGCCGGGCAGCGAACCTCAGCTGGGTGGAGTACTCCGTGCTGGTCTATCTGGCCGACGCGCCGGGTCAGCGGCTGACCTTCGCCGATCTGGCCGGTGCGCTCGAGTGGTCGCAGAGCAGGCTCTCGCATCAGATCACCCGCATGCAGAAACGCGGGCTGGTGGCCAGGGAGACGATGCCGCACGATCAACGCCGCACCGTCGCCCGGCTCACCACGGCAGGCGGGCAGCTCCTCACGACCGCGGCGCCCGCACACGTGCGCAGCGTGCGTCGGCACATGATCGACGTGCTCGACCGTGGCCAGCTCGCCGCGCTCGCCGAGATCTACGACGTGCTGATCGACCATCACCGCAGTGCGGCAGACGGATTCGGGCCGACCGGGCGTGGCCCCGCCGCACAGCCGGTCGACGAGCCCGCCGCGGATCTGGCGTGACCAGGTGCCCGCGGCGGTAGCGCCGACGCAGCGTGCGCTACGACCCGGCACTGTCACCGGAGTCGGGCCTGCTGTTCCCGAGACCGCCGCGCTGGACGGTCCCGCCACTGTCCGGCACGCCACGGTCGTAGACACCCGTTCCGGACGGGCGGAGGAAACTGCCGGCGGCCAGGGCGACAGCGGCGCCGATCGCCGGGTACACCAGCGTGTCCGTGTGCTGGTACCAGAAGTTGGCGTAGCGGGTGTCGGAGGTGCCGCACAGGCCGTCGGCCACGCGGGTCGACGATGTCGTGTCCACGCAGATCCCGACGGCGGTCGGTTGCGCGGCGGTGCTGGTGGTCGGGCGGGCCGAGGTGGTGGCGGACGGCGTGGTCGTCGTCGGCCGCGCGGTGCTCGTCACCGGGGGCTTCGTGGTGGTCGCCGCGCGGTGCGCCGGTGCGCCGGTGCCGCACCCCGCCGACACGAGTGCCATCGCCACCAGCGCGGGCAGCGTGCAGGATACGCTGCGCGACTTCATGACTCGGGCTCGCTGCCGCTCGCCCCTGGATCCCCCACGCACGATGTCCCCCTCGATTCGGTACCGAATCCGACGATCCTAGCGGCGCGCCGTGACCCGCGTACCGCGAACGACCGCGGCGGCGGACCTCGTCGTGGACGAGGCCCGTCGCCGTGGACCGGTGCTACTTCTGGACGAGATCCGCTGTGGTGAGCGGTCGTTCGAGGTCGGCGGGCACCCCGAGGGCCCGCTCGAAACCGGCGGGCACGATGATGTCGCCGCGGTCGAGCTCGGCGATCGAGGTCTTGCGCAGGCCGAGCAGCGCGGAATCGATACCGCCGCGCAGGATGTCGAGCACGTTCTCCACGCCTGCCTGCCCGTTAGCCGCCAGGCCCCACAGGGAGGCGCGGCCGATCAGCACCGCGCGGGCACCCAGCGCCACGGCCTTGACGACATCGCTGCCACGGCGGATACCGCCGTCGAGCACGACCTCGATCTGGTCACCGACCGCGTCGGCGAGCACCGGCAGCGCCCGGATCGCGGCCGGGGTGCCGTCGAGATTGTTGCCGCCGTGGTTGGACACCGAGATGCCCGCCACGCCCGCGTCGACCGCGCGCAGCGCGTCGTCGACCCGCATCACGCCCTTGAGGAGCACCGGGCCGTCCCACTGCTCGCAGATCCAGGCGACGTCGTCCCAATCGGGCGCGGGAGTCTGCATCCACTCGCCGTAGGCGCCGAAGAAGCCGGGGGCCGCGCCGCCGCCGACCGCCATGTTGGGTGCGGTGAGGTCGGGGATGGACCCCGAGCGCAGGTAGGTGGCCAGCCAGCGTGGGCGGGCCAGGGTCTGCGGCGCGAACTTCATCATGGTGCGCAGGTTCAGCGATTCCGGGATCACCGGGCTGCCCCAGTCCCGGCCGTGCGAGAACGACCAGTCCAGGGTCAGGATGAGCCCGACCGCGCCCGCCGCCTTCGCCCTGGCCATCCGCTCGAGGATCTGGTCCTTGTTGCCGCACCAGTACAGCTGGAACAGCGTGGACGGGTTGGCCGCGATCACCTCTTCGATCGGCTTGCTCGCGAACGAGCTCAGGCCCATGGCGATACCGCGCGCGGCCGCGGCCCTGGCGACGGCGACCTCACCGTCGGGGTGCACCGCCTGCACGCCGGTGGGCGAGATCAGCACGGGCATCGAGAGCTGCTGACCGAGCACGGTGGTCGACTGATCGCGCTCGCCGATCGGGCCCGCGCAGTGCGGGGCGAAGCCGAGTTCGGTGAACGCGGTCTGGTTGTCCTCGATGGTCTGGCCGCGTTCGGAGCCCGCGATCAGCGCCCCGTACACCGATTTCGGCAGGCGCTTGCGGGCGCGGCGCTGCGCCTCGGCAACGGTCTCGAACCAGGGATTCATCGACGTGGTCCTTCCTCACGATCCTGCGGCCACCATCGGCCCAGGTCTTCCAGTAGTGCGGTGGCGGCCGCGCGTAGCAGCGCGGCGCCTTCGTCGGCGCTCGACCCGGTGGGGTCGCCGAGAATTCCGTTGGGGCTCACGGCCCGTACACCGCCGGCACGCAGCAGCGGCAGCAGCTCGGTCAGCGGGCGCTGGTCGCCCGGTTCGGCCAGCTCGGCGCGCACGTGGTCCGGCGACAGCGCGAGCTGGATCGAGGTTTCGGTGCGGCCCGCGTGCGGGTCGCCGCCGTAGCCGGGCGAGAACAGCCGCACGTCGCGGGACTCCGACCGCAGCAGTGCGACAGCGCGGCGCAGTGCCTCGACGTTGCCGCCGTGCCCGTTGACCAGCACGATCCGCGAGAAAGTGTCGGTGGCCGACCGGCACAGTTCCACGACCAGCAGTTCCAGCGCGGCCTGCCCGATCGACAAGGTGCCCGCGAACCCGGCGTGCTCACCGCTGGCGCCGTAGGGAACGGCAGGCGCGACCAGCACGTCGGGCCGCTCGGCGGCGACCAGGGCGCACACGGCGGCGGCGATGTCGGTGTCGGTGGACAGGGGCAGGTGCGGGCCGTGCTGCTCGGTGGCGCCGAGCGGGATGGCCAGGACCACTCCCGCGGCGGCACAGGTGCCCGCCTCGGGCCATGTGAGGTGGGCCACGAACATGGTTCCGACATTAACGACAGTCACTGACATAATCAAGAGCGCGCAGAGTCCCTAGTCTGTATCCATGTCAGCCCCGACGCCGCGCGCTCATCGCGGTCGCCCACCGCGCACCACGCGCCGCGAACTCGAAGTCATCGCGATGAAGCTGTTCGCCGAGCACGGGTTCGACGACATCACCGTCGAACGCATCGCGGCCGAGGCCGGTGTCAGCGAACGCACCTTCTTCCGGTACTTCCCCAGCAAGGCCGAGGTGCTCTGGCACCAGTTCGACAACGAGGTCGCCGACCTGCGCGACGCGTTCGCCGCGGTTCCCGACGACGAGCCGATGATGGCGGCGGTGCGCCGAATCGTGGTGGCGGCCAACAGATATCGCGCCGAAGATATCCCCGAGCTGCGCACCAGGATGCGCCTGGTCTCCGGCGTCCCCGCGCTCTCGGCGGGCGCGGGCGCGCACTACGACGCCTGGGAACGCGCGGTCGGCGAGTTCGCCGCCCACCGGCTCGGCACCACCGCGGGCGACCTCGTCCCCCTGGCCGTCGGCCGCACCACGCTGGCCGCCGCGCGGGCCGCCTTCGACGCCTGGCTCGAGCGCGGCGACACCGATCTGACGGTCTATCTCGACCGCGCGCTGCGCGCCCTGGAACGTGGGTTCGCCCCGGAGTAGCCCACGAGCGGCGAACAACCCGCAGGTTTGGGCGGCATCTGGGATGGGGTATGAGTAGGCTCGGGTCAAAGCGCGCTGTGCGCACCGAGAATGTCCGTCGAAAGGGGCAGGAGTTTCCATGTCCGAGGTGTCCATGAGTCTTTCGGCGGATTCGCTGCCGGCGCGCCCGGTAGACAACTTGCTGCCGCAATTGGTCGACCACCTCCGGCAGAACCGCACCGCCCTGCGTGAGGAATGGGCCCGGCGCATCACCGACGCCCAGCTGCTGACGGCGATGACCCCGGAGGAGATCTTCTCCGAGGCCACCTCGATCTTCGACAACTACGTCGAGGTGCTCGAGACCGGTAGCGTCGAGGCACTGCAGGCATACGCCCGCGATCTGTCCGAGCGCATCATTCCGCGAGGCGTCGAGACCGACGAGGTCCTCGGCATCGTGCTGCTGCTGCGCGACGTGCTGGCCCGCTCGCTGTTCTCCAAGTACCAGTCCAACTTCGAGCTGCTCAACCAGGTGCTCGACGCCTACGAGCCTGCCGCCAACCGCATCGCCAACACCGTGGGCGTGTCGTTCGTGCAGGAGCGCGAGCGCGTCATCCGCCAGCAGCAGGAAGCAATCCGCGAGCTGTCGACGCCGGTGCTGCAGGTGCGCGAACAGCTGCTCATCCTGCCGATCATCGGTGTGCTCGACTCCCAGCGCGCCCGCCAGCTCACCGAGCAGCTGCTGCGCGCCATCCGCGCCAATCGCGCCAAGGTCGTCGTCATCGACATCACCGGTGTGCCCGCGATCGACTCGGTGGTGGCCAACCACCTCGTGCAGACCGTCGACGCGTCGGGCCTGATGGGCGCCAACGTCATCATCACCGGTCTGTCCTCGGAGATCGCGCTCACGCTGGTCACCATCGGCCTGGATCTGTCCAAGATGAACGCCGTCGGTGACCTCCAGGGCGGTATCGAAGAAGCCGAGCGCCTGCTGGGCTACGAGGTCTCTCGGGTCACCGAGCGCGCCGGTGAGCGGGACGGGCGCTGATTTCCTCACCATGCCGGTACCTATTCTCAAACAGGGCACGTTCCTGATCGCTTCGGTGCAGTCGGCGTTGACCGATGCCGACACCGAGCGGTTGCAGGACGACCTGATGAAGCAGGTCAGTCGCTATCGCGCGACCGGCATCATCGTCGACGTCACCGCGATCGACGTCATGGACTCCTTCGCCGCGCGCTCGCTGCGCACCATCGCGCACATGACCCAGCTGCGCGGCGCGGAGACCGTCATCGTGGGGCTACAACCCGAGGTCGCCTTCGCGATGGTGCAGCTCGGTTTGACCTTCGAGGACATGCACACCGCGCTGGATCTCGAAGAGGGCCTCGCCTGGCTGAACCGGCACCCGCGCCGACGAGATGGTCGTGACAGTGGCCGCTGAGCAGGTGGCGATCGCGGTCAAGGTGTCCGGTGACATCGTCATCGCCCGGCAGGCCGGACACGAACTGGCAGCACAACTCGGCTTCACCCTCACCGACCGCACCATGATCTCCACCGCCATCTCCGAAATCGCCCGCAATATCACCAGCTACGCGGGCAGTGGAGAGATTCGCTTGCTCGTCGACCTGCGCGAAGGCAGGCGCGCGCTCGTCGTCCAGGCCGAGGACCAGGGTCCCGGCATCAGAGACATCCCTCGTGCATTGGAGGACGGATACTCCACCGGCCGAGGCCTCGGTCTCGGCCTGCCCGGCGCACGCAGGCTGATGGACCGGCTCACCATCGATTCCGCCCCGGGCCGCGGGACGTTGATCGAGATGTGGAAGTGGGTACCCGACGGTGCATGAAGACGGGATTATCGGCCGCACGGAATGGTCGACGGCCGGTCGGGCACTGCCCGGGCAGGAAGTCTCCGGTGATCGTGCCGTCATCCTCGACACCGGCGACGGCGGCGCGCTCTTCGGCGTGCTCGACGGGCTCGGGCACGGCGCGGCGGCGGCCGACGCGGCCGACCGCGCGATGGTCATCCTGTCCGACAATCGCGGCGAACCGCTGGATGTGCTGATGGTGCTCTGTCATCGCGCGATGGTCGAAACCCGCGGCGCCGCAGTCTCGTTGGCGCTGATGGGTCCTGGCGAGACGTTGCAGTGGCTCGGTGTCGGCAATGTCGAGTCGCGGCTGCTGACACTGGGCCCCGCGGGTCCGGAGCTCCGGGCGACCATGCTGCTCACCGGCGGCATCGTCGGCTACCGGTTACCCTCGCACCTGCAACCGCAGACGCTGCCGATCCGCCCCGGTGACCTGCTGCTGATGGCGACCGACGGGATCGTCTCGGTCGGCCCCGAGTCGATCGACCTGGCCCGCCCCGCCACCGCGATCGCGGGCGATCTGCTCGCCCGCGACGCCAAGGACACCGACGACGCCCTCGTGCTCGCGGCCCGCTTCCGCGGAGCCTGCCCGTGAAAGGTTGCCGATGACCGCTGGCCTGGCCGCATTTCTGGACGACTACTCGGCTGCCTTGCGCCGCCACGTCGCCGCGCCCGGCCAGGCGGGCCTCACCGAGGGATACGACCTCGGCAGGCGTGCCCTCGTGGAGGGCATCAGCCTGCTCGACCTCACCGAGAACCATTTCCGGGCGGTCGCCGAGTACGCGGGGACGCAGGCCGATCCGCGCAGCGCCGAGGTGGCGCTGGAATTCCTGCTGCAGACGATGGCCGCGCTCGACATCGCCACCCGCGGCTATCTCGACGGCACCCGCCGCTACGAGCAGCAGCGCTCGCGCGCCGAGGATCTGGCCGGCCGCGACGCGTTCCGCACGGCGCTGGTGGAGTCGCTGCAGGACGGGTTCTTCGTCGCCGACTCGCACGGCACCATCGTCGAGGTGAACTCCGCGTTCGGGGTGCTCACCGGGTACGGCGCGGACGACGTGCCGTACCGGCCACCCCATCCGTGGGCACTGTCGGACAAGGCAGGCTATCCCCAGATCGGTACGGAGGCATCGCGTTTCGTGATGCCGGTGCGTCACCGTGACGGCCGGGAGCGCTGGCTGGCGGTCAGCGCCAGCTCGCTGGTGAAGCAGGAGAACAACGAGCAGATCTTCGTCGGCACCGTGCGCGACGTCACCGCCGAACACGATGCGCAGGCCCGCGATCAGGCGGCCTCGCGGCTGGCCACCGCGGTGGGCGCGGCGACGAGCATGGTGGAGGTACTCGCGGTCGGGCTCGACGAGTTGCGCCGGACGATGGGCGCGCAGACCGCGCTCGTGGCGGTGTGGCCGAGCCGGACCGGGCAGCCGGACGTGTATTCCTGCGGCGAGCCGCCGCTCCCCGAGCCCGCTGTCACCGAAAGTGCCGAGGGCGCACCACGATTCGTCGCCGCTCCGGTCTCGGACCCCACGCGGCGGGTCACCCTCGGCGAGGACGTGCGGGCGCTGCTCGATCGCTCGCGCAGGCAGCCCGCGCGCGGCCTCTCGGCCATCACCGGCGAGGAAGGCGGCGTCGACGCGGTGATCGCGCCGCTCGGCGAGACCGGTGATGCGGCGCTGTGGGTGCGCTTCGGTGCGCCACGCGCGATCAGCGCGGCCGACTGGGCGCTGTATTCGCTGCTGGTCGGTCATCTCAGCGTCGCGCTGCAGCGTGCCCGCAACTTCGATCAGGCCCGCGCGACCTCGCTCACCCTGCAGCGCGCGATGCTCGGCCCGATCGAGCTGCCGCCGCGCTTCTCGGTGCACTACGAGCCCGCGTTGCCGCCGCTCGAGATCGGCGGCGACTGGTACGACGTGGTGCCGCTGCGGGACGGCACCATCGGTGTCGTCGTCGGCGACTGCGTCGGCCGTGGTCTGTCGGCCGCGGTGGTGATGGGCCAGTTGCGCACGGCGGCGCGCGCTTTGCTGCTCCGTGGCGCCGGGCCTGCCCAGCTGCTGGCCGAGCTCGACGCCGTCGCCGCCCGGATCCCCGGCGCCATGTGCACCACGGTGTGCGCGGCCGTGCTCGACCCGGAGCGCGGCATGGTCCGCTACTCCAATGCCGGCCATATGCCGCCGGTCCTCGCACCACCCGGCGGACCGGGCCGGGTCCTCGAAGGCGGACGTGCGGTGCCACTGGCCACCTTCGACACCCCGCGCAGGCCGGAGGCCACCACGGCGCTGCCGCCAGGCGCGACCCTGGTGCTGTTCACCGACGGGCTCGTCGAGCAACGTGGGTACGACATCGACGAGGGCTTCGTCAAGATCGCCGGCGTGCTCAGCGAGACCGGCGGCGCACTCCCCCGCGACGTCGCCGACGCCGTGCTGTCCCGGCTGTGTCCGCCCGCGGGCTACGACGACGACGTCGCGATGGTCGTCTACCGGCAGCCGCCCGAGCCGCTGCATCTCGACATCCCCGCTGCCGCATCGGAATTGACGGGCCTGCGGCGCAGCCTCTACCGCTGGTTCGCGACCGCCGCCGTCCCGCACGACCTGGCCGCCGACCTGGTCGCCGCCGCCAACGAGGCGTGCAGCAACAGTGTCGAACACGCCTACCGCGACACCGAGCCCGGCCGCGTCACCCTCACCGCGACGTGTGAAGGCGACCGCGTGGTCATCGAGGTCACCGACTCGGGCCGCTGGATTCCCACGCCGACCGATCCCGGTTACCGCGGCCGCGGCGTGGAGATGATGCGGGTGCTGACCGAGGATCTGGAATTCAGCCACGACGAGAACGGCACCCGGGTCCGCATGTGGGTGACCCTGCCGTCGATAACATTTCCGACAGCAAATCCCCTGCGTGGGTCGACACGGCCACCCGAACAGTCACCCAACAATACGTTCCGATAACACCCGGTGTACTCACCGCGCGAAGAGAAATGCCGGTCACAACGGCATTCCGTGACCGCGACCCAGTCGGCACCCTTCGCCAATACCCGCCCTGACCAGGTTATTCGGCAGAATTTCAAGATTTCGTTAGCGAATCTCACCATCCTTGAACGCGTGAATCCACGTTTGCTACGGTGTGAACGCGATTCCACACCATCCCGGTGTGACCCCAAAAATTCCAGCGATCTCCCCGCAATCTGAATTGCAGAGTTTCGCCAGTCTCTACCGCTTCGAAGAAGTCGACATTACGTGTCGATTTCATGCACGCCTGCGGGTCGATCATCCGATTGAAAGGAGAGTTTCATGTTTTCTGCTTTTCTCGGTGACCTCCTCGATGTAGTCGTGACGTTGATCGAAACGCTGTCCGCGATCACCGAGTAACCCGGCACTGACCCCGGGACGGCCCAGCGCCGTCCCGGGGTCAGCTGGGTCAGGAGTTCGTCGCGGCCTGCTCGCTGTGCGTGGTCGTCTCGTAGGCCTCGACATCGAAGGAACGCAGCATCCGATGGAATCGGAAGCTGAAGTCCGGCCACAGGCGGGAATGCTCGCCTCGTTCGTCGACGAACCAGCTGGTGCAGTCGCCGTTCCAGACAGTTCCCGCGAACTTGGTCTGCAGGTCCCGGTTGTAGTCGGCCTGTGCCTGTTCGCTGACTTCCACGGTCCGCAGGCCCTGCGCGTCCATCGTTGTGATCGCATCGACGATGTAGTTGATCTGCGATTCGATGGTGAACACCGCCGAGGTGTAGCTCAGGGCGGCGTTCGGGCCGATCATCAGGAACAGATTCGGGAAGTTCGCGATCGTGGTGCCTTTGTACACGCTGAGACCGCCGGCACCGAACACCTCCGACAGGGTGCGCCCGTCGCGGCCGCTGATCAGGTCGTAGGTCGGCGAGTCGGTGATCCGGAACCCCGTCGCCAGCACGATCGCGTCGACCTCGCGTTCGGTGCCGTCGTTCGCGACGATCGACTGCTCCCTGATCTCCTCGATGCCGTCGGTCACGACCTCGACATTGTCGCGCGCCAGCGCCGGGTAGTACTCGTTCGAGATCAGCATCCGCTTGCAGCCCAACCGGTAGTCCGGGGTGAGCTTGCGCCGCAGCGCCGCGTCCCGGATCACCCACCACAGCTTCAGGCGCGCGCCGAAGGCGAAGAAGTCGGCCAGCGGCGGGTATTTCGACTGCCAGAGCACGAAGGACTCACGCAGCCAGTAGACCCCGGCGCGGGCCACCCGTTGTGCCCCCGGGACATGCCGGTAGGTGAGGCGTTCCAGCAGGGTGTACCGGTGGCCGAGGCGGGGCAGCACCCAGGGCGCACTGCGCTGGTACAGGTCGAGCCTGCCGACCTCGCCCGCGATCGACGGCACGATCTGGATGGCCGAGGCGCCGGTACCGACGACCGCGACCCGCTTACCGGCCAGATCGACCTCGTGATCCCACCGCGAGGAGTGGAACAGCGCACCGCGAAACGTGGTGATGCCCTTGATGTCCGGCACCTTCGGCGCGCTCAGCGGACCCGCCGCCGACACCGTGATGTCGGCGGTGAACACGCCTTTGCCGGTCTGGATTTCCCAGCGTGCCGTCGCGCTGTTCCAGCGCGCGTCGGTCACCTCGCAGTCGAGCAGGATCGCCTCGCGCACCCCGGCGCGGTCGACGACGTCCTGCACATACTGCTGGATCTGCGGCTGCGTCGAGAACGAGTGCGTCCAGTTCGGATTCGGCGCGAACGAATACGAATAGAGCTGGGACGGAACATCGCAGCCCGCACCGGGATAGGTGTTGTCCCGCCAGGTGCCACCGATGTCACTCGCGCGCTCGAACACGACGAAGTCGGTGATCCCGAGCCGGCGCAGCCGCATGGCCACGCCGAGCCCGGCGAACCCGGCCCCGATGATCGCCACCCGCACGTGGCGGCGGGGAATCTCGGTCACGGCGTCTTCGCCGTGGTTTCGTAGGCCTCGATGTCGAACGCGCGCACCAGCTTCCGGTACCGGAAGCTGAAGTCCGGCCACAGCGCGGAGTTGTTGCCGTGCTTGTCGAGGAACCAGCTGGTGCAGCCGCCGGTGGCCCACACGGTGCGGGCCATCTTGGGCGCGAGCCCGCGGTTGTATTCGTGCTGTGCGTCCAGCTTGACCTCGAACGACTGCAGGTTTCGCTGCTGCATCGTGGTCACCGCGTCGACGACGTAGTTGATCTGCGACTCGATGACATAGATCAGCGAGGTGTAGTTCAGCCCGGAGTTGGCGCCCAGCATGAAGAACATGTTGGGGAAGTTGGCGACCGTGGTGCCCTTGTACATCTGGTAGCCCTCGGCGTCGGCCGCCTCCGACACCGTCCGGCCGTCACGACCGGTGTAGAGGTTGAACGTCGGCGAATCGGCGACATGGAAGCCGGTGGCCAGCACGATGGCGTCGACTTCACGCTCGGTGCCGTCCTCGGACACGATCGAGTGCTCGCGCACCTCGGCGATGCCGTCGGTGACGAGATCGACGTTGTCGCGGTCGAGCGCGCCGTAGAACTTGTTCGACACCAGCATGCGCTTGCAGCCGACGCGGTGCTGGGGCAGCACCTTGCGCCGCGTCTCCGGATCCCGGATCTCGAGCCGCATCTTCACCCGCCCGACCGCTTCCAGCAGCAGGCCGGTCCACGGGACCTTCACCTGGGTCACGACGAATGCTTCGCGGGCGATGTAGATCAGCGCCCGGATCATCCGCTGCAGTCCCGGAACGTGCTTGAAGGCGAAGCGCTCCGGCGCCAGGTAAGGCCGGTTCAGTTGCGGCATCACCCATGTCGCGGTGCGCTGGTACACATCGAGTCGCTCGACCTGCGGCGCGATCGACGGGACGATCTGGACCGCGGAGGAGCCGGTGCCGATGACGGCGACCTTCTTGCCCGCCAGGCTCGCGTCGTGGTTCCAGCGCGCCGAATGGAAGATCTCGCCCTCGAAGCTCGAGATCCCCTTGATATCAGGCAGATTCGGCTCGGCGAGCACGCCCGCCGCCGACACCAGGAAGTCGGCGGTGAAGGCACCGTTGCTGGTGTCGACCTCCCACCGGCCGTCGGCGTCGATCCAGCGCGCGGCGGTCATCGTGGTGTCGAACAGGTGCTTGTCGCGCACGCCGTAGCGATCGGCCACCTGCTGCAGGTACTGCTCGATCTCGGCTTGCGGCGAGAACGAGCGGGACCAGTCGGGGTTCAGCGCGAACGAATACGAGTAGAGGTGGGACGGCACGTCGCAGCCCGCCCCCGGATAGGTGTTGTCGCGCCAGGTGCCGCCCACGTCGGCGCCGCGTTCGATGACGAGATAGTCGGTCAGGCCCCGCTGGCTCAGCCGGATGGCCGTGCCGAGACCGGACAGACCGCTTCCGATGATCAGGACCTGGATGTGCCGCCGAGACGTCGACGTGCCGTTACTGCTCATGTGGAGACCTCAGCGAGATTCGTAGATGCGTTTGTGGCCGGAGACGGCGGCCAGCCGGTACGGGCGACGGGTCTCCTCCAGCATGGCGTGGTACGCGCCGTCGCTGGGCGAGGTGGCTTCGTGCAGCCGCAGGTAGTGGTCGTAGTCCAGCAGCTCCCGCGAGCTGATCGCCGCCCGGTTCGCCTCGGTCCGCAGGTGCTCGCGGTATCCGGGCTGCACTGTGCCGCTGAAGAATTCGGCGACGCTGCCCGATCCGTAGCTGATCATGGCCAGGGCCCGGCCGGTCAGGTCGCCCGCATGATCGAGCAGCGATGCCAGGCCGAGGTAGAGCGAGGCGGTGTAGCTGTTGCCGACCGTGCGGTTGTAGTGGGTGGTATCGCCGATCGCGGCCTCGATCTCGGCGGCGTCGGCGGTGTGGCCCTGGCTCTCGAGCAGGTGGCGGTGCGCCTTGTAGGCCATCTTGGTGAAGGGCTGGTGGTAGCAGAACGCGGCGAACTCCGACAGGTCGCGCCCGCCCTGGCGGCGGTAATCGGTCCACGCTTCCTGGGCGGCCTTCTGGTAGGCGTTGACCGAGGTCTTGCCGTCGACGATGGCGGCGGTCCGGTAGTTGGGCCGCCAGAAGTCCATGATGTCGGCGCTGTAGAGCCCGGACTTCGGATCCAGTTGCAGGATCGCCGGATTCGCGCTGACGAGCATCGCGACGGCGGCCGCGCCCTGGGTCGGTTCACCCGGGGTGTCGAGCTCGTACTTGGCGATGTCGGCGGCGATGACCAGTACCCGCTGCGACGGGTCGCGCGCGATCAGGCCCGCGGCGAACTGCAGGCCCGCCGTGCCGCCGTAGCACGCCTGCTTGAGCTCGACCACGCGCGCGGCGTTGGGCAGCCCGATCAGCGAATGCAGGTAGAGCGCAGCGGCTTTGGACTGGTCGACACCGGTCTCGGTGGCCAGCAGCACGGTGCGGATGTTGTCGGTGCCGTGCCGCTCGAGGATCGGCTGGGCCGCGGCCGCGGCGATGGTGACGATATCCTCGTCGGCCGCGGCGACGCTCATCTTCTCCTGGCCGATGCCGAGGTAGAACTTGTCGCGATCCACCCCGAGCCTTTCGGCGAGGACGGCGTGGTCGAGGGCGTAGTGGGTGGTGGCGAACGACAGGTCGTGGATGCCGACCGGAGTTGTAGTCATAGTTGTGTTCCGTTGCTCGTGGTTGACCGCTCGAATTGAGTGTGGGCGCGCATCAATTCACCGCGATTGGTCTGTGCGGCCATCAGCGACAGCTCGCCGCACAGCACGGTCGCCGCGGCGATGACGGCGAGGCGGCGGGCGTTCTCGCCGGGCTCGCGGTCGGCGCGGCAGCCGAGGCGTTCGAGGTTCTCGTCCACGAAGCTCGCGTGTTTGCCGTTGCCGACGGTCCCCACGATGAGATTGGGCAGCGTGCACGAGAAGTACAGGTCACCGTCGCGGTCCTCGGCGTGGGTGACGCCCTGGGAGCCCTCGACGATGTTCGCCGCGTCCTGCCCGGTGGCCAGGTAGAACGCCAGCAGCATATTGGCGTAATGCGCGTTGGCGGAACGGATTCCGCCCGCCAGCAGCGTGCCGATCAGGTTCTTGCGGATATTGAGTTCCACCACCTGCCTGGCGGTGGTGTGCAGGCGCTGCTGCACCACCGCACGCGGGATCAGCAGTTCGGTGACGACGTTCTTGCCGCGGCCGAGGATCCCGTTGACCGCGGTGGCCTTCTTGTCGGTGCAGTAGTTGCCCGAGATCGAGCCGTAGCGCACGCCCGACATGGTGGCCAGGATGTGGTCCATCAGGTGGTCGCTGGCCAGGGTCGCCATGTTGTGGCCCGAGGCGTCACCGGTGCTGAACTCGAACCGCAGGAACAGCAGATTGCCGTTGATCTGGTGGTGCAGATCGATGAGCCGGGCGAAGCGGCTGCTGCCCGCGACCACGTCCTGCAGCTCGGCGAAGCGGTCCTTCAGCTGCCGGACGGTGGTGAGCGCGGTGTAGGCGTCGTCGGCCTCGAGCAGGATCGAGCGGGTCATCCGCTCGTCGATCAGCGTCGCGACGATGCCGCGCTCGGACAGGGTGGAGATCCGCGCGCCACGGCCGACCGAGGGCCACAGGGGCGTTTCGTAGGTGGCCAAGGGGACATCGACGGCGTCGTCGACGATATTGCCCGTGATGCGCACGGGCCCCACCCACTGCAGCGGGACCGCTGCGTACGACATGTCATTCATGGATGACTTCTCCTCGGTCTTTCGATTCGCGCCACCAGGGACTCCGGTGGGCAAGTGCCGCCACGTCGATGCCGCGCAGTGCGCAGAAGGTCGCCACGTCCCCGGTGATCAGCAGGTCACAGCCGGCCAGCTCGGCCGGGGTGCGGGCGCCGAGCACGGTCAGGATCTGGCGCAGCTGATCGAGCCAGGTGCGGATCTGCGCGATCAGCGCGTCGGTGTCCTGGCGCACGATCGTGTCCAGGAACGCACCGGCGACGCCGGTCGCGTCGGCACCGAGCGCCAGCGCACGGGCGATGTCGAGCGGCGAGCGGATACCACCGGACGCGGCGATATCGATACCGTCGATCCCGGCGCAGTCCAGCAGGCAGTGGGGGGTCGACTGGCCCCAGCTCTCGATGAAGGCGAAGTCGGCCGCCGGGCGCCGCTCGTTCTCGATCCGCGCGAAGTTGGTACCGCCGCGGCCACCGACATCGGCCACCGTGACGCCGGCGTCGCGCAGCCAGGTGACGGTCTGCCTGCTGAGGCCGAACCCGACTTCCTTGACGATCACCGGGACTCCGACATTGGCGGTGATGTGCTCGATCTGGCGGGGCCAGGATCCGAAGGACCGGTCGCCCTCGGGCATGACGACTTCCTGCACGGCGTTGAGGTGGATCTGCAGCGCGTCGGCCTCGAGCAGATCGATGGCCCGCCGCACCTGATCCAGTGACGCCGTCGCATTGACGTTCGCCATCACGAATCCGTGTGGATTCTCTTGTCGCAGCACGCGATAGGTGTCGGCGACCCCCGGGTCGCGGAAGTAGGCGCTCATCGAGCCGGTGGCGATGGGGATGCCGGTTTCGCGGGCGGCGATGGCCAGCTTGCGGTTGATCTCGCCGGTGCCTGCGCTGCCGCCGGTCATCGCGTTGACGTAGAGCGGTGTGTCCCACCGCTTTCCGGCGACGTCGACAGCCAGCGACACGTCGTCGCTGTCGATGCCGGCCAGCGCGTGGTGGACGAAGGTGACGCAGTCGAAGTCGTTGGCGCCGGTGTCGGCGCGGCGCTGGCTCACCGCGTGGCGAACGTGGTCGTCCTTGCGATCGGCGATCATGCGGCATCCCCTTCGAACGGGTGGGTCCGCAACGGCAGCGGCCGGATGCCTGCGGCTACCCAACGGTCGGTGAGTTCGGTGATCGCGGCCGTGCGGGTGCGGTCGACGAGCGCGATACCGCAGTCACCACCGCCCGCGCCGGACGGTTTGGCCGGAGCGCCGACGGCGGCGCCCGCCGCGCACAGCGCGTGCAGCCGTGGCGTCATGATGCCGAGACCGGAGGTCTCGTCGAGTTCGAGCAGAAGCTCACGTGCACAGTCGATCTCGCTGCCGACCCCGGCGGAGTCGTCGGCTTCGACCGCGGTCAGCAGGCGCTGCACGCACTCGTTGCTGCGCGCGTTGAACGTCGCCCGGTCGCCCGGCGCGCGGGTGGCCGCGCCGAGACCGGCGACCAATGCCGGTGTGGAGGCGGGGTTTCCGGTCCAACCGACCTGCACAGCGAGCCCGGTCGGCGTGGGCAGCGGACGCACGGACAATCCGGGCCACGGTGCACGCAACGCGGCATCGATGCCCTCGGCGGCGGCGATCTCGGCGACGACCGCGCGGTCGGGGGAACCGTAGGCGAGCCAGCCGCCCCAGGTGCTCACCGCCACGTCGCCGCCGGAGGCGCGCGGGTTGACCGCGATCGTGGCCAGCATGGCCAGCCGGTACCGCTGCATCGCCGTGAGCTCGAGCTCGTGGAACTGCCCGAGGGCGGCGACGGTGGCTACCGTCACAGCCGCGCTGGAGCCGAGACCGTACTTGCGGCCATCGGCATCGCCCAGGTCGGCTGTGACGTCCACTTCGTAAGGGCGGGAGGGGATTCCACGCTCGGCGAGCAACCGATCGATGACCGATGCTGCGGCGAAGACATAGGCGAATGCCGCGGGCACACCGGCATCGGGTGTCAGCGGGACCAAACGATCACCCTCGCGGCCGCAGGCCAGCGTCACGCCACCGTCCAGGTCCGACCGCAGCGTCACAACCACCCCGGCGGACGCGTCAGTCACCGCGGCGGGCGCACCGGTCACCGTGCCGAACTCCCCTGTCACCCTGGCAGCCGGGTCGGTGACCGTGACGAATCCCCCCGTCACCCCGGTAGCAGCGTCGGTGACCGTGGCGGTGGCGTAGCGGTCGACAGCGGTGAGCACCGCCAGATGCCCAGGCTCGACGACGGCGTACTCACCTGCGATGAACAGCTTTCCTGGTGCGCGACAACTGATCACAGGCCGAAGGCCGTCGGCTCCCCCACTCCCGGGCCGACCTGCGCGGCCGGTCGGCGATCGCCGACTTTCCGCAGTCAGGGTCCCGGACCGATCTCCGTTACTACTCACCGTCGCCACCCGTCGTCAGCCGTGCGCCCGGGCCGATGTGCGCGGTCCGGGTGGTGACGAACTCGCCGAGGCCCTCGATCCTGGCGGCGACCGTGGGCGCGTCGGCGCGGGTGCACAGCACCTTCACGTTGGGCCCCGCGTCGATGGTCGCGTAGGCGACGATGCCGTCGGCGCGCAGCGCGAGCACCGCGTCCAGGATCGCGAGCGAATGCGGCGACAGGTAGCGGATGCCCGGTCGCGCCGTCAGCATGGTGGCGTGCATCCCGAGGGCATTGCGCTCGGCGATCTCGCCGATCGCGGGAAGATCCCGGCGGGCAACGGCTTTGCGCATCTCGTCGAGATCGAGCATCGAGGATTCGGCCCACGGCCGGTAGAACGGCGAGGTCTCGGTGGTCTGGCGCATGGCGACGCGGCTCGACACCGCCTTCTCGCCTGCCTCGACGACCGCGACGACCAGCGCCGGGTCGAGTTCGTCGCCACCGATCGGCTCGGCGTAGGAGCTCAGATCGCCCGCTTCGCCGTCGCCCTCGCCCGCGTGCCAGACGACGAAGCCGCCGAAGAGGGAGCGCGAGGCCGACCCGGAGCCGCGGCGGGCCAGGCGGGAGAGGGCGCGGCCGTCCAGGTCGAGTCCGTAGGCCGCGGCCGCGGCGGTGGCCAGTGCGGCGAACCCGCTCGCCGAGGAGGCCAGGCCGGCACCGGTCGGGCCCGCGTTGGCGGTCACCACCGCGGCGCGTTCGGTGCGGCCCGCCGTGGCGCGGACCAGGTCGAGGAACTTCTCGACGCGTGCGAGCGCGGTGCCGGTGGCGGCGGTGGCGTTGAGCTCGACGGTGTCGGCCGGTCCGTCGATCAGCCGCACCGACGTCGTGGTCGGGAAGATGTCCAGCGTCATCGACAGGCTCCCCGTGACGGGGAGGAACAGGGTTTCGTCGCGCTTGCCCCAGTACTTCACCAGGGCGATGTTCGGATAGGCGAGGGCGACGGCCTCGCCGTCGCGACCACGATCCTCGGGCCGCTCGGACGCTAGGGGTACTGCGGGTACTACGGGTACTGCGGAAGAAAAAGTCATCGGTGTGTATCGAGTTCCGGTCTCGAGGAGGATAGGGACAGGGAGGCCGTGCGCAAGCTCGCGGTGCCGACCGTCCAGGTCTGCACGGCACCGGCCCGGCGCAGCGCGGCACTCACCGCGAGTGCGCCGCCGGTCTCGGTGAGCGCGAGGACGCAGCCGCCGAGGCCGGCGCCGGTCAGCTTCGCGCCGAACGCGCCCGCGTCGAGCGCCGCGTCGACGAGGGTGTCGATATGCGGTGTGCTGACGCCGAGTTCGGCGAGCAGACCCTGGAAATCGAGCATCGTCTTGCCCAGCGACTCGGCGCGCCCGGCCGACAGGTCGGCCGCGGCGGAACCGATCAAGTCGGCGGCCCTGGCCAGCAGATGCTCGGCTGCCCGCGGATCGCGCTCCAGGGTGCGGCGCACGCCGGCCACCGCGTGCTGGGTGGAACCGGGCACGCCGGTGTCGGCGATCACCAAGGCCGCGTCCAGGCCGATCTCCATCGGACGGGCCGAGCCCTGGTGGAACAGGATCGGGCCGCTCGCCAGGACGGCGCTGGCGTCGATGCCGCTGGCCCGGCCGTGCGCGACCTGCTCGCCGCACTGCACGAGTTCGTAGAGCGTGCCGGGATCGACGGTGCGGCCGTACAGGTCGGCGACCGCGCGCACCGCCGCGCCCGCGCAGGCGGCACTGGAGCCGAGTCCACGCGCCAGCGGAATATCGCACTCGACAACGACATCGACGACATCGCCACCGAATCCCCACCGCCGCAACGCCTCTTCGACCGCGACGCACGGCCCGGACGCGGCGGTCGCTGTGTGCGGGTCACCCGCGCGGAACCGGAAACCGCCCTCGGCGGGCACCTCCGATTGCGCACCGGCAGCGCCGCGACGGGCGAGGGCGCGCACCGGCAGCGCGGGCAGTGGGAACGCGATCGCGGGCGTGCCGTGGACGACGGTGTGCTCGCCCAGCAGGATCGCCTTGGCGTAGGAATGGCCGACGCCGGGAACGGGGCCCGCGTCTGTGGAGTTGTCTCTGGTGCGCTCTCGAACAGGATGACCGTTCACGTCGATTCCTCTCCCGAACTCGGGCAGGGTCCGCCCGGCGCGTCCCGAACGGGAAACGCGCCGGGCGGCACGCCTTTACGGCTGCCGACTCGATCGGCCGAAGATGCGGAACACGGACGGGAAGAAGGCGGGGACCTGCGCTGCGTAGGCGCGGTAGGACGCACCGAAGCGCGCGATCAGGTCGCGTTCCTCCAGGTAGGTGCCCAGCAGGATGTAACCGGTCAACCCGAGTGCCCACACCAGGTGCCCGACGGTGAACGTGCTGGCGAACCAGAACGAGACCAGCAGGCCGGTCATCAGCGGATGGCGCACGAGGCGGTAGACCCCGTTCACCTGGAGCCGATCGACGGTCGCGTCGGGAACCTGGATGACGTACTCGCGGTAGGCCTGGCTGATGCCGAGCAGGTGGAAATGGTTCAGCAGCAGCGTCGCCGCGTAGACGAGCACGAAGCCGAGCCAGAACCCGGCATCGAGCACCAGCCCCGCGGTGCCCTCGGCCGACCAGATCACCGCCGGAATCGGCTGCCACGCCAGCATGATCACCCACATGACCAGGCACACCATCACGATGTACACGGTCCGCTCCAGCGCTTCGGGCACCCAGCGGGTGACGAACGCCTTGAACGAGGGCCTGGCCATGCCCGAGTGCTGCAGGCCGAACAGCGCCAGCAGCAGCACGTCGACGACGATCGCCGGGACGGTCGACAGGTGCGGGCCCTTGTCGATCGTCTTCGGCAGGAACCAGCCGCCGGCGAACAGCAGCATCAGCGGCACGGTGATGCCCGCGACGCCGTAGACGGCGAAGGAGAACAGGAACGGGACGAGCCGCGAACGGCTCGTCAGCACGTCCCGCGCCTGGGTCGGTGTCGGCGTGATCAGATCCATGCGAACCACGGCAGGTACCGCGAACGCACGGTCCCCTCGTCGATGCGCTTCTCCAGCCGGGCCTTCCACTTGGTGCCGTAGCCCTCGTTGAGGAAGCCGCCGGGCCAGAACAGGCGCCAGCCCGACTGGGCCACCATCCAGTAGGGGACGATGACGCCGGGGTTGACATCACGCATGTAGTCGAGCTTGTCCGGGATCTGGCTCCAGTGGATACCGGGGTAGCGGTGGTGCACGCTGTGGTAGCCCTGGTTGAAGATCAGGAAGTTGAGAATGTTGCCCGCGTTGTTCAGCGAGGTGCTCGGGTCGTCCTCGAAGCCCTTGGCCGGCGCGTGGCTCAACCAGGCGAAGTAGCCGGCGTTGACCTGGGTGATCAGGAAGGGCACCCAGTAGAACAGCACGAAGCGATCGAAATCGACCAGGTACCAGACGGTTCCGATGACCACCGCGTACAGCGCCATGTCGAGCAGGAACTGCTGGCGCGTCTTGCGGCGGCGCGGCGCCGGGTCGGCCGCGAAGATGGTCCGCATCGTGTGGATCTTGACGATGACGCCGTAGCGGACCCAGTACCAGATGGCGCCGAGGCCCTTCTCCATCCCGGCGGTCGAGGTGACGTCACCTGGCCCGTCGTTGAACCGGTGATGGTTGAGGACGTGGACCTCGCGCATCTCGGCCGCGGTCAGGTTGCCGGGCAGACAGCACAGGAAGTCGACGACCCGGTTCGGGAACTTCGACACGAACAGTGGCCGGTGGGTGTGCATGTGCATCACGCCGATGGTCAGCGAGAGGTTCAGCAGCGACAGCACGATGATCAGCGGCACCGCGATGTACCAGTTCGTGGCGAACGGCACGAACAGGCCGAGGGCCAGCATGCCGATCCACAGCGCGATGTGCATCAGCGGGCCGACGTTCGAGGCGTGCTCGAGCTTGAGCACGCGCTTGCTGAACGGGGCGTGCTCCGGCGCGACGGGCGTTCCGGTGCTCATAGGAGAGCTCCTTCGCTAGTGGTGTCCAGGACGGTGAGCGCGGGTCTGGTGACGATGCTCATGGGCGGCTCCCTTGGGTGCTGGTGTCGAGGGCAGCGAGTTGGAGTCTCGTGGCGAGCGCCTGCAGAGCTTCGGGTTCGTGCGGTGGCACCCGCTCCATGGCACCGAAGGCCAGGTGATCGGCGATCATCATGGTGCGCACTTCGGCGTCGGGGAGCTCGCCGGTCAGCGGTCCCTCCGGCAGGGTCTGCACGAGCGCGAAGGTGGTGTCGACGATCAGCGGGACCAGCGAGGTCGGCATCGATCGCGGGTCGCCCGCGCCGAGCACCTCGGTCGCCTGGTTCGCGCCGTCGGCGAAATCCGGTGAGGCGTCGAGCATCCGGTGGATCGCCAGATCGGCGGTGCGGCGCACCCGGTCCAGCATCCTGTTCCAGTAGGTGTCCGACGAAGCCGCCAGCAGCGCGGCGCCGACCTTGCGCCGGTAGGGCGAGGGCGCGTCGACGACCGAGCACAGGAACGCTGCCGTGGTGATGGTCATGTACGCCATCGCCGCGCGCGCACCGGGACTCGGTGTGCCGGGGCCGAGGCGGGCGAGCAGGGCGAAGCCGCCCAGCGCGGGCGCCAGCAGCTGCAGCATCACCACCCGCTTCAATTCCTCGCGGTCGGCGACCCCGTAGATCTCGAACTCGTTGTCGCGCAGATCGTTTGCGGACTGGGCGATCACCGCGACGCAGCCGGTCAGTTCGCGCAGATCCGCTTCCGACAGCACGCCTTCGGCGACCAGCGCGCACGCGTAGTGGGTGACCCGCCCGAGCACGCCTTCGCTGTAGACGACCCGGGACAGCGGCGTGTCGATATTGCGGGCCATGACACCGGCCACGTCGACGATCACCGCACCGACCCGCTCGCGCCCCTCCGCCGACAGCGCGGACAGCAGCGCTTTGATATCGCCGATGCGCTCGGCGAGCAGCCGGTCGACGGCCTCGCTGTCGCGAGCTTCCGCGGCGACGGCGGGCAGGGCGGGCGGCGGCGTGTCGGTGGTGCTGGTGAGGTAGTCGGCGGCCGCCAGCACGGCACTGCTCGCGACCGCGCGATCGCTGAGGTCCTCGAAGGCATCGAGCACCCGGCAGGCCAGCAGCGCGGCGGTCGCCTCGGCCCGCTGGCGCGCGGGCAGGAAACTCACCGAGATGCCGAGGTTGCGGCCCGCGGGGATCAGCGCCAGCCTGGCCAGTTCCTCCGGTGACGAGGCGGCCCGCAGCACGGCCATATCCGGTGCGCGCCGCAGGTGGCGCAGGCCGTAGGCCAGGGCGCCGATTCTGGTCTGTCTCATCGGTTGATCACCTGCTGCAAGAGTTCGCGGAGGTCCGCGCGCGCGGGCGTGGACGGGAAGATGTCCAGGGCCGCGCTCGCGGTCTCGGTGGCCTGCACCGCGACGACGCGCGCGGCCTGGGTGGCCCCGCTCTCGACCAGGTCGGTCTGCAGCGTGGCGCTGGAAGTTTCCGTGGACAGCCACATGTCGCGCGCACCGGGGCGCAGCGCCAGCCATTCGATGACCGGCCAGGTCGGCACCCGCCGGTCCAGATCGCCGCAGGCGTCCTTGCCCAGCTCGGGGCCGCCCTCGATGTCGCGGACGTCGTCCATGATCTGGAAGGCGAGCGCGAGCTGGTCGGCGTACTGCATCAGGGCCTGCAGCCGGTCGTGGTCGGCGCCGCCCGCCGTGCCGCCGTAGGAGCACGCCAGCCGGAACAGCGTGCCGGTCTTCGCGCCTGCCACGAGTTCGTAGTGGCGGCGCAGCGCGGTCGCGTCGACCGCGGGCGGCAAGGTCTCGATGAGCTGGCCGAACGACAGGTCCGACAACCGGTCGGCATAGGTCACGCCGGGCGCGTCGCCGATCCCGGCGAACACTCCCAGGTTGTCGGCCAGCACCTGGGCGACCACCTGCATCGCGGCGCCCGCCATGTGGAATCCCGCCCTGGCGGCGATACGGACGCCGAACGCGGCAGGCACCGAGGGCGCGCCGCGGCGCAGCAGGGAACCGTCACAGATGTCGTCGTGCAGCAGCGAGGACTCGTGCAGCATCTCCATCGCGCAGGCCAGGTCGATGGCGGCATGCTGTGGCGCCGCCGCGACATCGGGTAGCAGGCCGGCGCACGCGAGCACGAGACGAGCCCGCACCCGCTTGCCGGGCGCGGCGAGAACATGCCGGTAGATGGCATCGAAATCGCCGCCGGTGATCAGGATTTCGTGCAGTCGCTCGGTGACCAGCGGAAGCAGTTCGACCGGCCCGGCGGGCTTGTCGTCGACAACCGGCTGCGTGGTGACCGACGGTCTGGGCAGCACCGCCACCTGATCGCCCGGGTGCACTGTCGGACGAGCATCCTGACGGTGCGCTGAGGGTAGCGCGTGATTGTCCATAGCGCTGAACTCCTTTGGTGTGGTCACGGTGGCAGTGAGGTTCACCCCGACTGGTGCACAGGGGTTCACGGGGGTTCAGGCGGGGTAGTCACTGGGAGTGACTTGTCACAACTACCGGCCCTGAGCTCCCGATCGCCGGCTACCGACGGGTAGTTTTGTGGACCGCTGGCCCACTTGTCAAGCACTACAACAGGTTTCAACTCGCGAACGTGGTATTGGATAGTGCCGCAAGGTAACTCATGTGCCATTTATGCTGGGAGAGCGGTGGATCCACTCCGGCGCCGAACCGGATGATGTCGAACTCGCAGTGCCCCAACAGATTCCGTGACACCGACCGACCGGTGGGTGGCAGTGTGTTGCGCAAAGGTAAGTACCTGAGCTGACGCGGCGCTGCGACAGAGATGCTCGGACCGACGACCCCTTGTAGGGTCGCGCCGACTACGAGGCCGGTCCCCGGGATGCCGGGAAACGCCTGTTCAAAACGTTCGCCGAGGACATCATCGTCCTGCGGGCGATCACCGAGAAACATGCGGACAACACTCGACTGCCGACTCTACGGCCGCGCCCGGGATGCCGCGAATCGGGTTCGGCGCTTGGTGACATCTCCTCAAAGAGGAACGTGGACGTTTGGCAACTTTCACAAACCGTCCACATGGACGCGTCCTCGAAATATGTACGCAGACTTGACAATTCACCGCCAGATGTCAAAGCGGCACCAAGATCATTTCAGACTCGGCGGGCCTGGCCGGCCCGCGCAACTCCGGCGACGGCCGGTGTGGTTTCGCGCGCGTCGGCACCGCCGCCGGATCACCCGCCCGCGACCGAGACCCCGGAGGTTGCCCAGAACCCGGCGTAGCGGCCGCCCGCGCGCAGCAGCTCGTCGTGGGTGCCCTGTTCCACGACGCGCCCGCCGTCGACGAACACGATCCGGTCGGCGCGCTGGACAGTACGCAGGCGGTGTGCCACCGTCACCACCGTCCGGCCCGCCATCAGGCGCTCGATGCCCGCGTGCACGGCCGCCTCGTTCACGGGGTCGAGCGCGGAGGTGATCTCGTCGAGCAGCACGATCGGCGCGTCCTTCAGCAGTGCGCGGGCGATCGACACACGTTGGCGCTCACCGCCTGACAGGCGGGCGCCGCCCTCGCCGACATGCGCGGCCCAGCCGCCGGGCAGACGCTCGATCACCTCGTCGAGCCGGGCCGCCGCGGCCGCCGCGCGAACCTCGGCGTCGTCGGCGCCGTGTCGGCCGAGCCGCACGTTGTCCTCGATGGTGCCGTCGAAGAGGTAGACGTCCTGGAAGACGACCGCGATCCGGGACATGAGCTCCTCGGTGCTGATGTCGCGCACGTCCACTCCCCCGACCCGGACCGCACCCGCGTCCACGTCGGCGAAGCGGGCGAGCAGTTGCAGCAGGGTGGTCTTGCCCGCGCCCGACGGGCCGACGACAGCGAGCGTGCTCCCGTCGGGCACCGTCAGCGACACGTCGTCGAACACGGTGCGATTGCCCTGCCGGAACGCGACGGAATCGAAGGCCAGGTCGTGGCCGGCCGGCAGCGCCGGTTCGCGCGGTTCCGGCAGCGGTGCGGTGCGCAGGACCGCATCCAGGCGCGCCAGCACCGACCGTGCGGCGCGGAGTTTGCCGCCGATGTCGGCCAGCGAGAGCAACGGGTCGGCGCAGCGGGCGGCCAGCACCAGGATGGCGAGCAGCTCTGCGGCACCGATACCTCCGTTCAGGACGAGATACGCGCCGAGGACGAGCACGACGGTGAACAGCGCCTGCACCGTCAGCGCCAGGCCGACTACGCCGGGTAGCGCCGACAGGGTCGACCGTCGTGATGCCTGCTGCAGTGCGGTCAGGGAGTCGTCGAGCAGCCCGAACCGTTCACCGGTCCGGCCGCCCGCCCGCAGCACCGGCTGGGCCTGCAGGAACTCGATGACCCGCCCGGTGGCCTCGGCGCCGCGCGCGGCGTTGTCCGCGTCGCCGGCCGCCGTGGACCGGCCCGCCCAGATCTGGACGGCCGCGACGACCGGTGCGCCGAGCGCGGCGGCCAGCCCGAGTTGCCAGTTGTAGGCGAACATCACGACGACGATCGTCAGTGGCGTCACCGCGGCGGAGATGAACGGCGACAGCAGATGCGCGATGACGCCCATCGAGTCGAGCACACCGCGGCTGGCCAGCACCGACACCTCGCCCACCCGGCTCGCGCTGTACCAGCCGAGGGGCAGCCTGGCCAGATGGTCGCCGATCCGGTGATACATCCCTTCCAGCAGGGTGGTTCCGCTGCGGAAACCGGCGAGATCGCTGAGATAGCGCAGCACCGCGTAGGTCGCGACCGCGGCGCCGAAGCCGAGCAGCCAGGGCCGGACCTCGCCGGGATCGCTGCCGAACAGGGCGCGCAACACGGGGACCAGCAGGGCGTAGGACAGTCCTTCGACGATCGCGGTGACCGTCATCAGGGCGACGGTGCGACGCACCGGCCCGGCGTACTCGTGGCCGAGCACGCGCAGCAGCATCCGGATCATCGGTCTTCGTCTCCTCGAGGTCCGTCGGCGATCGCCGATCGATGTGCGTGCCAGAGCGTGGCGAACCGGCCACCTGCCGCCAGCAGGTCGGCGGGCCTGCCGCGTTCGACGATCGCACCATCGTCCAGGACGACGACGGTGTCGGCGTCGGCGATGGTTTCCATGCGGTGCGCGATGACCAGTGTCGTGCGGTCGGCTGCCCCCGCCGCGAGTGCGCGCCGCACCGCCAGCTCGGTCTGCGGGTCGGCGAAGGAGGTCGCCTCGTCGAGGATCAAGACGGGCGTGGCGGCGAGCAGGGCGCGGGCGAGCGAGATCCGTTGCGCCTCACCACCGGACAGCGTCACCCCGGCGCCGAGCACGGTCTGGTAGCCGGCGGGCAGTTCGAGAATGCGATCGTGGATGTTCGCCTGCCGGGCGGCGCGCACCACGTCGTCGAGGTCGGCGTGCGGCACCGCGAGCGCGATATTGTCGGCGATCGTGGCGTGCAGCAGGGTGCTGTCCTGGAAGACGAACGACACCTGCCGGTAGAGCTCGTCGCTGCCGAGCTCGCGCAGATCGACGCCACCGAGCGAGACCGTGCCGTGCGTCGGGTCGAAGAAGCGCGGAAGGAGTTGGACCAGTGTGGATTTCCCGCTGCCCGACGGACCGACGAGCGCGGTGGTCGTTCCCGGTTCGAGGGCGAGGTCGATACCGCGCAACACGTCATGGCCCGCCTCGTAGCCGAATCGGATGTCGCGCAACTCCACTCGATGGCCTGCCGGCGCGATCGGGTACGCGGGTTCCGGCAGCGGCGGCACGGCGAGCACGTCCTTGATCCGGCCGACGGCGCGCTGGGCGGCCTGCAGATCGTCGAAGCCGTGGCCGAGGAGAGCTGCCACCGGCGCGGTCAGGCCGAGACCGAGCAGGACGAAGGGCAGCAGGTCGGCCGGGGCCATGCCGCCGCCGGTGATCAGCGCCGCGCCGCCGATCAGCACGACCAGCAGGACGAACGGTGGCGACAGCACCAGCTGCATGCCCGCGGCGATCACCGACAGTCCCCGCACCATCCGGTAGAAGGTGCCGACGAAATCGTCGGTGGCCGTGCGGAATGCGCGATGGGCGCGACCGGATCCGCCGAACACCTTGACCACCGGGATGCCCCGGACGAACTCGATCACCGAATCCGCGATGCGACCCATGGCGGCGTCGAATTCCTCCTGCTCGCGCAGCCGGGTCGGCGTCATCATCAGTGGGATCAGGGCGATCGCCAGCACCACCGGGATCAGGGTGATCAGGGTGAGCCGCCAGTCGACGGTGAACAGGTAGACCAGTGACACCAGCGGGACCACGGACGCGGCGACGAGTTCACCGGGCGCGTGGGCGATGAACGGGTGCACCGCGTCCACGTCCTCGCCGACGACCTTCGCGAGTTCACCGGTCCTGCGCTGCCCGAACCAGCCGATCGGGACACGACCGAGCCGCGCGGCCAGCTGCCTGCGGAACGACAGTTGCACCCGGCCGTCGAGCAGGTGCCCGAGGCCGGCGGAGGCCGCGGTGAACACCAGCCGGACGAACAGGCCCGCCGCGCCCGCGAGGACGACGAGCCAGACGTGTCCGTGATCGATCGGATCGGGCGACAACAACGTTCGGCCCAGTTCGACCACGGCCAGCAGTGGCGCCAGGCCCGCGACGGCGCCGATGACCTGCAGGATCACCACGGCGGTGAAGCTGCCGAGGTAGGGGCGAAGGAGGCCGGCGACAGCCGGTCCCGATGGCGCGGCTTTCGCCGCAGGTGGGGATTCCAGCACCTCGGCCACGTCGGTGATGGTCATCGTCGTTCCTCTCGGGTCTGTGCGGCCGCGCACCGGGCGGCGTACCGAATACTGTGACGGCGGAGTCCGGCGGTGCGCTTTCGGAAACGTGCGGTCCCTCAGCCGAGGACGACCAGGGCGCAGGCGGCGAGGAAGATTCCTTGCAGAACGGTGCGGGCGGGCAGCGGCATGGTCTTGATGCCCAGATCGGCGCGCGCGGCGCGGATGTTCGCCGGGAGCATGACGAGCAGCAGCGCGAACAAGCAGGCCGCGGCGACGGGCGAGGTGGCCGGAATCAGTAGACCGACGGCCCCGGCCAGTTCGAGGACACCGGTCAGGGTCACGAGGGCTGGTGCGTTGGGAAAGCTGGGCGGGACCATCGCGATCAGGGCGGTGCGGCGGGGTTCGGCGAAATGCGCACTCGCGGTGAGGGTGAACATCGCCGCCAGGCCGAGGGCGATCGCGCGGGGCCAGGAGTCCAGCCAGGCGAGGTCGGTGAGCCACCCGATCAGCCTGGCCAGGGCGGTGACGACGGCGAGAGCGATGAAGGGGGCCATGAGAACTCCTCGAGACGAACGTCGACTGGCCTGCCGCCAATCTTGACACTGGAAAGATTGACAGCAGCATCGGAACTTGTCAATGACAAGTTTGTGCGTCAGGATCGAGGCATGACGAAAACCGGGTATCACCACGGCGATTTGCGGGCAGCCCTGCTCGACTCGGCGGCCGAGCAGATCGCGGCCGAGGGCATCGAGGGGGTGTCGCTGCGGGCACTCGCCCGCCGGGCCGGGGTCTCCCACGCGGCGCCCGCGCATCACTTCGGTGACCGGGCCGGATTGTTCACCGCGCTGGCGATCGAGGGATTCGACCTGCTGGCAACGGAATTGGCGGCGGCAGGCGAGGATATGCGGGAGGTGGCCCTGGCCTATATCCGCTTCGCGCTGAGCAATCCCGGCCGGTTCGACATCATGTTCCGGCGGGAGGTGCTGCGCGCGGACGATCCGGAGCTGGTGGCGGCGCGGGAGCGATCAGGCGCCGCGTTGCGCGCCGGGGTGGCCGAGATACAGTCCGATCAGGAACCGGAGCGGCAGCGGGCGACGCGGCTGGCCGCGTGGTCGCTGGTGCACGGGTTCGCGACGCTGTGGCGCGAGGGCGCGCTCGACGGGTCCGAGCTGGCGACCTCGACGGACCCCGAGCGGATCGCGCGCGAGATGCTCGCGACCGTGGCCTTCGACTGAGCGGCGCCCCGATACGCTGGCAGCCGTGACCGTCGGTGTGTTGTCGGAGAAGAGCGGTCCGGTGCGGTCGCCGGTGGTGTGGATGCGGCCGGGGCACGTGGGCTACATCGGGCCCGAGCTCGGCGTCGACCCGCACGCGCCCTCGGTCGCGGTGCTCAGCGTCGGCCTGGACGGGCCGTTCGTCCTCGAGACCGCCACCCACGGGGAGATCCACACCGGCAGCTCGTTCGCGCCCGCCCGCACGGTCCATCGGGTCAACGCCCCCGGCGGCTGGATCCTGCTGCTGTACGTCGATCCCGCCGGTGCGCCCGCGACGACGATCGCCGACGAGATGACCGCTGTCGCCGGACCGTACGGGCTCGGACACCGGCGCGAACGCAAGCTCGTCGAGCTGTGCGGTGCCGCTGTCGTCGAGCCCGAGCAGATCTTCGCCGGCGCCGGCGCGGGCCACACGCCGGTCGCCGATCCGCGGATCTCCTGGGCGGCTGCCGCGATCAGCCGCAACCCCCACCACGTCTTCCGGGCCGAGGCGATGGCCGCCGATCTCGGCCTGTCGAAGACGCACTTCCTGCGGCTGTTCGCCCAGCAGTGCGGCACCACCTTCCGTGGCTATCAGCGCTGGACCCGGGTCATCCACGCGATCCGCGACGCCGCCGCGGGCCGCGACCTCACCCGCTGCGCCGTCGACGCCGGTTTCGCCACGCCGTCCCACTTCAGCGAGACTTTTCACGATATGTTCGGCCTGTCCGCCACGGAAGTGCTGCGCTCCGGTGTGCGCTTCGACCTCGGCCTTCCGTAGCGGGTCACGATGATCCGGGCCGGGGCGCCGCCGTCGAAGGTCATCGTCGGCATGCGCCAGACGTCGGCGTGGCACAGGTTGTCCGGGTACGATCGAACACCCTTCTCGCACAGGCGTCGTCGGCGCAGGACAGGAATGTGGCAGCATGTCGCAAGATCCAGAAGCGAACGACTGGCGTAGCGATCGGGCCGGTGCCGCCGCGGCGGGGACGAATCCGACGGTGCTGCGCCGGCTGATCACCGGCTGGGCCGTCATCGGGGACACCCAGCACCTGCCCGGATACTGCGTGCTGATCTACGACGGCGATGCCGATCAGCTCACCGAGCTGCCGCGGCCGGAGCGGGGCGCGTTCATGGCGGACATGGTGATCCTCGGCGAGGCGGTCGAACGCGCCTGTCGCGCAGCGGATCCGGCGTTCCTGCGGATCAACTACGAGGTACTCGGCAACACCTGGGGACACCTCCACGGGCATATCCACGCGCGCTACGCCTGGGAACCCGAGCAGCTGCGGGTCGGCCCGGTCCACCTGTACGGCGCGGAACGCTCGGCTCCGGAGCACGCGCTGAGCGCTCGGCACGACGGGCTGCGCGCGGCGATCACCGCGACGCTGACCGAGATCCTCGCCGAAGGATGACCGCGGGTCAGCGCGCCGCGGAACCGCCCAGGACCAGCAACTCCGGCAGCGGATGATCGACGACCGGGGTGACGGGCCCGACCGCCGCGCCGCGGCGCAGGACGGTGCAGCGGCGGGCCAGGACGGCGCCGCAGGCGTGGATCGTCGTCGTGATCAGGTCCTCCGCCAGGGGCAGGTCGTCCTCGCGGTACGCGTACACCGAAAAACACACGGCGCGTGGATCATTCATCGGGTCGGACTGGCGGACCACCGCCGCCGGGCAACTCGACAGCAGCATCACCGCCGTGGCGAAATCGGCGCACGGGTCGCCGACGCCGATCTCCTGACCCGCCGCGACTGCCGCGAAAAGCGTTCGCAGGCAGGGCTGTTCGGGCAGCCGCTGCGAATCCTGAATGCACGACCAGCGGCGTAACGCCGGATGGTCGGCGATGTCGTGCCGCGCGTGCCAGCGGCGGCGGCCACAGTCGAGCAGGCGCGCGGCGGCCGAGTGCCACACCACCGGGTCGTCGATGCGGGCGACGATGCGCAGGCGGCGGCATTCGTCGATGTCGGAAGTGCGGAGCGGATCGATCGCGGGGACGGCGGGGCCCGCCGCCGGTCGGTGCGTCTGCATGGCGAGCTCCTACCGGGCGAGGAAACCGAACGGGTGCTGCCCGGTGGCCGCGCCGCGGCGCCACGCGAGCCGGAACGCCCAGACCGCGGCCACGACGGCGGCGCACACCACGGCCGCGATCACCACGAGAACCAGCACACCCGACCCGTCGACTCCGGCATACCGGGCAATCAGCGCCGACGCCGCGATGGGGCCCGCGGTGGCGAGGACGGGGATCAGCAAGATCAGGCCGACGGTCACCAGAGTCGACGGCGACATCGACGATTTCAGTGCGGAAATGCCCTGCCGGGAGATCATCCTGTGCGGCCCCGACTGCCGTGCGACTGTAGCCATTTCCGCCTCTCCGTTACCTGAATGGAACCCAGAGAACCATGGGCTACTAAACCTACAGCCCGGACCTGGGCTACCAACCGATTCGTCACGAAACAGTGATAACCCGAAACCGCCGCTCGGCGATCCCCAATAGATACTCCCAAGTCAGAGCCACATTTGTGGTTAGCGGAGCAATTGCTGGCAGCGAATAGTATTCAGATCGCGTAACAATTCCAAGCACCATCGACGGGCGCGCCGCACCCGAACACCGGCCAGTGCTCACACTGCCCGGAATCCCGCGGTGAGTTCGGGATTCTTATTCGCCGTGATTCGACCCGGAACCGAAGCTGCCTTCGAGCCGATTGCGCGATCCCGGGTGGATCAGCCGCGCCGCGCTGACAAGCCCACCCGAGGACCAGGTGCGGCGCCGGATGAGCAGACACGGCTCGTCGCGGTCGATATCGAGCAGCTTGCACTCCTCGCGACTGGCCCGCACCGCCTCCACGACATGTTCGCCGCGGATCAGCGGAGCGACCTCGCTGAGGTAGGTGTTCGGCGTGACGGTGGTGAAATCCTGGGCCAGGTAGTCGGGCGCCTGGGCCGGATTGACGTAGCGGTCCTCCACCTGGATCGGGACGTCGTCCTCGATGTGCACCAGCAGCGAATGGAACACCCTGCCGCTCATGGCATTTCCGAGCACCGGATCCCGGTCGCCCGCCTCCTCCGCACGGACGAACACCACCTCGGTGCGATGCCGGTGCCCGCGCCGGGAGATCTCGTCGGCGATGTTCCTGACCTCGAACAGCGGCGAGGCGGCCTTGGTCGGCGCGACGAAGGTGCCCACGCCCATCACCCGATTGAGCGCGCCGTCGGCGGTGAGATCACGCAGCGCGCGATTGATCGTCATCCGGGACAGGCCGAGCGCGTTGACCAGCTGGTTCTCCGAGGGGATCTGCGCGCCCTCGGTCCACCGGCCACCCTTGATCTGCGCCATGATCAGCTGCTTGACGCGTTCGTACGCCGCGAATTCGGTCCCCAGTTCGCTGTACAGCGCGGCCAGGTCCGCATCGACCACTTCGATCGCCACCACCGGTATCCGTTCCCTCAGTTTGCCCAGAGAATACGTTGCGCCCGGACGGCACAGCACGCTTGACAGTTACTTGTATATACAGGACTATACCACTAGTCTGGATTTCAGTGACCCAGGACACAGCCGTCTTTTCGAGGAGTGAACCGATGACCGACGCCGCCACCCCGCCACCCGCCGGCCCCCGGCCCGTGTCCGCCCCGCGTGGATCGCAGCTGCACACGCTGGGCTGGCAGCAGGAGGGTGCCCTGCGGATGTTGATGAACAACCTCGATCCCGAGGTCGCCGAGCGCCCCGACGACCTGGTCGTCTACGGCGGAACCGGCCGCGCCGTGCGCAGCTGGGCGGCGTTCGACGCGATCGTGCGGACCCTGGAGACGCTCGCCTCGGACGAGACGCTGCTGGTGCAGTCCGGCAAGCCGGTCGGCGTGTTCCGCACCAACGAGTGGGCGCCGCGGGTGCTGCTCGCCAACTCCAATCTGGTCGGTGACTGGGCGAACTGGGAAGATTTCCGCAAGCTCGAGCAGCTCGGCCTGATGATGTACGGCCAGATGACCGCGGGGTCGTGGATCTACATCGGCAGCCAGGGCATCCTGCAGGGCACCTACGAGACCTTCGGCGCGGTGGCGCGCAAGCGGTTCGGCGGCACGCTGGCCGGCACCATCACCCTCACCGCGGGGATGGGCGGCATGGGCGGCGCGCAGCCGCTGGCGGTGACAATGAACGAGGGCGTCGCGCTGTGCGTCGACTGCGATCCGGCGCGCATCGATCGGCGGATCGCGCACGGTTACCTCGATACGAAGGCCGAATCCTTGCAGGAGGCACTGGATCTCGCGATCGCGGCGCGCGACGACCGCCGTGCGCTGTCGATCGGCCTGGTCGGCAATGCCGCCGAGGTGTTCCCGCAGCTGCTGGCCATGGACGCGCCGATCGATATCGTCACCGACCAGACCTCCGCGCATGATCCGCTGTCCTACTTGCCGATCGGTGTCGCGCTGGAGGATTGGCACACCCTCGCCGAGAAGGATCCGGCGTGGTTCACCACCGAGGCGCAGGCGTCGATGGCCAAGCATGTCGAGGCGATGGTCGGGTTCCTGGACAAGGGCGCCGAGGTGTTCGACTACGGCAACTCGATTCGCGACGAGGCCCGAAAGGGCGGCTACGACCGGGCTTTCGCGTTCCCCGGCTTCGTGCCCGCCTACATCCGCCCGCTGTTCGAGGAGGGCCTCGGGCCGTTCCGCTGGGCCGCGCTCTCGGGCGACCCGAAGGACATCGCGGCCACCGATCGCGCGATCATGGAGCTGTTCCCCGAGAACGAGCACCTGAAGCGCTGGATCACCATGGCGGGCGAGAAGGTGAAGTTCGAAGGCCTGCCCGCCCGCATCTGCTGGCTCGGCTACGGCGAACGCCACCGCGCCGGCCTGAAATTCAACGAGATGGTCGCCTCGGGCGAGCTGTCCGCACCACTGGCCATCGGCCGCGACCACCTCGACTCCGGCTCGGTCGCCTCCCCCTACCGCGAAACCGAGGCCATGGCCGACGGCTCCGACGCCATCGCCGACTGGCCCCTGCTCAACGCCCTGCTCAACACCGCCTCCGGCGCCTCCTGGGTCTCGATCCACCACGGCGGCGGCGTCGGCATGGGCCGCTCCATCCACGCCGGCCAGGTCTGCATCGCCGACGGCACGCCCCTGGCCGCCCAGAAGCTGGAGCGGGTCCTCACCAACGACCCCGGCATGGGTGTCATCCGGCATGTGGACGCCGGCTACGAGCACGCCGCCGACGTCGCCCGGGAGCGCGGGGTGCGAATCCCCATGCAGGAGAATTGATCCCCTTCCGCCGCCTGCACCCGCGCTCGGTGCGGGCGACGGTCTGGTCACCGGTCAGCGCAATTCTCCTGGCTTTCCCTGAATTTCGCCCCATCTCCCCGGCGAGCTGCGGCTGCTCGGCCTCCATCTTCTGCACGTAGACACCGCATCGGGGAGCTGGCGCGCAGGACCGGACTTCCGGTGCGCACGATCCGGTTCTACTGCGACGAGGGCATGCTGGAATCCGGCCGCAGCGCGGGTGGGCATCGGATGTTCGACACCGACAGTGCCACCGAACGGCTGCTGCTGGTCCGGCGATTGCGTGCGCTCGGTCTCGGGCTGGGTTCGATCACCGAGGTGCTGCGCGGCGAGCGGTCGATGGACGAGATCATCGCTGCCGAAAGTGCGCGGCTCGATAGCGAATTCAGGTCGCTGGCATGGCGGCGGGCGTCACTGCGGGCAGTCGGGACGGCCGCCCCGACGCAGCGCGCCCAGCGGCTCGCCCTGCTGGCCGCCGCCCAGGACGGTGGTGCGGTCCACGAATGCCTCGTGCAGTTCTGGCGGCGGATCCTCGCACCGGTCCCCCGCAGCGAGATCGACCGCTACGTGGGCTGGAATGTGCCGGGACCGCCCGCTGATCCGTCCGTCGCCGAGGTCGTCGCGTATGCCGAGTTGGCCGCCCTGGTGGCCGACCCCGCACTGAACAGTACTGTGCGGCAGCATCTCTGGCTGAGCCATCCGGAGTTGATCCGAGACCGGCGAAGGCTGTACTCCGACGTGGACGACGCCCTGGTCGACGTGGTGACGCTGGTCGCGCAAGACGTACAGCCGCACGGAGGCAGCGAACTCGATCGCTTCGTCGACGCTCATGCCGGTGCGCGAGGTGAGCGCGATTCCCCGCGTTTCCGGGAACAACTGCTGATCGAGGCAGCCGACGCCGACCATCGGGTTCGTCGCTACTGGGCTCTGACAGGGCGGTTCTTCGGCGATCGCATCACCGTGGGGCGAGCCCTGCACTGGGTGCACGCGGCACTGGCCCGCTCCACCGATGCGCCGGCCTCTGAGATATCGACGATCGGCCCCGGTCATTGACCGGGGCCGATGCCATGGGTCGGTCTCACATCGATACGCCCCTCCACCGCAGTAGTGCGGATCGGCTCGTCAGGCTTGGGGCAGCGGGAGGTCGAGGTAGGACTCCTCGTTCTCCGGCGAGGTGATGGTGGTGGAGTGCAAGGCTTTGTCGCGGGTCTCGGTGTAGGAGTACAGCGGGTCGCGGCTGTTGACGACCAGGGCCAGCCGGTGACCTTCGGGGATTTCGTAGCAGGCGGATTGGAGCAGCCACTCGACAGTGCGTCCCTCGCCCGGGGTCAGCCCGGTCACCGTGCACGGCTCGTGGGTGATGATGCGGGCGGTGTTGTCGGCCGCCACGTCGAACAGGTACGCCACCAGGGTGGCCTCGGTGGTGGTGCTGGCCACGGTCAGTCGCACGGTGGGCGTGCCGTGGACCATCCGGCCGTCGGTGAGTGGTTCGGTGAGCCAGATCTGGAGCAGGTCACGCTCGAATTCGTTGAGCTGGTACACCTTCGGGTTGCCGAACCACTCGTCCTGACCGGTGGTCAGCGGGGCGTCCACGGCCCGCGCCTTGGTCTCCTGGCCGACGGTGAACGTGCGCGACCAGCCGGTGTCCTCCTTGGTACGGAGGATCCCGTCGCTCACCCCGTCGCCCAGGAACAGCCGCTCGATGTTCTCGTCGGGTGACCAGTCGTAGGCGAACTCCCGGCGGGCCGCCTCGGTGATCCGTTGTGCGCCACCGGAAACCGGCTTGGTCTTGTAGGTGAACATGATCTGGTTGGCGACCGGTTCGCGCTCGGGCAGTTTCGTGCCGCGCAGGTAATGGTTCACCCAGTCGCGCGCCTCTCGCATGGGCGTCAACATGCCGGGGAACGCGATGCCCAGCGGAACACCCACCAGCCCGACACCTTCGGGCGCGCCGTGATCACCGATCCACAGGTTCAGCCGTTTGGGAACTGTCAGCCGGTTGTAGGTGTCGAGCACCTGATTGACGGGAAACAGGCTCTCGTGCCAGGTGTTCGACATGAAGGTGGGGATGCCGCGCGAGTTGGTCTGGTCCAGATAGGCTGCTGGGGACCGTTCGGTGCCCCAGTCCACTACGTCCTCCATATCCCGGTTCTCCCGGAATTTGGCGAGGATCTCGCGGGTCCTCTCGTCGAACTTGTCCTCCTCGGGGCCGCCGGTGAACGCGATCAGCGCATCGACCGCCGCGAGATGCCGGGTGCCGTTGTCATACATGCTGGTCGCCAGGTTTCCCCAGGTGCTCAGGGCGACGACCGCCCGCACCCGGTTGGCCGGGTCGTGCGCGGCTACCAGCTGGCTCAGCCCCGACCCGTAGGACTCACCGAGCATGCCGATCGCGCTCGGCTCGAAGGTCTCCACCGCGTAATCGAGGACGGTCACGCCGTCAGCCCAATCATTGGGGCCGCCGACGTCGATATAGCCGGTGGAGGTGGATATCAGGCCCGCCTGCCCGATACCCCGGGGCGTGTAGGCCAGCACGTGATAGCCGTCCAGCGCCAGCTGGAAATAGGTCCAGACGAAGGGCAGCCAGCCGTAGGGACTCCACCCGGCCGGCATCACCACGACCGGGCTGGGCGTCTGGGTGTTCAGCTTGATACTCAGGGCCGACAGCTGCGCCTCGTCGTGGGCGGGGATTCGCAGCACGTTGACCGTGGCGGCAGCGCGCAGCTTGTCGACGGGTTGTTGCAATTCGGGCGGCAGCACGCCGGTGGCACTGCCCTGCGCCGTGGCCAGCAGGGCCCGCGCGACGCGCAGCACCGCGGGGGTGTAGGTCAGGCCTCCGGCCCACACGCCTTCGGCCGCGATGTTCTGCAGAGTTTCGCCGGTGACGCTTCCGATTGGTTCGGTCATTGTTTGCGCACCCCAATCACGTTCGGTGGGAAGGTGAAGGTCGATCGCGAAAAGAGTTGCCGGACGATGACTCCGGCACTCGGACATGATAGAAGGCCGATCGATCGCCGCGCCGCGAAACAGTGATTGTCCTGGCAGCGGCCAGTAGTTGCGCCCCGCTGTGCAGTCCCAGGTCCTGCTTGATGTGGGCGTACCCAGATTGCCCGAGAACCCGAATCGCGGAACAGGGTTTATTATGACTGACCAGTCAGGCATAATAAATGCATGCCGAGGATTGTCGATCGCGCCGCGCGGCAGGAGGAGATCCTGCTCGCCGCGGCTGCCGTGTTCGCCCGTAAGGGCTTCTCCGCTGCGCGGATCGAGGATGTGGCCGCCGAGGCCGGGATCGCCAAAGGCAGTGTCTACCTGTACTTTCCGAGCCGGGATTCGCTTCTCGCCGGAGTGTTCGAGAGCTACGCGCGGCGATCCGCGGAGGTGCTCGGCGAGAGGGGCGACGGGCCTGCCCTCGAACGTCTGGAGCGGCTTGTCCGCGGCGCCATGGCGATGCTGGCCGAGCACCCTGATCACGCCCGGGTCCTGCTGGATGTGTGGGCCGCGAAACCGCCCATCGATATGGTCGCGGTCTATCGCGAATATCGCGCGGCGGTCACCGAATTGCTGCGCGAGGCCGACGCCGAGGGCACGCTGCGCGACGGCATCGATGAGCGGCATGCGGCGGTGATCATCGGGGCCATCGAGGGCTGTCTCATCCAGACATTGGTGGATCCGGAGCTGTCGCTGCGGGATCTCACCGAGCCGGTTCTGCAGGTCTGCGTGGAAGGGATCCGGCGATGACGCTCACCGATCGCCTGATCGCGCCGGGGGCGACCAGGGCCGAGGTCACCCTCGGATTCTCCGTCGCGATCGGCGGCGCGGCCGGTGCCGCGGCACTGGCGATCCGGGCGGATCACCCGTGGCCGGTGGTCGCCGTGATCGCGGTGCTCGCGTTCGACCTGTTCGGCGGATCCGTCGTCAATGCGATGGGTTCGGCCAAGCGCTGGTATCACCGCCCGGGGCGCACCGCCGTTCACCATCTGGGCTTCGTCGCGATTCACATCCAGCCGTTCCTGCTGGCCTGGGTGGTGCCCGCGTTCAGCTGGTCCGCCGCTGTCACCATCTACGTACTGGCGTTGACCGGAGCGCTCATCGTGAGCACGTCACCCGCCCCGCTGCGCAGGCCGGTCGCCTTCGCCGTCACGGCCTTCGCGCTGCTCTGGGTCACCGGCGTGCTTGCCGTCCCGGCCGAGGTGGCCTGGTTCGCGCCGGTACTGCTGATCAAACTCCTGCTCGCCCACCTGCTTCCGGAAGAAGCGAGCCGCTGATCCGGAAACAACGGAGCCCCTGCCGATTTCGGCAGGGGCTCCGTCAGGGAACGAGTCAGCCCAGCGGGCCGATGACCGATTCGGCGCCGGCGAGAAGGGCACCGGAGGCGGCGAGGCGGACCGCCGCGTCGATTTCGGGGGCGAGGTAGCGGTCGGGGCCAGGGCCGTCGACGTGTGCGCGCAGAACATCGCGGACGGCCGCTGTCGCCGGGGCCGGGGTCAGCGGGGCGCGCAGGTCCAGGGCCCGCGCGGCGGTGAGAGCCTCGATCGCGAGGACCCGGGTGAGGCCGTCGATCGAGCGGCGCAGCTTGCGGGCCGCCGACCAGCCCATGGAGACGTGGTCCTCCTGCATGGCCGAGGACGGGATCGAGTCGGCCGAAGCGGGCGCGGCGAGGCGCTTGAGCTCGGAGACGATCGCGGCCTGGGTGTACTGGGCGATCATGTGGCCGCTGTCGACGCCGGGGTCGTCGGCGAGGAACGGGGGCAGGCCGTGGTTGCGGGCCTTGTCCAGGAAGCGGTCCGTGCGGCGTTCGCTGATGCCGGCGACATCGGCGACGACGATGGCGAGGAAGTCCAGCACGTAGGCGACGGGGGCGCCGTGGAAGTTGCCGTTGGACTCGACGCGGCCGTCCAGGGTGACCACGGGATTGTCGACAGCGGAGGCCAGTTCGTAGCCGGCGACGCGTTCGGCGTGGGCGAGGGTGTCGCGGGCGCCGCCCGCCACCTGCGGTGCGCAGCGCAGCGAGTAGGCATCCTGGACGACGGTGCAGTCGGGGGTCGCGTGGCTGGCCACGATCGCCGAATCGGCGAGCAGGCGGGTCATGTTGGCGGCGGCGATCGCCTGGCCCGGCTGCGGGCGCAGGGCCTGCAGATCGGCGGCGAAGACCTTGTCGGTGCCGAGCAGGCCCTCCACGCTCATGGCCGCGGTGACGTCGGCCAGGCGCAGCAGATTGCGCAGGTCGTGGCAGGCGAGCACCAGCATGCCGAGCATGCCGTCGGTGCCGTTGATCAGCGCCAGACCCTCCTTCTCTTCCAGCTCGACCGGTTCGATGCCCGCGACGGCCAGTGCCTCGGCGGCGGGCCGCAACTCGCCGTCGGCGTCGCGGACCGTGCCCTCACCGAGGACGGCCAGCGCGACGTGGGCCAGCGGTGCGAGATCACCGGAACAGCCGAGGCTGCCGTACTCGTAGACCACCGGGGTGATCCCCGCCGACAGCAGCGCGGCATAGGTCTGCGCGACGACCGGCCGCACGCCGGTCCGGCCGGTGGCCAGGGTCGACAGGCGCAGCAGCATCAGCGCGCGCACCACCTCCCGCTCCACTTCGGCACCCGAACCCGCCGCATGGGAGCGGATCAGGCTGCGCTGCAACTGCTGACGCAACTCGAGCGGAATGTGCCGGACGGCCAGCGCGCCGAAGCCGGTGGACACGCCGTACACCGGCTTCGGGTCGGCCGCCAGCGCCTCGATCCACCGCCGGGTCTCCCCCATCGCCACGAGCGCCTCGTCGGACAGCCGCACCGCGGCGCCGTCCCTGGCCACCCGCACCACGTCCTGCGGCGCCACCGGACCCGTGCCGACGACGACCGGTTCCACGGCGACCGGCGCGGACCGGTCCGAGTCGATGCTCACTATGCTTCTCCATTCCGAACTATGTGCGAGACAAAAACTTTCAGGCGATATCGGCGACAGGTTCCGGCGCGGGAACCGCTTCGGGCTCGGCCGGAACCGGACGGACCCACAGGCGGTAGGCCACACACAGCAGCGCCAGCCAGACCGCGCCGACGATCAGCGCCACCCGGCTGTCGGCGTCGAAGGCGATCACCGCGATCACGAACACCAGGAAACCGATGGTGATCAGCTGCCCATACGGCCAGAACGGCACCGGGAACTTCAGCGCGGCGACCTGCTCGGCCGACATCCGCTGTCGCGAGCGGTACTGCGAGAACAGGATCATCAGCCAGACGAAGATGGTCGCGAAGGTGGCGATCGAGGCGATCACCAGGAACACCTTGTCCGGGATCAGGTAGTTGAGCAGCACACCGACCAGCAGGGTGACGGTCATGACGACCACCGTCATCCACGGCACGCCGTTGCGTGAGACCCGCTGCATCACCGCGGGCGCCTGACCACGCTGGGCCATGCCATACATCATCCGCCCCGCGCCGAAGATGTCGCTGTTGATGGCCGACAGCGCCGCGGTGATCACGACGACGTTCAGCACCGCCGCCGCGGGCCCCAGGCCCAGGCTCTGGAAGATCTGCACGAACGGGCTGCCCTCGTCGCCGATGCTCTGCCACGGGTTGATCGCCATGATCACCGCGAGGGTGAGTACGTAGAACAGGATGATCCGGATGGGCACGGTGTTGATCGCGCGCGGGATCGTGCGCTGCGGGTCCTCGGCCTCCCCCGCGGTGATGCCGATGATCTCGGTGCCGCCGAAGGCGAACATCACGATGGCGAAGCAGGCGACGAAGCCCCCGAAGCCGGTCGGGAAGAACCCGCCGTCGGTCCACAGGTTCTGCACGCCGCCGCCGGTGTCGTGGATGCCGAAGCCGAAGATCAGGATGGCGATGCCGCCGGCGATCATCGCGACGATGGCGACGATTTTGACCAGGCTGAACCAGAACTCGACCTCGCCGAACACCTGCACGCTGAGCAGGTTGACGGCGCCGATGAAGAAGATGATCGACAGCACCCAGATCCAGCGGGGCACGTCGGGATACCAGAACCCCATGTACACACCGAACGCGGTGACGTCGGCCAGGCAGACGATGAGCATCTCGAAGGTGTAGGTCCAGCCGGTCAGGAAACCGGCCAGCGGACCGAGGTGCTTGCTGGCGTATTCGCCGAACGAACCCGAGACCGGGTTGCTGACCGCCATCTCGCCCAGGGCGCGCAGCACGAGGTAGATCGCGGCGCCGCCGATCAGGTAGGCCAGCAGCACCGACGGGCCCGCGCGGTGGATCGCCTCCGCCGAGCCGTAGAACAGGCCGGTGCCGATGGCCGAGCCGAGCGCGATGAAACGGATGTGGCGCGCGGTGAGTCCACGCGTCAGCACAGCAACGGGCTTGTTCAAACCATTCTCCCGGATCGGAAAGGCGCACGGAGCGGGTGATCACCCGATGGATTCGCCTGTGGGGCCGGTCACAGCGACCGGTACATGTATAAACCTGTATATACAGCCGTGTCAATGCGCGGCAGGTCGGCGGGGAGCTTAGCGCTTGACGTACCTGTCTATACAGGCATATACATATCGGACGTGACCCAGCGCACATGCTCGGGTCGACGGCGTCACCGCAGAAAGACAGGCCGCTATGACAACGACCGGCTCCGAGGATCTCCTCACGCCCGAACGCCGCACCATCGACGTCGTCCCCGACGGCGAACGGCACGGCACCCCGCGCAGCCAGTTCACCCTCTGGTTCGGGGCGAATATGCAGATCACGGCGGTGGTGGACGGCGCGCTCGCGGTGGTGTTCGGCGCCGACGCGCTGTGGGCGATCATCGGCCTGCTGCTGGGCAATGTCTTCGGCGGAGTCGTGATGGCGCTGCATTCGGCGCAGGGACCGCGCATGGGACTGCCGCAGATGATCTCCAGCCGGGCCCAATTCGGCGTCAAGGGCGCGGTCGTCCCGCTGGTGCTGGTGATCCTGATGTACCTCGGCTTCGCCGCGACCGGCACGGTGCTGGCCGGGCAGGCGGTGAACAACATGCTGCATGTCGAGAATCCGGTGATCGGCATCGTGATCTTCGGTGCGCTCACCGCGTTCGTGGCGGTCACCGGGTATCGGCTGATCCATGTCGTCGGGCGGGTGGCGACGGTGATCGGGATCGTCGGCTTCACCTATCTGACGGTCCGGTTGTTCGCCGAATATCCGGTCGGCGACTTCGTCGGGGTGATCGGGTTCGACGCGGCGACCTTCCTGCTCGCGATTTCCCTCGGCGCGGGCTGGCAGCTGACCTTCGGCCCGTACGTCGCCGACTACTCCCGGTATCTGCCGCGCAGCACCAGCGAGCGCACCACCTTCTGGTCGACGTTCCTGGGCAGCGTGCTCGGCTCGCAGTGGGCGATGACCTTCGGCGCGCTGGTGGCCGCGGTCGCGGGCAAGTCGTTCCTCGCCGATCAGGTCGGGTTCCTCGGCACGCTCGCCGGACCGGCCGTGCTCGCGTTCTGCGTGTATCTGGTGATCGTGGTGGGCAAGCTGACCGTGAACGTCCTCAACGCCTACGGCGGGTTCATGTCGATCCTGACCACCGTCACCGCGTTCGACGGCCGCTCGCAGATCTCCACCCGCGCCCGCACGCTCTACATCGTCGGGTTCGTCGGCGTCTCGATGCTGATCGCGCTCGCCGCGAGCGCGGACTTCCTCGACAACTTCAAGAACTTCGTCCTGGTGCTGCTCATGGTGTTCACGCCGTGGAGCGCAATCAATCTGATCGACTACTACCTGATCTCGAAGGAACGGGTGGACCTGCCCGCGCTCTACGATCCGAACGGGCGCTACGGGGCGTGGAACGTGCCCGCGTTGCTCTGCTACGGCCTCGGCGTCCTCGCCCAGATCCCGTTCCTCGCGCAGAAGCTCTACACCGGTCCGATCACGCACCTGCTCGGCGGCGCCGATATCTCGTGGATCGTCGGCATCGTGTTCACCGGTGCGATCTACTACCCGATCGCGCGCCGCACCGCCCGTCCGCCCGCGCGGATGATCTACCCCACGCACACCGAGATGGTCGACACCCGCAGCTAGGAGGACTCCCCCAGTGCCCACCACCGCACTGACCGATATCGGCACCCTCGTCACCAACGATCCAGCCCTCGGCGCCGGTCCGCTCGGCATCCGGCGCGACGCCGCCGTCGTCTTCGACGGCGACACCGTCGTGTGGGTCGGCGACAGCGCCGACGCGCCCGCCGCCGACATCGGCGTCGACCTCGGCGGACGGGCCGTACTGCCGGGATTCGTCGAGACCCACTCGCACCTGGTGTTCGCCGGCGACCGCGCCGAGGAGTTCGCGGCCAGGATGGCCGGTCGCCCGTACGGGGCCGGTGGCATTCGCACCACCATCGAGGCCACGCGCGCGGCGACCGACGAGCAGCTCGCCGCGACTGTGCAGCGGCTCATGGACGAGTCGCTGCGCGCGGGCAGTACGACGGTCGAATGCAAGAGCGGCTACGGCCAGACCGTCGCCGACGAACTGCGCAGCGTCGCGATCGCGGGCCGGTTCACCGACGAGGTGACCCTGCTCGCCGCGCATGTGCCGCCGCCGGAGTACGCCGGGCGCGCCGACGATTACGTGGCGATGGTGTGCGCCGAGATGATCCCGCGGTGCGCGCCGCACGCCCGGTGGATCGATGTGTTCTGTGAGCAGGGCGCCTTCGACCGCGAGCAAGCCCACGCGGTGCTCTCGTCGGGCATCGCGCACGGTCTGGTGCCCCGCGTGCACGGCAATCAGCTGCATCAGGGTCCCGGTGTACAGCTCGCGGTGGAACTGGGCGCCGCGTCGGTGGATCACGTCGCGCATGTGACCGCCGCCGATATCGACGCGCTGGCGGGCAGCGAGACCGTGGCCACGCTGTTGCCGGGCGCCGACTTCTGCACCCGCAACAGCTATCCCGACGCGCGGGCACTGCTCGACGCCGGCGTCACCGTGGCATTGGGCGCCGACTGCAATCCAGGCACAAGCTATACGACAAGCCTGCCGTTCTGTATCGCCCTGGCGGTCCGGGACTTGCACATGACTCCCGATGAGGCAGTCTGGGCGGCGACCGCGGGTGGCGCACGGGCGTTGCGGCGCACCGATATCGGCGCGCTCACGCCCGGCGTGCGGGCCGACGCGATCGCGCTGGACGCTCCGTCGCACCTGCATCTGGCCTATCGTCCCGGAGTTCCGCTGATCAGCCAGGTGTGGCGCGGCGGCGTGCTCGCCTACTCGAATTAACCCTTCCCCACGGCTGAAGCCGGGGGATTTCCAACTCGGACCGCACTACTGACCGCCCCGGAGGGAGGCCCGCAATGTCTTACGTCGTCACCACTGGCACGGTCGAGTTCTACCGCGGCCGCCAGAACTACGGTGGCGGCGTTCCGGTCACGGTCTGCGGTGCGCCCGCAGGACTCGCAACTGAAGATCCTCACCTGCAAGGCAAGCCGCTGCTTGGCTCTCGCTCCACAGCTCGCGCAGGTCATCGTCGTGTATGCGGGCGGAACCAACACCACCTTTCGCCCCGCCCGCGTGGCACGTTCGATCAGTTCTCGTTTCGCTGCACCGATCGCAGCATCAGCCGCTTTCCGCGCCATCGTGGAACGAGTGAGAAACTTCGGTTTGAAGTCCTCAACCGCGATTGTGTTGTGGTCGGCGACGACACGACGCGCCCACACTCGTGCGGCATGGGCGTTCTGCCGGGCCGCTTTCTTGTGCAGGCGGGCAGCTTCATGCCGCGCCTGCTGGTAGCCGCGGCTGGGGGCCTGGCCCCTGGGGCGTCGTCGGCGGGCCATCTTCCGCTGGGCGCGCGCGAGTTCGGCGGCGCAGCGGCGGCGATGCCCCGAATACGGCAGGTCATGGGCGGGGCTGGTGGTGGTTGCCGTGGTGGAGACACCCCAGTCGATACCGATCGCTCCCGTGGCGATGGGAGCGGGTTCGACTTCGCGGCGGACGACGAACGAGGCGTACCAGTGGCCGAGCGAATCCTTGTAGACGCGGACCGACGACGGCGGGGACGCCAGCCCCCGCGACCACACGACCGGGATGGTGACGCCCTTCGGCAAGGCGAGCTTGCCGTGGGCGATACCGAACCCGCGTGTCGTGTACTCCAACGACGGCAGGGAAGTCCTGCGCCGCTTGACGGTCGGTCGGCCGCGTCCCTTCACCTTGAACGAATGGTCCAATGCTTGGGAGTAGGTGCGCAGCATCTGCTGTTGGGCGACCTGCGATCCCTCCCGCAACCATGCGGTGCGGGCACGCGCTTCGGTGAGCATCTTCGACAGGCGAGAGAAGGTGGGCCTTTCACCGTCGCGCTGCTGGTGGACGGCTTCGTTCCACAGGAAGCGGCAGCGATGCCATTCGGATTCGAGCGCGCGCACCGCTTGCGCACCGGGGCGCAAGCGGTAGGTGTAGCGCACGGTCTCGCCCATACGTTCGGTTATACAGCACTGAGCAATATACTGTTAGCGTGGACGAGATCCGATCGAACAACAACGTCGTCTACTGCTGCACCTACCACGTCGTGTGGTGCCCGAAATACCGGCGGCCAGTCATCGACGGACGCATCGAAGAACGCCTCGAGCAACTCATCCGGGAAGTCTGCACCGAACGAGACGCACACATCATCGAGCTGGAGACCATGCCCGACCACGTGCACCTGCTCGTCTCATGCGATCCGCAGTTCGGGATTCACCGCCTGGTCAAACAGATCAAGGGCCGCTCCTCCCGCGTCCTGCGCGCCGAGTTCCCCGCCCTCAAGTCCCGCTTGCCCACCTTGTGGACCAACTCGTACTTCGTCGCCACTGTCGGCGGCGCAACCCTGGAGGTAGTGAAACGCTATGTCGAGAACCAGAAAAACGTTTAGCTCCGATTCCTCCCCACGGCTGAAGCCGGGGGTTTCCTCGGAGCTCTCTCGATGAGGTCTGCCCGATGATGTCGGAATCCTCGTGGACCGGCCGGATCGACGGCAGCACCTCCGAGCATCTGCGCTGGCACCAGGTGGTCACGTCGTACGAGCCGGGCACCGATCCCGGTGCGTGCGTGTTCGTCGGCTTCGCCAGTGATGAAGGGGTGCGCCGCAACAAGGGCCGCCAGGGTGCGGCGCAGGGACCGAACGCGCTGCGCCGCGCGCTGTCACCGATGGCGCTCGGCGCACCGCTGCGCGCGTTCGACGCCGGCACCGTGGCGGTCACCGACGATCGCCTCGAGGACGGCCAGCGCCGGCTCGGTGCGACGGTGTCCGGCCTGCTGGACGCCGGCGCCTTCCCGGTCGTCCTCGGCGGCGGGCACGAAGTCGCCTACGGCACGTACCTCGGGGTGGCGGGTGCGGCGCGCCGCACACCGGGCACCACCGTCGGAATCCTCAACCTGGACGCGCATTTCGACCTGCGCCCCGATCCGGTACCCAGCTCGGGCACCCCGTTCCGGCAGATCCTCGAGGCCGACCCCGACGTGCGCTACGCGGTGATCGGGATCAGCCAGCCCAGCAACACCAACGTCCTGTTCGATACCGCCGACCGATTCGGCGTGCCGTATCTGCTCGACGACGACTGCGAACCGGCGCGGGTCGCCGCGTTCGTCGAGGACTTCCTGGCCGGGATCGATCTGCTCTACCTGACCATCGATCTCGATGTGCTGCCCGCCGCGGTCGCCCCGGGCGTCAGCGCGCCTGCCGCGTACGGCGTTGCGCTGTCGACGATCCAGGCCGTCTGCGATCAGGTCACCGCCAGTGGCAAACTCGCCGTGGTCGATGTCGCCGAGCTCAACCCCGGCCTCGATATCGACCAGCGCACCGCCCGCACCGCCGCGCGACTGCTCCACCGCCTTGTCACCCGGCACGCGCGTGCCCGCTGAACCGCGGGATCAGAAGTAGCGCAGCCACACATAGATCCAGGCCATCGTCGTGCTGACCACCGTGACCAGGATGCCGTATTTCGTGAACTGCCAGAAGGAGATCCGCTGCCCGGCGCGGGCGGCGATGCCGAGGGCGACGACATTGGCGCTGGCCGCGACCGCGGTGCCGTTGCCGCCGAAGTCGGCGCCGAGCGCGAAGGCCCACCACAGGGAGCGGCCGGTTTCCGGGTCGGGGGCGTCGGCGACGAGGCCCTCGACCACCGGCGCCATGGTGGCCGTGTACGGGATGTTGTCGACGAACGCGCCGAGCAGCGCCGAGCCGAACACCAGCGCGGTGGCGGCGAGGAAGTAGTCGTCACCGACCACCTCGGTCGCGGCGGTACCGATCGCGGCGATCACGCCGGTGTGGACCAGTCCCGCGACCATCACGAACAAGCCCATGAAGAACACCAGGGTCGGCCATTCCACCTCCTGCAGGATCTCGCCGATGTCGAGCCCGGAGACCAGCACCATGGTGCCCGCGCCGACCAGCGCGATCACCGACGGCGACACGTGCACGATGCCGTGCAGGCAGAATCCGACGATCACCCCGGCGAGCACGATCAGCGAGCGGACCAGCAGTCTCGGATCGCGGATCGCGCGGCGCTCCTGCAAGGCCATCACCGCGTCGACCGATCCGGGCTCGGTGCGCAGTGCGGAGCAGAACAGCAGCCGGGTCATGCCGACGAACACGGCGAAGGTGAGCACGACGATCGGTGCCATGTGCACCAGGAAGTCGTTGAAGGTCAGGCCGGCCCGGCTGGCGATGATGATGTTGGGCGGATCGCCGATCAGCGTCGCCGCGCCACCGATATTGGCCGCGAGCACCTCGGCGATCAGGAACGGTTGCGCGGCGAGGCCGAGCCTGCGGCACACCACCACCGTCACCGGCGCCACCAGCATGATGATGGTGACGTTGTCGAGGAACGGCGAGGCCACCGCGGTGATCAGCATGAGCATCACCATCAGGCGGTACGGGTTGCCGCGGGACCGCTTGGCCGACCAGATCGCCAGATAGTCGAACAGGCCGGTCTGCTTGACGACGCCGACGATGATCATCATGCCGAGCAGCAGGAAGATGACGTTCCAGTCGATGCCCTCGTGCGGTGAGAAGAACACCTGCTCGCCGGGGATCAGCCCGAACACCGCCATCAGGCCCGCCGCGATCAGCACGGTCTTGACCTTGTCGGCTTTCTCCGTGGCAATGAAGAAGAACGCGACCACGAAGATCAGCACGGCGAGGGCTGCGGCCATCGGTTCTGCCTCAGTCGCCGGGTCCAGCGACGGCCAGGCTCGTCAACAGCCGTTCCAGGGTGATCGCGCCGCGCAGGGTGCGCGAGCGGTCGACCACGGCGATGAGCGGACTGTGCTTGCGCGCCATCAGGATCGCGATCTCGAGCAGCGTCGCGTCCGGGGTGACGGTGGCCGGTGAGACCGCGCCGTCGGGCAGGCAGTCACCCACGGTCAGGCTGCCCGGTTCCTGCCAGAACAGGTCGGCGTGCACCTCGTCGATCGTGCGGACCAGCGTCGGATCGTTCTGGTAGGAGCCGGGTATCACCAGGCGCAGTACCTGAGTGCCGGGCAGCACGGCCACGGGCCGGTCGGCGTCGTCGACGACGATCAGGCCGGGCAGCCGGTTGACGACCATCAGCCGCACCGCCTTGGCGACCGGGTCGGTGGGCCGCACGGTCGGCAGGTTCATCGCGATGTCCTCGGCGCGCACAGTGATTCAGCCCCGATCGGTGAGGTGCTCGATGCGCTGCTCGAGCCGCGAGAGCCGGTCGCGGACGGAACTGCTGTGCAGGAGTTCGGCGATCTGATCGGCTTCGTCGGGCGCCAGGGCGATATCGGCGGCCGGTTCGTCGCTGCCCGCGCTGTAGGTGAGCAGGTGGCGGGTTCCCGTCGACTCGGTCAGCAGCGCGAAGCGGGTGCCGCGGCGGGTGCGGAAGTTGTGCAGCACGCCGGTGCCGGGGATCGTCGTGCGATCGGTGTCCATCCCGGGCGAGTCCTTCCAGCCGTGATCGAATACGTCCACGCACCGAGTCTCGGCGGCCGTGGCCGTCGCCACCATCGGCCGTGACACCCATTTCCCCCTGCTCAGCGGGTGGTGGGGAGGGCGCCGAATGGGTGCCGGACCCCATGGACACAGCGGCGGCGCAGCAGCATGCTGGGTCGTATGAACCGTCTAGCAGCCCGGACACCGGTGACGGCCTTGTTCTGGCGGGTCTGCTTGCTCAACGGTGTCGTGTTCACCCTCGGCACGCTGGTCCTGGCGTTCTCCCCCGCCACCGTCTCCGCCAGGGTCCGGCTGACCGAGGTGCCGGTGCTGGTCATCGGGCTCGCGGTGATCCTCACCGCCAATGCGATCGCGCTGCGCACCAGCCTCGCCCCGCTCGACGAGCTCGTCGCCTCGATGCGCCGGGTCGACCCACCGCATCGGGCCGCCCGGCTGGACCGGCGCACGAGCGGCGACTTCCACCACCTGATCGAGACGTTCAACGCCATGCTGGACCGGCTCGAAGCCGAACGCTCCGTCGCCGGTGCGACGGCACTGGCCGCGCAGGAGGGCGAGCGGCAGCGCATCGCGCGCGAACTGCACGACGAGATCGGGCAGAGCCTGACCGTGGCGCTGCTGCGGCTCAAACGGGTACTCGACCGTGCGCCGGCCGGTCTGCGCGACGAGGTCGAGGAGGCACAGGAAACGGTGCGCGGATGCCTGGACGAAGTCCGCGGGATCGCCGCACGCCTGCGGCCCGACGTGCTCGAAGACCTGGGGCTGCACAGCGCGATCAACGCCCTGTGTCACGAATTCACCGGCACCGCGGGCATTCCCGTGCACCGCAGGCTGGACCCGGACATCGACCGGCTCGACCCGGATGTCGAACTCGTCTGCTATCGCATCGCCCAGGAGAGCCTGACGAATGTGCTGCGCCATTCGGGCGCCGACGAGGTGCAGCTGGAGCTGACACCACTCGCGGACACCCTGATCCTGCGGGTGTCCGACAACGGCCGCGGCGGTGTGCTCGAGAACGGCGCGGGTATCCGGGGCATGCGCGAGCGCGCCATGCTCATCGACGCGACGCTGACCATCACCTCGCCGATCGCGGGCGGCACCGCGGTCGAACTCGCGATTCCCGTGCGGCGGAACGGAGCACCGACATGAGCGAGCCGACCCGGATCCTGCTGGCCGACGACCACGCCCTGGTCCGCAGCGGACTGCGGATGATCCTGGACAACGAGCCGGATCTGCGCGTGGTCGCCGAGGCGGCCAATGGATTCGACGCGGTGACCGCGCTGGCCGGCGACCGGATCGATCTGGTCATCCTCGACATCGCCATGCCGCGGATGACCGGCATCCAGGCCGCCCGCGAGATCACCCGCACCCGGCCCGGCGTGCGCATCCTCATGCTCTCGATGTACGACAACGAGCAGTACTTCTTCGAATCGCTCAAGGCGGGCGCGTCGGGCTACGTGCTCAAATCGGTGGCCGACCGCGACCTCATCGAGGCGTGCCGGGCCACGATGCGCGGCGAGTCCTTCCTGTACCCGGGCGCGGTCACCGCCCTGGTCCGCGACTATCTGCAGCTGGCCAGGCAGGGCTCCGCGTTACCGGAGGCGATTCTGACTCCGCGCGAAGAGGAGGTGCTCAAGCTGATCGCCGAGGGGTACTCGGCCCGCGATATCGCCGCCACGCTGGTGATCAGCGCGAAGACCGTCGACCGGCATCGCGCCAACATCCTGCAGAAGCTGGGGCTGCGCGACCGGCTCGAACTCACCCGATACGCGATCCGCGCGGGATTGATCGAGCCGTGAGAACGCCGACGGCCCCCGCGCCGGAGGCTGCGGGGGCCGAGGACGCGGCTCACTCCGCGGTCGTGTCCGCCGGGATGCGCTGCTTGCGGCCGACGGTGGCCCGCATGACCGGCTCGACGACGCGCGCCGCGATCGGGCCGATGATCGCCATCAGCAGCACATACGTGGTCGCCAGCGCGGCGAACTCGGCGGGCACCGCACCGGCGGCCACGGCCAGACCGGCGATGACGATCGAGAACTCGCCGCGGGCGACCAGCGCCGTGCCCGCCCTGGCCCGGCCGAGCTGGGACGCGCCCGCGCGTTTGGCCGCCCACCAGCCGGTGGCGATCTTGGTCGTGGTGGTGACCACCGCCAGCAGCACCGCCCAGCCCAGGACCGGCGGAATCGTCGCCGGATCGGTGCTCAGCCCGAACAGGACGAAGAACATCGCCGCGAACAGGTCGCGCAGCGGTTCGAGGATCTTGGTGGCGTCGTGCGCGGTGGAATCGGAGATCGCGATGCCGAGCAGGAACGCGCCCACCGCCGCCGATACCTGCACCGCCGAGGCGACACCGGCCACAAGCAGCGCCGAACCGAGCAGCTTGAGCAGGAAGATCTCCCGATCCTCGCTGGCCACGATCGCCGAGACATACCTGCCGTAGCGCAGCGCGACGACGAGGACCACGGTCACCGCGACCAGCGCGATGCCAACGGTGGTCAATCCGGCCACGAAGCCGACGCCGGCCAGCACGGCGGTGAGCACCGGCAGATAGACCGCCATCGCCAGGTCCTCGAACACCAGGATCGACAGCACCACCGGGGTTTCCCGGTTACCCAGCCTGCCCAGGTCGTTGAGCACCTTCGCCACGATGCCGGAGGACGAGATATAGGTGACGCCCGCCATCGCGATGGCACCGGTCGGCCCCAGCCCCAGCATCAGCGCCACGATGATGCCCGGTGTCGCGTTGAGCACCAGGTCGAGCAGGCCGGCCGTCCACGACTTGCGCATGCCGGTGACCAATTCCCCCGCCGTGTACTCCAAGCCGAGCAACAGCAGCAGCAGGACGACGCCGATCTCGCTGGCGATGTGGATGAAGTCCTCCACCTCGTGGAACTCGATCAGGCCGCCGGTACCGAAGACCAAACCGCCGAGCAGGTAGAGCGGGATGGGCGAGAGGCCGACGCGGCCCGCGATTCGCCCGAGCACACCCAAACCGAAGAACACCGCCCCGAGCTGGATCAAGGCCAGCGCGGATCCACTGATCTGCACCGGCTCAGCCGTCGGTGAGGATCGCGGCGGCCGCGTCGAGCCCGGCATTGGTGCCGACTACGACGACCATGTCACCGCCGAGAAACTCGAACTCCGGACCCGGTGAGGCATGGACCTCGCCGGCCCGCAGTACCGCGACAATCGAGGCGCGGGTCCTGGTCCGCATCTCGGTCTCGCCCAGGCGCCGTCCGGCGTAGGCCGAGTTCGACGGCACCGGCATCGACCGCGTGCTCACCCCGTCGAGGTCACGGTGCTCTTCCCGCAGCTGCGCGACCAGCTGGGGCGCGCCCAGCAAACCGGCCAGGGTACGGGCCTCGGTGCTCGACAGCGGAATCTGCACGGTGGCATCCGGGTCGCCGACCTTGGTGAAGATCAGATCGGTGCCACCGTCGCGATGGTCGACCACGCCGATGCGGCGGTCCACCTTCGTCAGCGAGAACTCTTTCCGGACACCGATTCCCGGCAGGGAAGTCACATCTACATTCATTGGATCACCTAACCTCAGCTAGGCGATACCTTACCTTCTCTTTACCATTCGCACGGTCGCTCAGCCCTGGTCGAGCAACCTTCCGGCGGCCTCCAGCCCCTCGTCGGTACCGACGACGACGACGAGATCACCGGCGATGAAGGTGAAATCCGTTCCCGGCGAGGGCGTCACATCCCCCGCGCGGACCACCGCGACGACCGAGGCCTTGGTGCGGGTGCGCATCGCCGTGTCCCGCAACGGCCGACCGTCGAACGGGCTACCGCGATCGATCGCGAACTGCCTGGTCGACAACTCCCCGACGCCATGGATGTCCTGGGTCTTCTGCACCACCTGCGGCGCACCGAGCAGACCGGCGAGGACACCGATTTCGTTGCTCGACAAGGGAATCGACGTGGTCGTGTCGTAGTCCCCCACCCGCGAGACGACCAGATCGACGCTGCCGTCGCGATGCTCGATCACGCCGATCCGGCGACGCGCCTGCGCCAGCGGGAAGTCCTTGCACACGCCGATCCCCGGTAGCGGCGTCACATCGATGTTCACGCCCTCACAGTACGACGACTTCCGGATAACACCAGCCCCACCCTGCGCCGGGCACGTACCCGTTGAGCCGATCGATGGCGAGCGCGACGACCGCCGCGTTGAAGAAGAAGCTGAGCACGCCGATCAGTCCTGGACGAACCGCCAGCGGGTGGCACCGTGCGGATCGGTCAGGGCGACGCCCACCGCGGCGTGGGTGGTGAACCGGTACAGATACCAGGGCGCCGGGCCCGCGCTCTGGGCGCTGAACGGCGCGGTGACCGCGTCACCGTCGCGTTCGGCGGGCCAGCCGGTGTCCCGGTACGACGCGGTGACCCGGTCGATCTCGGCGTGATCGGTGGTGCGCGCCGCGGTGCCCTCGACGACGAGATCGACGTCGTCGGGGAACCGGAACGACAGGGTGCACGCGGGATTGGCGGCCAGGTAGCGCGACTTGTGGGTGCCGGGGCCGCTGGTGAAGTAGAAGTACTCGCCGACCAGCGTCGCGCCGATGCCCGCCGAGTGCGGCCTGCCGTCGGGGCCGACGGTGCCGAGGAACTGGGTGGTCTCCAGCGCGGCGAGACCGTTCTCGATGGCGGTGCGCACCCGGCTCCACGGCAGCTGGTCGGTGCCGTAGATGTTGAGGTCGGTGGCGTCGACGGGATCGGGCAGCATCGTGGCTCCTGGCGATCGAAGATCCCTGGCAAAGGCGCTGGCCCGGCGGGTCAACGGAGGACTCACACTGGTTTTCCAGTATAGGTACGGCCGGTTCGGCACCGGCAGTGGCTTGCGTATTCGGGCGAAGTTGTGTGTTGTTGAGTCGTGACCAACTCATCCGGAGACGCGTATCCACTCACGGACACGATGACCACCACGACGGCGGTACACGACGGCGTCACGGTGCTGACGGTGACCGGCGAGGTCGACCTGGCGACCGCGCCCGCGCTGGACGCCACGATCGAGGCCATCCTGGCCGGCAAACCGGCGACGCTGGTGATCGACCTGACCGCGGTCGGGTTCCTGGCCTCGGCGGGCATGGCGACCCTGGTCGCCGCGCATCAGCGGGCAGGCGAGACGACGGCGATCGCGGTCGTCGCCGACGGGCCTGCCACCAGTCGTCAGCTGAAGATGACGAGCCTGGACCAGGTGTTCGCGATGCACACCACACTGGCCGCCGCCTTGGCGTCGTTCACGTCCTGACCACGAAAAACGCGCCGCCGCCCGGAGAGCTTCGCCGGGCGGCGGCGCGTTGTCGTCGACAGGTCAGCAGAGCGCGCGCAGCTGCTCGATCAGCTTGACCCGGCCCGCGGCGTTCTCGGCCAGCGGCGTGACGTTCAGCGTGGTGACGCCCGCCTCGGCCATGGCCGCGATGCGGTCCTTCACGAAGCCCTCCGGGCCGATCAGCGACACGTCGCGGACCAGCTCGTCGGGCACCGCCTGCGCGGCGGCCTGCTTGTCACCGGCCAGGTACAGCTCCTGGATGCGGTCGGCGGCCGCGCCGTAGCCGTACTTGGTGGCCAGCGTGTGATAGAAGTTCTTGCCCTTGGCGCCCATGCCGCCGATGTAGAGCGCCAGGTGCGGCTTCACGAAGTCCAGCAGCGGGGTGACGTTCTCGCCGATCGCCAGCGGCGGGCCTGCGAAGATCTCGAGCTCGCCCAGTGACGGGTCACGCTTGGCCTTGCCCGCCGCCAGCGCGTCGCCCCAGACATCCTTGGCCTTCTCGGGCAGGAAGAAGATCGGCTGCCAGCCCTCGGCGAGCTCGGCGGCCAGCTCGACGTTCTTCGGGCCGAGCGCGGCGAGCAGCACCGGAATGCGTTCGCGCACGGGGTGATTGATCAGCTTGAGCTCTTTGCCCAGGCCGGTGCCACGGTCGGCGGGCAACGGGATCTGGTAGTACTTGCCCTGGTAGTTGAGCTTCTCGCGGCGCCAGACCTTCCGGCAGATCTCGACGAGCTCGCGGGTGCGGCCGATCGGGGCGTCGTAGGGCACGCCGTGGAAGCCCTCGATGACCTGCGGGCCGGACGCGCCGATGCCGAGGATGAAGCGGCCGTCGGAGACGAAGTCCAGGCCCGCCGCGGTCATCGCGGTCAGGCTGGGGGTACGGGTGTAGAGCTGCAGAATGCCCGAAGCCAGCTGCACCCGTTCGGTGCGGGCGGCCAGGAAGCCCAGGGCGCTGACCGCGTCGAACGAGTACGCCTCCGGCACGAAGACGATGTCCAGGCCTGCGCGTTCCAGGTCGGCGACCTCGGCCGCGACCTCCTTGAAACCGCCCGAGTAGTTGATGCTCAATCCGATCCGCATGACACCCAACATAGCCCCGGCGCGCACAGCCACCCCGACCGGTCGGTCTGTCCGTGCAGGTGCTGGTCGGGCGGGGTGTTCCGGTGGGCACCCGGTAGCGTTGACGGCAATCCCCACCGCAGTTCTCGCCGCATCGAAAGGCCACCACGTCGTGTCGCAGCCCACCGCCTCGCCGCAGCAGATCGCCCCCTCCTTCGGTTCGGTGACCCTGGAGCACTATCTGTCGGAGCTGGGCGCCAAGGTGCCCGCACCGGGCGGCGGCGCCGTGGCCGCCCTGCACGCCGCCCAGGCCGCGGCGCTGGTGGCGATGGTCGCGCGCTACACCACCCGCGCCAAGGACGCCGTGCACCGGCCGATCGTCGACCGGATCATCGAGGCCGCCGATGCCGCCCAGGCGCGGTCGCTGGCGCTGGCCGATGCCGACGCCGCCGCGTTCACCGCCGTCGGCGCGGCCTACAAGCTGCCCAAGGACACCGACGACGAGGTCGCCGCCCGCACCGAGGCGATCAACGCCGCACTCGTCGAGGCGGCGCGGGTGCCCGCCGCGGTGGTCGACGAGGCCGACGAGATCCTGTCGCTGGCCGCCGAACTCCTGCCGGTCGGCAACCCCAACGTGGTCACCGACATCGGCGCGGCCGCCGACGCCGCCCGCGCGGCGGCCATGAGCTCGCAGCTCAATATCGAGATCAATGTCGGCTCGCTGCCCGCGGCGCTGGGCGACGCGTTCGCCGCGGCCCTACTGCGCGTCGACACGATCGCCGCCCGCGCCGATGCCCTGCACGCCGATGTCCTGCACGCAGTTCGCGGCTGAGTCGCGACAGCGCGAATTCAAGACGACACTCCGTAAGACCTGTCCGCCGTTACCACTTCGATAGGTCTAGTTGATCATGGCGGCCTAGACTTGGAATCCGCCTACGAGTGACTGAAGGGGTGGCGTTTATGAGGAACGCACTTCGTTTCCTGTTCGTCGCGACCATGGCGGCACTGCTGGCCGCCTTCTGGTCCGGAGCCGTATCCGCGGCCCTGATCGGAGGAACTCCGACCGCGACGGTCACCGCGATATCACCGGCGAACGGACAGGTCGTCGGCGTCGCCGCGCCGGTCACGTTCACCTTCGCGGCGCCGGTCGCCGACCGCGCGGGCGCCGAACGCGCCGCAGCGATCCGGTCCACCGAGGCGCTGCCCGGCACCTTCGCCTGGATCGACGACACCCAACTGCGCTGGACACCCACCGGCACGCTGCCCGCGAGCTCACCGATCTCGGTGCAATTCGGCAACCAGCGCACCGAATTCCAGACCAATCAGGGCGTCTACGCCGAAGCGAACCTGTCGTCGCACCGGTTCGTCGTCAGCATGGGCGGACAGGTCGTCCGCGACATGCCCGCGTCCATGGGCAAGCCCGGTTTCGAAACGCCGACCGGCAATTTCACCGTGCTGGAGAAGTTCCGGTCCGTCGTGTTCGACTCGCGCACCATCGGCATCCCGCTCGACGACCCCGAGGGTTACATCATCGACGGCGAATGGGCCGAAAGGCTCACCTGGGGTGGCGTATTCGTGCACTCCGCACCATGGTCGGTGGACTCGCAGGGCTATGCCAATGTGAGCCACGGATGCATCAATCTCGCCCCCGGCGATGCGGCTTGGTACTACGAGAATGTCGGCATCGGTGACTCGGTCTACATTCACTGGTGAGTAATTCCCTCGTGGCATTCGGCGTTCCCACCGTCAGCGCAGTATCGTGCCCGTAACGAAATCGTTGCGGGACGGAACCTGACGGCGACTCCCCTGATGAAGGTGGGGCGATGGATCGACCGGATGCACACAGACCGACCGGGGCTCGACAGCACGACCCCGGCTCGGCCGGTGATCCGTTCACTGCTGCTACCCCACGGTGGCCCGGGCGCGCCCTGGGTGCGCCGCGGCCACGCAGACTGACCGAAACGTCTGGTCCGCAGCCGGTTACCGGCCCCCGGCACCGGATCGAGGGGCCGGCGACCCCGGCGGGTATTCCGGTGATCTCCCTGTCCGCGGGGTACGCGCCCGAGCGGCCGGCCGACCTGTTCGGGCAGCTCGCCCCGGCGCACAGTCTCGCCCCGGCGGACAATTACGACACCGACCGGCTGCCCGTCGTCGGCGGGCCTTTCGATCCCGGTGCGCGCCACGCACTTCCGGAGCCGCCCGCGGCGAGCACCGAACCCGACAACGGACCGACCACCGACAAACTGCCGATCATCACCCCCGGTCCCGAAGGCACCTGGGTGGACTGGGTCACGGCCGAACCGGAATCGGCGCCGCGGCCCGCGCCCGACTACTCCGGTGACGACGAGGTCTTCGCGCGAATGATCGACCGGTCACGGCGCCGCGGACGCCCGCCGCGCTGGGTCGCGCCGCTGGCCGCCTCGATCGCCGGCGCGCTGCTGATCGGCGGCGGTTACTACCAATTGCGCGGTCCCGCACCGGAATCCGCGGCCGCGAGCACCCTGATCGAGCCCGCGCCCACGAGCGCGGCTCCGGTCGTCGGTGACTGCCCCGCCGAACAGGTGGGCAGCAAGATCCAGGGCAACGGTCCCGGCGGCACCGAGAACGGCGTCGCGGCGATCCTGGCGTTCCAGCACGCGTATTACGTTGCGCGGTCCGGTGATCAGGCCAGGACACTCGTATCCGGCGATGCGGCACTGCCTTCCGGTACCGCGATCCAGGCCGGCATCGACACGATCCCGGTGGGCACCACCCACTGCCTGTCGATCACGCCCGCGGCGTTCGCCGGCCAGTACTTCGTGGTGATCACCGAGTTCCGGCCCGAATCGGTGCCGATCATCTACAACCCGCAGCTGGTCGGCACCGCCAAGGTCGGCGGGAAGACGCTGATCACCTCGATCGGGCCGGTGCGCTAGACCCGATCGAGGGCGGCGCGAACCTGGTCAGGCGCGCGCCTTCTCGGCCGCGACGACCACGTGGCGCATCAGCAGCGCGGTGGTCACCGGGCCGACGCCGCCGGGGACGGGGCTCAGCGCGCCCGCCTTGCCGCCGACCGAGGCCGCGTCCACGTCGCCGACGATGCCACCGTCGGCGGCCTCGTTGGTGCCCACGTCGATCACCACGGCGCCGTCACCGATGTGTTTGCCGGTGACCAGCCCGATCCGGCCCGCGGCGGCGACCACGATGTCGGCGGGGGTGGTGACCGCGGCCAGGTCGGCGGTGCGCGAGTGCGCGACGGTGACGGTGGCGTTCTCGGCCAGCAGCAGCTGCGCGAGCGGCTTGCCGACGATGTTCGAGCGGCCGACGACGGTCACCAGGCGGCCCTGTAGCGCGATGCCGTGATGCTTCAGCAGCTCGACCACGGCCTCGGAGGTGGCGGGGACGAAACCGTCCAGGCCGGAGGCGAGCAGGCCGAGGGAGAGCGGGCTGACGCCGTCGACGTCCTTGCTCGCGGCGATCGCCGAGCTCACGTCGTCGAGGCTGACGCCGGCGGGCAGCGGGGTCTGCAGCATGATCGCGTCGGTGGCGGGGTCGGCGCTGCGCGCGGTCAGCTCGGCGCGGATCGTCTCCGCGCTCGCGTCGGCGCCGAGATCGATGCGCTCGCACGCGATCCCGAGGCGCTCGGCGGCCTTGCGCAGCGAGTTCACGTACCAGGCGCTGGCCGGGTCGTCGTTGGCGACGATCAGCGCCAGCGTCGGCGCGGTGCCCGCGGCGGTGAGCGCGGCGGCGCGCTCCTTCGTGTCGGCGTTGATGGCGGCGGCGAGTTCCTTGCCGGTCAGCGAAGCGGTATCCACGGTGGGTCAGCTTATCCGTCGTGACCCACCCGGCGGTCCACCGGGCGGCGACGCGCGGAACGTCGTCGGGATCCGGGGTGCGCGGCGCGCGCGGTCGTAGGGTTTTGGCTGCTCTGCCATCAGCTCTGCCAGTACGTGCCGTCCGTTCGCGGGAAAGGTGTCGACTGTCGTGAAGATCTCGAGGCATTGGAAACAGCTGGCTGCCACCGTCGCCGCGGTCGCCGCGGTCACGAGCGCCACCCTCGGCCCCGCCGCCGCCGAAGCGGACGTGACCGCGCTCTACAACTCCGCGCAGCGGCATTTCACCGACGGTGACGACGCCGCGGGCCGGGCCGACCTGCGCGCCCTCATCGCCGCCGATCCGAACGACGTCGACGCGCTCGCGTTGCAGGCCATCTGGTCGCACTACGCGGGCGACCATGCCGCGGTCGGCGCGGCGCTGGCGCGGCTCGGCGCGGTCGACGCGGGGATGGCCGCAGGCACCTCCAACGTGCTGCGCGCGGTCACCGCGGCGGCGTCGACGTTGCCCAATCCGCTACCCGCGCTGGTCGGTCCGCAGACCGGGATCGTGGTCCTCGGCTACGGGCTGTTGCCCGACGGCGCGCTGCGGCCCGAACTGGAGAACCGGCTGACCGCGGCCTGGCTGCAGGCCGTGGCCGCGCCGTTCTCGCCGGTGATCGTCACCGGCGGCAACCCGCAGAACGGGATCTCCGAGGCGGAGGCGATGCGGCGCTGGCTGGTCGGGCGTGGGCTGCCGGGCGAGCGGATCCACGTGGAGGACCGGGCGGGGTCGACGGTGCAGAACGCACTGTTCAGCACCCGGCTGCTGCGCGATCTCGGCGCGACCGGTGCCGTGGTGGTGACCTCGCCGAACCACATCCGGCGCGCGGTCGCCGACTTCATCGTGGCCGGAACGAACGTGGTCGGGGCGATGACCTCCCTCGAACAGCTGGTCTCGCAGCTACCGCCGCCCGCCAAGGCCGCGCAGCGCGGGATCTACCTGGACGCGACCCGCACGTTCGAGCTCGACAGCTCGCGCTGATAAATCGGTTGCCGGGTCAGGGACAATCGCTGCATGCATGTTTCCGCCACCCTCGCCGACGTGATCGTCGCGCTGCGTGCCGCAGGTTGTGTCTTCGCCGAAGACGAGGCCGCCCTGTTGCTGGCGGCCGCCGCCGGTGACGCCGCCCGCCTCGACGCGCTCGTCGCGCAGCGGGTCGCGGGGACCCCGCTCGAATACCTGCTCGGCTGGGTCGAATTCCGCGGGGTGCGGGTCGGCGTGCGGCCCGGTGTCTTCGTGCCGCGGCAGCGGACCGCGTTCCTGGTCGAACAGGCGGTGGCCGGTGTCGCGCCGGGGACTGCCCGGGCGTGTGTGGTCGATCTGTGTTGTGGCTGTGGGGCGCTCGGGCTGACCGCGGCCACCGAACTCACCGCCCGCGGCTGCGATGTCGAGCTCGTCGCCGCCGATATCGATCCGGTGGCCGTCGCCTGCGCGCGGGAGAATCTGGCGCCGTTGAGCGCGCCGGTGTTCGGCGGTGATCTGTTCGACGCGCTGCCGGGCGATCTGCGGGGGCGCATCGATGTGCTGCTGGCGAATACGCCGTATGTGCCGAGCGAGCGGGTCGCGGATATGCCACCGGAGGCGCGGGAGCACGAACCGCTCGTCGCGCTCGACGGCGGCGCGGACGGGCTCGATGTGTTCCGGCGGGTCGCCGAGGGCGCGGCGAGCTGGCTGGCGCCGGGTGGGACGGTGCTCGTGGAAACCTCGACGGGACAGGTCGACACGGCGTGCGCGGTGCTCGCGGAGCACGGCCTGGGGCCGCGGGTCGAGCACTCCGAGGAGTACTACGCCACCGTCGTCCTCGGCACCCGCGTGGCCGATCCACGCTGAACGACGATGCCCCCGCCGACCACCGCGTCCGCGGCCGGTCGACGGGGGCATCCCCTTCCGGTGCCTACTTGCGTCCGGTGAACTGATCCATCGAGTGGTACACACCCACCGCGTTGAGGTAGAAGTCGCGCACCTTGATCGGCAGCAGACCCGTGAGCGCACGGTTCATCCGCGAGGTCCACGGCAGCACCACCAGGGCGCCACCGTTCTTCATCTCCCGCCACGACGTCTCGACGACATCGTTCTGCTCGAGCATCGGCGTGAACAGGATGCCCTTGGCGCCGTCGAACATGCCGGTGTTGATGTAGGTCGGGCAGACCGTGGTGAACTTGACGTGGTCGTGGCCCGCCTGCTCGAGCTCCAGGCGCACCGAGTCCGACCAGCCCAGCGCCGCCCACTTCGACGCCGCGTAGACGGCCATGCGCGGGTTGGCGACCAGACCGGCCGAGGAGGCGATGTTGAGGACCCGCGCCTCACCGGCTCCGGCGACCATGCCCGGCAGGAACTCCAGGGCGATGTACATCGGGGCCAGCGAGTTGATCGCCATGGTCATGTCGATGTCGGCGCGGTTCTCGGTTTCCCAGAAGTAGGTGTTACCGCGCACGATTCCGGCGTTGTTGACCAGGATGTCGATCCCGCCGATCTCGTTGCGCACCGCGTCGGCGGCCTCGCGGATCGAGTCCTGCGAGGACACGTCGACGACGTAGGAGTGCACCTTGCCGCCCTGGGCGGTCAGCTGCGCCGCGGTCTCACGCAGCGAGAGCTCGTTGACGTCCCACAGCACCACCGCATCGGCGCCCTCACGGACCGCCGTCTCGGCGAACAACTTGCCCAGGCCCATGGCGGCGCCGGTGACCAGCACCCGCTTGCCCGCGACCGTCTCCAGTTTCATGTAATGCCTACCCCTGCTTCGTTTCCTGCTTGCCGCTACTTCTGGCGTAGCGACTTCATGACGCCGAAGACCAGCGTCATCGTCTTGGCCCACATCTGCTCGGACATGCCGGGCAGCGGCGCGATCGGCAGCACCCGCTGGACCGCGATGGTCTGGGTGTCGATGTACTTCAGCAGCCCCTCGGGACCGTGGCGACGCCCCTGACCGGAGATGCCGAGGCCACCCGACGGCGCGTCGACGCTGCCCCAGGCGGCGCTGAAACCCTCGTTGACGTTCACCGAGCCGGCGTTGATCCGCGCGGCGACCGCCTTGCCGCGCTCGGCGTCCTTGCTCCACACGCTCGCGTTGAGCCCGTAGGCGGTGTCGTTGGCGGCCTCGATGGCGGCCTCGTCGGAGTCGACCTTGTACACCGACACGACCGGGCCGAAGGTCTCCTCGCGGTAGACCGTCATGCCGGGCGCCACGTCGGCGAGCACGGTGGGCTCGTAGAAGTACGGGCCGAGGTCGGGACGGGCACGGCCACCGGCGAGCACCTTGGCGCCCTTGGCGACAGCGTCGTCGACGTGCGCAGTGACGGTGTCGAGCTGACGCTGGAAGGTCAGCGAGCCCATGTCCTTGCTGTAGTCGAGCTCGCCGCCGAGGGTCATGTTCTTGACATTGCCGACGAACTCGGCGACGAACTGGTCGTAGACCGAGGCGTCGACGTAAATGCGTTCCATCGACTCACACAGCTGGCCCGCCGAGGAGTAGCAGGCGCGCACGGCGAGCTTGGCGGCCTTGGAGACATCGGCGTCGGCGAGCACGAGCAGCGGGTTCTTGCCGCCGAGCTCGAGCGAGTAGCCGATCAGGCGCTCACCGGCCTGCTGGGCGATGGTGCGGCCGGTCGCGCTGGAACCGGTGTAGTCGACGTAGTCGGCGCGGGCGATCACGTCGCCGCCGATCTCGCGGCCACGGCCGAGCACGGCCTGCCACAGGCCGCGCGGCAGACCGGCGCGCTCGGCGGCGTCGATGGCCCACAGCGCCGACAGCGCGGTCTGGTTGTCCGGGCGCGCGATGACGGCGTTACCCGCGACCAGGGCGGGCAGCGCGTCGGAGGCCGACAGCGCGAGCGGGTAGTTCCACGGTGAGATGACCGCGACGACGCCCTTGGGGCGGTGGCGCACGTCGACCGAGGTGAGGACCGGCAGCACGCCGCGCGGCTTGCGGTCGGCGAGCAGCTTGGGCGCGACGGCGGCGTAGTAGCGCGAGTTCAGCGCGACGTCGGCGACCTCGTCGAAGGCGTGCGGGCGCGACTTGCCGGTCTCGGTCTGCACGATGTCGAGGATGGTGTCCTGCTCGGCGAGCACGATGTCGTGGAAGCGGCGCACGATCTCCACACGCTGCTTGACCGGCACCTTGGCCCAGTCGCGCTGCGCGTGGCGGGCGACGGCGAAGGCACGGTCGATGTCGGCGACGGAGGACTGCGGCAGGTCACCGATCTTGTGGCCGGTGGCCGGGGCGAAGACCGCCACCGACGCGGCGCCGCCCGCCATCGCACGGTCGAACAGGGGCTTGACCAGCGCGGTAGGCAGCGCGGTTGGTTCGGCGGTCAGCTCGGGGGCTGTCGTCATTGTCGGCCCTTCTCCTCGGCAGATGGGTCGCGCGGAGCGATCGCGCAGGTTCGGTATTTGCCTGAACACTAGTGTTAGATTAATGGCTGAGGGCGGTGCCGTGTCAAGCTTTCCGCGGTTGTCCCGCGGTTGTGAGGAGGTGCGATGTCCGGTGATTCCGCCACGGTGCGCCGTGGGCGCCCACCGCAGACGCAAGAGCAGGCCGAGGAGGTCCGCGCCAGGATCGTCGAGGCGACTGCTGCCGTGTTCGCGCGCCATGGTTCGCGCGGTCTGAGCGTCGCCCAGATCATCGAGGAGGCCGGGCTGGCCAGGCCCACCTTCTACCGCTATTTCGGCAATGCCACCGAGCCGCTGCACGCGGTGCTGACCGCCTCCAACGACGGTCTGGTCGGCGGGATCCGTGCGGCGCTGACCGGCACCGACGAACCGGTCCAGCTGGGTATCCGGCTGATCGACGCCTATGTCGACTGGGCCCGCGGCCACGGCCCGATGCTGCGGCCTCTCTTCGCCGAACTCCACGACCCCGGCTCCCCCGTCTCGGCCTACCGCGAGCGCGCCCTCGACGACATCCGCGACCTGGTCCGCAAGACCTTCGAAGAACTGGGCCGCCCGGTCCCCGCTCCGCTCGACATGGACGCGGCTCTGCACGTCTGCGAATACATCGTCTACCGCCTCTCCGCGGGCACCGAACCCGGCAGCGACCCCGACCCGGCCCTGGATTCCGAAGCCCGCATCACCATGATCCGCGTCCTGCTGGTCACCCTGGGCACCCGAGACGACCTCGCCTACGCCATGGAACTCCCCGGCCTCTTCCCCGACGCCTGACCCGCGCTCACCCCGAAACCGGCTCCGCCGCGGCCGGTGGAGCTGAAGTGCTCGGCGAGGGCGAGTCCGATGGCGCGCAGTGCGTCCGGGTCTGTCATCCGTTCGTGCCGGACGGGAATGCGGTGTTCGGTGATCCGGCCGGTGATGTGGTCGTGCCAGGCCAGAGCCGGCGAGGTGCCGTCGTCTGTGTCCTCCGCGGCGGAACTGAAGTAGATCAGGTCACCGTCGAAGTGCGCGGGCCGGTGGTTGCGGGTGTGGTCGACGAGCCGCGTGTAGTCGCGGTGCAGGGTCACGAGGTGCTCGGGGGTCAGGGCGGTGAAGAGTCCGCCTTGCCGGTGCAGCAACTCGGCCGCGACCTCCATGGTGAGCTCGGCGGGGAGCTCGGCGGCGGTGAGGCCGCCGAACTCGGTGAGCAGGTCCACGACGGTGGGTGTCGGAGTGTCGATGCTGCGGGCGGTGACGACGCGGGTGTCCATCATGGCCAGGGTCGCGACGGCCTCGCCGGCGCGGCGGAGCCGGACGGCGATCGCGTGGGCGATGGTGCCGCCGAGCGAGTAGCCGAGCACGTGGTAGGGGCCGTGCGGCTGGACGGACCGGATCTCCCTGACGTAGCGGGCGGCGAGGTCGTCGAGCGTGTCGAACCGTGCGGTGGGGTCGGTCAGCGTCGGGGATTGCAGCCCCAGGACGGGACGGTCGTGGTCGAGGTGCTGCACGAGTCCGCTGAACCCCCAGGCCAATCCGATGGCCGGGTGGACGCAGAACAGCGGTGCCTCGGAGCCGGCGGCACGCAGCGGAAGCAGGACCGAGAGCGCGTCGCCGGGATCTTGTTCGTCGAGGCCGCGCAGGCGGGCGTCGATGCGGCGGGCCAGCGATTGCGGAGTCGGATCGGTGAAGACCCACTGAATCGGCACGTCGGCACCGGTCGACTCCGCCAACCGCGCCACCAGTTGGGTGGCGGCCAGCGAGTTGCCGCCGAGGGCGAAGAAGCCATCGTCGACGCTGACTCGTTCGATATCGAGAGTCTGGGCGAAGGCGTCGCAGACGGTGGCCTCGAGCGGAGTGGACGGCGACCGGAACCGCGCGGGTCCCCGTTCGGGTGCGGGGAGGGCTTTGTAGTCGAGTTTCCCGGTGGGGGCCAGGGGGATTCGGTCGAGGGTGAGGATGGCGGTGGGGATCATGTGCGTGGGTAGCCGGGTCGCGAGGTAGCCGGTCAGTGCGCCGGTGTCGGGTGTGGTGTGCGGGGTGGGGACGACATAGCCGGTGAGCTGGTCGGTGCCGTTGGGGTGGGTGTGGACGGTGACGGCGGCGTAGGTGATGTCGGGGTGGCTGCGCAGCGCGGCTTCGATGTCGCCGCGTTCGATGCGGTGGCCGTGGATCTTGAGTTGCAGGTCGCTGCGGCCTTTGTAGTGCAGTGTTCGGTCGGCGGTCCAGGTGACCAGGTCGCCGGTGCGGTACATCCGTGTCCCCGGCGGCCCGTAGGGGTCGGCGACGAACCGGGCCGCCGTGGTGGTGTGCTGATTGTGGTAGCCGCGGGCGAGGCCCGGTCCGGACACGTACAGTTCGCCGGCTACGCCGGGTGGGACGGGACGCAGCCCGCGGTCGAGGACGACCGCGGTGAATCCGCGGGTCGGGCCGCCGAATGCCATCGGGCCGTCGTCGGTGGTGGTCCGGGGAGCGTCGGCGCAGCTCATGATGGTGGTTTCGGTGGCACCGTAGGAGTTGATCACCGTGCGGCCCGGTATCCACTGTCGTGCCAGGGCTGGTGGACAGGTCTCGCCGCCGAGGATCAGGGTGCCGAGCGTGTCGAGTTCGTCGGGGGGCAGCGAGGCGAGCACCGTCGGGGTGAAGGCGGCATGGGTGACGTGTTCGGCCTTGATCGACTCGGCCAGTGCGGCGCCGGCGACCACCGGCGCGGGGGCGAGAACCAGGGTGGCGCCGGCGGCTGCGGCGCTGAGCAATTCGAGGACCGAGACGTCGAAGGTCAGCGCCGCGGCGGCCAGCACGCGCGAGGCCGGGGTGAGGCCGAACCGTTCCCGTGTTTCGGCGGCGAGATCCGCGATCCCGCTGTGGGTGACCAGGACACCTTTGGGAATCCCGGTGGAGCCCGAGGTGTAGATCAGGTAGGCCGGGTGCTGTGGCCGCAGCGGGCTCGTGCGGTCGGCGTCGGTGATCGCGGTGGGCGACGCCGACGCTGTCGCCGCGGCGAAGGAAGGGTCGTCGAGGGCGAGCCATCTCGTGGTGTCCGCCAGCCGGTCTCGGTGGGCGCCGAGGGTCAGCCCGGCGGCGGCACCGGAATCGGTGAGGATGCGGGTGATCCGGTCGTGCGGATGGGTGGGGTCGATCTGGACGAACGCGCCGCCGGATTTGGCGACCGCCCACACGGCGATCACGGCGTCGAGAGAGCGCGGTAACGCGATGGCCACCAACGATTCCGGTCCTATGCCCGCGTCGATCAGTACTCGCGCCCATCGGTTGGAGGTTTCGTCGAGTTCGCGGTAGGACAGCCGAACACCGTTGCAGACCACCGCTTCCGTGTCCGGCGTCATCGTGGCCGTCAGCACCTGCGGCAACACCGACATCGCCGCACCGGGGCGGCCGCGAACGGGCACCAGCGTGGCTCGCTCGGCCGGCGACAGCAGCTGCAGCCGGATCAGCGGGAGGTCGATGTGTTCGGCGATGGTGTCGAGCACTCGCAGCATGCGGTCGGCGATGACGTCGATCTGGTGCTGTGTGAACAGTTCCGGCAGATACTTGAACGTCAGGTGCACCCGGGTGTCGTGGTGGACGACGAGGCCGAGCGGATAGTGCGCGGCGTCCCGGCCGTGCACGTCGAGGACATGCATTCCCGCGATGTCGGTGTCCGCGGACAGCCCGGCCCGATCGACCGGGTAGGACTCGAGAACGGTCACGGTGTCGAACATCGCGCCGGGTCCGGCCACGCGCTGGATCTGCGCGAGCCCGAGGTGCTGATGGTCGAGAAGCGAGGCTTGCTCGGTTTGGATTCGCCGCAGGAGCTGGGCCAGGGTTTCGCGGTGGTCGAGCCGGATCCGGACGGGCACGGTATTGACGAACAGCCCGACCATCGATTCGATGCCGGGGATCTGCGGGTGGCGTCCGGAGACGGTGGTGCCGAAGACCACGTCCTCGCGCGCGGTCGAGGTGGCGAGCACGATCCCCCAGGCGGCTTCGACGACGGTGTTGAGCGTGGCCTCGTGCCGGTGGGCCGCCGCGAGCAGGGCCGCGGTGCGCTGTTCGCTCAGCCGCACCCGGACTTCGCGGGCGGCGATGGTGGTCCGGCGGCCGCGGTCCGCGGGCGCCAGCAGGGTCGGCTCGGCGGTGCCCTCGAGTGCACGCGCCCACGCGGCTTCCGCCACGTCCTGGTCCTGGGCGTTCAGCCACCTCAGGTAGTCACGGTAGGGGCGCACCGGGGGCAGCACCGTGGCGTCGCTGTCGCCGGCGTAGAGGGTCAGCAGTTCCCGGATCAGCAGGGGCGTGGACCAGCCGTCGATCAGGATGTGATGCATGCTCACCAGCAGCCGGTACCGCTGAGGCGCGGTGCTGATCAGCGTGAGTCGCAGCAACGGTGCCGTGGTGACGTCGAAACAGGCGCGGCGGTCGGTGTCCATGAGCTGTTCGAGCGCAGCGTCGACGTCGTCACGCTCGGTCCAGTCGAGCGCGGTGAACGGCACATCGACCTGCCGGTGCACCACCTGGACCGCTGCGCCGACGCCCCTGCGCAGGAACGCGGTCCGCAGGTTCGGGTGCCGTCCGAGGAGAGTCTGCGCCGCGCGGCGCAGCCGGTCCGGGTCGACGCGCCCGCCGAGTTCCACCCAGAGTTGCACCAGGTAGGCGTCGACCGTGCCGTCGGCGAGCTGGGCGTGGAACAGCAACCCCGTCTGGAGCGGCGTGAGTGGCCAGATGTCGTCCAGCGTCGAGCGCCCGGCCTCGAGCTGGTCGATCGCCTCCTGGTCGAGGTCGACGAGGTCGAGGTCGGAGGGAGTCAGCCCACCGGCCCCGGGTCGGGACGCGTGGGTGGCCAGCGCGGTGACCGCGTCGCGCCACAGTTCCGCGAGCTCGGTGACTTCGGCGGGGGTCAGCAGGCCGGTCGGATACTCCCAGGCGGCGCTCAGAGCGGGCCCGTCCGAGGTGTCGATGGTGACCGCGTTGATGCCGAGCAGAGCTGCAACGGGTGCGTCGGGGTTCTGGACGCTGCCGCCGGCGGTGTCGTCGCCCGCGGGCAGCCATCCGGCATCACGCAACGCTGCGGGGGTGGTGTCGAGCCGACCGAGATAGTTGAAGCTCACCTGAGGGGTGGGCAGTGCACGCAGGATGGGCGCGGTATCGGCGTTGAGGTAGCGCAGCAGCCCGAAGCCGATCCCGTGGTCGGGGACCTGCCGGAGTTGCTCCTTGACCGACTTGACGACCGCCGCCGCGGCGGCCCCGGCGGCGAACGCGTCGTCGATATCGATATCGGACAGGTCGAGCCGCACCGGGTAGTTGGTGGTGAACCATCCGATGGTGCGGGTGAGGTCGGCGCCGGGGAGCACCGTGTCGTGGCGGCCGTGGCTTTCGAGGGTGAGCAGCGTCTCGGTGACGGCGGTGCCGCGGCGGCGCTGCCATCGAGTCAGCGCCAGCGCGAGCCCGGCGACGAGGGCGTCGTCCACGTTGCCGTGGAACGCCCGGGGCAGGGTGGTGAGGACGGCGCGGGTCACCGCGGGAGGTAGGGCCACCTCGACAGTGGCGGCGGTGGCTTGCACGTCAACGGCCGGATCGATCGGGCGGGCACCGATCGGCGGATCGGCGGCGCCGAGCGTGGACCGCCACCAGTCGAGTTCGTCGAGGCTCCCGGCGGCGGTGTTCAGCGCATGCGCCCAGCGGCGCATCGAGGTGCCGACCGGCGCGAGCCCAGGCCGTTGCCCGACACTCAGCTGGGCCCAGGCCGCGGCGAAATCGGGAATGAGGATCCGCCACGACACGCCGTCGATAACCAGGTGGTGTGCGACGACGAGCAGCCGGCCCGGCTGTCCGGCCCGGTCGAACCAGACCAGCTGCAGCGTGACCCCGGCCGCCGGGTCGAGGCGCTCGGCCGCGGCATTCACCTCGGCGTCGAGGAGCGCGGCGAAGGCGCTGCTGCCGGGTGCCGTATCCACGGGCACGCGCCGGATCAGTTGGGCGGCGGGCCCCGCGGTCGGCTGCACCCGCAGCGCCCAGCCCGAGCTGTGCGCGGGTTCCGGGTGCAGGCGGGCCCGCAGCATGTCGTGGTGGTCGATCACCGCCTGGACGGTGTCCTCGATGCCGGTGGCGTCGATGCCGGCCGGCAGCGTGAGCAGCACCCACTGGCAGAACCGGTCGAAGCCGCCGCGCTCGAACATCCAGCACATGATCGGCGTCAGCGGTATCGGCCCCACACCCCCGCCGGGCAGTTCCGCGGGGAGGGCGGTCGCCGCCGCGCTGTCGTCGAGAACAGCGATCTCGGCCAGCCCGGCAACGGTTTTGCGCTCGAACACCTCGCGCGCGGAGAACGCCACACCGGCCGCCCTGGCCCGGGTCACCAACTGGATCGACATGATGCTGTCGCCGCCGAGGGCGAAGAACGAATCATCGAGACCGACCGTGTCGATTCCCAAGACCTCGGCGAACAGTCCCGCCAGCGTCGTCTCCACCTCGGTGGCCGGTGCCCGGAATTCGGCTCGGCCCGTGGTGAAGTCCGGCTCGGGCAGTGCGGTGCGGTCGACCTTGCCGTTCGCCGTCACCGGCAGCGCATCGAGCACCACGACGGTCGCGGGCACCATGTGCGAAGCCAGCCGCTCGCCGGCGAACGCGAGGACCGCGGCCGCGTCGAGGTCGGCGGCGGGCTCGGACTCCACGTACCCGATCAACCGGTCGCCGATGACGGGGTCCCGATGCAGCGTCACCACCGCGTCGGCCACGCCAGGACAGGCCACCAGCGCCGATTCGACCTCGCCGAGCTCGACGCGGAAACCGCGAACCTTGACCTGGAAATCCGACCGGCCCACGTAGTCGAGCGCCAGACTCCCGTCCGGTAGCCGCAGCCACCGCACCAGGTCGCCGGTCCGATACATGCGCTGTCCCGGGCCCGCGAACGGATCGGCAACGAACCGCGACGCGGTCAAACCCCTCGCGTTGCGGTAACCGCGCGCCAGACCCGGACCCGCCAGATACAACTCCCCGACGACCCCGAGCAGCACCGGCCGCAACCACCCGTCGAGCACGACCTGCCCGGTCCCGCGAATCGGTCCGCCGATCGTCACCGCCGCGCCCGGCGCCAGCGGCGGACCGGCATCGGTGAGAATCGTGGCCTCCGCCGGACCGTAGGCGTTGAAGAAGCTGCGGCCGGGTGCCCACCGCGACACCAGTTTGGGTGAGGGCACCTCGCCGCCGACCACGACGGTCCCGAGGTCATCGAGCCCGTCCGGATCGACCGTCCCCAAGGCCGCCGGAGTCAGCACGGCGTGGGTCACCTGCTCGCGCAACAGGATCTGTGCCAGCTCGCCCCCGCCGTAGACGGTCGGCGGCGCGATCACGAGTCGCCCGCCCGCCCCGAATGCCCAGAGCTGTTCCAGCACCGCCACATCGAAACTGGGTGACGCGAAATGCAACACCCGGGCACTCGGCCCGATGCCGAATCGCGCACATTGTTCGGCCACCAGATTCGCCAAACCTCGATGCGACACCACCACCCCCTTCGGCACACCTGTCGAGCCGGATGTGTAGATCACGTACGCCGCAGTGCCTGCCCGCACCGGCGATGTTCGCTCCGCATCGGTCACCGGCCCCGCGGGCACCTCCGCGACCTCCGCGGCGAACGCCGGCTCGTCGAGAACCAGCCACCGCACCGGCCCGGGCAGCCGAGCACACCACTCCGACAGGGTGATTCCCACCGCCACACCCGAATCGGAGAGCATGTGCTCGACCCGGGCGGCCGGGTACTGCGGATCCACCGGGACGAACGCTGCCCCCGACTTGACCACCGCCCATACCGCCAGCACCGCTTCGACCGATCGCGGCAATCCCACCGCGACACTCGCCTCCGGCCCCACCCCCTGACCGATCAACACGCGCGCCAGCCGATTCGACTCCGCGTCCAGCTCGCCGTAGGTCCACCGCCGATCCCCGCAGACCACGGCGACCGCCCCCGGATCCCGCTGCACCGCTGCCGCCAGCAACTCCGGCAACACCCGCTCCGGCAACGCCGGAGCACCCGACACCGGCGTCAACTCCCGGCGGTCTGCCGGGGCGAGCAGATCCAGCCGGGCCAGCGGCAGATCCGGGTCGGCGACGGCGGCGCCGATCACGTGCAGAACCCGCTGCAGGGTCGCCGCCATCGTGTCCCGGTCGAAAAGTTCGGGCAGATACTTGATTTCCAGGTGCAGTCGCGTGTTGTCGATGCGCGCGATCACGGCCAGTGGATAGTGCGCGCCGTCGGTGCCGGTCACGTCGAGCAGCCGCATACCGCCGATGTCGGTGTCCGCGGTCAGCCCACCACGATCGATCGGGAAGGATTCGAACACCGTGATCGTGTCGAATACCGTCCCCGGCCCGGCCACCCGCTCGATGTCGGTCAGACCCACGCAGTGGTGATCGAGCAGCGCGGCCTGCTCGGCCTGGATCCGGTCGAGCAGTTGCCCCATGCGCTCGGCGGGGTCGAGACGGACGCGCACCGGCAGTGTGTTGATGAACAGCCCGATCATCGATTCGATGCCCGCGACCTGCGCCGGCCGCCCGGACACCGTGGCGCCGAACGTCACATCCTCCCGGGATGTCAACGCGCCCACCACGATCGCCCATGCCATCTGGATCACGGTGTTGACGGTGATGCCACGGGCCCGCGCGAGGTCGGTCAGCGCCGCGGTCTGTTCCTCGGTCAGTTCGCCGAGCACCGCACGCAATCCGGTGTATCGGCGGCCGGGGTCGGCCGGAGCCACCAGGGTCGGTCCGTCGGTGCCGTCGAACGCGCGGGTCCAGGCGTCGAGCGACGCGGCCGGGTCCTGCCCGGCGATCCACGCCAGGAAGTCCCGATAGGGCCGTACATCCGGCAGTATCGCGGGGTCGCCGTCGGTGGCGTAGAGGATCAGGAACTCCTTGAGGAGCAACGGCGTCGACCAGCCGTCGAGCAGCAGGTGATGATTGGTCAGCACCAGCCGGTAGTGCTCCGGCTCCGTGGTGACCAGCATCCAGCGCAGCAGCGGGGCACGAGCCGGGTCGAACCGGGTCGCGCGGTCCGCGGCCATCAGCCGATCCCACTCGCGACGGCGGGCACCGTCGTCCAGCCCGGACAGGTCGATCTCCGACCAGGGCGCCTCGGCGTCGTCATCGACCACCTGCACCGGTCCCGCGGCGGTGTCGGTGACGAAGGCGCTGCGCAGATTCGGATGCCGGTCGAGCAGTACCTGCCCGGCTCGGCGCAGCCGCTCCGGATCGACCTGACCGCGCAACTCGAGGACCAACTGCACCAGGTAGGCGTCCATCGAATCCTCGGACACCAGCGCATGGAACAGCAACCCCTCCTGAAGCGGAGTCAACGGCCAGACATCGCTCAACGCCGGATAGCTCGCTTCGAGTCGCTCGATCTCGGACTGTCCGAGCCTGACCAGCTCCAGATCCGACGGCGTCCGCCCGCCGGACCCGGCGCGGTGGATGTGTGTCGCCATCGCGGTCAATACCCGGCACCACGATTCCGCCACCGCGCGCACCTCGTCGACGGTGAGCACCCCCGCCGGATACGACCAGACCGCCCGCAACCGCGGCCGGCCCGCACTGTCGAGGGTGGAGGCATGGATGTCGAGCACCGCCGACACCGGCATATCCGGATTCTGCGCACCGGCGAGATCGTCGTCCACCGGCATCCATCCGGCCGACTGCCTTCCCTCGGGAATCCACGTGGAGACGTAGGTGAACCCGATCTGCGGCGTCGGCAGCGTCGCCAGTATCGGTCCGGTGTCGTCGTTGAGATACCGCAACAAGCCGTAGCCGATCCCGTGATCCGGGACAGCGAGGAGCTGTTCCTTGACGAACTTGACCGCCGCACCCAGCGCCGGCCCGCCGGCACACGCGTCGTCGAGATCGATGCCCGACAGATCCAGGCGCATCGGATAACTCGTCGAGAACCAGCCGACCGTCCGCGTCAGGTCCGAGCCGGGGACGACGCCGTCCGCACGGCCGTCCCCGTCGAGACCGATCACCACATCCGTGAGCGGGCCACCGGCGGTCGCCGTCGCGCGCTCGCGCCGCCATGTCGTCACCGCTATCGCCAGCGCGGCCAGCAGTCCGTCGTCCACACTGCCGTGGAATGCCGCGGGCACCTCGGTCAGCAGCGCCTCGGTCACCTCAGCCGAGACTTCGACCTCGACCGTGCGGACGGTGGCAGCCACGTCGATCGCGGGGTCGAGGGGCCGGGACCCGAGCACCGGATCGTCCCCGACGGCCATCGCCTGCCACATTTCGAGTTCGGCGGCCCGCTCCGGGAGCCGGGCCGCCTCGACCAGCCCGTGCGCCCACCTGCGCATCGATGTCGCGACCGGGGAAGGATCGGGTGGCTCGCCGGACGCGATCCGCGCCCACGCGGCCGCGAGGTCCCCGACCAGCACCCGCCAGGAAACCCTGTCGATCACCGAATGATGCACCAGCACCAGCACTCTGCCCGGCTCCGCCGCTTCGGCCGGATCGAACCAGACCACCTGCAGCACGGTCCCGGCGCCCGGATCGAGCCGGTCCGCGGCGGCAGCCGACTCCGTCGCCGCCGACACACGGAATTCGCCGCTTCCCGGCTTCCCCGCCATCGCCACCCGGTGGACGACGTCGTCGGCTCGAACCCTCCCGACCGGCAGCACCTCCCACGTCCAGTTCCCCTCGGCGCCTTGGCGCAGCCGCGCGCGCAGCATGTCGTGCCGATCGAGGACCGCCTGCACCGTGCCCACCAGCCGCTGCTGGTCGATCCCGGCAGGCAGACCCAAAACCATTGCCTCTGAGAAGCGGCCGAACCCCGACTCCGCGCGTTCGATCAGCCGTCGCATGCTCGGCGTCACCGGCATCGGCCCGACACCTCCGCCAGGCAGTTCCTTCGGAAGCCCGCTCGCGGCGGCCCTGTCGCGGACGGCGATCCCGGCCAGCCCGGCGACCGTTTTGCGCTCGAAGACGTCGCGTGCGGAGAACACCACACCGGCCGCCCTGGCCCGGGTCACCAGCTGGATCGACATGATGCTGTCACCACCGAGGGCGAAGAACGAATCATCGAGACCGACTGTGTCGATACCCAGTACGCCGGCAAAGGATCTGGCGATCGTGCGTTCGACAGGTGTTTGGGGTTCCCGGAACGGTGTGTGGTCGGCGAATACCGGATCCGGCAATGCTGTACGGTCCAGTTTGCCCACCGGCGTCAACGGAATCCGGTCCAGCACCATGATCGAAGCCGGAACCATATAGGACGGCAACCGGCCGGACAGATAATCGGCGAGTATCGCGGAATCGACCGAATGACCAGGTGCGGCAATGACATACGAAACCAGCGAAACAGCCCCGGAATCGTTGTGATGGCCGATGGTGACGGCGAAACCGACCGTATCGTGCGCGGCGAGCGTCGCATCGATCTCGCCGAGCTCGATCCGCAGACCACGAATCTTCACCTGGAAATCGGACCGGCCGAGATGCTGGATCGTTCCCTCGGCCGTCCACCGGACCACATCGCCGGTGCGATACATCCGTTCGCCGGGCATCCAGGGGCACGCGACGAAACGCTCGGCGGTCAGGCCTGCCCGGCCATGGTATCCACGGGCCAGCAGCGGACCCGCGATATACAGTTCACCCGCCACACCGACCGGCACCGGTTGCAGCCGTTGATCGAGCACCCATTCCGAGACACCGCGAATCGGGCCACCGATCGTGACCAGCTCACCCGCCGCCAACGGAGCGCTCTGGTTTGTCGTGATCGTGGCCTCGGTCGGACCATATTCGTTCACCATGTCGCGAGCGCTGCCCCACCGCTCGACCAGCTCGGTGCCGTAGTCCTCACCACCGACCGCGAGGTGTCCCCAGTCCGGTAACGGCCAACGGGTGTGATCGATGGTGGACAGTGCGGTCGGTGTGATGAGGACGTGGCTGACGTGCTCGTGGTCGAGTAGTTCGGCGAGTTCGTCGCCGCCGTAGACATCGCTGGGCGCGATGACCATGGTCGCGCCCGCGCACGTCGCCAGCAGTAGTTCCAGTACCGACACATCGAAGCTCGGCGACGCCAGAAACAAAGTACGGGAATCGGATTCGATGTGCAGGGCATTCTGGTGCTCGGTGGCGCAGTTGCGGAGTCCGCGATGGGTGATCGCGACACCTTTGGGCAGCCCGGTCGATCCGGAGGTGTAGATGACGTAGGCGATGTCGTCGATACGCAGCGGGCGCACCCGGTCACTGTCGGTGACGGAACGGTTCTCGCCCTCGTCGAGATTGTCCGGTGTCAGCCACTCGATATCGTCGGGCAACGACATGCGCACCGATGCCACGGTCAGACCGATCGCGGCTTTCGAATCGGCCATCATGTGCGTGATGCGTTCGCCGGGGTAGGTCGGGTCGATCGGCAGGAACGCGGCTCCCGACTTGGCGACAGCCCATACCGCGAGCACGGAATCCGTGGAACGCGGCATTCCGATCGCGACGACATCTTCCGGACCGACACCTCGTTGGATGAGTAACCGGGCCCATCGGTTCGACCGCTCGTCCAGCTCCCGATAGCTGAGCTGCTGCCCCTCGAACACGATCGCGGTGGCGTCGGGATCCCGTGCGGCAGCGGTGGTCAACAAGTCGGCCAACGTGGTGGGCGCTGTCATGGGCGCACCGGAATGTGCCAGCAGATCGGCTCGTTCGGCGGAGTCCAGTATCTCGACGGCCCCCACCGAAACGGTCGGATCGGTGGCGACCGACTCGAGTATCAGAATCCACCGATGTATCAGCGCATCGATCGTCGCGGGGTCGAACAGATCCGTGGCGTAGGTGACCGCAACTGCCATATCACCGTTGATGTGGTTGTCCGACAGCACAACCTGCAGGTCGAAGCGAGACACTTCGTTGGGCAGGTCGAGCACCGAGATGTCGAGACCGGGCAACGCCAGCCGCACCTGTTCCAGGTTCTGGAATGCCAGCAGCACCTGGAACAGCGGGTGCCGGGACGGAGAGCGTTGCGGAGCGAGTTGATCCACCAGTTGTTCGAAGGGAACGTCGGCGTGTCCGAAGGCATCCAGATCGACCTGTCTGATCCGGTCGATCAGGTCGGTGAACGATTCATCGAGATCGATGCCGGTCCGCAATACCAGCGTGTTGACGAACATGCCGACCACGTCGTCGAGTTCGGCCGCGCCACGCCCGGCGATCGGTGTGCCGATCGGAATATCGGTGGTTCCGCTCAACCGGGCGAGCAGGACCGCCAGCGTGCTGTGGATCACCATGAACAGTGATGCACTGTGTTGCCGCGCCAACGTTCCCAAGGCCAGGATCAGCTCGGCATCGACCGTGTAGCCGATGGTGGCACCTCGATGGGACGCCACCACCGGCCGCGGCCGGTCAGCAGGCAGACGAAGTTCCTCGGCAACTCCGTCCAGGGTTGCGGTCCAGTACCGGATCTGCTGGGCGCACAGCGATTCCGGATCATCGGGCGAGCCGAGGGCAGCTCGTTGCCACAGTGCGTAGTCCGCGTACTGGACGGGCAGCGTTGTCCACGAGGGGAGTTCGCCACGGATCCGTGCGGTGTACGCGGTCGTCACGTCGCGGGCAAGGGGTGTCATGGAGAAACCGTCCGCGGCGATGTGGTGCACCACGACGGCCAGCACGTACTCCGGCTCCGCGCTACCGGCAGCGCGGAACAATCGGGCGCGCACCGGCACCCGAACGCTCACGTCGAAGCCTTCGGTGACGAATTCGGTGACCGCTGTGTCCAGTTCGCTCGGCGGTACCGAGACCAGGGCCAGTTCGGGGTCTACCTCGTCGGCGGGTTCGATCAGCTGGATCAGCGTTCCGTCGTGGTCCGGATACCGCGTCCGCAACGACTCGTGCCTGCGCAGCACGTCGACCACGGCCGATCGCAGGGCGTCGACGTTCAATTCGCCGGTCAACCGAAGGGCGATCGGCACATTGTATGCCCCCGAACCGGTGTCGTACTGGTTGAAGAACCACATCCGCTGCTGGGCTGGTGCCAAGGGCACGAGATCGGGGCGGTGCCCGGCGATCAGTGGTGGGCGTTGTCGCCTGGTGCCGGAATACTGCCGTACGCGGGTCGCGAGCGCCGCTACCGTGGGGGCCTCGAACAGCAGCCGCACCGGAATCTCGGTATCCAGCGCGGCCCCGAGTCGCGCTGCGACCCGGGTCGCGACAACACTGTCGCCGCCGAGGGCGAAGAACGAATCATCGAGACCGACCATGTCGATACCCAATACGCCGGCGAAAGATTCGGCGATCGTGCGCTGGATCGGTGTCTCGGGTGCCCGGAACGGTGTGCGATCGGCGAAGACCGGATCCGGCAATGCCTTGCGATCCAGTTTGCCCACCGGCGTCAACGGGATCCGCTCCAGCACCATGATCGCGGACGGGACCATATAGGACGGCAACCGGCCGGACAGGTACTCCGTGAGGATCGTGGTATCGATCGAGTGACCGGGCGCGGCAACAACATACGAAGCCAGCGACTCGCCCCCGGAATCGTTGCGATGGCCGATGGTGACGGCGAAACCGACGGTCTCGTGGGCGGCGAGCGTCGCGTCGATCTCGCCGAGCTCGATCCGCAGACCACGGATCTTGACTTGGAAGTCGGACCGGCCGAGGTGCTGGATCGTTCCCTCGGCCGTCCACCGGACCACATCCCCGGTGCGATACATCCGTTCACCAGGCATCCAGGGGCACGCCACAAAACGCTCGGCCGTCAGGCCTGCCCGGCCATGGTATCCACGGGCCAGCAGCGGACCCGCGACATACAACTCACCCGCCACACCGACCGGCACCGGTTGCAGCCGTTGACCCAGCACCCATTGCGAGACACCGCGAATCGGGCCGCCGATCGTGACCAGCTCCCCCGACACCAGCGGGGCGGACATCGTCGCGGCAATGGTGGTCTCGGTGGGCCCGTACTCGTTGAACACGCTGCGGCTGCCGTTCCAGCGTTGAACCAGCTCGCTGCCGTAGCTCTCGCCACCGACCAGCAGACATCTCAAATCCGGTAGGGGCCAACGGGTGTGGTCGATGGTGAACAGCGCCGTGGGTGTGATGAGGACGTGGCTGACCTGTTCGCGGTCGAGCAGTTCGCCGAGTTCGTCGCCGCCGTAGACATCGCTGGGCGCGATGACCATCGTCGCGCCCGCGCACAAAGCCAGCAGTAGTTCCAGTACCGAGACGTCGAAGCTCGGGGAAGCCAAATGTGCAGTACGGGAATCGGATTCGATGCGCAGGGCATTCCGGTGCTCGATGGCGCAGTTACCGAGTCCACGGTGGGTGACCGCGACACCTTTGGGCAGCCCGGTCGATCCGGAGGTGTAGATGACGTAGGCGATATCGTCGACACGCAGCGGGCGCACCCGGTCACTGTCGGTGACGGGACGGTTCTCACCCTCGTCGAGGACCTCCGGTGTCAACCACTCGATGTTGCCAGGCAACTGAGTTCGCACCGACGCCACCGTCAGACCGATCGAGGTTGCCGAATCGGTCAGTATGTGCGTGATGCGTTCGCTGGGGTGGGTCGGGTCGATCGGCAGGAACGCGGCTCCCGATTTGGTGACAGCCCACATCGCGAGCACGGATTCGGAGGAACGTGGCATACCGATGGCGACGACATCCTCCGGGCCGATCCCACGCTGGATCAGCAGTCGGGCCCATCGATTCGACTGCTCGTCCAGCTCCCGATAGCTCAGCTGCTGCCCATCGAAAACAATCGCCGCGGCCTCGGGATCATGTGCGACTGCCGTGGTCAACAAGTCGGCCAGCGTGGTGGGCGCCGCGGTGGGCGCACCGGAGCGCGACAACAGATCGGCTCGCTCGGCGGGCTCGAGGACTTCGATCATCCCGACCGATACCGTCGGATCGGTGGCCACCGACTCGAGTAACCGAATCCACCGGCGCAGCAGCGAATCGATCGTCGCGGCATCGAACAGATCCGTGGCGTAGGTGACGGCGACCGCCATCCCGCCACTGTCGTTGTCCGACAGCACAATGTGCAGATCGAGCGGAGGTACCTCGTCGGGCAACTCCGGTTTCATCCGTTCCAGATTCTGGAATGCCAGCATCACCTGGAACAGCGGATGGCGGGACTGCGACCGCTGCGGCGCGAGTTGATCCACCAGTTGTGCGAACGGAACGTCGGCATGCTCCACGGCATCCAGATCGACCTGCCTGATCCGGCCGAGCAGGTCGGTGAACGATTCATCGAGATCGATCTCGGTCCGCAGGACGAGCCCGGCTCCGTCACCCGGTGCGATCGGCATGCCGATCGGGATATCGGTCGAACCGCTCAACCGGGCAAGCAGCACCGCCAGCGTGCCCTGCATCACCAGCAACAGTGACGAACCATAGTGCCGCGCAAACCTTTCCAATGCCTGCGTCAACTCGGCAGTCACCGGGTAGCTGACGGTGGCACGCCGATTCGACAGCACCACCGGCCGCGGCCTGTCGGCCGGCAGCCGAAGCTCTATGGGAAGGTCCGCGAGCGTGGCCCGCCAGAACGCCAGGTTCTCGCGTCGGCGCCGTATCCCGGCGCCGTGGCGGGCGCTGTCGGGGTGGACCTGCCCGAGATCGGTGTCCGGCGCGGCGGCGGCGAACGCGTCGAGGAACTGCACGAATCTGGTGTAATGCGCCGACAGTTCGGGGCCGGTGTAGAGGTTGGGATTGGCCATGAAGTGGAGGATCGTCTGCGGCGGGTTTCCGGCCTGGTACAGATCGACCAGCAGATCTTCGACCGGCCCGGAGCTGAGGATATGGAATTCCGCGGTCATCGACCCGAGCCGGAGTTCCTGGGGGAAGAACATGACATTCACCACCGGGCCGGCGAAACGCCGCTCCCCGTTCTTCCCCGCGGCGGCGCGAATGTCGGTGAGGCCGCAACGCTGGTGCCGCAACGCTCCTACCAGGTCGGCCTGCACCCGCCGCACCAGCGACGCGACCGTGTCCCCCGAGCCGAGCACGATCGGCAGCGGCACAACATTGACGAAGACTCCCCCGGACCGCCGCAACACCGCGGTGGTGCGACCCGAAACGGGAATATTGACCACGACCTCGTCCCGGCCGGTCATCCGGGCCAGATAAGTTCCGAATGCCGCGATCACCACCGCCGCCGGGGTCGCCTCCAGCACTGTCGCGGAATGACCGATCCGTTCCACGGTCACGGTGGGTAGTTCGGCTCGTGCGACCACACTGTCCGCGCGCGGGGGTGCGGACCCGGCGGCCAGGCTGGACTCTTCCCCGACATCGGCGAGTCTGTCCACCCAGTATTCCTGGTCGCTGGTGAACCGCGTCGACTCCCGGTAACTGCGGTCGGCCTCGTAGAGAGTGCGCAGGTCCGCCGCCCGATTCGGCTCTGCCGTCCGGCCCTCCACCGCCGCTGTGTACAGCGCTGCGACCCGATTCACAATCGTCATCGCGGCGTAGCCGTCCACGGCGACGTGGTGAACCCTGAGGTACCACAGGAAATGCCGATCCCCGACCCACACCACCACCCAGGCGACCAACCGGTCCCGGGTCATATCCAACGGCGTGGTGTACTCCCGGCGCATCCACTGCAAGGCCGCCGCCATGGGGTCCGGTTCACCACGCATATCGATGACCGGCCCCCGCGAAGCCAGTGCCGGGTCGAACAACTGATACGGCTCACCGTCGACCTCTACCAGCCGTAAATACCCTGATTGGAATTCGTGCCCCGTTTGAATCGACACCTCACGCAGAATCTCGAGATCCAGATCCCCATGGAACTCGAGATACTGTGCCTCACATATCGGCACGTCCGGGCTCAATTGTTGCGCCAGCCACAGCCCTCGCTGCCCCGCAGACAGCGGTACCGGCTGAGTGACCGAATTGTACGGAAACTGCGGTCGCACAACGGTCATCAGTCACCTCCAGACCCTACCGGGCCAGTGTAAGACGACCGATCAGCTGGCGCGTACTCCAAACCAACTATCCACACCGCGACGTAATGAATAAAATTTACGAAAGTGATACGCAGCGCTACTTCGATACCCCACTGCAATTACTTCGACCCCCAATTGCAGATTGCCTCTGCGACACTCGCCGTCGTCTACTACTCCCCAGAACTGATGATCTGTTCGATATTGCGCTCAGCCAGCGCGCTGATCGTCAACGACGGGTTCACCGTTCCGCAACTACCGGGCACAGCCGCCCCGTCCATGACGTACAGGCCCCGATAACCGACCACCCGCCCGTACCCGTCTGTCGCGCGGCCGAGCACTGCGCCGCCCAGCGGATGTGAGGTGATGGAGGCGTTCCCACCAGAGCCCGGTGGGCCGATGGGTACGCAGTCGCAGGCCGCCTTGTCGTTGATTTCCTGCGCTCGCGCGAGGTAGCCGGCAGCGCCGTTCTCCGGCCAGTGCAGGTCCACCCGCCCGTTGGCGGGGTTGTAGACGAACCGGCCTCGGGTGTCGTCGAGCACCATGCCCAGCGATCCGAGCGTGCCGACGTCGAACGGCGGTGCGCCGGGGATGTACCAGTTCTCCAGCGACACAGGTGCGCCCGCCTCGTCCAGAATCCGGCTCGCGGACGGCGCGCCCTGCGTGCCCACCTCGAGTGAGCTGAGGGGCCGGGCCAAGCCGACATCGCCGTTGCTGCCCCAGCCCTCGCCGATGTGCTCGTTCAGGTTCGGCAGCGCGCCGGTCTCGCGCGCGCGCACCAACAGCTCCGAGGTGCCGATCGAGCCCGCACCGAGAAACAGCTTGTCGCAGGTCAGCGTCCGGGTTCGGAGCACCTCGCCGGTAGGTGCCAGTTTGGTCACGCTGACGACATAACGACCCGACGCTCCCGGTTCCTCGGCGATGGCGTCCACCCGGTGGCCGGGGTAGATCCGGGCACGCCCGGTGGCCTCGGCATAGCGCAGGTAGTTCTGGTTGAGATCGAACTTCGCGCCGTTGGAATTGCCGAGGTTCGAACAGCCGATTGTCGCCGACGGCAACGATCGTCCGGCCAGCTCGTCGCGGATGATATGCCAATTCCACATGCCGTCGATGCGCTGCGGCGCGTAGCCGGCCGCGCGGACCTGACCGTCCCAGGCCCGCGAGTGCGCGAACGCGATGGAGTGATAGATGTCGTCCGGGATCGGGCTCGGTCGCAAAGTCTCCCGAACCCTGGGGTAATAGACCTCATGCATCTCGCGGTAGTCGACCACACCGCCGAACACATGGTCGAAGAACCGCTGCTCCGGCTCGATCATCACCCCGGTGAACACCACCGAGCCACCGCCCACACACGCACCGCGCCACACGTCGATGCCCGGGTAACTGGAGATGTCGAGGACCCCGCCGAACGGATCGAACGCGACGGTATTCCCGGTCGGGCCGGTAAAGGTGGTGCGATGCCAGAAGCCGCGGCCATCCGGAATCGTGTCGACGGCGAAAATGTTGCGCCACGGATCATTCGGCCAGCGCGACCCGCGCTCGAGCACGGTGACCTCGGCTCCGGACTGTGCCAGACGCAGCGCGGTGATCGACGCCCCGAACCCCGATCCGATGACGATCGCAGGCACATGGTCGGCCGGATCCGGTAGCGGCGCGAAGATCTCCGGCACCAATGCGCGGTACAACAACGCATTCGGGCCCAGGCGGTAGTCCTGCGCCCACGCCGGAGACGTGGCCGTGGCAAGCATCGTCGCGGTCAGGCCGACGCCCTTGATGAAACCGCGTCTGTCCATCGTGCCCCTCACCTGATTCGCATGGTCAAGGCTTGCCGATTCAGGCTAGCCGAGAATTAGCCAAATGTGCCTAGGCGCTCTACCATGGGGAGATCCTGCGTGGGAGGTGACGGCGAATGTTGACGCGCGCATGGTTTCGGTGGCTGGTCTTACATCGCCTGGCACGGACCTATCTCCTCATGCCGGCGCATCGCGGCGATCCCCTCGCGCAGATCCTGGCCGGTCCGGATCGCGGGCGCGGCTCGCCGCGCGCCGTCGAGGAAATCCGGCAGCAGGGCCGGATGCCCACCGTGACGAACATATCGAAGCTGCGCGTCACCGCGGACCACGAAATATGCCGGCTCATCCTGCGGGACCGTCGCTTCGGCGCGGTCTCGCCCAACAGCCGGGCCCTGCCGAAGCTGATGCGCTGGGTGTTGACCAAGACGGATCTGGAACTTCCCAACCTCGCCGAACCGCCCTCGATGCTGGTGACCGATCCGCCGGAACACACCGTCTACCGCCGCTTGGTCGGGCAGGCATTCGCGCCGAAGGCGATAGCCAAACTCCGGGAGCGGGTTGTCGAAGTGACCGACGACCTGCTCGACGGCATGAAATCGACGCCGCGACCGGATCTGATCGACGACTTCTGCGAGCGGTTGCCCATCGCGATCATCGCCGAGCTGCTCGGGTTGCCCGCCGAGATGCATGCCACTCTGCTGAGGTGGGGCGATACCGGTGCGCCGCTGCTCGAGCGAGGCCTGACCTGGGCCACTTTCCGCCGCGCCGTCGAAGATCTGGCCGAGAGCGAGCGGTACTTCGACCAGCAGATCGCCAGGCGCACCGACGAACCCGGCGACGATGTGCTCACTACGCTGGTGACGGGTGGCGAGCTCACCCACCGCGAGCAGGTGGCCAACGCGGCCCTGCTGCTGGACGCCGGATTCTTGACGACGGTGAACATGCTCGGCAACGGAATCGCCCTGCTGACAAGACATCCGGAACAGCTGGAGATGCTGATGGCGCGGCCGGAGCTGTGGCCGGGCGCGGTCGAGGAAATCCTGCGCTACGACGGTCCCATCCGGATCACGGGCCGCATCGCGAACAGTGACATCGACATCGCCGATCAGCACGTCGAATACGGTTCCCTTGTCCTGCTGTTGCTGGCGGGCGCCAACAAGGACCCCACCGTCTTCCCCGATCCCGAACGATTCGATGTGACCAGACCCAATGCCGCGGAACATCTCTCGTTCAGCAGCGGGGTGCACAGCTGCCTGGGATCCAGCCTTGCCCGGCTGGAAGGCACCATCGCGCTGCCTGCACTCTTCGAGCGGTACCCGGATCTACACCTGGACGGCCCCCCGATCCCGCGTGGCCTGGTGAACCTGAACAGCTACCGCTCCATGCCCGCCACCCTGTATGCCGCCTAGCTGTGCCGCACACAGAATCTCCACAATTGACGACGCAACCCTCCACACCCGCTCGCTAGGGTCTGACCATGGAACTCAGTGGGGGCGGGACAGGACAGCCCGCGCGTCGGATCCTCGTCGTCGACGACGAGGTGACGATCGCCGAGTCGGTCGCGGCACGGTTGCGGGCCGAGGGGTTCACGGTCGACCTGGCCCATGACGGTCCGGGTGCGGTGGCAGCGGCTGCCGCGGGGGAACCCGATCTGGTGGTGCTCGATGTGATGCTGCCCGGTTTCGACGGGCTCGAGGTGTGCCGGCGCATCCAGGCCGACCGGCATGTCCCGGTGCTCATGCTCACCGCCCGCACCGACGAGACCGATCAGCTGGTCGGGCTGGGTGTCGGCGCCGACGACTACCTCACGAAACCGTTCTCGATGCGGGTGCTGGCGGCCCGCGTACACGCCCTGCTGCGGCGCGTCGACCGGGCCACCGAGCGCGGTGACAGCGCGATCGTCGTCGGTGATCTGCGCATCGACCTCGACGAGCGGCGGGTCTGGCGCGGCGCCACCGAGGCCAGGCTGACCCCGCTGGAGTTCGATCTGCTGGCCCGTCTCGCGCAACGGCCCCGGGCGGTACTGGCCAGGGAGCGGTTGCTCGAGGACATCTGGGATTGGTCGGACGCGTCCGGTACCCGCGCGGTCGACAGCCACATCAAGGCCTTGCGCCGCAAACTCGGCGCCGATCTGATCCGCACCGTGCACGGTGTCGGCTACGCCCTGGACGCGCGATGAGCGAGTTGTTGTCGGCCGAGCCGCCGCGCACCTTCCTCGATCGGGTAGCCGACCGGATGCCGCGACCACTGGACCCGCTGCGGTCGATCAAGCTGAAGCTGGCCGTGCTGATGGTCTGTTCCGGTGCGGTCGCGTTCGCCTACTTCTGGTTGCGGATCGGCTGGCTGCCGACCTTCACCACGCTCACCGCCATGATCATCGCCCTGGTCACCTCGCAGTTCCTCGCGCACGGCATCACCCGCCCACTGCGCGAGATGACCGCGGCCGCGCGGCGAATGGCACACGGCGACTACAGCTTCCGGGTCAGGGCCAGCTCCCGCGACGAGGTGGGTCAGCTGGCGACCGCGTTCAACCAGATGGCCGCGGATCTGGCCGCGGCCGACCGGCAGCGCCGCGACCTCATCGCCAATGTCTCCCACGAATTGCGGACGCCGGTGACGGCGCTGCACGCGGTCCTGGAGAACATCGTCGACGGGATCAGCGAGCCCGATCCGGCGACGCTGCGCACCGCGCTGGCCCAGACCGAACGACTCGGTCTGCTCGTCTCCGAACTGCTCGATCTGTCCAGTATCGAGGCGGGCGCGTTCACGCTGGACCGCGAAAACCTGCCGCTCGCACCGCTGTTGGCGGAGGTGATCGCCGAGGCCGAGGTGATGACGGCCGCGCTCGGTCGCGGTGTCCGCTTCACCACCTCGATCGAACCGGCCGATGCCACCGTGCACGCCGACCGGGCCCGGCTGCACCAGGTGCTGTTCAACCTGCTCGACAATGCCGCCAGGCACGGCCCGGCGGGCGGTGAGGTCCGGGTCTCGGCGCACGCCATTCCCGGGGCGACCGTCCTCGAGATCTCCGACGACGGTCCCGGCATCCCGGAAGCCGACCGCGCCACCGTCTTCGACCGTTTCACCCGGGGCGGCCGCACCGACGGCGGCGGCACCGGCCTCGGCCTCGCCATCGCCCGCTGGGTGATCGACCTGCACGGCGGCACCATCGCCGTCGCCGACCCCGGCTCCCGCATCCGCGTCGTCCTGCCCGCGGACTGACCCGACCACATCCTGGCACACCATCCCGGACCTCAGGGTCCCGGGCCGATCCCGCACACCCATCGGAGGGGACATCATGACCGAAAAGCCCGCGACCCCGCGAACACACGACGAACCGGAAGCAGCAGTCACCGTCGCCGAGAAGGCGAGTTCCGGCACGACATCGCCTGCAGGACAAGTTAGTACCGAGGCACCACAGCCGTGGACCGCGGGCTGGCAAGCCGCCGCCACGCCGCCGCCAGGCCCGATGCCACCACTACCGCCGCCACCTCCCCCGGTCCCCCAGCGCTGGCAGCGTGTCGCCCGACCGGCCGGCGTCCTCCCCGCTGCCGCCGTGGCTGGAATCGTCGGCGCGACAGTGATTCCGGTCGACCGCCCCGGCATCGGCTGGCTCCTGGCCGGTGGCGTGATCACCGGCGCCCTGTGCGTTGTCGACTACCGCGCCCGCTCCCGCAACACCGACGACAATCCTGCGGAATCCAGCACCGAAACCACGAAGAGCGCTGCGGCAGAAGCACACTCGACGACTCCGGCGATGCCGGCGACAGCCGACGATCCACCCTCGTCCCCCGAGCACCCCACGATCGCTGCCCCCACGCCCGCGACGATCAACCCCACGAACTCCCCCGCCTCTACTCAATCGACCACACCTGGCAGGGACACGCGTACAGCTGTATGGACCGGGTCGACAGGTGAGGCCACCGCGAAAGTTCAGGCCGCGGCGCAGACGCCCGCGGGCAACGCTCAGGATACCGCGTCGACATCGGCTGTCGAGGAGTCAGCCGATCAAGAAGCGGACTCTGTCCCGAGCACCGGCGAAGGCCACACCTCGTACTCAGCAGCCGGGAAGCCTTCGCCTGCAACCCCGCCCGGCGACTCCTCGCGCACAGCACCCGATATCGCGTCGCCAAGCGCAACCGTCCAGAAGCACGCGCAAGGCGCTGACGACGCCACCGGCCGTGGCAATGCGTTGAGCGTCGAGCCCGTCACCGCTCGCGATCGCCTGTGGTGGACCGTTGCCGCACTCGTACTGCTCGGGGTCGGCACGGTCCGCGCCGCCGGGTGGTTGTTCGCGCTGTGTGTGCTGGCGGCGTGTGTCGCGGGTTCCCTGGCGGTGTTGGGCCGGCGGACCTCGCGGGGCGTCGTGCTCGACATGGTCGCGGTGCCGCTGGCGTCGTTCGGGGCTGTGCCGTGGGCTTTTTCGGGGTTGCGGGAGGCGCGGCCCGCGGAGCTGTCGAGTGTGCGGCGGTGTGGGGTGTCGGTCGCGGCGACGGTGGCATTGCTCGTGGTGTTCGTGCCGTTGCTGGGTGGCGCGGATGCGACGTTCGCCGACCTGTTGAGCGGGTTGGTGCCCACCGTGGACGCGGCGACCGCCTGGCAGTGGATTCTGCTGTTCGGCGTGGTCGCCGTGGGCGCGCTCGGTGCGCTGTATCTGCTCGCGGGTCCGCCTGCCGCTGCTGCGGCGGCGTCACCGCGGCCCGCGCGGTTGTGGTCGCGCAGTGAGTGGGTGCTGCCGGTCGGTGCGCTGACCGTGCTGTTCGGGGTGTTCGTCGGTGCCCAGTTCGTCGCGCTGTTCGGTGGTGACGACTATGTGCAGCGGACCGCGGGCCTGACCTATGCCGAATACGCCCGCAGTGGGTTCTGGCAGTTGTCGGCGGTGAGCATCCTGACGCTGGCGGTGATCCTGGCGGTGCTGCGCTGGTCCTCGCACGAGACGGCCGCCGACCGGCGCTGGCTGCGGATTCTGCTGAGCGCGGTGAGCGTGCTGGCGCTGGTGATCGTCGGGTCGGCGCTCGCGCGGATGTGGACCTATCAGCAGGCGTACGGGTTCACGGTGCTGCGTCTGCTGGTGGAGGTGTGTGAGCTGTGGGTGGGCGTCGTGTACGTGCTCGTCCTGGTCGCGATCGCCCGGTTGCGGTGGAGGTGGGTGCCCCGCGCGGCGGTCGGCACCGCGCTCGGCACGCTCATCGCGCTGGCGATCCTCAATCCGGAACATCTTGTCGCCGAACGGAATATCGATCGCTGGGAGAACGGAAAGCGCCTCGACACCGCCTACCTGAGCAACCTCTCCCCCGACATCATCCCCGCGCTGACGCAGCTGCCCCCCGAGCTCCGCACCGAGATCGAGGACTCCATCCGCGCAGACCTCGACGACGACCACTGGTGGTCCTGGAACTTCTCGCGCAGTTCCGCCCGCTGACCGCTACTGCGGCGGGGTGCTCCGGGACAGTCCGCTGGCCCGGAGCACCCGCCGTCCGATGGCGGCGCGAACCGACTCCTCGGTGCCGATGATGCGCACGTGAACCCGGGCACGGGTGATGGCGGTGTAGAGCAATTCCCTGGTCAGCAGCGTGGATTCGGGTTCGGGCAGTACCACCGAGACGGTGTCGTACTGGCTGCCCTGACTGCGGTGGATGGTCATCGCGAACACGGTGACCACCGCGGGGAATTGGGTCGGGTGGACCAGGTACGGCTCACTGCCACGCTGCAGTGCCGCGCGCAGTGACCCGTCGGGACGGCGCACGATCACCCCGGTGTCGCCGTTGTAGATGCGGGCCTCGTGATCGTTGGCGGTGACCAGCAGCGGCTGGCCGGGATACCAGACCGATTGCGGCCCTTCGGGTCCCGCGCCACCTGCCGTGGCCCAGTCCGCGGCCATCCGGTCCCAGCGCTCCACACCGAACGGGCCCTGCCGATGAGCGCAGAGCAGTCGATGGGATTCCAGCGCGGTGAGCGCGCCGACCGCATCGCCCGCATTCGCGGCACCGGTGACGGAGAGGGCCGCGGTGGTCACGTCCGCGCGAACCGCGGCGGTGTCGTCGGGTGCGCACAGCGAGACGTCCGCGCCGCCTGCCCGCAGGATCGCCAGCGCGGCATCCGCGTCACCCGCGCGCACGGCGACGGCCAGGTCCGCGATCCGGCCACCGAAACGCCTGCCCCGCGTCAGCCGCACGATGCCACCGCGCAGGCGGCGCTGCTCCAGCGCACTGAGCGACTCTGTATCTGATTGCGCCCCGACCAGATTCGCCGGCAGGCCCGTCCCTGGCGACCGCTCGGCCTCGCGGTCCGCCCCCGCAGCCACCCGGTGTTCCGTCGCGGGCAGACCCGACACGGCAGGCGTCCGATGTTCCGTTGCGGGCAGACCCGACACGGCAGGCGTCCGATGTTCCGTTGCGGGCAGGCCCGAGTCCGCAGGCGTCGGATGATCCGTTGCGGGCAGGCCCGAGTCCGCAGGCATCCGGTGTTCCATCGCGGGCAGCCCCGGCACCGCCTGCTCGACGGCAGCTTCCGTCGCGGGCCGCGCCCCGAGCGGCGAATCGGAGTGCAGCAACTCCCGCAGCGCCGGGTTCGGTGCACCGCTGATCGGTCCGGCGACCAGATCAGCCAGCACCGCACCGGCATCGACGGAGGCCAGCTGGTCCGGGTCACCCACCAGGACCAGCCGGGTGTCGGGCCGCAGCGCGGAGAACAGGTGGCTCATCATCGTGAGCGACACCATGGACGTCTCGTCGACCACCACCACGTCGTAGGGCAGGCGGTTGTGTTCGTGGTGCCGGAATCGTGTGGTGCGTCCCCGTTGCCAGCCGAGCAGGCGATGCAGGGTGGCGGCGGTCAGCTCGGGCAGTCCGAGTTCGGCGGCCTGCTGGCGCACGGCTTCCTGGAGACGCGCGGCGGCCTTGCCGGTCGGCGCGGCGAGCGCAATGCGCAAAGCGGGCAGTTTCGGGGAGGCGCGGCGATGCGCGGTGAGCAGGGCGAGGATCCGGGCGATCGTGTGGGTCTTGCCGGTGCCGGGGCCGCCGGCCACGACAGTGGTCCAGTGGGTAGCGGCGAGGGCGGCGGCCAGCCGCTGCCGATCGGGGCCCTCACCGAGGGGGTCCGCGAAGAGCCGATCGAGTTCCGCGCGGACGAGTTCGGTATCGATCTCGGGGTGGTCGGCACTGCGCTCGGTGAGCACCCGCCGCAGGATCTGCTCCTGCTGGTAGTACCGGTCGAGGTAGAGCAGCGCGCCACCCTCGGCATCGGCTTCGACGATCCGCAACGGACGCAGCGGACCGGCTTGCCCGCCACAGATCAGCGGACTGCGCCGCAATGCCGCGAGCACGCGATCGGTGTCCGGCCACGGCAGTGTCGCCGGGTCGATTCCCGTTGCGGTGTCGCGGGTTTCGTCGGCATCGATGCCGATCTCGCGCATGCGCGCCAACTCCAGGCACACCGATCCCGACCGCACCGCGCGTACCGCCAGCGCGGCCGCGAACAGCACATCCTCGTCGTCCTCACGACCCATCCGGCCCAGCCGCACCGCGACGTGCACATCGGCGGCGGAGAGCACTCCGGCTTCGTTGAAGACACGCAGCAGCCCAGTTCCCCGCTGCGCCACCTGGATAGACGTCATTGCGCCCCTCCCGCGAGCAGATCCGACAGTGCGACAACGAGTTCGGCGGGTGGATGCCAGTCGAAGATCCCGTGGCCGGGTGGGGTGGCCGCGCCGATCATGCCGCGCACGAACAGGTAGCGGGCGCCGCCGAGATGGCGGGCCGGGTCGTAGCCGGGCAGCCGCCAGCGCAGATAGCGGTGCAGCGCCACCGCGTACAGCAGGGCCTGCAGCGGATAGTGGGACCGGATCATCTCCGTCACCATGTGCTCGCGACGGTAGTGCTCGACGGTGAGATCGCCGCTGCCGAGCCGGTTCGTCTTGTAGTCGACGATGAGGTAGCGATGCTCGCCCGGGGCGTCGGGTACCCGCAGCACGGCGTCGATACTGCCGGTGAGGTACCCGCGCAGGACGGTGTCGGGCAGCGCCGCCAGGTGGTCGGCGTAGCCGCACAGCACGTCGCCGGCGGGCAGGTGGGTCCGCAGCAGGTCGGCGATCGCGTGCATCCCCGCCGACCGGGCACCGGGGGTGTCACCGCCACCGAGCGGCAGCTCGAATTCCAGCTCGGACAGTCGATCACGGGGCACGATCGCGGCGAGCGAGCCGAAATCGGCGGGGGTGCACAGGACTTCGAGGAGCGCGGTGGACAGCAGGTCGACGTCGAGTTCGGCCATGGTGTGCTCGACCGCTTCCACACAGCGGGTGTGGACCTCGGCGGCGAGGTCCGGCGCCGAGGTGTCGACGGTTTCCAGGACGCCGTGCACGAGTGTGCCGAACTCCGCACCGTAGGGCAGCGCGTTCATCAGGGAGGGCGCGCCCGTACCGCCGGTGGGGGCGTCGACGGGAGCCGCGGCCGGTTCGTCGTCGGGGCCCGGTCCGTCTTCGGGCTCCTCCTCGGTGACGCCCGCGATGTCGTGGGCGCCCGCCGTGAGCGCGGAATACGAGGTCCGGCGCCACTGCTGGTCGAGCACCCGCGTGAAACCGGCCGCGGCCAGGTCGCCGGTCGGCAGTTCGGTACGAACCCGCCGGGGGGCGACATCTTCGGGACGGTCGACCGCGGTCACCGAGATCACCTCGGACGCGGGTGCGGCCCACTCGGAGATCCGTTGCACCGCTGCGGTATCCGCGGGGATCTCCGCCCGCCGCGGTACCTGCGCGGACCCCGGCCGCCTGCCGAGGATCATCCGGTGCAGAGGCGCCGCGCCGGTGGTGACCGCGGGCGCCCACCAGGCGACGACCTGGCACATGGCACGGGTCAGCGCGACATACAGCAGCCGCAGCTCCTCCCCTGATTCCTCGGCCTCACAGCGCATTTGGCGTTCGCTGTAGCCGGGCGCCTCCTTGCCGCCGATGTCGAGGACGCGGGTGCCGTTGTCGTCGTGGAACAGCAGCGTCGCCGGGTAGGGGTTCTTGGCGCTGTCCCACGCGAAAGGCAGGTAGACGATGGGGAATTCGAGGCCCTTGCTGGCGTGCACGGTCGCGATCTGCACGGCCGCCGCGTCCCGGTCGAGGCGCCTGCTGCGGCCGCTGATGCTGCCCGCCTCCGGGTCGCGCACCCGGTCGGCCAGCCAGCGGGTCAGCGCGGTCAGGCCCAGCCCGTCGGCGAGGGCGACCTCGTCGAGCAGCTGGGCGATATGGCGCAGGTCGGTCAGTTCGCGTTCGCCGTTCTCCACCGCGAGCAGGCGCGGCGCGAGATCGGTTTCGGTGGCGAGCTTGTCGAAGACCGCGGCGAACCCCGCCCGACCGAACAGCCGGGCCGCCTCCCGCAGCTGGGTGGACACCCGGCCGACGAGATCGGCTCCGCCTGCGTCGATCTCGGCGACGGTCACGCCCAGGATCGGCGTGCACGCGGCCAGCCGCACCCGGTCGCCGCGATGCGGCTGTTCCAGCGCCCGCAGCACCCACAGCCAGTCGGTGGCGGCCACGGTGGCGAAAACGCTGGTGCCACCGGCCAGGACGGACGCGACGCCGACCCGGTCCAAGGCGGCCCGCACCACGTCGATCTGGGTGCGGGTGCGCACGAGGACCGCGATGTCGCCCGGCCCGATCGGCCTGCGCACCCGCCCGTCGCCGACCTCGGTGAGCGAATGATCCGCGCCCCGTTCGGGTTTGGCCTCGATGGCCGCCCCGGATTCGAGCAGGGTCACGATGTCGGCGGCCAGGTCGTCGGCCACCTTCGTCCGCTGCCTGCCGACCGAGGGAAACCCCGACCGGTTGCGGGGGCCTGCCCCGGTGCGCGGCAGCACCCGCAGCCGCAGCGGCGTGATCACCTCGGGGTCGCCGTGCAGCCGGGTCGCGGGCCGGGTCGGCGTGACGGGGTAGACGCTGATCTCGGGGTGACCCAATTCCGCACCGCCGCACAGATGGTCGACGGCGCGCAGCAGACCCGCGTCGCTGCGCCAGTTGCGGGTGAGTTCGCTGCGCTGCTGGGCGAGGGCCACGGCGTCGAGGTAGCTGAGCACCTCCGCGCCGCGGAAGGCGTAGATGGCCTGTTTCGGGTCGCCGACCAGGACGAGGGTGGCGTGTTCGTGGAAGGCCCGGCGCAGGATGTCCCACTGGAGCGGGTCGGTGTCCTGGAACTCGTCGACCAGCGCGACCCGGTACCGCTGCCGGATCCGCGCGCAGGCCCGCGGGCCGTGCTCCGGGTCGGCGAGGACCTCGTGCAGCAGGACCAGCAGATCGTCGAAATCGCGCAGTCCCGCACGGCGTTTGCGGCGTTCGGTCTCTGCGCGGACCGCCGTCGCGAAGGCGACCCGCGCACCGGCCGCGCCGTCGGTGCGTGGCGCGAGGTCGGCGTGCCGGTCGTGCACGGCGGCCAGGGCGAGGGTGTGTGCCTCGCGGAGGGTGAACGGCGCCCGGTCACGGGCGTAGCGGGCCAGGTAGAGGTCGTCGGCGACGGTGGCGACGAGTTCGTCGACCGATTCGACCAGCCGGGCGCCCGGATCGTGCTCGCCCGCCAGGCCGAGTTCGTCGAGCATGCGCTGGCAGAACGAGTGCGTGGTGGCGATGGTGCCCGCGTCGAAATCGGCCAGGGCGGTGAGCAATCGGTGCCTGCGCAGCCGCAGCGTCGCCGGGTCGGTGTCGGCCAGCGCGCGCACCAGCTCGTCCGGATGGGCACGCGCGACATGCTGGTCGGCCAGGGCGGCGGCGACGGTGACGAAGCGGTCCCTGGTCCGTTCGCGCAGTTCCTGGGTGGCGGCGCGGCTGAAGGTCACCAGCAGCAGTTCGGTGATGCCGATCCCCGCCTCGGCGACATAGCGGACGGCGAGACCGACGATGGCGTGCGTCTTGCCCGTACCCGCGCTGGCCTCGAGCACGGTGGTGCCCTCGGGCAGCGCGCCCGCGGCGTCGAAGGCGGCGGGCGCCGACATCGTCCCGGTCATGGTTGCCCCTGACTCTCGGCGGCGAGCAGCGGCGCCCACCAGCGGCGCGCGACCGCGCCGAAGCGGGTGCTCTCCGCCTCGCCCGCCCGGGCGGATTCCGCGGCGAGCTGGGCGAATCGGGGCGCGCGACCCCACACGTAGCGCAGGTAGCGGTCGGTGTGGTCACCGAATTTGTCGGGGCCGTTGGGTCCGCCGTCGAAGGCGTGTTCGGCCGCGAGCAGGGCGTCGGCGACGCTGTCACCGCGGAAGCGGCGCTCGGCGTAGGCGGCGGTGGCGGCGGGCGCGACCGGCAGCGGTTCGCACAGTCCCTCGTCGCGCAGGCGGACCAGCTCACGCAGCACGGCCAGCGCGGCGGGAGCCTCCGGCGCCACGATCACCGAGCGGGCGACGGGCCTGCTGCGGAACTGGCCGCGGCCGGTGCTGATCGCCCGCCACGACCTGTCCTCGGTCGCGGCGAGCGCGAGCAGCGAAACCCACGCCGCCAGACGGTGTTTGGGTGCCAGCCGGGAGTAGGTGGTGCGCACCAATGTCTCGCCACGCACCTCGGGGACGGTACCGGCCAGGGTGCGGCCGTTGCCGAGATCGATCGCGATGTCGACGGCACGGGGGGACGCCGCGTAGTCGGGCAGTGCGGTGCGCACGAGGGTGTCGACGGTGCCCTCCACCTCGTCGAGTACCGCGGCGCCGAAACCGAACGGCGGCAACGTACCTCGCCGCCATTCGGCGGCGCGCAGCCCGGCGGGGTCGGCGCCGGTGAGCCGCGCCGTCAGCATCCGTTCGCCCAGATCCCATTTCGCCAAGCCGTCGAGTTCGATCGGCAGCTGATCGGCGATGTCCTCGGCCTCCTCGGGCACCCGCAGCCCGAGCCGCTGCCACAGGAACGCCCGCACCGGATGTTCGGCGAACGAGATCAGTTCCGCCAGTGCGACATCCGCGAGCGGGGCGGGCGGCAGCGGCGCGGCCAGCAGCGGCGGACGTGGCTGGGACGGGCGCGCGGCGGCACGGGCACCGGCCAGGGCGACGGTGTCGAAACTGCGCGGACGGTCGGGGGCGAAATTGCGACGGTCGAAGGACTGCAAGGGATGCCGGACATGGACCGTGGCCATCGCCGCGCGGCCCACCTGGGCGGTGAGGACGTCGAGCAGCTCGGCCACCGGCACCGCGGGCGGGCGCGCGGCGCCGGTGACCGGGTCGGCGCCGGTGTGCAGGATCAGCAGCTTCTCCCCCGCCGCCATGATCGCGTCGAGCAGCAGCTGACGGTCCTCGCTGCGGGCATCGCGCTCGCCGACCAGGGGGTCGCGGGCCAAGAGGTCGTCGCCGTCGACGGTGCCGGGGCGGGGGAAGACGTCGTCGTCGAGTCCGAGCAGGAGCACGACCCGGTGCGGCACCGATCGCATCGGCACCAGTGTGCACACGGTGAGTTCGCCGGTGCGGAAGTTGGCGCGGCCGGGCCCGCCCGCCAGGCGCCCGGTCAGCAACACCGCGACATCGGCGAGCCGCAGCGGCGTGGCACCCGCGTGCTCGGTGGCGGCGACGATCTCGCGGCGGGCCTCGGTCCGGATCCAGGAGTGCGCGTCCGGCACGTCGGTGAGCAGGTCGACCGCGCGCAGCAGCACCGCCGTCCACTCCGCGGCAGGCCGCGGGCCGCGCAGATCGCGCAGGCAGACAGCTAGCCGGTCGACGAATTCGGCGAACCGGCCCGCCAGGTCGACATCGTTGGAGTCGACATCGTCGAGCGGCAAGGCCAGATCCAGCCAGTCGTCACCGGACTCGTCGGCGGTGACGCCGAGCAGGATCCGGTCGACGGCGGCATTGAGGGTGTTCTGCGCGAAGTCGGCGAGGCCGAACGCCTCGCGCTGCCGCTGCCCGATCCCCCAGCGGGCGCCCGACTCGGCCGCCCATTCGCGCAGTCGCTCGATGTCGTCGTCGTCGAACCCACAGCGGCGGCGCACGGTCTCGCTCGCCGCCAGGTCCAGCACCTGCGTCACAGTGACGCGTCCGTCGGCCAGTTCCAGCAGCTCGATGACCACGGCCAGCATCGGGTTGGTGACCGCCCGCCCGCGATCGGCGAGCCGGACCCGCAGCTGGTGCGCCGGGTGTTCGCCCTCGACGGGCAGGTCCACCGCACCGGCCCCGCGATGTCCGAAGGCGGCCCGCACCAGCGGGGCGTAGGCCTCGACGTCCGGGCACATGATCAGCACGTCTCGAGGCTGGAGCGTGGGATCGCCCGAGAAGGTCGTCAGGAGCAGGTCGCGCAAGACCTCGACCTGCCGGGCGGGGCCGTGGCAGGCGTGCACCTCGACGGTGCCGTCCGGACTCGCGCCCGCCGCCGGAACCCGGTCGTCCCGGATCGCGGTCTGCACGGCGCCGAGCAAGGTGGTCGCCGCAGACTCGGCGGCGAGGTGAATCTCGCTGTGCAGCAACGGGTTCAGACGCTGTTGCAGTTCGCGAACGTCTCTGGCCAGTCCGGTCAGGAGGGGGTGGCGAACCAGATCGGCGGTGTGGTCGGCCGATCGCGGGACCACACCGCTGCGGTCCGGCGCCGGCATGACAGCCGCCGGACCGGCTCCCGCTGGGCCAAGGTGCGCTGAAGCCGACGATGTCGCTTGCTGTGGTGCGGTGCCGGACGCGCCACCTGCCGCCGTCGCAGTCGGGTCGCCTGGAGCGCCGCCGTCAGCGCCCACCGCCGCCGACAGCGCCGTCCACATCGCGGGGCTGGGATGGGCGAGCCACAGGTGGACCTCGCGGTGTTCGGCCAGGGCGGTCAGTACAGCCAACTGGTCGGCAGGCAGCCGGGTGAGACCGAACAGGGACAGGCGTTCGGGAAGATCGACGGAATCCGGTTCGGCCCGCAGCCGGGCGCACGCGGCAGCCAAGCGCTCGGCCGGGCTCGGCGAGCCGACGGCCGCGCGCAGTGCTCGCCAGAGCAGCGGTTGCCAGGCGAGGTCGTCGGGCACGGTGCCGCCCACGCCATCGGTATCGGCACCCGCCGCCCAGTCGAGGAGCAGTTGCGGTCGCTGCGCGGCGTAGGAGTCGAACAGGGTCGCGAGGTGCGCGGCGGTGGCGTAGCGCCTGCCCACCCGGTGCCCGGCACCGGGCAGGCCGAGATGCCGCGCCAGGACCGCCGCCCACGGCTGATCGGCGACCTCGTCGATCACCCCGAGCAAGGTCCACACCAGCCGCTGTCCGTGCCACGGATCGTCGGCGGGCGCGACCCCGCTCGCCGCGGCCAGCACCTCGGCTACCAGCGCCGTCGGCGCGGGAAACGCGATATTGGCGGCCACACCGTCCCCCGTGCCCGCCACTCCGAGCACACCCGACAGCCGCTGCGCCAGCCAGCGCTCCACACCTTTGGCTGGCACCGCGACCACCTCGGTGGTGAACGGGTCGGCCGGTACGGCACCGAGCACACCCGCGAGTCCGTCGGCCAGCGCGTCGGCACGTTCGGCGCGATGGAGGTGCAGCGGCATCCGTTGTTTATACGCCCAGCGACCGACCCGCAATCGTGCGGCCCCGCCGTCACCACCGACCAGGGCAAGTGAAATAGGCCACACCGCAACGCGTTACCGGCCGCGCCTACGCTACCGGGGAAACCGGCCGTGGGATCGTTGTTCTTCGGGTGGGACAGTTCGGCCGCAGGCGAAAGGCTGGTCCGGTTCATGATCGCGCAGGTGATTCCCCTGGTTCCCGGTGGCGGTTTCATCGTCCGGCGCGCAGGCGCCCGCTGGGAGCTGATCAATTCCCGGCGCTACGGGCCGGACCAGGTGCTGCACTCCTGGCCGCTCGATCAGCACGGCGAAGCGTTCGAACACTGCCACCGGCTCAACGGCTGCACCATCGCGACACCGCACGCCGCCCATCACTGAGCGGAAAACCGGTGCGGCGCAACGGCGCTGTAACAACTCGGCGGATTTCTCCGCAAATAGTGCGCTCGGGCGCCGGGTGTGCGAATGTGGTCCCTCGTGCGTGACCGTTCCCCCTCCACCCGCGTCGTATCCCGGGTCGCAGCAACCGCCTGTCTCCTCGCCGCCGCAGCCGTCCTCACTCCGGGCGTCCCGGTGCTGACGGCTCCGGCTCAAGCCGCGCCGCCCGCGTTGACCCAGGTATCGCTACCGGGCTTCGACAACGACATGAGTTCGCGGATCGCGCGAGTGAACGCCTACCTCGCCGGCCGCCCCGGCGTCGCCGGCTACGTCCTGCGCGACCGCCAGACCGGCGGGATCTACGCCAGCGAGCACGCCGAGAACCAGGTGTGGACCGCGTCCACGATCAAGCTCGCGATCGCCGCCGACCTGCTCAACCGGGCCAGGGTCGGCGCCATCGGCCTGGCTCCCGAGGACCGCACCAACATCGAGGCGATGCTGGCCACCTCCAACGATGCCGCCACCAACGTGCTGTGGAACAAGTTCATCGGCTTCGACCGGATGGCCTACAACAACGCGTTCCGCGCGTACGGCATGGTCAGCCTGATCCCGCAGCCGACCATGTCGGCGATGTTCCCCGACTGGTCGTTCCAGAAGTGCACCGCCGCCGACCTCGACCGGCTGATGAACACCATCCTCGACACCATGCACCCCGACGACCTGGCCTACCTGCTGGACCGGATGCGTACGGTCGACTCCAACCAGCACTGGGGCGTGTGGGGCGCGGGCTCGCGGATGCGTCCCGGCCTGAAGAACGGCTGGTCGGCCGAGGCCGACGGCTGGGTGGTCAACTCGGTCGGCGTCGCGGGCAACGGTGAGCGCTACACGCTCGCCATCATGAACGCGCTCGGCGCCGAGGGCGGCTACACCGAGGGCGCCGAGACGGATACCAAGGTGGCCGAGCTTCTGCTTGCCGGTCGCTGACCCTCCCGGTCCCGTATTCTCGATCTTGTCAGCCGGTCCGGGCGCCACGGTGGATCTCACCGCGGCGTCCGGCACCCGGTGAATGAACGCACCACAGCAAGATCGGAACCGGGATCTCGTGGCGACGTCGCATCCGGAGCCGACTACGGTTAACCCCGTCACCACCATTGCGGGGCCCACCCCGTCTGTCGAGGAGCAGGACGATGAGCACTCAGTCTGTCGGGAACCAGCGACACCGTGTGGTGGTGATCGGTTCCGGGTTCGGCGGTTTGTTCGGCACCAGGCACCTGCGCAAGGCCGATGTCGACATCACCCTGATCTCCAAGACCTCCACCCACCTGTTCCAGCCGCTGCTGTACCAGGTGGCCACCGGCATCCTCTCGACCGGCGAGATCGCCCCCGCCACCCGCCTGGTGCTGCGCAAGCAGAAGAACGCGCAGGTGCTGCTCGGTGACGTCCACGATATCGACCTGGTCAACAACACGGTCACCTCGCGATTACTCAACCGCGACACCGTCACCCCCTTCGACAGCCTCATCGTCGCCACCGGCGCGCAGCAGTCGTACTTCGGCAACGACCACTTCGCCACCTTCGCGCCCGGCATGAAGACCATCGACGACGCGCTCGAACTGCGCGCGCGCATCCTCGGCTCGTTCGAGCAGGCCGAGCTGGCGACCACCCAGGAAGAGCGCGACCGGCTGATGACGTTCATCGTCGTCGGCGCGGGCCCCACCGGTGTCGAGCTCGCGGGCCAGATCGCCGAGCTCGCCGACCGCACGCTCGACGGCACCTTCCGCACCATCGACCCGCGCGACGCGCGCGTCATCCTGCTCGAGGGCGCGGGCGCCGTCCTCGGCCCGATGGGTCCCAAGCTGGGCGCCAAGGCCGCCAAGCGGCTGGAGAAGATGGGCGTGGAGATCCAGCTCAACGCCATGGTGACCGATGTCGACGCGCACGGTGTCGTCGTCAAGGACGCCGACGGCAGCACCCGGCGGATCGAAGCCACCTGCAAGGTGTGGTCGGCCGGTGTGCAGGCCAGCCCGCTGGGCAAGATGATCGCCGAGCGTTCCGACGGCACCGAGGTCGACCGGGCCGGTCGCGTGATCGTGGAACCGGACCTCACCGTCAAGGGCCATCCGAACGTCTTCGTGGTCGGCGACCTCATGTCGGTGCCGGGTGTGCCGGGTCAGGCGCAGGGCGCGATCCAGGGTTCGACGTATGCGGCCAAGGCCATCAAGTCCGGTCTCAAGGGACAGACCCCGGAGCAGCGGCAGCCGTTCAAGTACTTCAACAAGGGCTCGATGGCGACGATCTCGCGCTTCGACGCCGTCTGCCAGATCGGCAAGATCGAGTTCAGTGGGTTCCTGGCCTGGCTGGCCTGGCTGGCGCTGCACCTCTACTACCTGGTGGGCTACCGCAGCCGGATCGTCACCGTGATCGGCTGGTTCGTCTCGTTCCTCGGCCGCAACCGCGGTCAGATGGCCGCCACCGAGCAGTGGGTCTTCGCCCGGCTGGCGATCGAGGAGGTCCAGTCCGACAAGGCCGACGCCGACGAACTCGCCGCCGCGCTCGGCGCGCCCCGCGTCAACAGCAGCAAGCCGGCGCGGGTGCGCGAGGAGCGCGAAGTCAGCTGATTCACGCCTATGGAAGGCCGGGCGGTTCTTTGAACCGCCCGGCCTTCGTCGTTCCGGTTCCCGTTCCGCACACCGGCATTCCGGCCAGCCGTCGTTTCGGACCCATCCGGGTCCGGGATCGGTCCGAATGCCGGAGGTCATATGTGTGACCAATCCCCAGGATGAAAGGTGATCTATGGCGACGGGGAAACACAGGGCGCCGAGCCCGCAGCGACAGAAGGTGGGTTCGGTCGTCGCGGCGGGAGCGGTCCCCCTGGTCATGGCCCTGATCGGCACGGGCACCGCGAATGCCGATCCCGCGCAGGCGGCGGTGACCCAGCCCGAACACCCGGCCGGGCCGGAGTTCGACGTGGTGGCGCCCAACGCCACTCCGTATGTGGGCCAGCAGATGCCGGAGAACACGCGCAGCTCGCTGCAGTGGTCGCGGACGGGCCCGGAAACGGATTACCTGTCTCCGGTGGGCACGCTGCACACGCCGACCCCGGTCGCGCCGGTGCCGCCGATCCTGCCGCCGCCGGGACAGTTCCGCTTCGGTGACCAGCTGGTTCCGGTACCGGACTTCGTTCCGGTCGACACGTCGATCCAGATCAACGACACGGCGGCCAACGCCGAGGCCAATCTCGCGACGTTCCTCGACTCGGTCGGGCTCGAGCGCAGCCGTTCGGACCGGATCGCCTCGTCGACCCTCGGCACCGCCGCGCGCGGCGCGGCGGTCGGGTCGATGGTGGCTACGCCCTTCGCCATGGGGGCGAGCACGGCAGGCGCGGTGGCCGGCCTCGTCACCGGTATCGTCTTCTTGCCGATCGGCCTGGTCGCAGGCCCGATCCTGGGCGGGATGGCCGCCTACTCGGCAGTGTCGGTGCCGTTCACGCTCGTCGGCGCCGGAATCGGCGCGGTGGTAGGTGCGGCGAACGGTTTCCTCGCTCCGCCGCGAGCGGGGACGCCGGATTCGATCGCCGACGAAGCGGAGTTGGTCAGCGCCTGATCCTCGGGCAAACAGCAGTGGGAGCCGGATATCCGTCCGGCTCCCACTGTTGTCTCGTGCGCTATCCGACGGCCGCCGTGACCGGCACACCGGCACTCAGACGAGTACTCGTGTGGGTCGCGAGTGAACCACCGGCGGCCAGCGGCAACCGAACCGCGTCGATACTTCCCGCCCAGGCGGCTCGATCGTCCGGATAGACCAGTTCGCTGTCGAGCGCGCGCGGCGCACGCAGCCGGTCGTCGGTGGACGCCCCCGCCCCGAGCTCGAGGCGGTGCCGCAGCAACGGAATCGCACCGAGGTCGGCCACCAGGTCACCGCGCCATCCGCCGTTGTCTTCCCCGCTGCGCCCCACCTGCACGCGCTCGCGCAGTCGTAGCCGGGCATCGGGCGCCAGCTGGACCGTGGTCACCGTGTGATGGTGCGCGCCGCCCGCCACGATCGTCGGCTCCGGGTCGACATCCAGTTCGGCGCCCGCCCCGATCTCGAAGCGCCAGTGCGCCACCGACAGCGGGGTGCGGGTGCTCGGCAGCGCGATCGTCGCCGCCACCGACCGGACGACCAGCCGCGCGCCGGGCAGCACCACGACGCTGATATCGAGTTCGTCCCCGCCGAGCGGGGTCGCCGCCGTACCGATCAGATGCACGGTGTCGGCACCGGTGTACCGCGCGGCCAGGCCGCCGACCGCGTCGATGCGGGGCAGCCGGCCCGGTGCGGCGACGATGCTCAGCTCAGTGCGCAACGCCGGTGGCCGCGTCCTGCTCGGCGACGACCCGCAGCTGTTCGCGCACCCAGGCCAGCACCGGGGTGGCGGCCGGGTCGTCGGTCAGCGACACCAGGGCGGTGGGACGGCCCTCGCGCACCGTGGCCGCGTCGCGTTCCATCACGCCCAGATCGGCGCCCACCAGCGGAGCCAGGTCGGTCTTGTTCACCACCAGCAGGTCGGAGAAGGTGACGCCGGGGCCGCCCTTGCGCGGCACCTTGTCGCCACCTGCCACGTCGACGACGAAGATCTGCACGTCGATCAGGCCGGAGGAGAACGTCGCGGTGAGGTTGTCGCCGCCGGATTCCACCAGGATCAGATCCAGCGGCGGGTTGGCCGCCACCAGGTCGTCGATGGCGTCGAGGTTGGCGGTGATGTCGTCGCGGATGGCGGTGTGCGGGCAGCCGCCGGTCTGCACGGCAGTGATCCGCTCGTCGGGCAGCACGGCGTGCCTGCGCAGGAAGTCCGCGTCCTCGGTGGTGTAGATGTCGTTGGTCAGCACGGCCAGCGACAGTTCCGCGCGCAGCTGCCTGCACAGGGCGGCGACCAGCGCGGTCTTGCCGGAGCCGACCGGGCCGCCGATGCCGATGCGCAGCGCCTCGCCCGGCGCGCGGTGGCGCTTGGGGCGGTCGTGGCTGTGCTCGTGCGGTTCGCCATCGATCAGATGGGGAGGCATGGGAACTCCTTCTCGTGGGGACGGGATTCGGTGCGGCTAGGAGGCGAACAACGGCATGTCACGGTGCAGATGACGTTCGGCCAGCGCGTCCTGCACCGGATCCGACAGCGCGGCCGGACCGGTGGCGGCTTCGGCGGCGATCCGGTCGCACAGCGGCGCGAGCCGCATCGTGCCCGCGGCGATGTCGGCGGGATCGAGGGCGAGCAGTCGCTGGGCAGCGGTGGCGGCGCCGGTGAGCGTCGTGTAGACGACCACACCGGCGAGCTGTTCGGGGCGGGCCGCGCAGGCGGCGCCGACCATGCCGAACACCGTCGACAGATGCGGCCGGACCCCGGCGGGAGCCCAATCATGGTGCGGCCACAATTGTTTGGCCAGCCGCAGCAGACCACGGCCCTGGGCGCGCGAGGCAGCGCGGGCGGCAGGCGACGGGGTGCGGGCGTCGGCTTCGAGTTCGGCGCGTTCCGGGGTCAGCGTCGCGCCGCACACCGCGGCAGCGAGCGAGGCCGCGACGAGCCCGGAGGTCGCGATCCGCCGGCGCAGGTACAGCTCGACACTCGCGGTGTCGCGCACCAATCCCGACGACACCGCTTCCTCGACACCGCCGGAGTGCACGTGCCCGCCGATCGGCAGGCGCGAATCGGCCAGCGCGAGCAATGTCGCCAGGCCCGCCGCACCCTCGTTTCCCATCCGCCGATCCTATGCAACGGACCTGGACATCCGCCCGGTGAGGCGACCGGCGGGTCGTCGCTCAGCGGGTGTTGCGCGCCGAGCGCCAGGCCGGCACCGCCATCGCGATCAGCAGCAACGCGCCGCCCGCGGTCGCGACATGCATACCGCTGACGAAGGACTCGCGCGCGGCATCGATCAGGCCGGTGTCACCGTTCGCCTGCGCCAGGGTCTCGCCCAGGGTGTCGCCGAAGTCGCCGCCGGAACGGAAGACGAGCGCCGCGACCGAACCCAGCAGCGCCAGACCGAGCGCATTGCCCAGTTCGAAGCTGGTCTCGGAGATCCCGACCGCCGAGCCCGCCCGCTCGGCGGGGACGGCCGACACGGCCACATCCGACACGAGCGTGAACGAGATGCCGTAGCCGATACCGGCGATCATCGAACCCAGGATGTACCAGACCAGCCCGCCGTCGACACCGAGGCCGAGCAGCATCAGATTGCCGACCGCCGACATCACCAGGGCGAGCGTGAATGTCGCTCGCACGCCGAGCCTGCGCCCGACCCGCGCGCCACTCATCGAGAACACGAACACCGCGACGGCCATCGGGATGCCGAGCAGTGCGGCCTGCAAGGGATCGCGGCCGGTCACCGACTGCAGGTAGATGCTGGTCAGGTAGCTCAGCGCGGCCAGCGACATCATGCCGACCAGGCTCGCCCCGATCGCCACCCGGAACAGCGGCCGGGTGAACAGGCTGATGTCGAGCAGCGGCTCGGCCAGGTGACGCTGCCTGCGCACGAACGCCACCAGCACGACGACACCGATCGCGGCGATCACCAGCGAGGTGAGGTCGAAGCCCTCGGCGGCGATGTGCTTGATCCCGTAGACCACCGGCAGGATGCCGCCGATCGACAGCGCGACGCTGGGCAGGTCGAGCGGGCCGAGCGCGGCCGACCGGTGCTCGGGCAGCAGCATCGGCCCGAAGACCAGCAGGATCGCCAGCACCGGGATGTTGATCAGGAACACCGAGCCCCACCAGAAGTGGTGCAGCAGCAGCCCGCCGATGATCGGTCCGACGGCCGAGCCACCGGCGAAGAACGCGGTCCAGACGCCGATCGCGGTCGCGCGCTCGCGGGCGTCGGGGAACAGGCTCGAGATCAGCGCGAGGCTCGACGGCAGCAGGGTCGCGCCGCCGATGCCCATCAGCACGCGCGCGGCGATGAGGATCGCGGCGGTGGGCGCGAACGCGGCGAGCACGGAGGCGAGGCCGAAGATGGTGGCGCCGACGAGCAGGATATTGCGCCTGCCGATCCGGTCACCGAGGTTGCCCATGGTGATGAGCAGGCCCGCCAGCATGAAGCCGTAGATGTCGAGGATCCAGAGCTGCTGGGAGGCGCTGGGGTCCAGGTCGGCCGTGAGGGTCGGCATGGCGAGGAACAGCACCGAGATGTCCATCGACACCAGCAGCACCGGCAGCAGCAGCACGCCCAATCCGAGCCATGCGCGGCGTCCACCGGCGACTGCGGTGGGCACCGCCGGTTCCAGCTTCGTCATTCCGACATCCTTCCGGGGTTTGCGTACACCGTACGCGGGGAACGGGTACAGTGTACGCACGCAAAGGCAGAATCGAAAGTGAGTCATGGGATGACTGATGCGAAACTCACTCGCACCGCGATCGTCGACGCCGCGATCACCCTCGCCGACGCCGACGGATTGGACGCGGTGTCGATGCGCCGCATCGCCGAACGGCTCGAAGTCGGCACCATGTCGCTGTACCGGCACGTCGCGAACAAGGACGAGTTGATCGCGGCCATGACCGACGAGATCGGCGCCCGCCATCCGTACCCGGACCCGGCGGGACAGGGCTGGACCTGGCGCGACCGGGTCCGCATCGCCGCGGAGATCGATTGGGAGCTCTACCAGCAGCATCCCTGGGTGCTGCTCACCTTCGCCGTCCCCCGCTACAGCTTCGGCCCGCAGGGTCTGACCAGCCTGGCCTGGCTGGTCGAGGGCCTGCGTGCGCTCGACGTCTCGGCCCGCGAGGCCACCACCATGGCGTTCACGGTCTGGAACTACATCTCCGGCGCGAGCCTGCCGGTGGTCGGCGGCGCGCTGCTGGCGGAGAAGCGCACGGCGACCGACGACGCGAACGGCTTGCGTGACCTCCTCGACGGCAAGCCGTCGTTCCCCGTGCCGCCCGCCCTGGCGGAGCTGAACGGCGCCGGCGTGAGTGAACTCACCTCCGAGGACCTGCTGTTCCTCGGCCTGGACGCACTGTGCGACGGTTTCGCCGCCCGCGCCGAACGCCGCGCCACCGCGCTACCGCGCCAGGATTGACCGCTCGAGGTCAAGCCGGGCAGCTGACTTGACCTCGACCATTGTTCAGGTTGAACAGTGGTCCCATGCACGCAATCCGACTGCACGAATTCGGTCCGGCCACCAATCTCCGCTACGAGTCCGTTCCCGATCCGCAACCAGCGCCCGGCCAGGTGCGTATCGCGGTGGCGGCGAGCGGTGGCCATCTGGTCGACACGGCACTGCGTCGCGGCGAACCCGGGCCGTTCCCCGTCCCCACGCTGCCGACGGTGCCGGGCCGCGAGGTGGCCGGGACGATCGATCGGGTGGGCGAGGGTGTCGACCCCGGACTGCTCGGCACCCCGGTGGTCACCCATCTGGGCGCCGCGCCCGGCGGCTACGCGGAATTCGCGACGGCCGACGCCGACCGGCTGCTCACGATCCCGGACGGCGTGTCGGCCGCTACCGCGGTCGCGATGCTCGGGACCGGCCGCACCACCCTGGGCATCCTGCTGTTCACCGATCTCGACGCGGACAGCGTCGCCGTGGTCACCGCGGCGGCCGGCGGCATCGGGACCCTCCTGGTGCAGAGCGCCCGCGCGGCGGGAGCGACCGTGGTCGGCTTGGCAGGCGGTCCGGAGAAGGTGCGCACAGTGGCGGCGAACGGCGCCGACATCGCGATCGACTACACCGCCGACGACTGGCCGGAGAAGGTGCGCGCCCAGCTCGGCGGCCGGGCAGCGACCCAGGTGTTCGACGGTGTCGGTGGGGCGGTCGGGTCCGCCGCGGTCGACCTGCTCGGCCGCGGCGGCACGCATCTGATCTTCGGCTGGTCCGCGGGCACACCGACCGTCGTCGATCCGGCCGCGCTCGCGTCCCGCGGCATCACCTCGCGCTCGGTGCTCGGTCCGCCGATGATCGACCGCGCGGGCGGTGATCTGCTCACCCTGTCCCGGCGTGCGCTGACCGCGGCGGCCGAGGGCCTGCTCACCCCCGCGATCACCGAGTTCCCCCTCGCCGAGGCCGCGCTGGCCCACGAATCCCTCGAAAATCGCTCCACCACAGGAAAAGTCGTGCTGATTCCCTGAATCAGCCGATGCGGCTGCCATAGCTCACGGTATGGCGTGCGGCGCTCGGCAGCGCGGTGGTGGAGACTGAAGTCATGACCGACGCGCAGCCGTCCGCCGATCGTCGTCTCGCCGCCCAGGCCTTGGCGGCGAACGATCCGACCGGATGGTTCGAACCGCTCTACGCCGAGGCCGCGGCGGGCGGCACGGTCGTTCCGTGGGACCGCGCCGAACCGAATCCGCTCCTGGTCGACTGGCTGACCGCCGGCTCGATCCGCCAGGGCGCCCGCGGCCTCGTCATCGGCTGCGGATACGGCACCGACGCCGAATTCATTGCCGCCCAGGGCATTCGAACCACCGCCTTCGACATCTCCCCCACCGCGATCCGCGGCGCCCGGGCCCGCTTCCCACAGTCTCCGGTCACCTACACGGTCGCCGACCTGCTGCACCCGCCCGCCGCCTGGCTCGGCGCGTTCGATCTGGTGATCGAGTCGATCACGGTCCAATCGCTGCCACCCGAGGTCCGCCGATCCGTCATCACGAGCATCCAGGACCTCCTCGCTCCCGACGCCACCCTCCTGGTCATCGCCGACATCGCCACCGCCCCGGCTCCCGGCCCGCCCTGGCCGCTCACCGCCGCCGACATCGACGCCTTCGCCGCCCCCACCCTCACCCCGGTCCGCATCGAGCGCCTCCCCCGCCCGGACGCGCCCGGCCGCCAGCGCTGGCGCGCCGAATTCCACCGCCCGGCCGAACACGCTGCGTCTCACAGCTGATGCCTGGCAGTCTGTTTCCCACTCCGGCGATGCGCGGCAGCGTTGCTCAAGGAGACGGTGCCGCGACTGATTCAGCAGGCCGCCGCCACGCCGGGACCTGCAGGTAGGTCGCCGCGCGCAGCACCCACTCCACCGGGCCGTACTGGTGCCCACGCAGCCACCACGCGCTGACCGCGAGCTGGACGGCGAAGGTGACCAGCCCGATGACGACGACACCGAGCGGCGGGACCTTGTCGGCCAGGGCGAACCCGTACCCGGTGTAGACGACCATGAGCACGATCGACTGGCCGATGTAGTTCGAGGCCGCCATCCGGCCCGCCGGCGCGAGCAGGGCGGCGTACCGGCCGGTGCGGGCCGACTGGGCGAGCCGGACGACGACGGCGACGTAGGCGAAGGTCATCGCCGGGCCGACGAGGTACTGCAGGCCGTGGACCAGGGCGGGCGGGTTCCACCAGTTCATGACACCGGCGAAGGTCAGCGCGGAGACCGGCAGGCCGAGACCGAAGCCGATCTGCATCGCGCGGGTGGACCAGCGGCGCAGGGTGTCCGGATCTTCGAACAGGTTCCGCTTGCCCGCCGCCATGCCGAGCAGGAACATGGCCAGACTGGGGACGCCCTGACCGAACCAGATCAGCAGCAGGAACACCGGCGCGGTGGCCGTCTGCGCCGCGAACGTGCTCGCGAAGCTGCCCGTGTAGTCGGCGGACAGTGCCGGCAGATCCAGGAACTCGCCCAGCGCCAGAATGCTCGTCTCCCCCGGCAGGAAGCTCCACGCCGACCACACCACGTACAGCACGACCGCGGTGATCACCGCGGTGCGCGGCCGCAGCTTGCGCAGCAGGATCAGGTGCAGGCACAGGAACGCGTACAGGGTGAGGATGTCGCCGATCCACAGCAGATACACGTGCACGAGCCCGATCGCCATCAGCGCGGCGCAGCGGCGCAGCAGCCGCCGGGCCGGTGCGGCGCCCGCCCGTTCGGCGGCCGCGATCTGGAGGGTGAACGAGTAGCCGAACAGGAACGCGAACAGCAGATAGAACCGGCCGGTGAACAGCCCGTCGACGGTGGCGCGCACCAGCTGATCGACGGTGCCGTCGAACAGCGACACCGGTTTGTCCTTGGTCCCGACCACCGACCACAGGGTGGTGGCCACGATCGCGTTGGTGATCAGGATCCCGAACAGGGCGAACCCGCGCAGGATGTCGACCTCGGCGATCCGCCGACCGGAAGCTGCTGCGGGCGAACGCGTTCCGAGTGCCTCTGCCATGGGGTGAGCGTAGGCCTTCCGGCAGGTCCGCCTCGTCCATCGCGCGGGCTATTTCCGGACCACACCCTCGTCCGCACCCATCAACCCTGCGGCGTATTGACATCCCGTCCACGGGCTGCCACAGCGCCGACCCACCTAGACTTCGGGCGTGTCTCACCCCACCCCGCTCCGGCCCGCAGTGCTGTCCGCCGTCGAAACCCTGCACGCCGACCTGGCACGGTGGCTGGGCACGGCCGCCCCCGCCGAGGTCTTCGACCGCTTCGCCGCCGCCCAGCACGAGGCGTTCACCATGGTCACCACCACGGGCGAGGTCGTCGCCAGGGACAGCCTGCTGACCGGCCTGCGCGCGGCCCGCAACGCGCGACCCGGTCTCACGATCGAGATCACCGAGGCCTGCACCCTCCTCGACGACGGCACCACGGTGGTGATCCGCTTCCTCGAACGCCACCTCGTCGGCGACACCGCCACCGCCCGCCGGGTCACCGCCGTCCTCGTCACCGACAGCCCCGACGAGCTGCGCTGGCGCACGGTCCACGAGACGCCCCTGGCCTGACCGGCCCGGCTCGCCCGCAGTGCCACAATGGGAACAGGCTCGTGCAGGACTCGCAACCACCACGGAGGCGGACATGCAGGCAGTTGTCATCGACCGGTTCGGCGAACCGAAGGACGTGCTCACCGCGCAGCAGGTGCCGCCGCCCGAACCGGGGCCGGGTGAGGTGCGGATCGCGATGACGCTGTCACCGATCCACAACCACGACCTCGCCATCGTCCGTGGCGTCTACGGCTACCGGCCGCCGCTCCCGGCGATCCCCGGCACCGAGGCGGTCGGCGTCGTCGACGCGGTCGGGGCGGGCGCCGGGGTCCCGGTCGGGCAGCGGGTCGCGGTCGCGGGCGCCCGCGCGACGTGGGCGGATTTCTTCCTCGCCCGCGCCGATCAGGTGGTCCCGATGCCGCCGGCGGTGTCCGACGAGACCGCCTGCCAGCTGCTGGCCATGCCGCTGAGCTCGCTGATGCTGCTCGACGATCTGCGGGTGCAGCCGGGACAGTGGATCACGGTGAACGCCGCCAACGGCGCGGTCGGCCGCCTGGTGAATCTGTTCGCGCAGCAGCGGGGTGTGCGAGTGCTGAGCTTGGTGCGCGGGCCCGGATCGGTGCGGGCGCTGGAGCAGTTCGGCTACGGACCGGTGATCGACACCGAGGTCGACGGCTGGGCGGCACGGGCGGCCTCGGTCACCAATGGCGAGCCGATCGTGCGGGCCGTCGACCAGGTCAGCGGGCAGGCCGCAGGCGCCCTGATGTCGCTGCTCGCCCCGCGCGGCGAACTGGTCTCCTTCGGCGCACTGTCGGGTCAGCCGCTGATCATCGACACCGGCGCCGTCATCTTCAAACAAGCTGTGGTCAAAGGCTTCTGGGGGCAGCAGCGCGGCGCCGAGATCGAGCACACCGACTACGTCCGCCTGGTGCACGAGCTCGTCGGCCGCGCCGCCGACGGCACTCTCCGCCTGGAGGTGCAGGCGGAGTTCCCGCTCGACGGCGCCGCCGCCGCGGCCGTCCTGTCGGAAACCCCCGGTCGCAACGGCAAGGTGGTGTTGCGCGCGGGCGCGCGCTGACACCGCCATACACAAGTCCGATCCCACGATCGAAGCCCACGGCGAGCCCACGCCGTGGGCTTCGCGCGTTGCTACGGTCCGACTGTCCGGCTGGCGAATTCCGAGCTGACGAGGGTGAGATGACGCGAGACGACACCGTGCCGCGGAAGAAGACGATCAGCAACCCCTACATCCACCGGCTGCAGCGCAGGCACTTCCTGCTGTTCGATGTCACGCCGATCGCCGGAACCGTTGCCGCGCTGGGGTTCCTGTTCGTGCGGCCGTTCGGTGTCGTCGAGTTCGCGCTGCTGTCCGGCATGTGGCTGGCGACCGGACTCGGCATCACGGTGGGCTATCACCGGCTGTTCACCCACCGCACCTTCCACACCACCACCGCGGTCGCCGCCGTGCTGGCGGTGCTGGGGTCGATGGCCGGTCAGGGCCCGGTGGTGTCGTGGGTGGCATTGCATCGGCGGCATCACGAGTACAGCGACCGGGCGGGAGATCCGCACTCCCCCAACCTTTCCGGTGACGGCGTGCGCGGACTGCTGCGCGGACTGGCGCATTCGCATTTCCTGTGGATGCGCCGGCACGAATACCCGAATGTCGTCCACTACGCGCCCGACCTGATCAAGGATCGTTCGCTGATGCGGGTCGCCCGGCTCTACTACTGGTGGGTGGGCCTGGGCCTGCTGATTCCCACCGTGCTGGGTGGGCTGCTCACCCTGAGCTGGACCGGCGCCGTCAGCGGGCTGCTGTGGGGTGGGTTCGTGCGGATCTTCCTGCTCGAGCACATCGTCTGGGCGATCAACTCGTTCCTGCACAGGGTCGGCACCCGCCCGTACCGGTCCAGGGAGAACAGCCGCAACGGTGGCGTGTTCGCGCTGATCACGCTCGGCGAGTCCTGGCACAACAACCATCACGCCTTTCCCGAGTCACCGTCGTTCGGATTGCACTGGTACCGGCTCGATCCCGGCTACTGGCTGATCTGGACGCTCGAAACCTTCGGTCTGGCCTGGGATCTCAAGATCCCCTCCGCCGACCGGCTGGCCGCCAAACGCGCATGAGGAGCTGTCGTGGACACCAGTAGAGAAGCCATCGTCACGTGGTGCCAGGAGTATCTCGGGCAGCTGCTCGAGATACCGGCGGCCTCGATCGACCCGCTCGCCGACTTCGACCGTCTCGGTGTCGATTCCGCGCTGGCGGTCGCGCTGCTCATCGAGGTGGAGGAACGGTTCGGTGTCGATCTGTCACCCGACGATCTCTACGAGAACCCGACGCTGGACGCGGTCGCGGGTCATCTGCACGCGCAGTTGACCGCCGCCGCACGCCCGTGACCGGCGTGCCCGATACCGCCCGGGCCGACGCGGCGGCCGCGGCGGTCCGGCACCACTACGACATCGGCAACGACTTCTACCGCCTGTGGCTCGACGAGTCGCTCAGCTACTCGTGCGCCATGCCCGAATCTCGCGGTGACACCCTCGAATCGGCGCAGGAACGCAAGCTCCGGCACCACCTGAGCGCGGTCGGCGCCGATCAGGCGGAGTCGGTGCTCGACATCGGCTGCGGGTGGGGTGCGGTCCTGGCGCGGGGCAGCCGGGAGCACCGCGTTCCGCATCTGGTCGGCTTGACGCTCAGCGACGAGCAGGCAGCCTACGTCCGCGCGTTGGCGTTGCCCGGTGTCGAGGTCCGCACGCAGAGCTGGGTGCACTTCGAACCCGGTTCCCGGTTCGACGGGATCATCTCGATCGGCGCGTTCGAGCATTTCGCGCGACCCGACGACCCGGCTGCCGCGAAGATCGCGGTGTACCGGGAGTTCTTCACCCGCTGCCGGGACTGGCTGACCACCGACGGCACCTTGTCGCTGCAAACGATCGCCTACGGCAATATGCGCCGCGACCAGGCCAGCACGTTCATGCAGCAGGAGATCTTCCCCGACGCCGATCTGCCGACGCTCGCCGAGATCACCGCGGCCGCCGACGGCCTGTTCGAGATCGCCACGCTCACCGACGACCGGCTCGACTATGCCTGGACCTGCGAGCAGTGGGCGCGACGGCTGCGCGAGCATCGGGCCGGGGCCGTCGACCTGGTCGGCCCCGAGACCGTCGCCCGGTACGAGCGCTATCTGAAGTTGTCGGCGCTGGGCTTCCGGATGGGCAAGCTGGGATTGCTGCGCATCGTCGCCCGGCCGTACCCGGACACTTTCTTCCAGCGCCGGAGTCGATGATGACGCTCTCCCCGGCGCGGCCGTCGATCCGATTCAATCCGTTCAGTGCCGAGTTCCGCCGCGACCCGTACCCGGTGTACCGGGCGCTCCGGGAATCCCGGCCGGTGCACAAGACCCTCGGCATGTGGGTGCTGACCCGGCACGCCGATGCGCGCACCGTGCTGCACGACAAATCTTTCAGTGCCGGTCTGATCCCGAAGCTGGTCACCGAGCAGGCGCGCAGGCTCGGTCAGCCGGAGGTGGCGCGGATCGAGCGACTCGGCCGCACCTCGCTGGTGTTCACCGACAATCCCGAGCACGCCCGGCTGCGTGGCCTGGTGAACAAGGTGTTCACCGCGCGCACGATCGCGACGCTGGAACCCCTGGTGGCCGCGGTCGCCGAACGGTTCCTGCGCCCGGCGGTCGCCGCGGGCCGCGCCGACGTGATCACCGAGCTCGCCGGGCCGCTGCCGGTCGCGGTGCTGTGTGAGTGGATGGCGCTGCCGCCCGCCCTGCACGCCTGGGTCGGCGGCTGGACCCACGACATCCGTTTCCTGCTCGAGCCCGGCCTGATGAAGGCCGACGACCTGACCCGGGTGCGCACGGTCGTCGAGTTGTTCGCCGACGCGCTGGCGGAGGTACTCGCCGAACGCCGCGCCCGGCCCGGCGCCGATCTGATCAGCCGGTTGCTCGCCGCGCGCACCGCCAACGGCGACCGCCTCACCGACGAGGAACTGATCTTCGTCTGCATCATGTGTTTCGTCGCGGGCACCGAAACCACCAGGGCGCTCATCGGCACCGCCACCCTTGCGCTGCTGCGGCATCCCGATCAGGCCGCCATGGTGCGCCGGTCGCCCGACCGGCTGGGTGCCACCGTCGCGGAGGCCTTGCGTTACGACGCGCCGCTGCAGCTGACCAAGCGGCTGGCGACCCGCGATGTGGTGATCGGCGGGGAGACGATCCGCGCGGGCGACCACGTCCTGGTGTGCCTGGGTGCGGCGAACCGCGACCCCGAGGTCTTCCCGCGCCCGGACGAATTCGACATCACCCGCGCCCCCCGCGATCACCTCGCCTTCGGGCACGGCATGCACGGCTGTCTCGGTGGCGCACTCGCCCAACTGCAGACCCGCATCGCCCTCGACGGACTCCTGCGCAGACACCCGCGCATGTCCGCGCCGGGTGACGAATTCGCCTGGCAGGACCGCAGTTTCCTGCTCCGGGGGCTCGACAGCCTGCCGGTGTCGTTCGGGGCGAGCCGATGAACCGACCGGACAGGCTGCTGCCCGATGTCCTGCGCGAGCGAGCGCACGCCACCCCGGACCGGATCGCCTACCGCTTCCTCGACGAGACCGGCGCCGAGGCCGACCGCCTCGGCTACGCCGAACTGCACGCGCGGGCCGCGACCGTCGCGGCGCACCTGCGGCAGGTCTGCGTGCCGGGCGATCGTGCGCTGTTGGTCTTTCCGCCGGGGCTCGACTTCCTCGCCGCGTACTTCGGGTGCCTGTACGCGCGGGTGATCGCGGTCCCGGTGAATCCGCCGCGCCGCGAGCACGTCCAGCACGCCACCCGCTCGATCGTCCAGGACTGCGCGCCCTCGGCGGTCCTCACGGTCACCCTGGCACTCGATCCGTTGCGCAGGGCGCTGAAACCGCTACTTCCGCAGGCACACTGGCTGACGGTCGACACTGCGGCCCGCGCCGACTTCCCGGCCGAGCCGATCGAGCCGGACGCGGTGGCGTTCCTGCAGTACACCTCCGGGTCCACCTCGACGCCCAAGGGCGTCATGGTCTCGCACCGCAATCTCGCCGCCAATCAGGAGATGATCCGGCACGCCTTCGGGCACGACAGCGGGTCCACCGTGGTCGGCTGGGCGCCGCTGTTCCACGATCAGGGGCTGATCGGCAATGTGCTGCAACCACTGTGGGTGGGCGCGACCAGCGTGCTGATGTCGCCCGCCACCTTCGTGCGGCGGCCGCTGCTGTGGTTGTCGGCGATCAGCGAGTACCGCGCGCATTCCAGCGGCGGCCCGAATTTCGCTTTCGACGCGTGTGTCGCCAGGGCGGCCGCCGAACCGCTGCCCGCTCTCGATCTCACCAGCTGGCAGGTCGCGTTCAACGGCGCGGAGCCGATCCGCCCGAGCACTCTCGCGCGATTCACCGAAACCTTTGCCCCACACGGTTTCCGATCTACCTCGCTGTATCCCTGCTACGGGCTGGCCGAGGCGACACTGCTGGTCACCGGCAGCGACAAGGGCCGCGGCCCGCGCACACTGACCGTCGACACCGAGGCGCTCGGCGCGGGCCGCTACCTGCCCGCCCGACCCGGCAAGGCGCGCGCCCTGGTGAGTTCGGGCCGGGTGCTGACGGGTGAGCGGCTTCGGATCGTCGACACCGCCACGCTGCGACCGTGCCCGCCCGGGCGAGCCGGGGAGATCTGGGTGGCCGGTGACCATGTGGCGCAGGGCTATTGGCAGTGTCCTGCGGAGACCGACGAACTGCTGCGGGCGCGCACGGCCGACGATCCGCGCACCGATTGGCTGCGCACCGGCGATGTCGGACTGCTGGTGGACGGCGAACTGTATGTCGTCGGCCGCACGAAGGACATGGTGATCATCCGTGGCCGCAACCACTACCCGCACGACATCGAGGACACCGTGCAGTCCGCGCACCCCGCACTCCGGCACGGGAGTTCGGCGGCCTTCGCCTACCCCGGCGACGCGGGCGAGCGCCTCGTCGTCGTGCAAGAGCTGCGCCGAGACCGGCTCGACGCCGACCCCGCCGAGGTGATCGGCGCCATCAGAGCCGCGGTGATCCGCGAACACGAACTCGCCGTCGGCGACCTGGTGCTGACGCTGCCCGACCAGCTGGCCAAGACGAGCAGTGGCAAGATCATGCGATCGGCCGCCCGCGCGCGGTACGCGGCGGCAGGATTCGCGGCATGGCCGCACACCCCCGAACAGAGGAGCCGGACCCGATGACGACGCAGGCCCCGAACCCCGATTTCGCCCAGTTGGTCCCCGCCGCGGTGCTGTCCATGCCCGCCGCCGCCCACCTGGGCTTCCACTTCGGCCGGATCGAACCCGGCGAGGTCGAGATCGTGCAACCCCACCGCCCCGAGCTCACCCAGCACGACGGCTATTTCCAAGGTGGCGTCCTCGGTTCGCTCGCCGACTTCGCCGCCGGCTCGGCCGCAGGCACCCTGCTGCCGATCGGCTGGGTCAACATGACCATCGACTACACGGTGAAGATCCTCGCACCCGCCAAGGGCGCCACGGTGATCGCGCGCGGCCGGGTGATCAAGCCCGGCGCGCTGCTCACCATCGCCGCCGCCGACGTGTTCTCCGTCGACGACACCGGCGAAACCCTCTGTGCGACAGCCCTGGTCACCATGCGCAACGTCCGCATCGCCACACCGTGAGGTCGCGATCTCGATGCCGGTCCCGCGGCACCTCGGCTATCGACTCGGCCTGACGGTCCTCGAGTTGCCGTGCAGCGCTTCGAATCATCGTGGTCGGTCGACAGCCACGGCCGAGTAGGGAGTGGCCGAGGTGGGGGCCGTATCGAAGCGGGCGTTCGGGAGGTACAGACGGTCACCGTAGGCGGCGACCGTAGCCGGAACATCGAAGCGCGGGTCGGTGATTCGGCGGTCGAGTGTGCCGACGGTGCCTGCGGGGTCGAGGGTGATCATCGCGATCGCGTTGCGGCGGTTCTGGACTGCGAACAGGGTGGTGCCCTGGCGGAGTAATCCGTCACCGTCGGTAAGCGATTCGCCGCCGAGGTCTACTCGGCGCGCGATGCCGGTGGTGGGATCGACCCGGAACAGATGACCGGTGATCGATTGGACGATCAGGAGTCCGGTGCCGTCCGGTGTGCGGACGATGCCGTTGGCGTTGAAAGCTCCCGGTATGTAGTCGATGTCGCCGGTGAGGGGGATGCGGACCACCGCGTCGGGTGGCGGGAGTGCACCGTCGCGGCCGATCGGCAGGTGATACAGGACGGGGGCGAAGGAGTCGGTGACCCACGCGCCCTCCGGGGTGAGGACCATGTCGTTGACGAATGTCTGTGGACCGGTGGCGAACTGGTAGGTCGCCAGTACCGCACCGGTCCAGGCGTCGACGACGCGGAAGTCGCCGCCGGTGCCGCCCGCGACGAACAGTCGGCCGCGGTCGTCGAGTTGCAGGCCCAGTGCCTGGCTGCCGGGGCCGCGGGTCAGCAGGTCGCCCTGGCCGGTCACCAGGTTCGCGCGGTAGATGGAACCGTCTGCCATAGAGCCGAAATAGGCGATCGGGAGCGATCCGATCGCGACGCCCTCCGCTTGGAACCCGGCGGGCAGCGCGATAGTAGTGGGGAACAGGGGACCTTCTGCGGCCGCCCGGTGCGATGGCATCAGCACGGTCGCGGCGACACCGACCAGCGCAGCCGTGGTCGCGAGAACTCGCTTCATCTCATCCTTCTCTCTGGGCCTTGTCGGGAAGCTGTCCCGCGACGATGGCAGCCAGGGCGAGCCCGAACCCCTGAGCCACTGGTGTTTTCATGGACTCCATCTCACCGCGCGCTGATCGATGAATCCAATACATGTTTGTCACCGCACCGATCGTGATTCACGATTGATCCATGGAGCTCCAGCAGATGCGGTATGTCCTCGCCGTCGCCGAGACGAACAGCTTCACCCGGGCCGCCGAGCGCTGCCTGGTCGTGCAGTCCGCGCTGAGCCACCAGATCGCCCGGCTGGAACGGGAATTGGGCGCGAAGCTGTTCGAGCGAACCAGCCGACGGGTGCGGCTCACGGCGGCCGGGGCGGCGTTCCTCCCCGCTGCCCGACACTGTCTCGATGCGGCCGAGCGGGCAGCGGCGGAGGTCGCGGCCGCCGTCGGCGAGGTGCGGGGCCGGCTCGCGGTCGGCCTGATCCCGACGGTCGCCGCCGTCGACCTGCCCGCCGCGCTGCGCGAGTTCCGTGCGCGGTATCCGCACGTGCGGATCAGCCTGCGAGTGGGCGCCAGTGAAGACCTCGCCGACCAGATCGAGCAGGGCACGCTCGATGTCGCCTTTCTCGGCATGCCGACCACCGTGCGACCGCGCGGCGTCGCGGTCCACGAGCTCGCCCGCGACAGACTCGTCGCGGTGGTCGCACCGAACCATCCACTCGCCACCGAGTCGACGGTCGACCTGCGCAGACTCGCCACCGAGGTCTTCGTCGATCTGCCCGCGGGCACGGCGGGCCGGATCCAATCGGATCTCGCGTTCGCGGCGGCCGGCCTGACCCGCGATGTCGCCTTCGAGGTGACGACCGCCGACTACATCGCCCGCCTCGTCGGCCAGGACCTGTGCGTGGCCATGATGCCCGCCGCCCACGCCCCGCAGCTCACCGGCGTGCGCACCGTCGAGGTCACCGACGCGCCCAGCCGCATCGAGTACATCGTGTGGAACCGCACCGACCGCAGCCCGGCGGCGACGGCTTTCCTTGCGGCACTGGAAATCCCGGCAGACGAGCACTGACGGCACCCAGCCCCGCCGACTGGACCGGCGGGGCTGGGTGGAGTGCCCGGATCAGGCCGGGGTGACGGCGACCGTCAGCGATTCCAGACCGCGGATGACGACGTTCGGCTTGAACGGCGGATTCTCCGACCGCAATTCGAACGTGCCGACCTTGCGCAGCAGCACCTCGAGCAGGATCTCCATCTCCAGCAGCGCCAGCGGGGCGCCGAGGCAGTAGTGGATGCCGAGGCTGAACCCGAGGTGCTTCTTGGCCGGGTTCATCGGATCGGAGTAGCGGGTCAGGTCGACCCGGTCGGGGTCGGGATAGGCGGCCGGATCGTGGTTGGCCGAGTTGATCAGCACAACTACACCTTCGCCCTTCTCGAACTCATGCCCGGCGACGGTGATCGGGCGGGTCGCGGCGCGCGTGGTGATCTGCACCGACGGGTCGAGCCGCAGCAGTTCGTCGGGGGCGACGGCGAGCAGCTCGGGACGGTCGCGCAGCAGCTGAATTTGGTCGGGGTTGCGCAGCAGGCGCAGCATCCCGGTGCCGATCAGGTTGGCGGTGGTCTCGTGGCCCGCCACGAAAGTGGTGATGCAGGTCGCGAGGAGTTCCTGCTCGGTGAGCACATCACCGCGGTCCTCGACCTGGGACAGCACGCTGAGCAGGTCGTCGCGCGGGGTGACGCGCCGTTCGTTGAGCAGTTCGCGGAAGTAGCCCATGAATCCGCGGGAGGCGGCGCTGCGGGCGGTCAGGCATTCCTCGGGCAGCGTGTAGTCGTGGTCGAAGCCGCGGGCCAGGTCCTGGGACCACCGGTGGACCTGGTCGTAGGCGTCGTCGGGCACGCCGATGAGTTCGCAGGCGATGATCAGCGGCAGCGGGTAGGCGATCAGCTCGACGAGGTCGAATTCGCCTGCGGCCACGGCATCGTCGACGAGTTGCTCGCACAGCTGCTCGATCCGTGGGCGCAGCCGGGTCACCATGCGCGGGGTGAATCCCTTGGTGACGAGGTTGCGCAGGCGGGTGTGGTCCGGCGGCTCCATCCACAGGAACGAGGTGGGCAGTTCCTCGGCGGCGTTCTCGGGCGACACCGTCGGATGCATCATCGCCGCCTCTTCGGCGTGGCTCCACGCGGTGGTGGACAGCACCGCGGCGCAGTCCTCGTAGCGGGTCAGCACATGGTGACCGAGCGGGGTCTGGTGGATCGGGCCCGCTTCGCGCAGCACGCGGGCGGGGGTGTACGGATCGGCGCGGCCGTCCGGCCCGAACAGCTGGACCAGTGCGGTCTGGACTGCCTGGGCATCGATCGGGGAAGTCGTGGAGGTCATGCGTGGGTCTCCTGTGTTCTCCGGTGGGTGGTCTCCGAGAGGAGGATTCGGCGCAGCGTGCCCGGCGCGGTGAGCGCGGCGGGCGGGTCGACCAGGTGGGCGACCCGCAGGAAGGTCCTGGCCACGCGGGGGTCGTGGTGCGCGACGCGCTGCACCCGGGTGACGAAGACAGTGGTGAGCCGGGTCCGCAGCGTGCGTCTGCCCTCGACGCCCGGGTGCCGCAGATCCGATCCGGCGGCCAGCTGCCAGGCCACCGCGACCGCGTCGGCGGCGGCCGCGTAGTAGCGCGCGGGTAGATCGGCCGCGCCGGCGCCCAGGCAGTCCCGCAGCGCCGCGGCCTGCAGCGCGGCGACCGTCATGCCCTGGGCGTAGAGCGGATTGAAGGCGCACAGCGCGTCGCCGAGCACCAGCAGCCCGGCCGGTGCGGAACTCTGACGGTCGAAGCGGCGCCGCACCGCGGTCCGGAACCGGTAGGGCACCGCGTCGCCGAGCGGCTCGGAACCCACGACGATGGAGTGTATGTCGGGCGCCGACAGCGACGCGGCGTAGTCGCGAAAACCCTGGTCGTCGACCGGCGGATGGTCACCGAGCATCCCGACGAGGGTGACATGCCACCGGTCGCCCTCCACCCGGACCGCGCCGCCACCGCGCCCGTTCGCGCCGGTCGAGACGATCACCGAGACCTGCCCGCCGAGCTGACCCGGCCGGTGCCGGAAGAACCGCGACGCGTAGCCGAGATCGACGTCGAGCCGCTCTTCCTCGGGGGTCTCGGCGCCGATCTCGGTGAGCCACTGCGTGATCCGTGAGCCGCGACCGCCCGCGTCGACGATCAGGTCGGCGCCGAGCGTCTGCGTGCCTGCCGGACCGAGCACCGTCACCGCGCGGACGCGCTGCGCGTCACCGACCAGGCCCTGCACCGTCGTGCGGGTCAGCAACTCGATGCCGCGCAAGCGCAGCGTGCGCCTGCGCAGCACCGTCTCGAGCAGCGACCGCGTCGCGATCACCGAGGTCAGACCTGTCGAGCCGGCTGCGAGCCGGGAACCGCCCACATACCACCGGGTGCCGATCAGCACTTCGGCGACGGTCGCGCCGTCCGACACCGCCTGTTCGGTGAAGCCCGGATACAGCTCCTCCATGATCCTGCGGCCGCGATCGAGCAGGCCGTGCAGATGCCAGGCCTGCGGAACACCGCGGCGCACAGTCTCTTTCGCGTCGAGCTCGTCGCGCTCCACGACGGTGACCCGGTCGAAGGTGTCGGCGAGCACCCGCGCGGCGAGCAGCCCGGCGACCCCGGCGCCGATGACGATCGCGTGCCCGCGTGACGCGGTCACAGTGTCACCGGAAGGTGCCGGATGCCGCGGTGGATCAGGCTGGGGCGGTACTCGATCGGCTCGTCGGCCAGCGCCAGGTCGGGCGCCCGGTCCAGCAGGGTACGGATGGCCGCCTCGGCCTCGATCCGGGCCAGCGGCGCGCCGACACAGTAGTGGATGCCAAGACTGAACCCGAGATGCTTACGCGGCGGCCGGTTTCCGGTGAAGCGGGTGATGTCGAAGGTGTCGGCGTCGCGGTAGACCCGCCCGTCACGATTGGCCGAGCCGGTGAGTACCACGACGCCGTCGCCGCGGCGGAAGGTGTGCTCACCGACCTGGGTGTCGGCGAGCGCGACCCGGATCGTGAACTGGGTCGGCGCGTCGTAGCGCAGCATCTCGTCGATCGCGGGCCCGATCAGCTCGGGGTGGGTGCGCAGCAGAGCCAGCTGGCCGGGGTGGCGCAGCAGGGCGAGCAGCCCGTTGCCGATCAGGTTGATCGAGGTCTCCATGCCCGCGACGAGCAGCAGCAGCGACATCCCGATCACCTCGGGTTCGGTGAGGAAGTCACCGTCCACACTGGCCGCGACCAGTTCGCTGAGCAGGTCGGTGCCCGGCTGCTGCTTCTTCTCGCCGATGAGCCGCGCGAAGTGCCCCATGCAGGCGATCGCGGCATCGGTGCGGGCGCTGATGTCGTCGGGGCCGAGCAGCGAGTCCGGGTCGCTGCCCCGCGCGATCGCCAATTGCCAGGCACGGAAGCTGTGTCCGTCGGCCGCGTCGGCGCCCAGCAGGCGCACCGCGACCATCGCGACGGCCAGCGGCACCGCCAGATCCTCGAGTACGTCCAGTTCACCGCGCTCGAGAGCCGCGTCGACCAGCCCGTCGACCACCGTGCCCGCGACCGGCGCCATCGCGCCGATCATGGTGGGGGTGAACGCTTTCGCCACCAGCTTGCGGTAGCGGCCGTGCTCGGGCGGGTCCATCCGGACGAAGGAACCGGGGATGGCGGCGGTGGTGTCGCGGAACGGGCTGATGCCCGCCGAATAGCCGTGGCCCCAGTCGTTTCCGGTGAGGACGGCGGCGCATTCCTCGTAGCGGGTCACCAGCGTCACCGGGACGTCGCCGAGGGCGTACGGGAACAGCGGTGTCGCCTCGCGCACGCGGTGGTAGGCGGGGTACGGGTCGGCGCGGTGGCCGGGCGCGAACGCGTCGAAGGTGAGGTCGGCGGGGACAGCGGTACTCATCGGCCCTCCAGGCTGATTCGCAGTTCGGACATGCCGCGCACGACCACGTTCGGGCGGTACGGCGGTGCGGCGAGCAGGTGCATCCGCTCGACACGGGTAGCGACGGCCCGCAGCACCGTCTGCATCTCCAGACGGGCCAGCGGCGCGCCGAGGCAGTAGTGCAGGCCGAGCCCGAACGACAGGTGCCGCTCGGGTCGCCGGCCCGGCAGGTAGCGGGCGATGTCGAACCGGTCGGCGTCGGGGAAGGCCCCGGGATCGCGGGCGGCCGAGCCGATCAGCACGATCACCGCGTCGCCGGGGACGAAAGTCTTTCCGGCGAGCTCGATCTCGTGGCGGGCGGTGCGCGTGGTCAGGTGCACGGGCGGGTCGTAGCGCAGCACTTCGTCGACCGCGGGCACGCACAGCGCCGGGTCGTCGCGCAGCAGCTGGAACTGGTCGGGGTGGCGGATCAGCGCCAGCAGTCCGTTGCCGATGAGGTTGACCGTGGTCTCGTGTCCGGCCACGACCAGGATCAGCAGGGTGCCGATGAGCTCATTTCGGGTCAGCCGCACGCCGGCGTCCTCGGCCTGCACCAGCGCGGTGATCAGGTCGTCGCGCGGGTCACGGCGGCGCCGGGCGATCAGGTCGCCGAAGAAGTCGGTGAACGCGTGCACGGCGGTGGTACGGGCAGCCAGTTCCGCCGGGCTGAGCAGGGTGTCCGGGTCCAGGCCGCGGGCGATGTGCGCCGAGATCTCGCGGACATGGGCGTGGGATTCGGCGGGGACGCCGAGCAGTTCGCAGATCAGGGTCAGCGGCACGGGGTAGGCCAGCGCCTCCAGGACATCGGTCTCGCCGTCGGCCAGCACCGCCGTGAGCAGTCCGTCGACCAGCTGCTCGGCCCGCTCGTGCAGTCCGGCCACGGTGCGCGCGGTGAACGCCTTGCCGACCAGGCCGCGCAGCCGGGTGTGGTCCGGCGGCTCCATCCAGAGGAAGGACCCGGGCAGTTCGACCTCGCTGTCACCATGCAGCAGCTCCGGCTCCTCCGCGTGGCTCCAGCGCGGGTCGCTCAGGATCGCCTGGGCTTCGGCGTGGCGCGGCACCAGGTGGGTATCGCGTGGACCCGGGACGAACGGGCCGGCGGCACGCAGGGTCGCGTAGCTCGAATACGGGTCGTGGCGGCAGTGCGGTGCGACGCTCTCCAGCACCGCGATCTGCACCGGGGTCGGGTCGTCGACCGCGACATGATCGGAAGTCACCGGCAGCTCCTGGGCGATTTCGGTGCGGGGATTTCGCCGCTCATCGTCACCGCCGGACGGCCGCGAATTCGCGCAGTATTGCCTGCTCCGATCGGGCGATAGCCGAATATCTTTATCAGGCAGCGCAATTGGACGATCGACTGTGATTATCGGCGCGCGTATTTCGGTATTCGTTCAGCGCGATTTCATATGGCACTGTTGTCGTTTCGGTCATGAATTCCTCGCGTTCGAGCGACACGCTCACCACGCTGCTGGCCGGTGTCGCCGCCGCGCATCCGCAGGTGCCCGCGACATTCTGGTCGGTGTCGGAACGGGTCGGCTACGCCGAGTTGCAGCGGCGCTCCCACACCGCGGCGACCGCGCTGGTCCAGCGCGGTATCGGGCGCGGTGAGCCGGTCGGCGTGCTGTGCCCGAACGCGCCGGAATTCCTGGTCTCCCTCTTCGGTATCGCCGCGGCGGGCGGGGCGGCCACTCCCCTGCCGCTGCCCGCCGGCGCGCGCGCGACGGCGGCCTACCCGGCCAAGCTCGCCGCGATCACCGCGGCCGCCGGGATGCGCACCGTGCTGGTGTCGCCGCGGTTCGCGTCGATGATCCCGCTGATCGGTGACATCGGCGTGGAATTCGTCGACACCACCGAGCTCGTCACCGAGGTCACCGCGGACCCGGACACCCTGCCCGAGCACGGTCCCGACGATCTGGCGATCGTGCAGTTCACCTCCGGCAGCACCGCGCTGCCCAAGGGCGTGCGGCTGACCCACGCCAATGTGGCGAGCGGGCTGGCCGCGATCCGCACCGGCATCGACCTCGGGCTCGACGACCAGGGCGGCTTCTGGCTGCCGCTGTTCCACGACATGGGCCTGTTCGGCACGCTGTCGGCGGTGCTGCGCGGTATCCCCGCCCATGTCTGGTCGCCGCTGGCCTTCGTGAAGGACCCCGCCCGCTGGTTGAGCGAATTCGCCTCCACCGCGACGACCATCACCGCCATGCCGAACTTCGGCTACGAGGCGTTGCTCGGTGCCATCCCACCCGAGCGGGCAGGCGACTACGACCTGAGCCACTGGCGGATCGCGTTCAACGGCGCCGAACCGATCTCGGAATCGGTGGTCACCGCCTTCTGCGAGCGGTTCCGGCCCGCGGGCTTCGCACCGTCGACGATGTTCGGGGTCTACGGGATGGCCGAGGCCACCCTGGCCGTCGCCTTCCCGCCGCTGCTGCGCGAGCCGGTCTTCGAGTGGGTCGACCGCGCGCAGCTCTCGGAATCTGCGGTGGCCGAGCCGGTTTCGTGCTTCGAGGACGGCGCCAGGGCGGTCGCCTCGGTCGGCACCGCGGTCGAGGGGATCGCGATCAGGATCGTCGACATCGACAGCGACGCCGATCTGCCCGACGGCCGGGTCGGCGAGATCCTCATCCAGGGCGCCCCCGTCACCGACGGCTATCTCACCGTCGACCCCGACGCGGTCGCCGACCGGTTCACCGACGGCTGGCTGCGCACCGGCGACCTCGGGTACCGGCGCGACGGCGAACTGTTCGTCACCGGCCGCTGCAAGGACATGATCACCGTGCGCGGCGTGAACTACTACGCCCAGGACGTCGAGGCCGCGGTCCGCGATCTCGACGGCATCCACAAGGGCCGCTGCACCGCGGCCGTCGACCCCGACGGTGCCGATGTGATCGCGCTGATCGCCGAGACCGAACGCACCGGCGCCGAGGCCGACGCCCTCGCCGCGGCCATCGGCGCCGCCGTCACCGCCCACCTCGGGCTCACGGCGGTGCAGGTGCATCTGGTCGCGCACCGCAGCATCCCCCGCACCAGCAGCGGCAAGCTCCAGCGGCTGGCCGCCCGCGACCTGATCGGCCGGCGATGACGCCGCGCCGCTCGCCCCTGCGATCGAATGGGAGTGCCTAGTGCACAGCTTTGACGTCTTCCGCCACTACGAACGCCTGCACTGGAAACTGAGCGACCTCGACCTGGCCGCCGTCGACCCGACGCTGGTCCGCCCGGAGTACATCACTCTCGCCAAGAGCGCGGCGATGGGCGAGTCCAATGTCATCGCGGCCGTGCACGGCTTTCTCAACGAGTTCGTCGACGACTACGACTTCTCCACCTTCGCGGTCGTGTGGGGCTACCAGGAGGTGCAGCACCACTACGCTTTCCGGTCCTGGCTGGGCGCGATCGGCGAGGATGTCGAGGATCGCGCGGTCGGCGCGATGCGCGAGCCGTACGCGCCGGGCAGCACGCCCTCGGCGACGCTGGCCACCAACATCATCTCCGAGCTCACCGTCAACCACGTCTATCGCGCGGTGTCGAGCTGGGTCGGCGAACCGGTGCTGAAAGAGCTGCTGCTCAACGCCGGCCGGGACGAGGCCGGGCACGCGCGCGAGTTCATCCACTACACCACCGAGCGGCTGAAGAAGCGGCCCGAAGAACTGCCGTCGGTGCTCGAGACGCTCTACGTCTACAGCTCCGAGGCCAAGATCAAGCACCCGGTGAGCACCTTCAAGGCGGGCATCGCCGAGCTGGGCGACCACGAGACCATCGACACCGGATTCGAGCTGTTCCTCGAGCAGGTCGCCGCCGAGGGCGAGCTGGAGGTGCTGCACGACAAGGTGCGCCGCACCTTCGCCGGCATCACCGGGCTCGACCTGTCCAGCAATGCGAAGGTGCGCCGCGCCCTCGCCGACGCCATCGCCTGATGACGGCCACCGAGCAGCCCGGCGCCGTCGAGGTGCCGTGGTCGGTGATTCCCGACTACCACTGCTTCGGCTGTTCTCCGCACAATGCCTCCGGGCTGCGCCTGCGTTTCACCCCGCGCGCCGACGGTGCGCTGGTGGCCGCGTTCCGGCTCGGGCGCGCGTTCGAGTCCTATCCCGGTGTGGTGCACGGCGGCCTGATCGGCGTCGTGTGCGACGAGGTGATGGGCAACCTGATCGTGCTGGCCCGCAATGTCCCCGCGTTCACCGTCTCCCAGCGCACCCGCTTCCTCACCCCGCTGCTGATCGATCGCGAATACCGCTGTGTGGCAACGCTGCCGCCCGAGCGCGGCGACGGCCCGATCCCGGCGCACGCCGAGATCCTCGACGCCGACGACGCGGTGTGCGCGTCGTCGACGGCCACCTACCAGCCGTTCGACCTGCACGCCGTCCGCGATCAGCTGACCCTCGACGACGACGAAGTCGCCCTGCTCGACCACGCCCTGTCCACGGCGAACACCCTCTCCCCGAACGGAGCCCGGCCATGACCACCACTTCCGCCGACACCATCCTGCGCACGGTCACCGAGATCGCGATCACCGAGACCGGCCTGACCGCCGCCGACCTGACCCCCGACGCCGACCTGCGCGCCATGGCGGGCGTGGACTCGGTGCGGGTGCTGCGGATGATCGCCCGCATCGAGCGCACCTTCGACATCGAGCTCGAAGACTCCGACGTTTTCGGGATGTCCACGCTGGCCGAGGTCACCGCGGTGGTCGAACGGTCTGTGCGCGCATGACCGTCGTCGCGGATACCAATCAGCACTACGACCTCGACCCCGACATCTTCGGGCAGTTCCTCGATCCGCTGCGCAAGTACAGCTCGGCGCTGTACGAATCCGACAGCGACACACTGGAACTGGCCCAGCGCAACAAGCTGCGGTTCGTCGCCGAGCGGCTCGGGCTGCGCGGCGGCGAGCAGCTGCTCGATGTGGGCTGCGGCTGGGGTTCGCTGATCCTGTACATGGCGAGCGAACTGGGCTGCCGGACGCTCGGTGTCAGCCCGGCGCCGCGCCAGCACGACTACATCGCCGAGCAGGCGGCGGCGCGCGGCGTGGCCGACCTGGTGCGCACCCGGGTCGGGCACTTCGAGCAGCTCGACCTGCCCGCCCGCGGCTTCGACGCCGTCACACTGCTGGGTTCGATCGTGCACATGCCCGACCCCGACGAGGTGTTCCGCCGCGCGCGGGCCGTCCTGCGCCGCGGCGGCACGCTGTACGTCTCGGAGAGCTGTTTCCGCAATGCGGCCACCCGCGCCGCGTTCGACGGTCGCGACGGCACCGGGTTCGTCCGCGAGGACATCTTCGGTTTCGGCGAGCTGCGTCCGCTCTCGGAGCTGATCGCCGCCGCCGAGAACGCCGGCTTCTCGGTGATCTCGGTCGACGATCTGACCGAGCACTACCGGCGCACGATCGAGGACTGGATCGGCAATGTCGACGCGGCCGCCGAGCGCATCGACGCGCACGGCCCCGGCCTGGCCGACAAGCTGCGCCACTATCTCGAGATCGCCAACGCGGGCTGGGGCTACACCACCAAGCATTACGCGCTGGTCTGCCGGAATGCCAGGTAGGACATGATCACCACTCCGGGACTGTTGCCCGTGCGGGACGTGGTCGCGGCGGTCGACGGTTTCCTCGCCGCCTCCCCCGCGACCCGTGCCTGGGACGTGGAGACCGCCTTCGACTGGGCCGCCGCCGACGCGGGCAGGCTCACCGAGGGGCAGCGCTCCGCCGTCCAGTTCGTCACCCTCATCGAGGACCACCTGCCCGGCTACTTCGACGTCTACCACCGGCATTTCCCCGTCGACGACAGCGTGGATCTGCCGACCTTCGAACACAATCGGGAGCTCTACCACTTCACCGTGCGCTGGGCGCTCGAGGAGGACACCCACGCCAGGGCACTGGCCCGCTACCAGGAGGCAGCGGGCATCACCGACCGTGACACGCTGCGGTCGGAACTGGCGGTCGAGGGCCACAAGCCGTTCGACCTGCCCTACGACCACCCGGTCCAGTTCTTCGCCTACGCCCTGGTGCAGGAGAAAGCTACGCAGATGTACTACCAGCAGCTGCGTGACGTGGTCACCGACCCGGTGCTGGCGGCGGTGCTCACCCGGTTGTCGCGCGACGAGGCGCGGCATTTCAGCTTCATGGCCGACGTGGTGACCCGGTACCTGCGCCACGACGGTGCCGCGGTGGTGGCGCCGATCCGCGATGTCGTCGCCAATTTCCGGATGCCGCTGTCGGATACGCTGCGCGGCTACTGGCGGTGGGCGTTGCGGATCGCCGATGTCGCCGACTACGACCACACGGCCGCCTACGAGCACCTGGTGAAGGTGATCGACCGCGCGGTCGACGCCCGCACCGAGCCCGTCGACGAACTCATGGCCTTCGTCGACAGCTGCCGCACCCTGGCCTGAACGCCGAAACCGGCCCTTCTCCGGATGATTCCGGAGCAGGGCCGGTTTCGGCTCGGGTCCGTCAGTTGCCCTGGGCCAGCACGAGAATCGTGGTGGTGCCGTGCGCGATCAGCTTGCCCGCGGCATCGGTGATGCGCCCCTCGGCGGTCGCGGTGCGCCTGCCCACGTGTACGGCTGTGGCGTCGCAGGTGAGCCTGCTGCCGTCGAGCGTCACCGCGCGGATGAAGTTCACCTTCAATTCGAGCGTCGTGTACGCGACACCGTCACCGAGTTCGGTGAACACCGCGCTGCCCATGGCGGTGTCCATGAGGGTGGCCAGCACGCCGCCGTGCACGGTGAACATCGCGTTGATGGTCGCCGGATTCGGGTCGAGGTAGTACCGTGTGCGCCCCTTCGACGCGCTGTCCAGCCGAATTCCCAGCGAATCGCCGACGCCCAGCTTTTCCTCCAGCCCGCGTTCGAATACCGCGGTCAATTCGGCGACCCGCCGGTCGGCGGTCGCGTCGATTTCGGTACTTGTCATGGTTTTCCTCCCTGCGGACGATTCCTCCGTCATTCGATCAGCGCACGGTGAATTCCGTCTTGCCACAGGGCATTCCATCCCGAGCTCCGATCGGCTGATCGGGATTGCGCGAGGTCCGTGTGTTGTTCACCGGGCGCGGGTACCGTCGGTCAGATGGCCGACACCACCGCTGCTGCCCGCGTCGAGTCCATCGGCGCCGACTTCTTCGACGATCCGCACGCCCACTACCGGCGCTGGCGCGCCGCAGGCCCGGTCCATCGGGTCCGTTTCCCCGACGACGTCGTCCGCTGGGTGGTCGTCGGCTACGCCGAGGCCAGGATGGCCTTGGCCGATCCGCGGCTGTGCAAGGACATGGCCACCGCCACCGCGATCCTGCACGACAAGCGCCGCACCATCCCGAGCGATCCGAATGCGGTGGCGCTGCTCACCCACATGCTCAGCACCGACCCGCCGGGCCATACCCGCCTGCGCAAACTGGTGAACAAGGCGTTCACCACCCGCCAGGTCGCCGCCCTGCGCCCCCGAATCGAGCAGATCACCGAGAACCTGCTCGACGCGATGGCCGGTGCCGACGAAGTCGACCTCATGGAGGCCTTCGCCAATCCGCTTCCGGTGACGGTGATCTGCGAACTGCTCGGCGTCCCGTTCGACGATCGCGACGACTTCCAGGCCTGGACCAGGGCGCTGATCGGTGTCGTCGGTGAGGAGGAGCACCGGCCCGCCGCCGCGGCCGCGATGGCCGGGTACCTCGCAGAACTGGTGCGCGCCAAGCAAACCCAGCCCGCCGACGACCTGCTGTCGGAGCTGGTGCTCGCCGACGACTACGGCGACCGGCTCTCCGATCCCGAACTGGTGGCGATGGCGTTCCTGCTGCTGGTCGCCGGCCACGAGACCACCGTCAACCTGATCGGCAACGGCGTCAACGCTCTGCTGCGCAGCCCGGATCAGTGGCAGGCCCTGTGCGCCGACCCCGCCGGGGTGCCCGCCGCGATCGAGGAGTTCCTCCGCTTCGACGGCCCCGTCGACATGGCCACCGTCCGCTTCACGGCTGAGCCGATCACGCTGGGCGGCACCGAGATCCCCGCGGGCGAAATCGTCTACGTCGCGCTGGCCGCCGCCAACCGCGACCCGGCCCGCTTCACCGACCCCGACGCCCTCGCCGTCGACGGCCATCCCACCGGTCACCTCGCCTTCGGCCACGGCATCCACTTCTGCGTCGGCGCTCCCCTGGCTCGCCTCGAAGCCGAGATCGCCTTCACCGCCCTGCTCCGCCGCTTCCCCGACCTGCGCCTCGCCGAATCCGCCACCACCGTCCGCTGGCAGACCAGCACCCTCATCCGCGGTCTGCTCGAGCTCCCGGTCCGCGTGCGCTGAACCGTGTTCCCGGCCCGATGTGGCACCTGATCCGTCGTCGATCAGAACAGGCTGGTCTGGGCGGGCCGGGACGCGGCGGTGATCGCCGCGTCGAGTTCGATCCGGCGACCGATGAGCCGGGAGTCGTTGACCAGCACCAGTTCACCGGCACCTGCTTCGTCCACGCAGGCGATGGTGTGCCCGTGCGCGGTGACCGCGTCGATGACGTATTCGCCGGAGTCCGCGGTGAATTCGGTGGCGTCCGGGAAGCGGCCACGCGCGAGGATCGTGGCGTAGAACTCCCGGCCCCCGGACCACGCGGTGTCGGTGCGGGTGATCTCGGCGGGCAGCGTGCTGGCCGCATGCTCGGCCGCGTCGGCGACGGCTGACTCCAGGGCCGACCACGGCCGCAGCGGTTTGGTCAGGATGCGGGTCTTCGTGACACCGGCGACCGCCTGCCGGAGCCCGGCCCGCTCCGACACCACCCGCTCGAGCTCCCGCACGTGCAACCCGTCGGGAGAATCGGTGATGAATCGCGCCACCAGCGCGCCCTGCTCGAAGAGGCGGCGGTGACGGCGTGCGGCCGACGCCGTGCCGACCTTCGCCATCCCGTCGCCGAAGTACGCGACATACAGATGATGTGGCTGCGCGACATAGTCACGGACCTGCTCGGGCAGCGTCGTGAGCGGACCGCGATGACTGTGCACCACCGACCATCCTTCGGTGATCCGGCACTGCGCGCACTGCTTCCCGCTGTCGACCCGCGCGCGCCGCGGGCACGCCAGCCGACCCCGGCGGGCTGCACCGAACCCGTGGTACCCGAGGCAGAATCGGCTGCCATCGCGGACACGGAACGCGAGCCGGGTGCCGATTCCCGGCAACAGTTCGGTCGTGCCGTCCGCGCGGAGCAGTTCGTAGGACCATCGCCCCTGTTCATCCCATCGGGTTCCGCAGTACAGGGCGGCGCGGGTCGAGCTCATCGCTCGAATCTACCGAAAGCGACCGGCGTCCCAGGCACCGCCGGACCGCTCCCCGGAATGGGAAAGACCCCGTCCGATCGGGTGATCGGACGGGGTCGGGTGTCCCCCGGTCGCTCTATACCGGGTCTTCTCCCACCACCTACTTGTTGGGCATCGGCTGGTTGATGGTGGACAAGTACCCATACCGATATCACTGCCTTACGCTGGTGTTATGCCCCTGAACCCCAAGGACTTTCCCGATCTCGCGCCGTGGATCTACGGGCGCAACTCCGAGGACAAGGCCAAGCACATGTCGGTACCCGCCCAGGTGAAGTGGGGGCGTGCACAGGCCGACTTGCATGGCTGGCTCGATCCCCGGGTGACCATCGACGAGGACATCAGCGCGACGCGGTGGGCACCGAAGGAGCGTCCGGGTTACAAGGAGTTGGTAGCGGGCCTGTCACAGCCCGCGCCGGACGGGAAGCGTTGGGTGTTGCTGGTGCGTTCGTCCTCACGCGCCAATCGCCAGTTGGGTGAGTTCGCCGAGTTGCGCGACCAGTGCGGAAGCCTCGGCGTGCTGTGGTACACCAACGGCAGCCTGTTCGACTTGGACAATCCGCATGATCGCCGGTTCTTGTCGCACGAGGCAGTCGACAACGAGTTCGCGCCGGAGCAGAACCGGTTGGACTCGATGGCGCAGCTCAATCAGAACTTTCTGGATGGGCGGCCACACAGCCGTGAGGCGTACGGGTACCGGATCGTCTACGTGCGAGGAAAAGCGGTAGACCGGCTGCCGGATGAGACCACCGCGCCGATCGTTCAGGAGATGGTGGACCGGCTGTTGACCGGCGAGTCAGCGGCGTCGGTCGCGCGGTGGCTTCGTGATTCCTGGATCGCCACTCCGGCAGCGGAGTTGCGGCTACCGTGCCGCCGTTGCTCGGAGACGGTGGGCCGCAGAGTGCTCAAGGCGGTGGACCGTCGTTCGTGCCCGTGCCCGCAGACCTGGCGCACAGATTGGGATCACACGACGGTGCGCAAGGTCGTGTGCAACCCGACCATTGCGGGGTTGCGAGCACACACCGACCGGCGGACCGGTGTCACGGCCACGACGCCCGCGACGTGGGAACGCCTGATCACCGACGAGCAACACGAGCAGATCACGGCGAAGTTCGCCGACCCGCGCCGACGTGAAAACCATCGCGGTGTCGAGCCGCGCTGGCTGCTGTCAGGCATCCCTCGCTGCGGCAAGTGCGAATACGGTCGGATCATCAACAAGCTCGGTCGTCCCAATCGCAAGCGCCGCTACGACTGCGAGCGATTCTGCGTATCGCGAGATGCCGATCTGGTCGACGATCTGGTGGAAGAAGCGGTGTTGCAATGGTTGGAGGACCCGTCATTGCTCGCCGCTCTCGCCCGCACCGACGAGGAGGCGGAGGCGGCGAGCGAACAGGCGAAGGTGCTACGCGCGAAGTTCGACCAATGGATCAATGACGCGATCTCCGAAGGCTTGTCGCCTTCGGAGATCCGGCAGTACAAGCAGTCTCACGAACCCGCTGTGAAAGCTGCCGAGGTCCGCGCGAATGCGTCGCTGCCGATGCCTCACGTGGTGAAAGCCGCAGGCCCAGACGCACGCACCAAGTGGCGCGACCCGGTAGTGACACCGTTGAAGGCTAAGCGCGCCATCATCCGTTCCTTGCTGGAGATCACGATTCACCCGGCGGGCCGACGGGCGGGGTTCGGCGTCGGGGCGGGCGTCGAGACGATCGAGATTCAGCGTCTGGTGGCCTAGCGGGTCCACCATTGTCGCGACTGCCCCCGGTACTGCTGTCGGTACCGGGGGCAGAGTCGTAGGTACTGGAAACGATCTCGTCGACGCTGTGCTCGGCGAAGCCGCCGTTCCACCACTTGCGCAGCACAGCAAGTTGGTACCCCGACAGTGGCCCAGCCGTGCGTAGTCGTTCGACCACGATCGCGATATAAGCGAGCTGTTCAGCCGTCCACTGGCGCGGCGGACGTTCTGGCTCATTCATAGCTGCCCCTCCGCCTGTGACGGCTGGGCAGGAACGGTCTGCGCGCACGGCAAGAGCCGGTTCTCGTTGGGCATCTTCATTTCCTTTCGTGCCCCAACGGCCAGCGGCTCTTCCTACTCCAGTGTGCACGCCGATACCGACACCAGGACGTCAGCGAGCTGAATCACCACAGATCGCGCGCAGACCGACCTGTGATCCGAAGGTAGGCCGAACAGTTCGGCGGCGGTGTTCGGACCCATCTTGCGAATTTGCAGGGCCGCTGCTGGCCAGTGGGAGGAGTCTCGCAGACAAGTTGCCGAGCTACTTCCCGCAGCGGGCCAGCTATGGTCACGAGATGTATTGGGATCCGATGCCGACAGCCGTCGCTTCAGCAGAGCTACCAGTGATCGGCCCCGAGCACCGAACGCTGGGCAATCCTGACGACTACCTTCGTGGTCGGTGGGAAGAACGCGACTGGCGCAACGTACCCGGCCCCTTCTACGGCGCCAATACCGACAACTGCTGTGTAGGTCGATTGATCGCCCCGGACCACATCGTCTACGAAGACAGCTACGGCAGCGAAGTAGTGTTCCGCCAACCACACAACACCCATGAAACCCACCTGCTGTTGTCCGCCGCGTGGGCCGACCCCTTCTGCGGCTACGCCTACGACGGCGACGACCACTGGACCCTCGAACTGATCCGTGACTGGTGGGCCGACCGCGCGAAGCTCGCTGAATGGCTCAGCGCGCTCGAACGCGAATGGTCTGTCCACGACTGCGACCGGGAGCGCGAAGCCGCACAGGGGTTACGCGCCTACTCGAGCTACCTGCACAACGGACTCGAAACCTCTTTGCAGAACTATGCGTTCTGGCTCGATAACCGCCGCCCCGCACAACCACACGAGGCGCTGCCGAGTCTGAGCAGCTGACTCATCCGGTTCCACCGCCAACTACGTGGACCTTTCGGATCGCGCGAAGGCCGACCCGCGATCCGAAAGGTTGGCCGAACAGTTCGGCGGCGTGGGTGTTCGGACCAATCTTGCGGAGGGCCAGGGCGACGTCACCTGCCATTCAGGCTTTGAACGAGTGCAGGCTGGCTAGGCAGAGGGTCTGCCCGGCGTCGAACCATTCGAAGGTGCTGACCGGCTGGAATCCTAGGCGTGCTGCGAGTCCGAGCGAGCGTTTGTTGGCGGTCCGGGTCACGATGAGGACCGGCTGGTCTGGGAGCTCGTCTGCGGCTGTGCGCAACGCGGCGGTGGCGGCCTCGAACGCCAGTCCTGCGCCCCAAGCCTCGCGCCGCATCAGGTAACCCAGTTCCAGTTCCTCGCCGCCGTCGGTGACGTGGCCGGGCTCGTCGGAGGCCCGCCGTTTGAGCTCGAATGTTCCGATCAGGTTGTCGGTGGCCTTATCGGCGATGATGAAGTGGCCGGCAGTGGCGGTCGCGTTGGCTGCGCCGCCGATCGCGTCGAGGCGCTGCTCGGCGTCCTCCCGCAACCGCGGAACTCCGATGTAGGCCCAGACCTCCGGGTCAGTCTGTAGCTCGATGAGCCCTTCCCGATCAGCGTCGCGCGCCTTGCGCAGCAGGACCCGCTCAGCGGCGATCTGGACAGCGGACAGCGTCGGCAACTGGTTCATGTGGCCCTCCCCTTGCTTGGCGTTGATCCATCAGATCACGCGTTTCAAAACCCGCAAACTACATCCGAACTCCGCAACACCGTCCGCAACCTAACCCCGAACACCGCAACCTGCACCCGAGCACACTGTCCGTTCCGAGTCTTGTTGGCGAGTGGCCCTCTCCCGACCTGCGGTTCGCCAGCTTGGTCTGGATGGGGATAAGCGACAGCGTCCAGGTCTAGTTGGCGAATTGTGGGCTGCCTGGCTTCAGTCGTGAATTCTGACGTCATGCTCAGGCGTGACAATCGTCCGTATCCGGTACGGACCGCGAACTGGGCGGCACGTGCGGATGCTGGAGTTGCCAGCATTCTCGTCCGCGCCACTAGTTTGCTACCCATGGGATCCACGCTTTCCTGGATTGCGGTGCGCGGACGCACCTCACAGGCAGTGCTCGAGGGCTTCGGGCTTACCGACAGCGGTGTCGAGTACAACGAGTTCGACCACACGCTCGCACTGGCCGGTGCACCACTGCGCGGCGGGTGGTATGTCGTGATCGACCACGATGTCGAAGAGGACTTCGTGTTCGATTACGCGCCGGAGTTCATGGCGGAGATCTCCCTCGGAGGTGAGGCGATCTACTGCTACAACTCGTACCAGGGTCCAGTGAGCGCTTCTGCGGGCTGGAGTAGCGGTCGCGAAGTATGGGCCCTGCATCACGTGGGCGATGACGCCGACGACGCCGACAATCTTGCCATCCGAGGCGAACTGCCTCCTAGCTTCACTGACATTCGTGCAGGCGCCGTCGGGTCCGAGGAGGTCGGTGAAGGAATCACCATCTTCGATGTGCCTCTCGAGGTAGCGCGAGCGCTGACCGGATTCCGTCGAGACGGTGATGACATCCCGCGACTGACCAGACTTGACTGACCCAGACCCCAGTCAGTGCCCGTACGGGTGCCCACGCTCGGCATGAGCGTGCGTCGTCAGACACACGCTCATGCCGAATTGAGGGCACTCGTGTGGGTTGGATGCGGTTCGAGATCAGTCCATCATGAATCGCGGCGGGCAAGCCCCAACTCGACCTTGAGATAAGACATCGCTCCGGCTCCCCAGGAGGCAAAGGTGATTTCGCTCGGACCGGCGACACCGAGAACATCCCGGAACGTGGCGGCCGTCCGCTGTGCCGCATCGCCCAACGAGACACGCTGCCGATGACGCACCCGCGGGCCGATCCATCCCGGGTGCTCAACGCCGTGGGCCTGCTGAGGTGCCCACTTCCAGCCCAGCCGTGTCATCCTCTGATGGAACTCGTCCCGTGTCAGCCCTGCCGACTGCCACATGACCGATTCATTGGCGATGGCGAAGTTGTGGTTCACGAACTGGACGAAGCATTTGTCGCGATCGGCACCTGGTGCTGAGAGCGTCAGGAGCGCACCCTTGGGCAGGGTGGTGAGAACCCATTCGAAACGTTCGACGAAATCGAGCCAATCGACACATCTGTCGACGGCACCCCGGTCACTCGGACGATCCGGGGCAATCGAGGTCAGTCGGCGCGTTATCCCATAGAGAGCTTTCACGGGGCCGGCATCGTCGAACGTGCTGTAGCGCAACCGCGCCGGTGTCGCGCCCAGCCCATCACGCAGAACCTCGATCACCGCAGCAGCGATCCTCGAGCGTTCGGTCGGGTCGTCCGGCCAATAGGTCCTCCATTGCAGCGCTGTTTCGGGACGCCGGGCGACTCGTTCGTATGCTCGCCTGTCGGCAGGCCGCGCCAACTCTTCGGCTGACCATTCTTCGGCGGCTTCCTCAGCCTGGGTGACCCACAACGGCTCAGGGTTCCACCGGGCCAGTTCGGATACGGTTCGGGTGCTCGAGCCCGACGAGGTAATGGTCATCACCGATGACTTTCGATGCGATCGAAGCACCGACACCAGCCGGTCCCGGACATCGGGGTCGGCAGGGACTGGAACCTTGATCTGCGCCTCGTCGCCGACGACGTAGAACAACACCTCGTAACCGGTCGCGGCGTCGCGCAGCCGAATGCCGTTCCCGTTGCGCGGTTCGTCCTCCTCGCTGAAGTTGAACAGGTACTCCGGCATCTCCTCGAGCACCCGCGCCCAGCTGTATTCAGTCATCGCTGCTTCCCCCGATCCCGTTGTCTACGCGAACCATACCGGCCGTTACCGACGACCTTGATGCTGCAGGTCAGCGAGGTCAGGGTGGCTCATCTTCACTGGCACAGGACAAGACTCGTGCACTACCGGTGTCGAGGTTCGCGGAAAAGGCCAGCTGCCCGGACCGTTTGGTGGTTCGTTGGCTGTTCCAGATCGCGCCGCGGTACTCCTGCATGTCGGGTGACCATTCCCGGACGATCACCGGGCGGAGCGTGCTGTGATGCAAGACAGCGTCGCCCATGCCTCGACGGACCTTCAACCCGAACCATGCCGCCGAACGGAGAGTTCGTTCCGCGCTGGCCGCTTTCACTCGATTGACCTGGCTGGGCTTCCGGTTTCCGGGTGCGCCAGGGAATGTGGTTGGTGGAATGGCCGGTGGTCGCCAGCAGTCGGTCTCAATCCAGTGCGCGATTGCGTCCTGCTCCGAGGACGGCTGGTAATCGACATCGTTGAGTCGGCGGCCGACCTCGGCGACGAACTGCGCCAACTGATCTGCGTTCCCAGCGGCGTGCTGTTGCCATCGGGGTGCGGCGATCACCGGGGCGAGAGCGATCGCCTCGGGATAGAGGCAGGCAAACAGTTTCGACGCGGTGAATGTCGACAGCTCGGTGCGCCACGCAGCGCAACGCAATACCCACAGCCTCAGCCGACTCCGGAAGTCCGGCAGCCGCCGATCTCCGTCGGCGTCGCGACGGGAGCCACGGAAGACCAGCCGACTCCCATCCGCCAGCTGAGCACTCCGCGTACCTTCCTCGCCATCAACACCTGGACTTCGCCACTCACTCGCCAACTACATCTGGACTTCACCAACTACACCTGTACTGGACACACACAGCCCACCCAATACCCCCACCCCCATACTCCCCTCATACACGATCAGACATCTTGCATCTCGGGCCCAACCCCGCACTGTCAACGGAAAGGCGACCGGAGCGCGCCCGCTGGAACTGTTTGAATGGGACCGATTTCCGGGGTTTCTTCGACCGCGGGCAGGGCACAATTCGGTCACGCCCGTGTCGAAAGTAGTCCAGAGTTGTCGAAAGTTGCCCATCACCGCGAAATGTGACCCGGATCGCATCAATTCGCCCTTGCGGCAGGCGAATTGACGACTGCCTCATGGAGGCATGGTCGCGACTATGCACAAGGTCGGCGCGGGCAACGGCTACGAGTACTACATGCGACAAACCGCCGCCAACGACAAAACCGCGCGCGGGCGCGCCTCGCTGTCGGACTACTACAACGAACATGGCGAAGCCCCCGGTACCTGGCACGGCACTGGACTTTCCACACTCGGCATCGCCGAGGGTTCCGAGGTCACCGAAGGCCAGATGCGGAATCTGTTCGGGGCCGGGATGCACCCGAATGCCGAACAGGTTCGCGAACGCGTCAAAACCCAGCATCTCAATACCGGATTCCGGCCGGCCGAAGCCGCCCGCCGCGCCGAGAAAGCCATCAAACTAGGCAACCGATACGCCGTCTACACAACGGTTTCCGACTACCGACAGGCCAAGGCGCAGGCGTACCGCGACTACAACACCAGAGTGGGCGCGTGCGTCACCGCACACATCCCCGACGACATCCGCGCCCGCATCCGCGCCACTGTCGCCACCGCCATGTTCACCAAAGAGTACAAACGGCCACCGCTGGACGCGCGCGAACTGTCGGGCTGGATCGCCAAGAACACGCGCCCGGACCGCACAGCGGTCGCCGGTTTCGACTTCACGTTAAGCGCCGTGAAGAGCATTTCGGTGTTGTGGGCTATCGGTACACCCGAGATACGAGCGATCATCGAGACCGCTATCCGCCTCGCGGCCAACGACGCGTTGGCCTGGATGGAGGACAACGCGTTGTTCACCCGGCTGGGCCGCAACGGTATCCGGCAAGTCGACGTGCAAGGCATGATCGCCGCCACGTTCGAACACAGAGACTCCCGCGCGGGTGACCCCGACCTGCACATTCATGTCCTGGTGAGCAACCGCGTGCTGACCCGCGACGGCAAATGGCGCACCATCGACGGCAAAACTCTGCACGAGAGCGGCGTCACGGTCTCGGAAATCTTCGACACCCGCCTCGAGCACCACCTGGAGATCGCGCTGGGAATCCGGTTCGAAACCCGCCCCGACCGCACCCCTGACCAAGTCCGAGTTCGCGATATCGTCGGGGTGCCCCTGGAGCTGATCCGCCATTGGTCGCGACGCGGGGCCGCGATCACCGACCGACTCGACACCCTCACCGCCCAGTGGCAAGCCACGATCGGGCACGAACCCGGCCCCGGTGACATACACCGACTGGCCCAGCGCGCGACCCTGGAAACCCGCCCCAAGAAACATGCTCCGGGCTCTCGTACCGAGCAATGGGCTACTTGGCGCGCCGAAGCCGAAGCGCTGCTAGGCGGCCCGGATGCCGTTGACGACATCCTTCCGCGCGTCCTGGCAGCCGTGCCGTTGCCGCGCCCGGTGCCGGATGGCGGGTTCATCACCCACATCAGCGACCAGGTACTAGCAGCGGTTTCGCAGCGACGCGCGACTTGGCGCGAGTTCAACCTACGCGCCGAAGTCGAACGCCAATTGCGCGGCATCGTCGCTCCCGAAGACTGGTCACGGGTTGTTGATGAGGTTGCTACGCAGGCACTTTCGCCGTTTTCAGCGGTTGCGCGCGGTGACCCGGACGTGACCGAGGAACCCGGTCTACGCGCGGTCCCGACCTGGCTACGCCGCCGCGACGGCACCCCGATGCACACCCGCGCGAACTCCCGGATCTACACCACCGAATCGGTATTGGCCGACGAAGCCGAACTGATCGCGCTCTCGGTCGAACCCGGCGGACGCACCATCGACCCCGAACACATCGCTATCGCGGTCGCCGACTACAACACCGCGCACCCCGACGAGCCCCTGAACTCCGGCCAAATCCGCGTCATCGAATCGTTCGCCACCGCCGGACTGTGCGTGCACACCGCCAACGCCCCGGCGGGAACCGGCAAAACCACGGCCATGCAAGTCCTGTCCACTGCATGGCGATCCAGCGGCGGAACCGTGCTCGGCATGGCACCTACCGCCGCCGCCGCGTCCGTCCTGGGCGAGTCGATCGGTACACGCGCCGAGACCGTGGACAAGCTACTGCACGTCATCGACGCCCACCGGCCCGCCTCGATGACCGGTGAGCACCTGCCGTTCCTGCCGCAATGGGTACTCGACATCGACCACACAACATTGGTCATCGTCGACGAACACGTCACCGTGCCGACCGCCAAACGCCTCCAACTGCTGCGGTATCTGACCGGGCGAGGCGCGACCGTGCGATGCATCGGCGACGATCAGCAACTCTCGGCGATCGACGCCGGAGGCGTGGACGCCGACATGGCCCACGCCTCACCGGCCCCGGAAACGACGCTGACCGAGGTCGTCCGGTTCGCTCATCGCGGCGAAGCGTTGGCCTCCAAAGGGATACGCGAAGGCGACCCGACCGCACTGGCCTGGTATCTCGACAACGGCCGCATTCACGCCGGGCACATCGGTAGCGTCTATGACGACACCTACCGAGCGTGGGCCACCGACACCGCCAACGGCTCCGATGCGGTCATGCTCGCACCCACACACGACACCGTGACCGCACTGAATGTCCGCGCCCGCGCCTACCGGATCGCCCACAGCGACCCGCCAACGGGCACCGCCATCGACGCACATGTGTTCCTCGGTGACGGGTTGGTGGCATCGGTCGGTGACACCGTGCGCACTCGACGCAACGATCCACGGCTCCGTTTGGGCGAAAACGACTGGGTGCGCAACGGCTACACCTGGACCATCCGCCAGGTTCATTCCGACGAGTCGGTGACCGTCGTGCGGCGCGTACACGGTCGCGATACCGCTGACGTGGTGCGTTTGCCGGGTGAGTATGTGCGTGACCACCTGCACCTGGGCTACGCCGCCACGATCGATTCCGCACAAGGCATCACCGCGGATTCCTGCCACGTCGGCCTGTCCGGGCGTGAGTCGCGCCAACAGTTCTATGTCGCGATGACGCGCGGGCGCCGGGCAAATCACGCCTACATCGCCACCGCACTCGACGGCGCCGAAGGCGACATCTACACCGTGGCCGCCCACTACCCACGCACCGCCGTCGAACACCTCCATCACATCCTCGACCGCGACGGCACCCACAAATCCGCCCACACCGAACTCCGCGACGCGCTCGACCCCGCCCGCAGGATCGGCCGCGCGGTCGACATCTACCTGGACACACTCGGCATGACCGCAGAAAACGCCATCGGTACACGGCGACTCGACACCATCGACCGCATCGCCGAACACCTTGTTCCAGGACTGACAGACAGTTCCGCCTACTCGGTACTACGCCAACACCTGGCGGTGCTCGCTATCAGCGGGGCCGATCCGATCACCGAACTACGCACCGCGATCGCCGCTCGCGAACTCGACACGGTGACCGACCCCGCCGCCGTCCTGGACTGGCGATTGGACAGCACCGGCAACCACTCGGCCGGACCCGGCCCGCTCGCCTGGACACCCGGACTGCCCGCCTCCGCGACCGAGACAGCCGACCCCGACACCCTCGCACCGGTACAGGCGCGGGAACGGATCGTGGCCGAACTCGCCAAACAGGTCAGAGACTCCGCCCGTAGGTGGACCCCGGGTACTGCCCCCAAGTGGGCGCGACCACTGATCGGCCGAGACCCTGAACTCCTCGCAGACCTCGCTATCTGGCGTGCAGGGTTGCACGTGCCCGACACAGACCACCGCCCGACCGGACCCACCCGACACATCGCGATCGAACGCGCTCACCAACAACGATTGCAACGCCGCATCCTCGAAGTCGACGGCAAAACCCACCTACCTCAACACCGATGGGCTGCCACCGTCGACCGCATCGACCCACGCATCAGCTCCGACCCGACCTGGCCCGTCATCGCCACCCACATCGACGCCGCCGCCCAGGCCGGCATCGATATCGAACACCAACTCACTGAGGCCGGCCGGACCCGGCCGCTGCCCGATGAGATGCCCGCCGCCGCACTCTGGACCCGTCTGGACATCGATCGCGCCAGCCTGGAGACCAGTGATACCCCCGCAGTTGACGCACCCGGCGCAGCTATCGATGCTGCGGTCAACGCAGTGTTCGGCCATGACGAGAGCGCAACCGATTACGATTTCGGGGCCGATTTCGAGCCCGGAACCAATCAGCGCCATCAGCGTGGGGCGGGCTACGACCTGGACTGGTAGCCGCCGATAGGCCCGGCGACAACGAGCGGAGCTAGGGGCATACCCGTCATTCCTGCGCGCCCTACACTGGCTCGGGCAAGGTCGGTGCCGCGCGATCGGCGGTCGAAGTAGGAGTTGTGGTGATCCAGGCTGTTGTGTTCGATGTCGGCGAGACCCTTGTAGACGAGACCCGGGAGTACGGCACCTGGGCGGACTGGTTGGGCGTTCCGCGCCACACCTTTGTATCGGTGTTTGGCGCGGTGATCGCCCAGGGACTGGACTACCGGGAGACCTTCCAGGTGTTCAAGCCCGGTTTCGATCTGGATCAGCAGCGCCAGGCGCGCGCGGATGCGGGTAAGCCCGAGTGGTTCGGTGAAGACGACCTCTACCCGGATGTGCGCCCCGCCCTGTCGAAGCTGCGTGAGATGGGTGTCTGGGTGGGCATCGTCGGGAACCAGACAGTGCGCGCTGGCGGGCTGCTGCGTGGGCTCGATCTGCCGACCGACTTCATCGCGACCTCCGATGACTGGGGTGTGGCCAAGCCTGATGTCGCGTTCTTCGAGAAGGTTGTCGAGGTCGCCGGATGCCCGGCCGATCAGATCATCTACGTCGGTGACCGCATCGACAACGACATCACTCCCGCAGTGAAGGTGGGTATGCGGACCGCCTACATCCAGCGCGGACCATGGGGATGGATTCACCGGGACCGCCAGGATGTCAAGGAGCTTTCGGACTGGCGAATCGACAGCCTGTCCGAGCTCCCCGACATCGTGCAGGCCGAGCGCTAGCCGGACAGCGAGTTGACGGTTGTATGCCAGTCGTACAACCGCTCATCCAGCGCCCTCACCTCGGGCAGGGAGTCCCACTTTCGTAGGTCCTGCCTGACTACCTTGATTCGGTCCAAAGTCGTTGCGTACCAGTACTCGCCGATCCCGTCCAACGCATCCTCGAGGAAGCGGCATGCTTGCTCGGGAAGCTTGTCCAACACACACGCAGCGGCGGCATCGGCGAGGTAGACCGACCGCTGTTTCACCGATTCGGCAGGAAGTTCGTCGAGCACTTGCCGCAACGTTTCCAGGGCCTGACGGCCATCACCCGCCGATATCAGGGTGTTGGCCTTGAAGCCTGCGAGCCGCGTCGGGGAGAACCAATCCAGCCACTCCGGCGACGGCCGATCCTGCGGATCATGCTGGACGTAGGACTCTTCGGCGTGCCGGATCAGGCTCAGAGCCTGACGAGTGTTGCCGAACCGCGTCTCGACTTCGGCTTCCACTGCATCGAGCCAGGCCGTCAGCTCATGATTTCCGCCGCCTCGCCGTGCGAATGCCCGGGCCGCACGAACGCGCTCCCTCGCTTCCTCCGCTCGCTTCGCTTCACCTGAGAACGCAGGGATGAACGCCATATGTGCGAGCACCGCACAGCCCAGCAAGGCATCGGCTGCTTCATGGGCAGCTTGGAGTGCGAGAACGAAACTTGTCTGTGCTTCCTCGGGTTGTTGGAGGTCGAAGAACTCGAGGCGGCCCGCGAGCAGCGCCGATTCTGACACGGCTCTGGCCAGCGAGGTCGTTGCGCGTACGTCAATCTGTGGGATGAGATCGGCCCCCAGCCGAGCATGATCGGAGACGGACCGTTGCAACTGCTTCGCTGGCAGTGACCAGTACATCCCGCGATGAGCAACCGTGATCGCCACGTAGTTCTTCGCGACTGTCGCTGGCAGCTCCGTGCCGCCCATGACGCGCCGATAGCGTCCTGGTTTCTGATTTCCGTTGGTGCCCAACGATTCTCGGGACCCTCGCCCGTCTACGCCGTTCGGCCACGGTGGCGTGAATCCAAGTTCAGTTATCGGGCGTTTGAACAACGCTTCCAGGGCGGCGGCGTGTTCTGGATGCGGCCACGGTGGGTCTGTTGACTCCCAGCGGCGTACGGTGCGGGCGGCTACCTCGATGCGGAGTCCGATCGCGCGTGCAGCGTCGGTCAACGCGTCGGCCAAAGACGCTTGGGATCGGTACCCCAGCGCCTGGCGGGCTGCGCGCAGAGCTGCATTCCCATTGTTTGCCATGCGAGCGAGAGTAGTCCGCTACCAGGACATTTGACGAGTGACAGTTTTCCCCACGGCCGCTATATGTCCTCTTGTTTGTCCTTCTTTCGACCGTTGCAATCGGTCAATGTTGGTCTCGCGGTTCCGCTGAGCTTCCCTAGCAGCCCGCCTCGTCACAGAAACGGACATCCGAGATGGATGACACGGAGGAACGATGAACGAGCCCGACCCGTCAGCATGTCAGACCAACACGGTCCGGACTGGGCCGCTGGGTCCTTCGCCTTCTATCGAATCCGCGTCCGCCCAGGGCGAAGGCAGTCGCGAGCTTGCCGAGTTGCTGGAGAGCCTCGAGGACCTCGGCCTGATCCATTCAGACCCGTTGCCGCAGCGCGATCCCGGCCGCTACCTCGCCGGATTCGGCCCCGCCCCAACCGACTACATCGGCGCTCCGGTGCCGCAGTTGTCCCGGGTTGCCGCCGCCGTCCGCGAGTGGGCCTCACAACCGTCCCGGTGCCGGGATGAATCATCTCCCGGCACCGGTGACCACGACGACAGGTTCGACGAACCATTGCCCCGCGCCGCAGCCTCGGTCTTGCTACCGCCATGGCTCGCCATCACAACCACTGCACCGCAACAACATTCGATGCTGGCCCGCCTGTACCGGCTGACGCGGAACCCGCGAGCTGGCCGGATCGCCCGAGCCTGATCAAGCCCCTTCACCGATTCGTCCAACCCAGTCAGGAGATGTAGTGACCGCGTTCAGCATCGATCAACAGGTCAGCGACCTCGGCATCCACGCCATCGCGTTCGTCGTCAGCGGCATCACCGTTCCCGAAGAGTCGAGCCCCGAACTCGACCACACCATCGAGACCGCCGAAAAGGCATTGCTGGCCGCGACCGATCCGAAGACCCTCAAGACCGAACCCGAGTTCAAAGCCTTCCGAACCGTACACGCACTGGTCGGCAAAGCCGCGAAAAGCGAAGTCGCCGCAACGGAAACCCTGCACCGGTTGCTGCACCGCGCCGGACGGCTGCCCCGCATCAACCCCCTCGTCGACATCTACAACCTGATCTCGGCACAGACCCGATTGGCGTTCGGCGCACACGACCTGACGACGATCACCGGAGATCTGCGGTTGGCGATGACTACCGGCACCGAACGGTTCGTGCCCCTCGGCGCGACCGAACCGATACCGGTGCCCGCCGGGGAGTACGCCTACCTCGATGACACCGACGTGTTGTGTCGCCTCGAGGTCCGTCAGTGCGAGAAGTCCAAAGCCACCTCCGCGACCACCGACGCCTTGTTCATCGTCCACGCGGGCCCCGGCCGCGAACCCGACGACCTGACCGACGCGCGCGACAGGTTGGCCGCGCTGTTGAGCGAACACCTCGGCGCGCGATCGCCGATCGACCTCGAGGCCCTGGCATGAGTACCGAATACGACACCACCACCGAGGACCCGGGAATCGAAGCGCGCGAAGCACACTGGGACCGCCGGGCGGACGGGTTCGATTCCGACTTCACCCAGGCACCCGTGCGGGAACAGGTACTCGACCAGATATCGCGGCAGCTACCCACCGGCCGATGCGTCGCACTGGACGCGGGCACAGGCAGCGGCCGGACGATGGCACGACTGATCCAGGGCCTGCACCCCGAGTCCGAGATCGTCGGCTGCGACCTGTCACCGGCGATGCTGCACCAAGCGCGCCTGCACGCACCCCGCAAGCCGCGGGGAGCGTTGTCGTTCGTCTACGCCGACCTGTGCGCCTTGCCGTTCGATGACGGCGCGTTCGATCTTGTCGTGTCGACGTTCACCCTCCACCACGTCCCACCCACCCAGCAGTTGGCGGTGTTGGCTGAGTTCCGGCGTGTGCTCACCGCGAACGGCCGGTTGATCCTGGCCGACCAGATCCAGCCCGATCCGCCCCTGTCGGTCGAGGCGATGCGGGCGGCCGTGGCCGAAACGTTCTACCCGCACCTACCCCACGCCGAAGCGGTCGGGCTGTTGTCGACCTACGGCGAATGGCCGCTGACAGTCGGTGAACTCACCGACCTACTCGAGGCCGCCGGGTTCGGCTGCGAAGTCACCGACATCCACCGCATCGTCGCCCTCGCCACCGCGATCCCCGGCCACACTTAGCAGGAGTGAGTTCGTGACGCACGCACACACGGCAGCCGACATCGGGGACTCGCCGCAGTCACGCAGCCTGTTCTACCGCAAGGTCTGTGGCCTGCCGACCTTCGTCGACCCGACAACGGGCCGGATCATGATGTCGGCCGGATCAACCGGCGCGGTCATGATGCCCGCCGACCTCGCCCAGCGGGTCAAGATCGAATTGCACCGCCGCAACGTGGGGCCGTGCCCGATCATCGGCCACCCACGTGCCGGAACATGGTCCTACCTCATCCGCGCGGACATGGAGCCGATCGGTGACCCGGCCGTGGTGGCTCAACTGTGGCGTGCGCACGTGGCCGTAGTCCGCGACGGCGACATCGCGTTGCCGTCCCCGGAGCCGGGCCACCAGCTCGCCCGGACGTGGGTCGTGGCCGCCACCACCCCGTTCCGTCCCTCCGGTACGACCCTGCTGGCCTGCGTGCGCGAACTGCTGGACGCGGCCAAGCCCCGAAACCACGGCCCTTACTGACCGACACCTGATCGCACCCCCGGTCACCGAAACCACCCGAATACCTCGAGGCCGTCAGTGATCCCAGCGCTGAGGCGGACCAGCCTCGAGGGTGGGGAGGTTCCTCCGGAGGTCGCAGCCCCCGCCGCGACCTCCGGGGGATACCCGCAATCACCGATCCTCGGGCGAGACCACCCGTCGATCCCGCCGACCATCAAACCTCTATTGCAGGGTTGAATTGCCATGTCCTACACCAGCTACTACGAAACCTGCGACGACGGCTTGGCGACCCTGCAACGCAGCCTCGTAGACCTCGAGGATGCCACGACCAACCAGCGCGGCTACAGCTCCGACCTGGTCCCCGGACTGTTGCAAACCCCCGCCTACGCCCGCGCGGTCATCTCCGCGTGTGTCTCCGCCCTCGAGGTGCCCGACGACACTGAAGCCACCGTCACCGCCCGTCTGCACCGGCAAGCCGTACTCGACGCCCCTGACCACCGATTCCGCCTACTGTTCGGCGAGGCGGCCTTGCTGCGCACCGTGGGTAGCTCACTGGTGATGGCCTCCCAGATCCGATTCCTCCGCGAAATCCTCGCCGCACGCCCCAACGTGGAAATCGGCATCATCCCGATCAACGCCGAATTCGTTGTCCCAGCATCATATTTCGTCATCAATAACATGGTGTCGGTCGACATCGAGACCGTCACCGGCGCGGTCACAGCCGCCAGCGTCGAAGACATCGCGCTGGCCCAACGCAGCTTCGACCGACTCGCCACCCAGGCCGCCTATGGCGAGGACGCCCGAACCATCCTCAACCGGGCACTCGCGACCCACACCACCAACTAGACCCGGCCGATGCAGCGGCAGGCCTCGGACAGGCAACGCCCCGGCCACCGGAAATCCGCCCGGGGGTCTGCCGCTGCCGCCCCGAAACTGACCGCGTTCCCCCACGACAGGGCGCGCCACCACCGCCGATGCCGAATCGAAGGGGACCACCTGATGACGTTCAAGACCCTCACGATCTCGGCCGTGTGCCCGCGGCCAAGACCAACGACTGAACAATCCGCGCACTATGCGGCAGAATAGTGCGTTCGGATCGGTGCTCGTGGCGAGCCCTATCCGCGTTCGATCAGCTCGGTGAGTGGCATGGTCTCAGCGAAGCCGGTCCAGTCGGAAGCCGCAGTGAGTGGAACTTGATATAGGTGACCGTGGTCCCGAGCGGCTTTGTGCTTCTTCCAGGCGGTTGCACGGATCTTCGCGAAGTCCCAGTAGAGATTGCCCCAGTAGTCGAGGTGGTCGGGACCCTCGATCTGACTGGGATCATGCTGCACCGACCACCACCGTGTTCCGCCGAACCACTGAACGGCGCTGCTCTCACCTGTGTCCGCCGAGTGGTAGCAGGCCACGGCATATGTTCCTGGCCCCGACAGCCGTTGCAGGAGTTCCGTTTTGCCGACATAGCCGAATCGATCGGCGTGGTGATTGACAATGACTAGCCAGTTCGGAAGGACCGTGCCTCCCAACGCGGAACTACCTGGTGTGTAGGCGGTTCCAGTATCGACAAGACCCAGCTCGTCGAGGATCGATTCTGGACTGGACCCGAGTAAGTAGACCGCCATCCAGGAGATGCCGGACCGCAATTGGCTTCCGAGGTCGGGTTCAGCGTGCGAGGAGCTGTGGTCTGCGCTCTGCCGGGCTTCGGTGCTGGGCGACCCGGTAGCCACATGCTGACGCGGAATCGTGCCGATGTGCCCCGGCGCGACCGCGGCAAGTTCGTGACTGCGGCGCGCTGAGACGAAGGCTAGTGCGTATTGATCAGCCTGCGTATCGATCTCGACCAACGCGGTTCCGACCGCGAGGCTTCGTGTACCGATGTATTCGAGGAGTTTCTCGACGTCCGTACCAGGTCCATAGGCTTCGAACTTGACGCGAAGGGCCTTCGTCCAGCGCAGGTTCATCTCGGTCGGGTACATGAACAACGATCGGAGCCGGGGAATGACCTGGTCGAGAGGCTCACTGCTGTCAAGTCGGACGATCTTCCGGTCGGCTCGAGCCGGATCAACAATTCTTGGAGTGCACCGTCGTCTTCCCGCCGTTGGATCGCCCGAACATGATCGTCGCGGCCCGGTGCCAAGAATCGGATGATCTCGACAAAGGCGTTGCGGTCGTACTGTTTCCCCACAGGTCCCTCTTCAATCTCGGCGTGTGCATCGACACCGTAAGGCAGGGAACCGACATGCTCGCAGCGCACAACATCGGGATAGTCCGTGCCCTGCATTCGGCAGAAGCGGACGTTCGCGACCGCGCGGTAGGCGGCATTACCGCGCACTTGTGCTGACTAAAGTCAGCGCTGATCAGCGTGCTCTAAAACGTCTTACGCTGATGAGGGTGCAATGGCCCGGCGCCCAAAGCGCGGGCGGATAGAGGTCGCCCGGCCGCCGGCAACCCAGCACCTCAGACAACCGCGAGTCAGGACCAACCCGCCACAGACGCAGCTCGGCACAACAGCTGCGCGCCTTCCGTGACTCGCCCCTGACGAATCATCAATCTCGCCATCACATCGATGTTGTTGCCGAGACGAAAACCTGGTTCCACCACCGCAATCGCCTCGTCGAGCCGCCCGACCGAGACTAGCAAGTCGGACAAATACGCCGCGCCCTCCGGTTCCCCGACTTCCGGACGAACCCGCAACTCCTCGATCGCCTGCACGGTGCGGCCGCAACTGCAGAGCAGCCCGGCGCGCTCGACCAGTAGCTCCCACGTCATGCCTCCCGCTATGACGGCGCAATCATCGATTAGCGCCAACGCTTCGTCCGGACGCCCTAGGTCAAGAAGCAGCGTCCAAATAAACTGCAGGGAAACAACATCCAAAGGATCCACAGCCTTACGCAGCTCTACCAGCCCCTCGCCAATCCGGCCCGCACGAAGCAGCAACTGTCCCAGTGCCGCGTGTGGATGGTATGCCGCGTGACTATTCTCGGGGTCGGGCATCGCACGGATAGCCGAAGCCACTCGATCCACGTCGACACCTTCGGGCAGGTGCTCGACCACATGGCAGATTTCTCGAGCATCGGCGCGTCCTGCCAGAAGTTCACCCAACTTCTCGTAACGCTCATGACGGATCAGCACCGCGATCAACTGTTCAATGATGTTGCTGGAAAACAGGTCCTCGCTCAGCAGCGCGACAGCCTCATCAACCAGTCCTTGCCGCTCGAGCACCACCGCCAACAGCTCGACGTGCAAGACAGTTTCGTCGAACCCCGCACCGGGCCGCCGAAGCCGGTCGATGGCCTCAAGTAGCAACCGGGTGACTTCTTCGTCGCGACCCAACCCCACACTGACCTCAACCAGCGCCCGCACATGCAACCAGTCATCGACACCATGCCGCAGCAGATCGAATGCCTCACCGGCGCGCCCGATGTCGGCCAGCAGCCTCGCCGAATACTCGATGGCGTCGCGATCACCGCTCACGACCTTGGACCGACACAGCGCAAGAGCCTCGTCCGTGCGACTGCAGTCGGCCAATATCGTGGCGACGGCCTTTATCGCTGTCCACCAGCCGGTCTGGGCGAACGGCCGCAACACCTCGATCGCCCCGTCGTGCTGACCGTTCAGGTGTTGCACGTCCGCCAGACCGTGTGCGCAGAACCAGTCGCCTTGCCCGGCCCGCCGCGTGACCTCCTTGAGATGCCCGAGCTCGATCAGCAGCGACACATCCCACTCGTGCAACCACCCGTCATACCAACGTCGACGCCGATCCAACTCGGCTGCATCCTTCACCGTCGGAACGGTATCGGTCACGTCCAGTGATGCAAGCTGAGCTACTTCCTGGACCTATACGGAACGCCGGCCGCACGGGTCGCGGCATTACAGTGCGTTGGCCGCAGCATCACTGGTAGATCGAGAACGGCCACTCCGCGGATTCATTGTCAGCCGCTGTCGGCCAATCCGAGCAAGGCTCGGAGTAGAGGCCCCACCAGTCATAACCTGTTCCGTAGGACCATGCGCCGCCGTGCTTGTCTGCTACTCCGTGCCAGCACCAGTGGGCGGCGGTGACTTCGATCTTGCCCCAGGGAAATCGTTCACTCGGCCAAGGCCCAGGTACGCCTAGCTGAGCCACCTCGAACCCGCGCTGCTGGCGAGGATGCAATCCAAGCCGTCGCAACGCGCCACTCTGGATCTCGACCACAGTCCCAATGGGCGGCAGCGGGCCGGGACAATCCGCTGGTGGATTCCACCAGCGGAACTCGTCGTCACGCAGAGGCATCCAGTCGATGCCGCGCCGACGCAGTCAACCTGCCAGGAATCGACGCGCTGGCAACTTCAGCCGAGTTCCGTAGCAGCCGACAGTGATCCAATCTCTGTCGTACGGAAATGCTGCTGGGTGTGACCGTCCGGCCGAAGTGCGTGGCCAGTACATCGTAAGCATGGACATGTGCCAATCATGACCGATGAGGTCGCCAAGGCGAATACACGCGCATCGGCAGAAGAGTGCGTTTGGCGGCTGGTGCCGCGGCCCTCGGGATCGCGCGGGTTGCGGCAGAAGAGGATGCCTAGAGGCAGTATCGACGCACCGGATCTAGTCCGAACTACGGGGTTACCGCCCGTCGAGGTCAACAGGCCGTCGATGGCCGCACTCGAGCTCAATTCCATCCCGATCCCGCACGGTGCTGTCCACCATCACACCGACCATGATGCCGTCCTCGAGCCACGACACCTCGAATGGCGGATCAACATTCACCTGCTCGAAGGAGGCGCGGTCGTCGGATTCGATGACGAAGGCATCTCCCGGTCGCATCCAGTAATCCCGGCCCCACGGTTCGAGCCAGACCGTGAGTATTTTCTCTGCGAAAGGGTTCGACAGCATCAGCTTGGGCACTGCGGCAGACTATGCGATTTGCCTGTGAGAAGGCCGGTCTGACGGACCTCGACCACACGCGGCACTGGCCGGTTCGGTCAGTGCGGGTAGCCAGCCCCTTCATGTGCAGGCCAACCCGGACCCAGGGCCAATGCCGATCACCGGCGAGCGACCCCGCTCAACTGAGGCCGGGATGGATTCGCTTAGGGTTTGAAAACCATATGGTGCAGTTGGGGCAGCCGCTCGGCCGTCCGGGAAAGGGCTAACGTTCGTGGCAAGTCCTAGTCAGCAGCCAGATCCTGAGTCTTCGCAACCGTTTCCACACAGTGGCCCGCAGCGAGAGCCCGGCTATCCCGAGGGATTTCATACGTATGAGCCGTATGGACCGCCGCCAGTGGACCAGCACCAGGGCAGAACGTTGGACTGCATTGCGGGGGTGTTCTTACTAGTCGCCGCCCTGCTACCTCCTGGCAGTCCGGGCCTGGGCCGTCCTCGTTGAAACCGACTACACGTCGGGCGCGTTCACACTCTATGAGGTCTCAGCTGGCCTCATCATCGCCGTCTCGGGAGTCGCTGCGGTCCTGGCCCTGATCGGAGTTACAGCTCGCGTACCGGCGCTACGAGGAGTAACCGTCGCTGCGGCGGGCATCGCTCTTGGTGAATCATCCTCGTCGCTCGCTGCCTGGGTAGAGGCCCGATACCTGCTCGAGGGCTTCGTTTGGCTATACATCCCCATGACAATCTGCGCGCTGGCAGCAACGGCAACAGCGGCACTCGCAGTAGCGGCAGCCGCCGCCAGTAATCGGTGAGCAGGGAGACGATGGTCGGGGAGCCCGACAGCTCCGGTACGCAGTGAGTACGCAGCGCTTCCCAGCGGTGCCCTATTCAGCCAACGTTGCGACCCAAAATCCCCAGGTCAGACACGCGTAGCCATACCCTGCCCACCAGGGCAAACGCCAGGAACGGTGTTCATCATCAACATGGTGACCAATGGTTCGCACAGCCGTGTCGGATCCCCTCTCCGCCGGTCGTGGATCATTCGAGCCGGACCGGCGGCAACGCCCAGGTAGCTTCGGACTCGCCGAGTTCGTGGCGGGGCACGCAGGCGCGGGCGAGCACCTCGAGAACGCGCTCCGGGTCGCATCCGTACACGCCCGCTCCGAATGCGCTATTGGCTTCGACGACCGCCCAACCACGTCCTTCGATGAGGCCGACATCGATAACCACGGCCGGCGGGGTGGGTGCCACGGCAAGCAATTGCTCGACGCATGTCTCGGCGGCGGATCGCTCCTCGACGGTCAGCGACCAATCGCCGTTCGTGTAGCTCCCCTCACGAAGGTAGGGCGAGCATGTCAGCACGCGACCATCCAGAACGAAGCAGCGGACCTCGACCTGCCAGGTCACCGGCTCCGCCATGTACACCGGCGTGTCATCCGGGCACGCGTCATGGGACGGGAGCCCCGCACCTGCCCGGTACAACTGCCCGGCGAAACCTTTCCGTCCGTCGGCAGGTTTGACAAAGACGGGGCCCAGATGAGCCCGCGCCGCAGCCAGAGTCGACACGCGCAGTTCACGACGCAGGAACCGTGGGGCCAGTCCGGGCAGCCAGTCCTCTGCGACGTCGAGAAGTGCGAGGCCGAGTTGTCCGGCCACGGCTTCGGCGAACAGCATTTCGCCGTAGATCACCGCCGGTCCGGCCACCATGTCCGGTGGTACACGCCATCCGGACAAACGCAGCACCTGCCAACCGGCACGTACGGCGGCCCCCCGCATGAGGACCGAGTCGTCGGTGAATCGAGGGGACAGGATCAAAGTCGGCACCGTCAGCACAGTAGGACAAACGGTAGCGTCCAGCGACCGAATAGACGGCGAGCGCTAAGGTGTTGGCTGCCAACAGTATTCAGGTCGAGTCGGTCCGGGAGCAGAAGATTCGGCCATGGGCGCCGATGGCGTCAGCTTCGCTGATTGCTGAGCAACCCTTGACCTGCGAGCCTCTGCGCGTGAACGGCAGGCGGTGAGCCCGCCCCGGTGGGCGCAGCTCAACAAGAACAGGGCCAGTGGTGGTCACCGAGTACGCGCGATCAGCGGCATGTGCGGATTCCCGCAGCACATGATTCGGACGGACAGTCCGAACGCCCGTACTGCGATGTGAACAGTCGCGGGGGGGCTTCGTGTGAGGATGGTGTGGTGGTTGAGGCTGATCTTTACGCTTTGATGAGTTCGCATATCCCCGAGGAACTGCACCCTGACTTCCGATTGACGATCCGGGAAGGTTTGCGGCTCCGTCACGGCAGCCAGGGAGACAAGCTCATCGGATACTTCGGCGGACTTCCGGAGCTCCCGGACGGGTTCGAGTGGCCCGGAGACGATCGGGGCCACTACGAGCACGTGGCCACAATCGATTTGGCGAGATTGCCCGCGTTGGATCTGGGCCTTCCAACATCTGGCAGGATCACGGTGTTCGGCGACACCGGTGGATGGTCGGGCGCGCTGCTGTACTTCGCCGACGACGTAGTACTCCAGAAAACAGCACTGCCCGAGGACCTCGAACGTCAAAATCGACTCTTCCGACACGTTCCGATGACGTACGTGACTGTTCCGACAATTCCTTCGCGCCAGTGGCTCGAGGAGTACCTGCTCGGGGACGGCGATCACGACGACAGCGTGCACGAACGCCTGGAGTCCTTCGCCGACATTTTCTTCTCCCACTCATCGTCGTGGCATCAACTCGGTGGGTGGGCGACCGAGATCCAGGGCGAACGCGACCGCGGCCTCCTGCCTGACACGACGGCCGAGCGACACTTCTTCCCCGACTATCCACCGCTCGGACCTGTTCTGATTGCCCAGTTCGACACCGATCATGAACTCGGTATGGGCTGGGGCGATTTCGGAACCCTCTACTGCTTCATCGATATCGAGCATCTCAAGGCTCGCGACTTCACCAACGTCGAGGTTTACTGGGAAAGCTACTGATACGAGGGTCGGACTCGCGCCGTGCTCACCTGGGCAGGAGTCGTGTCGACAGCATCGGTTTCGACACACGTACTCATCCGCAAATCGGCATTACAGGGCGTTCCTGCAGGGCGGCCGGGTCATGATTGGACCGGAAGATCCGGGTCACGTTCGCGCCGGAGTTGACAGCAGGGATTCCTGCCGGGCCGGTTCTGTACGCCAGGAGCACAAGCGCTTGTGACAGGCGTCTCGAGTACCGAGCATTCACAGCGGAAAGGCTCTGGGCAGCTAGGCCGTGAGTCCCCTCCACCGCCTAACTGCCCAGAACCTTTCCATCGCTAGTGCCAACGAGGGTCTGCCGCACCCCGTAGGGGTTTGCCTCAGATCAGCCCGAGCAGACACCCGGCCAGCAAATATGACCCAAGTCACAAATGCTGGTCGAGTGCCCTCAAACTACCTGCTCAGGTGATGTTTTCCCTGGTCAGATCACTTCGCCGGGAATGGGGAGTTGATCGTGGTGAAGTACTGGATGGCCGCGCCGATCGCGAACGGGGCGGTGATGAAGATCTGGCCGGCGATGGCGCCGACCGGACCGACGAGCAGGGCGCCGGCGATGCAGCCGACGGCGGCGGCGGGCAAGAAGGGGCCGAGCAGGCCGACGATGGTGCCCAGGGCGACCGTGCCCGCGAGCACGCCACCGAGGACGCAACCGACGGCGGCGCCGCCGAGGCCACCGACCAGGGTGCCGATGCTGGCGCCCATGGAGATGGTGCTGGTCAGACGGCTCCAGGCCGCGACCTCACGGTCGTACTCGTTCTTCCACGGCGCCTTGTCCTCATAGGGCAGCGCGACCGGCTTGTAGACGGCCTTCGAGACGTCCAGCTGCGGGGACAGGGTCGCGGTGTTGCCCGCGATCTCGGCCGCGATCGGCAGTTCGAAGTCGTCCAGACGGAAGGTCAGCGGGGTGGCCGCGATGGTGGTGCCGTTGGGAGCCTTCAGCTTGAAAGCGCCCTCCTCCACGACCATCGAGCCCGCATCGGTGGTGATGACGGACGTGCCGGCCACTTCCTGCGCGGTGAAGTTGACCGGCGCGTCGGCGTCCGCGGAAGCCGAGCCGGTGGCGCCGGCGGTCACGCCGATCGCGACAGCGAGCATTGCCGCAGCCGCAGCAGATTTCCTCATCGTGTATTTCTTCCTCTCACATTCCCGGACGGGAATCGGCGCGTCGAATACGCGCACGTTCTCGGGACGCCGATTCCGCGACGCGCTCACAGGTCGAGCACCAGCACACCGGAGCGGGCACGCGAGACGCAGAGCATCATCGTCGCGCCGCGCTCGCGCTCCTCGGCGGTGAGCAGCGAATCGCGGTGCTCCACCTCGCCGTCGAGCACCGGGGTTTCGCAACTGCCGCAGGTACCTTCGCGACACGAGGTGATCACCGCGACGCCCGCCGATTCGAGGACATCGACGATGGAACGGCCGGCGCCGACCCGCAGCGTCCGCCCGGTCTGCGCCAGCCGCACCTCGAAGGCCTCGTCGGCCCCGGTGTACTCGACCGGCCGCGGCACGAAACGTTCCGTGCGCACGGTGACGCCCTGCCGCACGCCCTCGGCTTCGATCGCGGCGAGCAGCGGTTCCGGCCCGCAGCAGTACACGGTCGCCGCCGGCCGCGCGGCCACGATCTCCGCGACCGGTAGCAGCCCGGACTCGTTCTGCGGCACCAGCCGCGCCGCCGGATACCGCTCGGTGAGCAGGTCGGCGAAGGCCATATGCGCCCTGGTGCGCGCACCGTAGTGCAGCGTCCAGCGGACACCTGCCCGGTCGGCGGCGGCGATCATCGGCAGGATCGGGGTGATCCCGATCCCGCCCGCCACGAACGTGTACTCCGCTGCGGTGGACAGCTCGAAGTTGTTGCGGGGCACCGATACCGACAGCGTCGTACCGGGCAGGGCGGTCCGGAACAGATGTGCCGACCCGCCGCGACCGTTCGGCTCGTGCAGGATGGCGATTCGCCAGCGGTCCTGCTCGGCCGGATCGCCACACAGCGAATACTGGCGCACCCCAGCCGAGCCTGCCGCGACATCGATGTGCGCACCCGGTGTCCACGTGGGCAGCACACCGCCGTCGACCGCGGCGAGCACCAGGGCGAACACCGCGTCGGCTTCGTCGGTGCGGTCGATCACCCGCACCCTCACTTCGGTCATGCCCATTCCCCTCGGCGGAATCGTTGTCGAGATCACCGTGGTGCACGCCGGGCGCGACCGCCGCCGGGGCGTGGCGAGTCGATTGGACCGATCGACATTCACTATCGCCCCGGCTCCCGGCGCGCGACCCGCCCGACACTGGCGGCATGACTCCAGTGGCGGAACTGGTCGACAAGACCAGGCAGTTCGTGCAAGACCACGTCATCCCGGTGGAACGCGAGGTCGTGGTCGGTGGCCGGGTCACCGACGACGCCCTGCGCCTCGACCTGCAGAAGAAGGCCAAGGAGGCCGGCGTCTTCGGCCCGCTCTCGGATCCCGCGTACGGCGGCCTCGGCCTCGACACCAGGGCACAGGCCGAAGTGCTCGAAGCGGCGGGCGCGAGTCTGCTCGGGCCGCTCGCGGTCAACGCCTGGGCGCCCGACGACGGCAATATCCACCTGCTGGCCGCGGTCGCGAATCCCGAACAACAGCAGCGGTATCTGGCCCCGCTGGCCTCCGGTGAGGTCCGCTCGGCCATCGCCATGACCGAACCCGCCCCCGGCGCGGGCTCGGACCCGCGGATGCTGGCCACCGTCGCCGAGGAGACCGACACCGGCTGGGTCATCAACGGCCGCAAGCACTTCACCACCGGCGCCCAGGGCGCGGCGTTCACCATCTGTGTCGCCGCCACCACCGACGGCCCGACCATGTTCCTGGTCGACCAGGACAACCCCGGCCTGAAGGTGGGCCGCCGGATGCCGACGCTGGACCACACCAGCGCACCCGGCGGGCACTGCGAAGTCGAGTTCACCGACTGCGAGGTCCCCGAGTCCGCCATCCTGGGCGCTGTCGGGCGCGGCCTGGACCTGGCGCAGGTGCGCCTGGCGCCCTCGCGGCTGGTGTTCTGCATGAACTGGCTCGGCCTGGCCGTGCGCGCCCAGCAGCTCACCGTCGACCACATCACCGGCCGCTACTCCTTCGGCGTGCCGATCGCCGATCACGGTCTGGCCCAGGGTCTGATCGCCGACAACGAGATCGACATCGCCGCGGCCCGCAGCCTGATCCGGGCCACTGCCGCCACCATCGACGAGCACGGCGCCGCCTCCTCACAGGCCCGCCACGAGGCCTCGATCACCAAGACGTTCGTCTCCGAGGCGGTGTGGCGGGTGCTCGACCGCGCAGTGCAGCTGCACGGCGGCCTCGGCGTCTGCGAGGACCACCTGGTGGCCCGATTCCTGGTGGAAGCCAGGGCTTTCCGCATCTACGAGGGTCCGTCGGAGGTGCTGCGCTGGTCCATCGCGCGGCGCGTCCTGCGCGGATCGCGCTGAGAGGACACCGCTATGACCACGCGCAGCATCGCCGGTTTCGGCGGCGCCTATCCCGCTCTCGACTTCGACGCCGTCGACTACGAGTACCTGCGTGACGCCTCGCAGGCGCTGGTGCCCTTCGGCGCCCACGTCGGCACCAGGATCACCGAGATCTCGCCTGCCCGTTCGGTGGTCGAGATCCCCGCCGAACCGGTGATGTGCAACCACATGGGCACCGTGCACGCGGGCGCGCTGTTCACCGCCGCCGATATCGCGGGCGCCGCGGCGTTCGTCGGCGCCGCCGCGCACCGCCTGCACACGATCGACCGGCTGGTGCTGCGCGGCGGCACCGCCGCCTACCGCAAGCCCGCCCGCGGCCGCATCCGCGCCGTCGCGACGGTCGACGCCGAGCAACTGGCCGCCGTCCTGGCCGCCACCGAGACCACCCGGTTCGCACTGTCCGGTCGCGCCGAGCTGCTCGACGACAACGACGTGCGCACCGCCGAGTTCACCTTCGACTACGTGTGCGATGTGCGCATCGCCGGAACGGACGAGTGATGACCACGACCACGCCCGACACCACGACGGTCGCCACCGCCGACGGCGTGCGCTTCACCGTGCGCTGGCTGGCCGCCGACGACCCCACCGCCCCGGTGGTGCTGATCCTGCCCGCTATGGCGATGAAGGCGCGCAACTATCAGTCGCTGGCCAAGGCGCTGCACGCCACCGGCCTCTCGGTGGCGACCTGCGATCTGCGCGCGCACGGCGAGGCCGAGCCCGCGCTCGGTGAGCACACCGACTTCGGCTACCGCGAGATGCTCGAAATCGACCTGCCCGCCCTTGTTTCCGCGGTCGGGGAACGGTTCCCGCAGGCGCCGCTGCACCTGTTCGGGCACAGCCTGGGCGGTCAGCTCGCGCTGCTGTTCGCCGCCGCCGAACCCGAGCGTGTCGCCGGGGTCACCGTGATCGGCACCGGCACCGTGTTCTGGTGGGCGTTCGGTCCGCGCCGCTGGTTCGAGGCGCTGAGCCAGATCCAGTGGATCGGCCTGGTCTCGCGAGTCAAGGGGCACTGGCCCGGTGGCGTGCTGATTCCGGCGCCGATGCCAGGCGGGGTGATGGTCGACTGGTCGATCCACTCGCTCACCAGCTACTACCGCCCGCGTGGCACCAAGCGCAGCTACAACACGCTGCTGGCGAACATGGCCCTGCCGGTGCTGGCGATCTCGCTGTCGCAGGACGTGCTCGGCCCGAAGTCCAATGTCGACTTCCTGGTCTCGCGCATGCCGTCCGCCGAGGTGACCCAGTGGCACATCGACGGGAACTCCGCGGTCGAGCACCTGGATCACTTCACCTGGCTCAAGGACTCGCCTGCGATCGCCGCGGGCGTGTCGCAGTGGATCACGGCCGGCACCACGCCGGCCTGAAGGAGAGACGTGGCGCGACTGCAGATCGACGCGGTGTCGAAGAAATTCGACACCGACTACGCCGTGCGCGAGGTGAGCCTCGACATCGCCGACGGCGAATTCATGGTGCTGCTCGGCCCCAGCGGCTGCGGAAAATCCACCCTGTTGCGGATGATCGCCGGGCTGGAGGAGCCGAGCGAGGGCCGGATCCTGGTGGGCGGCAACGATGTCACCGACGCGGCGCCGCAGCGCCGTGACCTGGCGATGGTGTTCCAGAGCTACGCGCTCTACCCGCATCTGTCGGTGGCCAGGAACATCGGGTTCCCGCTGCGGGCCCGGCGCAGGCCGCGCGCCGAGATCGCCCAGCGGGTCGCCGAGGTGTCGGCCACCCTGGAACTGTCGGCCCTGCTGGACCGCAAACCTGTCGCGCTCTCGGGCGGGCAGCGGCAGCGAGTCGCCTTGGCTCGCGCCATGGTTCGCGATCCCGGCGCGTTCCTGATGGACGAACCGCTGTCGAATCTGGACGCCAAGCTGCGCAGCGCGACCCGCGCGGAGCTGATCGCCCTGCACCAGCGACTCGGCGCGACGTTTCTGTACGTCACCCACGATCAGGTCGAGGCGATGACGATGGCCTCACGCATCGCCCTGCTCAACGACGGCAGGGTCGAGCAGTGCGGCACGCCCGCCGAGCTCTACGACCAGCCGCGCTCCACCTTCGTCGCCGGGTTCCTCGGTTCGCCGCCGATGAACCTGTTCCCCGCGGTCGTGCAGTCCCGCGACGGCGGCCTGCGGGTGACGGCCGACGGCATCGACGCCGCGCTCGACATCACCGACGAACTCGGCGACGCCGCCGCGGTGATCGCCGGCATCCGCCCCGAGCGCCTGCGCATCGACGCCGCGGCCGACGATGTCACCGGCAGGGTGCGGATGGTCGAGAACCTCGGCAGCGAGGAACTGGTGCACATCGACGCGGGCAAGACCAGCCTGTGCGTGCGCGCATCGCGTCCGGCCGGTGTCCACGCCGGCGAGGACATCGCGCTGCGCGTCGATCCCGCCGACATCCACCTGTTCGATCCCGATACCGGCCTGCGGCTGAGCTGGCAAGCGCCGCACTCGGATTCGACCCCCAGCAAGGACGCGGCGGCAGTGCCCGTCCCCTGATTTCCGCACGACCCGTTGATGAGGAGAACCACCATGAAACGCACCCTGCCCATCTTGGGCGTGGTGTTCACCACCGCCGTCGCCCTGAGCGGCTGCGGTCTGGGCGGCACCGTGTCCACGGACACCACGACGACCGCGCAGATTCCCGAGCTGAAGCCCGATCAGCAGGTCTCGATCACCTTCGAGTCCTACAACTACGGTCTCGCCGGCGCCTGGACCGACACGTTCAACGCGCTGATCGCCGACTTCGGCAAGAAGTACCCGAACATCAAGGTCACCGCGCAGAAGCCGCAGGGCAACAGCCCGAACCCGGCCACCGACACCATCTCCAGCATCCAGAACCAGATGGTCGCGGGCACCCCGCCCGACGTCGCCCAGCTCGGCTTCTCCGATCTGGACTTCACCGTGCACCAGCTGCAGGCCAAGCCGCTCGACACCCTGGTCGGCAAGCAGGAGGTGGCCCGCAACTTCGACGGCCGCCACGCCTACGCACCGCGCGCCCGGGTCCTCGACGACTGGGAAGGCCACACCTACGGCGTGCCGTTCGTGTTCTCCACCCCCGTGCTGTACCTGAACGCGTCGCTGTTCACCGAGGCCGGTCTCGACCCGGCCAAGCCGCCCGCCACCTGGGCCGACGTCGCCACCGCCGCCAAGCAGATCGCCGACCGCACCGGCAAGGGCGGCGTGTACGTCGACTGCCTCACCAAGACCGCCAAGGACTGGTGCTTCCAGTCGCTGGTGCGTTCCAACGGCGGCCGGGTCATCTCCGAGAACCGCCGCACCCTCACCTACGCCGACGCCCCCATCGTCGAGGTGACCCAGATGGCGCAGAACCTGGTGAACACCGGCGGCATGCCCAAGCTGAACCAGAAGCAGGGCTACGAGGCGTTCGCGCGCGGCGAGATCGGCATGATCCTCGAGACCAGCGCCATCCAGGGCACCTTCGTCACCGGCGCCAAGGACAAGTGGGACCTGCGCTCGGCACCGATGCCGTCGTTCGGCAGCAAGCCGACCGTGCCGACGAATTCCGGTGCGGGCCTGCACATCCTGTCCAACGATCCGGCCAAGCAGCGCGCCTCGTGGGAACTGATCAAGTTCCTCACCAGCGAGGAGTCCTACATCAAGATCTCGCAGAACATCGGCTACCTGCCGCTGCGCACCGGTCTGCTCGACCAGGCCGACGGACTGAAGGACTGGGCCGCGAAGAACCCGCTGCTGAAGCCGAACGTCGCCCAGCTCGCGAACATGGAGCCGTGGGTGTCCATGCCGGGCAACAACTACCTGCAGGTCCGTGACGGCATGATGGACGCGGTCGAGGCGATCGTGTTCCAGGGCAAGGACCCCCAGTCCACGCTGACCGCCGCGCAGGCCGAGGGCGCCAAACTCCTGCCGGCGGCATGATGAGCGATCTGACCATCGTCCAGCTCACCGATACCCACCTGCGCCCGGCCGGTGAGCTCGTCCACGGTGTCGTCGACACCGACGCAAACCTCGCGCGGGTGCTCACCCACCTGCGCGAGGCCGGGCAGCACGTCGACGCCCTGGTGCTCTCGGGTGACCTGTCCGACAACGGGTCACCCGAGGCGTACCGGCGGCTGCGCGCGGCCGTCGAACCAGTCGCGGCTGAGCTCGGCGCCGAGATCGTCTACGTCATGGGCAATCACGACGAGCGCGGCGCCTTCGGGGAGGAGCTCCTCGATCTGGCTCCCGGCTCGGTGGACACCACGCTGCCGCACGACCGCAGCGTCGAGATCGCGGGCCTGCGCATCATCGTGCTGGACAGCACCACGCCGCAGCGGCACGAGGGCAGGCTCGAACTCGAGCAGCTGGCCTGGCTGAGCGTTCAGCTCCGCACGCCCGCCCCGCGGGGCACCGTGCTGGTGCTGCATCATCCGCCGCTGCCCTCGCCCGTCGCCACGGCCGACTTCCTCAAGCTCGAGGATGCCGACCGGCTGGTGGATGTCGTCGACGGCTCGGATGTCCGGATGATCCTGTGCGGGCACAACCATCTGACCGCCGCCGCGGCGGTCGCCGGTATCCCGGTGTGGATCGGGCCCGCGCTGTCGTACCGGATCGATCCGATGGCGCCGGCGGGCAGACACCGCGGGCTCACCGGATTCGGGTACAGCCGGATCGATCTCGTCGGATCGACGATGCTGGCCACCGCAATCGAGTCGACCCCGGCGACCCCGGTCTACGACCGGCCGGAATCCGAGGTGCTCGAGCAGCTCGCGGCGATCGCCGCACGGACGCGGTGACATGTTCGTCATCGACGACAGGCAGGACCCGGCGCAGGTGGCGAGCATCGCCCCTGCGCCGGGTCCGCGCCGGGTCACCCGGCGCAAGGCGGCCCGGCTCATCGCGCCCTATCTGTATCTGGCGCCTGCCCTGATCCTGCTGGTGGTATGGACCTACCAGCCGCTGGTGCAGGCCCTGCAGTTGTCCACGTACTCGTGGAACCTGCTGCCGACCGCACCCATGACGCCGGTCGGCACGGCCAATTACTCACGGCTGCTGGATCTTCCGGCGTTCTGGGGATCGCTGGGCCGGACCGCCACCCTGATTCTCGGCCTGCTGCCGTTCACGGTGCTGCTGCCGGTCCTGATCGCGCTGGCCGGCAGGCGGGTGCACGGCCGGGCCCGCACGTTCTACCAGGCACTGGTGTTCGCGCCGTTCCTCGTCGCGCCCGTCGCGGCGGCGGCGGTGTGGCGGTGGCTGCTGCATCCGGGTTCCGGATTCGTCGACCAGCTCGTCGGTTCGGGTCACAACTGGGTCTACGACTCCTCGACCGCGCAGGCCGTGATCATCGTGATCACCGGCTGGCAGCTGCTCGGTTTCGCGATGCTGGTGGTGTGGGCCGGGCTGGCCGGGATCAGCGGCGACTACAGCGAGGCCGCGCGGGTCGACGGGGCGACGCCGGGGCAGATCCGGCGCTGGATCACCCTGCCGCTGCTGTCGCCGACCCTGCTGTTCCTGGTGCTCACCACCGTCCTGCTCAGTCCCACCCTGTCGTTCCCGCTCATCGACTCGATGACCCAGGGCGGGCCGTCGCAGGCCACGACCAACATCTACTACCTGCTCTGGGACTACGCGTTCCACAGCTTCGACGCGGGTCTGAGCGCGGCGGCGGGTGTGCTGCTGTTCGTCGGGTTCGGCGCGTTGGCCGCGGTGCTGGTCTGGATCTCGGAAAAGGTTGCCGTTCATGATGATTGACCGTCTCCGCCTGGCGGGCAGCCACCTGTTGCTCGCCGGGACGGCGCTGGTGTGCGTGTTCCCCATCTACTGGCTGTTCGCGACGGCGCTGCGGCGGCCCGAGGACGTCACCTCGCTCGCGCCGCTGCCGTGGCCGCTGTCGATCGACAATTATGTCGACGCGGCGCAGAAGGTCGACGTCGCGGGCCTGATCGCCAACACGTTCATCGTGGCGATCCTGTCCGCGGCGGGCCAGCTGCTGATCGCGCTGCTGGCGTCCTACGCGTTCGCGATGTACACCTTCCCGCTGCAGCGGCTGATGTACCTGGCGTTCGTCGGCGTCTGGCTGGTGCCGTTCCAGGTCACCATGCTGCCCAACTACATCCTGCTGAACCGGATGGGGTTGATCAACACGTTGATCGGCTGTGTGCTGCCGACGCTGTGCTCGGCGCTGGCGGTGCTGCTGTTGCGCCAGCACATGAACGCCTTCCCGAAGGAGCTCATCGCCGCCGCCAAGATCGACGGCCGCTCCTCCTGGGCCATCCTGTGGACGGTGGTGGTGCCGAACCTGCGCCCCGCCCTCGCGGCCCTGGGCATCCTGCTGTTCATCAACGCCTGGAACGAATACTTCTGGCCCGCTGTCGTTCTGCGCCAGTCCAACGATGTCCTCCAGCTCGGCCTGCGCAGTTTCATGGGCACCGAGGGCGACCAGTGGGGCCCGATGATGGCGCTGGCGAGCCTGGCCTGCCTGCCGGTCCTGCTGCTCTATCTGGTGTTGCAGCGCCACATCGTCAACGCCTTCGTCCGGTCGGGTCTCAAGTGAGGCGGCGGAAGGGCTCGATCATCTGGTCCAGGTAGCCGACCGGATAGTCGGGATGCGCTGCCATGCCGAGCTGTTCGGAGGTGAACCGGCGGCGCGGATCGTAGCTGTAGGTGCGCAGCAGGTGATCCCAGAGCAGTGTGAACAGGCCGAAGTTGACGTCGCCGACGCCCGCCCATTTGAGGTGGTGGAAGCGGTGACCCTCGTTGAGGGCGAGCACGTACTTCAGTGGACCGACGCGGTAGTCGGCGTTGGAGTGCTGGAGCAGGAGCTGGATGGCCACGGCCAGGGCCAGTGCGGCGGCGACGTCGACCGGCAGGCCGATCAGGATCAGCGGGGCCACGCCGGCGGCCATCTCGGCGGTCTGGTGCAGCGGGTGTTTCATCAGGCCGTTGAGGCCATAGAACCGGGTGACGCTGTGGTGCACGGCGTGGAAGCGCCACAGCGCACCGATCTTGTGGCTGGCGAGGTGCACCAGCGTTATGCCCAAGTCCGCGATCAGGATCGCGAGGACCACCTGGACGGGGAACGCCCAATCACTCGGCCAGACACTGGGTCCGGGGACGAGCGCGGCGAGCACCGGGATCACCGCGACACTCACCAGGATCAGCGTCTCGTTCACGACGGCATGCACCCGATCGCGGACGCTGTCGGCCTGCGCGCCGTTCCAGGTCGGTTCGTACGGGATGACCCGCTCGACCGCGAACGAGGTGGCGATGGCGACCCCGAGCACGAGCAGCAGCCAGGGTTTCGGGGCGTGGGCGGCGGCGAGCGCGATGCCGATGCCGTTGAGCCCCACCAGCATGAACGGGACGTACCCGTAGCGGGCGAGACGGTGCAGAGCAGTAGTCATACCACTCAGCGTGGCTGCCGGACCCGCTTCCGCGCTTGAACGATTCGGCTGTCCTCGGTCCCGAAATCCCAGGTCACAGCGCTCGTCAAGGCAGACGGCGGCAGGCCGAAGATCTCCCGGCAGGTCCGGGTGAGATGGGCGCTGTCGGCGAAGCCCGCCGCGTGCGCGATCGTGGTCAGATCCTGACCTGCCTGTGCCCCGTGCACGGCGTTCATCAGCCGTAGCCACAGGATGTAGCGGCGCAGCGGCAGCCCGACCTGGGCGGTGAACAGATGGGTGAGCCGGCTCGGCGAGAGGCCGACGGCCGCGGCGACCTCGCCGGGGCGCACCGGTCCGCGGGCCACCATCGCGGGCAGTGCGGCCACCGCGGCGGCGACGCACGGGTGCCGGTCGACGATCTCGCCGGCGGTCGCCGACGTGAGCGTGGCCAGCAGCCCGTCGACGAAGTCCGCCGTCAACGTGACCGGGCGGATGGGCTCGCGCAGGGGCGGTCCCGCGCTCCATCCGGCGGTGATCGCCCGACGACCCGCGGCGCGCCCGGCGACGGAGTCGGGGTCGAGGAACACGACAATGCCTGTCGCACCGCCGGATTCGATCCGGTGCTCGGTGTCGGCCGGAACGACGACCTCGGCACCGGTATGCGCCGCGCCGGCACGGTCGAGGACGGTCACTGGCGCGTCGGCGATGACGATCTGCACGGCGTGATGGGCGTGGCGCTCGGTCCCGCCAATCGTCCCGGCGAACGCGAGCACGCCGGGACGGATCAGGGCTCCCACGCCCCGCCAGGCGACCTCGCTCATGTCGTCACTGTAGGTCGCCAGGAAGCGGCCGATGCGTTCGCATGATGGCTTCGAGTTCGTCTGGCGTGGGGCAGGGTGACGATGCGGAAGTGGTCGGGGCGGGCCCAGTTGAAGCCGGTGCCCTGGACGATGTGCAGCTTCTCCTGCAGGAACAGGTCGAGAACGAACTTCTCGTCGTTGTGGATGGGGTACATGTCCAGGTCGATGCGGGGGAAGGCATAGAGCGCGCCCTTGGGCTTGACGCACGAGACGCCGGGGATGGCGTTGAGGGCTTCCCAGGCGCGGTCCCGCTGTTCGCGCAGGCGGGCGCCGGGGAGTGGCCCGGCTCACGAACCATGGATGTAGTCGCCCAGTGTCCCGCACATCCCTTGCGCGACTGCCGAATCTGGAAAGTATCTGGTCAGGAGTTCGGCGAGCTGGCTCATTCGTCGCCGTACCCAGGAAAATGCGCCGTGATCGGGTTGACCAGCACCGGCGCTACCGCCGCGATGCTGCCGTCGAGATCGTCGAGACGCGCGCACGCGGTCGCCAGGTAGATCTGGCTCAGAATCTCGTCTCCCGGAGAACGCTGGTCCTGCCACGCCGTGATCGCTGACTCGCTTGCCGCGACCGACCGTTTCAGCACTCGCGCATCATCGGCCCACATCAGCGAAAAGCCATGGTAATAGATCTTTTTGGCCGGGGTGAATGTGAAGAATCCAGGTATTTCATCGAGTCCGGCGTTGTGCGCGCCCTGTCTGCCTTCTCAAGCGGTTCCACTGACCGCACCGAATTGCCGAGGTTCGCATTCGACGCGGCGAAACTGCACAGCAGGCGCGGTCAGCGGTGCCAGTCGACGTGGTGACATATCGAAGCCCGTCTAGGGCAGCGGCTGCGGCTTCCTCGAAGTCCTTGGTGAACCGCAGCGCCAACGCTTGCGTGCCTCTCGCCCACGCGCGGAGATGGTCGTGATTCGCCCTGTCTCCCAGCGCGAATGCCGCGCGCGCATGCACCTTCGCCATGTCGGCCTGCCCGAGGTCGAGGGTGAGATACGACAGGATGCCGCACACTCGGCCGAGGGCAACGTACAGATCGCGGATCTCCTCAGGTCGATACGCCCCCAGCTTCACCCGGCGCATCAGCTCCGCACGCAGGCTCAGCGCGTGTCTCAGCGTCTCGTCATAGGATTCGTGCCGCGCGCGAGTAGAGATCGCGATCACGTCATCCTGAATTGTGTCCAGGTCGGCGGCATCAGGGTCCAACAGCAGCGCCTCCGAGTCTTGCCGGGCGTCGGCGAGAGCTCGCAGCGTGTCATTATGCCGGGCGGGCTCGCGCTGGTCGGCATCCCAAGCGTCGACGAGCTGGCCACCGTCATCGAGCAGTCGGCCGATCCGCTCACCCCAACCCCGGTCCTTCGGCCACCGTCGGCCGGCTTCGACATTCGACAGGTAGGAGTGGTTGCAGAACGCCAACCCTGCGAGTTCGCGCAGGGTCAGGTTGCGTTCCAGCCGCAGCCGTTTCAGCGTGGGCCCGGTCTCGTCTGTCTGCGTCATCATCCCAAGCAATCCTGCCAATAGCTCGTTCGCGAACACATCGCCCCGTGGTTGCAGATCGCCGCTAGGGCAATAGAAACCACGTTAGACCTTCCACGGCTTCAGGTGCGCTGACAACCTTTAGATGCACTGGGAATCGAGACATCCACCCTGACCCAGGGGTGGGCACCACGGCAGAACCAAGGGAGTGTTCCACCGGGGTGGCGGGCCTTCGCCGCCCCTCACCGCCGCGTCCGCCTCGATTCCCGGTGCCTTCACTTGGGCGGGAGACATGCAGATGAGCAATACCGATCGCGATCAGATGGCGGAACACTCCCGCCTACTTCTCGAGCTGGAACAGACGGGCCTTGTCCACTCGACATGTCTGCCCACGCGAGTCCCTGCTCGTTTGTGTTCCCGGCCGCTCGAGAGCCATGGGTGGCAGCCTCGGCGGTTCTGCTGGACCGGTTCTCGTCGGCCCTCCGAGAATGGGCATCAGAGCCTGTCCGGCACCTAGGGTTCCCGTCCTCCATCGTCCGGGACGTCGAACAACCGCACATCCGAGAACAACGGTGAAACAACCGAAGCTGTCGTCCACACTGCGGCCAGGGAGTCGCCTTGCCTATCCGCTGATCATGCCGAAGCCGACGACCCATGCCGCAGTTGCTCCGACATTCCCCAGAATCGCACCAGGGAACAGGGGCCATCGGCGCTTTCCTCAGACGATCGAGATCGTGATGCCGACAGCTGCCGCAACTGCGCCGCCACCGAGCACGATCACCGCGCCCAAGGGACTGCTCGGCGATCGCCGCATGCTGATCGTGGCGGGCAGCCACCGCACGCAGCGGGCCGCGCTGTTCGTGTCCGTGGATCTCGATCTACGTTTCAGGAAAGGTCAGTACCTCGAAGGCGCGGTCCAGTTGCTCGGCCGAGTCCCCGTCGAGTCGTCCCTGTTCGGACCAATCGCGTCGAACGGCAGACCTGAGCTGCTCGAGTGCGTTCATGTGGCTGAAGCGGCTCAGATAGTACAGTGGGAACAGCATGCGGTCGGCGGCCGGGCCGTACCAGAGCGCGGCGAACTCTTCGATATCGAACACCCACGCGGTCACCGGTGTCGCGGGTCGAGTTCCCGCGCGAAAAGGCTGACGCCAGGTTCAGGATCCCGTTGGTCTGCTTAAGATCTCGGACCTCTTTCCGCAACAGCGCCAACTCCTCTCGCTCCGCTGTGGACAGGCCCGGAAAGACCGACGCTTTCGGTAATGGTGCCTCGTCGTGGGCCTTCTTGATCCACAACCGCAGCGTCTCGTGATGCACATCGACGATCGGGGCGATCGCGCGCGCAGCAGCGTAGGCGGATCCGTAATCATCGAGCCGTTCGAGAGCCAGACGCACGGCCCTCTCGCGGACCTCGGGCGGGTAACGCTTCGACATGATGGAGACCATCTTCCTCAAAGACGGAAGAAGGCGGTCTCAGAATCCGTAACAGTTCAAGTCCAATGATGGGGTCTCAATTTCGAGAGGTGACTGGGTTGCGCTCGAACTTGGTTCCTTCGAGATCCAGTTCCGGGAGCAGCCGTGCCATCCGGCTCGGTAGCCACCAGGCCGTCCGTCCGAGCACGAGGAGCACCGCGGGAACCAGCGTAAGACGAACAACGAATGCATCGATCAAAACACCGACCGCAAGGGTGAATCCGATCGCCTGAACGATCTGGTCCTCCGACCACGCGAACCCGCCGAACACGGCCACCATGATCGCGGCGGCGGCAATGATGACGGTTGCGCCATATGAGTAGCCGTTGGTGACGGCCGATGTCGGCGAGACCCCTTTGCGGCGCTCTTCGTCGATCCGGGTGGTCAGAAATACCTGATAGTCCATCGCGAGCCCGTAAAGGACCCCGATGACCAGGATAGGAAGCACGCAGATCAGCGGCCCTGGCTGGTCGACGCTGAATACACCGGCCAGCCAACCCCATTGGATCACTGCAGTGGCGCAGCCCAGTGCCGCCCCCACGGTAAGCAGGAACCCTGTGGCTGCGATGACGGGAATGAGCACAGATCGGAAGACCGCGGTAAGCAGGACGAGGGTCAGGGCTACGACGATCGCCAGATAGACGGGCAGTGCGGCCCCGAGTTTCCTCGAGGTATCGATCGCCATCGCTGTGTCCCCGGTGACAGCGATCTGTGCACCGGTCATCGCTCGGGTTTCGTTAGTGGTGGCACGAATGGTGTCGACCAGGTCGCGTGTCTGCGGGCTGGACGGTCCGCTCGTCGGGATTATGGTGAGGATCGCCAGGTCGTGGGTGGTGTTCGCGAGCGGCGGAAGGATTGCGGCGACTCCAGGCAACGTCTGAAGTTGCCGGGCGATCTGATGGGTCGCGCCTGTAGGGTCGGCGGCAGTCTGGAGATCGACGGCCACGGTGAGTGGGCCGTTGATGCCTGCACCGAACCCTGATGCCAGTATCTCGGCGGCCTTGTGCCTGCTGATCGAGGGCGGGGCCGTTTCATCATTCGGCAGGCCAGTGGACATGCTACCGATCGGTAGCGCAAGGACTCCGAGTGCTCCCACGCATACGACGATGATTGTCAGCGGGTGGCGGGCTATGAAACCAATCCATCGCCGGTCGCTTGCCCTGGAAGGGGATTCAAGCGGGGTTCTTGGTGTGATTGTGCGCTGCGCGAGGCCGAGCAGGGCAGGCAACAGTGTCAGCGCGACTAGGACGGCAATCGCCACCGCGATCGACGCGGCTAGGCCCATCCCAGTCAGGAATGGGATGCCGACCACCGACAGGCTGGCCAACGCGATGAGCACGGTGGCTCCAGCGACCAGCACGGCGCTGCCCGCGGTCGCCACACTTCGGCCGGCGGCATCCTCGTTGGTGGGGCTCTCGGGTAGCTCCGCACGATATCGCGACAGGATAAGCAGGGCGTAGTCGATGCCGACGGCGAGGCCGATCATGGTCGCGAGAACTGGTGCAGCCGTGTGTAGTTCGACAATCGAGCTAGTCACGGCGATGGTGAAGGTGACGATGCCGACGCCGACGATTGCGGTCAGCATGTTGAGTCCCGCGACGATGACGGCCCGAAACGTGGCCCCGAGGACGACGAGAGCAACGGCGAGCCCAATCAGTTCGGCTGGGGAGGTGGGAATCGGTTCTTCGACCGCGGTGCCGCCGATCTCGGTGATTAGACCCGCCCGGCGGGCCGGGTCGACCGCGTTCTCGAGGGCAGTGCGGTCGTGGTCGGTCAGCTGGGCAGAGGGAACGTCGTATGTCACGGCGACGATCGCGACCTGGCGGTCATCGGAGATCCCGGGTAGCTGCGGATTGAGCGGGTTGGTCACCGCCGCGACATGATCGAGCGCGCTTAGCGCGCCGACGACCTGCTCGACGGCCAGGGCGGCGGGCACGTCTGTCAGTGGGTCTTGCGAGGCTGACTTGAGTGCGACCCGAGCATTGGCGCTTCCCGCATTAGCTTGCGGGAAGCGAGATTTGATGAGTTCAATGCTGGTCTGTGCCTCGGTACCGGGAACAACGAAGGTGTTGGTCGGACTACCGCCGTGCACCAGCGACAGGAACCCAGCTGCCACGAGCAGCAACAACCATACCGATGTCACGGCCCATCGGTGCCGGAAGCACAGCGCGCCGAGTTTGTACAACATTCCAGCCATCAGCAGGCTCCTGTTTGAGTTAAGTCGGATCGTCGACCGCGGGTACGACGGCGTAGTTGCGTACAGCGCGCCCGGCGAGCACCTCGGCGAACCGGGGCCGGATCAGCACCGCGGACAGGATCGCAGCAAGCGGTAGCAGGCTAGGCGGGTCTTGGCGGGGGGTCAGCGCTTCGGTGCTGTTGCGGTATGTGCCGCGCTGGCTCAGCGCTGCGGCCAGCTCTGTGAGTACTGCGCTGCGGCGACCAGTGATGGAGGCGACGCCGAGGCTGACTGCTGCGAGACTGTGGGTGCGGATTCCGGGCTTGCCGATGCGTACGCCCGCAGGCAAGCTTTGTCCGCGCGACTGCTGGATGGAAAGGGCTGGTAGATCGACGCCGCTGGCCGCAGCATTGAACGGCTCGACGGTTCGTGGATTGCATTCGATGTAGAGCGGGTGGCCGTCTTGGTGAAAGTAGTCCATGGTCAGTCCGCCGTGCCAAGCGAGCGCTTCGCCCAGTAGGGCGATGTGCTTGCGCGGTAGCGGATGATCGACGCTCAAACGCGCAGCGGCGCTACCACCGATCCCGGATGCCCGCTTCTCCGATGTATGGACGGCCGCCAGTCGGCCGTGTTCGAAGATCCCCTGCACCTGTGCGTATGTGCCGCCGGCTGGTCGCTGCGCAAGGAGCGGCTGGTCTTGTCCGAGATCGCGAGTCGCACGTCGGCGACTGTTGTCGTCGAGCACGAGGCGCACACCACTGCCCGCGGTCCCGTACGGCGCCTTCAGGTAGTAGGGATAGTCGAACGATTGCCGATCGGCGGTTGTCTCAGCCCAATCTGGTTGCGGTAGGCCGATCTCGTCGGCAAGTCGTGCAAATTCGAGTTTGTTGGTGGCCCTGCGAAAGCTCTGGGCGTTCGAGGTCGTCAGCGACAGCCCGGTCGGGAACAAGGAGGGCCGGGCTGCGAACAGCCACGCGTCTTCGTGGGTAGACAAGATGGCGTCGAAGTTGCCGGCCTCCGCTACCGAGGTGAGCACTCTCGAATATCCCACCGGATCATGTCCGGCAGCTGGGCAGCGGTGGGTGCGGCTCAGCCACTTGCTCCACCTACTGAGGGCGAGGCCGTCTGACGACAGCGCCTCGATGTGACAGCCCGCCGCACCCAACACCGTGATGTACTCGCGCGCGGTGAGGCTGGATGCCTCTGTCAGCAGGACCCTCGCAGGTGCAGCCGGACCCTCGACCGGTGCTGACATGCGATCCCCTTCCAGCGTATCGTGTGCACCAGTACGATCCGCACCAGTATTCGATACTCATGAGTATCGAGGAGTGGGAGAGAGATGTCAATGCCACGACCGGAGATCCGGCGACGGTTGAGCCAGGAAGAGATGCGCAGCCGGATCCTCGGTGCTGCCGCGATCGAGTTCGCTCGCAATGGATTCGACCGTACTACCCTCGACGAGGTCGCAGCCGCGGCCGGATTCACCAAAGGCGCTGTATACTCACGCTTTTCGAGCAAGGACGATCTGTTCTTCGCACTGCTCGAAGAGCAGATCGTCGGCCGTATCAAGGCTGCCGGCGACGCCCTCGATCACCCGTCAGGTGATGCCGATGAGATGCATCCGGCCGCCGCCATCGGACGGCAGATCAATGACGCACTGGTCTCGGAGCAGGATTGGCAGATTCTCTTTCTGGAATTCTGGTTGCGAGTCGTACGCGAACCACAGATCGCCGAGCGATTTCGGACCCACCGCCGCCATCTCCGACAGAGCATCGCCGACTTCGTCGAGGCCGAGGCTCGTCGCCGCAATCTCACCCTGCTTGTCAGTCCGTCGGAAATGGCCATCGTCGCGCTGGCGCTGTCGAATGGACTGTCCATCGAGGAGATCCCGGATCAGGGGACCGTGGCCGGCGATCTGTTCGGGCGCATCCTCACGCTTGCCTGTGCTCCCGCCGCCCCCGGAAGAGACCCTCACGAGCCCAGAGTCGTGAATCCCCCACCGGCGTAGGTCTCGCGCACCGCGAAACGCTGCAACTTTCCACTCGAGGTGAGCGGCAAGGTACCGGCCCCAACCAGCACGACATCAGAGACCGGTAGACCGTGTCGCTCTCCTACTGCAGCGCGCACAGCCCTGACCACCTCGGCTGCGGGCACGGCTTGGCCCACATCGTTGGTGTCGGCCGATGTCGTATCGGCCGTCTCGCGGATTCGCCAGCCACGGTCGATCTCGGCGACCACCACGATCCCGCCTGCCGGGATCGAGTCGACCTGAAACACCGCACACCGATCGAGGCGGACCGCACTGTGGCTGGTCATCGCGGTTGCCTCGAGGTCGGTCGGATAATGGTTGTGCCCGTCAACTATGATGAGGTCCTTGCGGCGTCCTGTCACATACAGTTGCTCATCGAGCACAAACCCGAGATCGCCGGTGCGAAGGAACCCGCCGTCGAGTTCGGGGAGTTGGACGTCGAAGACCTCAGCCGACAGCTCGGCAGCCTGCCAATAGCCCAAACCGATGCTGTCGCCGGCTATGCAGATCTCCCCGATGCGCCCGTCGGGCAGAGACTCACGGGTCTTCGGGTCGATGATCGCTAAGGTGAACCCGTCATTGATCTGCCCACTCGAGACGATTTCACGTCCATCGATCGCTGGGGCAAATCGGTGCTGCGCCAACTGCTCCGGGTCCGCAGTTTGCACGGTCACTCCACTTCCGACCGGCCCCCCGGAAACGAACAACGTCGCTTCGGCCAGGCCGTAGCACGGGAACAACGACCGTGCGTCCAGGCCCGCAGGCATGAAATGCCGCGAAAACTCGGCCATGGCCTGCGCCCTGATGGGTTCCGCTCCGCACAAGGCAACCTTGAGCTGCGACAGGTCGAACTCCGCGACTCGCTCGACCGGAACCCGCTGCACCGCGAGTGCGTAGGCGAAGTTCGGCGCAACGGTAATCGTCGCCTTGTACTCGGCCAACGCAGCGATCCAGCGCATCGGGCGCTGTACGAATGCAAGAGGTGACATCGCGACGATCTGATAGTCACTGAACACCGGCTGCGTTACCATCGCGAGCAGTCCCATGTCATGGTACGTCGGCAGCCAGGACACACCCACGCTGGTGGCATCGATTCCAACGCACTCGCGCACAAGTGCGTTGTTACTCAACACATTACGGTGGGTGAGCACGATTCCTTTCGGCCGTCCCGTCGACCCAGACGAGTACTGCAGATATGCCACGGTGTCGGGAGAGATCTCCGGCAGTCCCACCGTCCTCGCCGGATCATCGTCGACGGTGTCGGTGCTGAACGTCTCGAGGCCGACGAAGGCTGCGACCCCGGTCAGGACCGGGTCGAGCTGGGCTTCGATGTCGACGGAGGTGAGCATCAGTTCGGCGCCGCAGTTCTCGCGAATGGCAGCCAACCTCGCCAGCGAGGTCTCGAGCTTGTTGATCTGGGGAGGAGCCACAGGTACAGCGATGACTCCTGCGTAGAGACACCCGTAGAAGGCCGTGATGAACTCCAACCCGGGCGCATACAACAGCAGGGCCCGATCCCCTGGGTTGGACATGGAGAGCAGTCGTGCGGCGATGGCCCTGGCCGTGGTGTCGACCTCGGCGTAGGTCAACGACGCGGTCAGGTGTTCGCCGTCTCCGAGGAAGACGAACCGCGTGGCGTCGGGTTGACTGCGCGCCCTGGCTGTCAGCAACTGCACGAGGGTGGCGGAGTCATCGGCGATCCGATCGTGGGCTTCGACACCAGGCTCTACGGCCGGCGGGTCGATATCGACTGTCATAGTGCAGCTCTCCTAGAGCGATTGGTTGATTCGAAGGGCAAATGTTCGGATTCAGCGCGAATCTCCCACCTCAACAGCCGGATTCGACGAGCTGAAGTCGGAAAGGCCACCGTGCCGACAAACGCCGGACCCAGCGGCAACGGCGTGAGCTGCCACCGATTCAACACCTGGCCACGGCACACGAGGATCTGTCGACCGGAGGAGTCTGTTCGGATCTCGATCGAGTCCGGCGGGATGGTCAATCCGGCGCCCATGCATTTCAGGACGCTCTCCTTGCCTGTCCATAGTCGAAGAAACCGGGTTGGATCGCCGTCCACGAGCGCTGCTTCGGCGGGCGTCAACACCCGTTGCGACAGGCTGACGACATCGACCGGTCCCGCCGTCGCCTCGGCATCAACTCCCACCGGCAACGACCCTGACACCGCGATGACCGCGAGGCCATCGGTATGGGTCATGTTGAAAGTCAGTTCGTTTCCGGCCAAGGCGGGTTTACCGTGCCGACCGAGCGCTATCCGCAGTACGCTCGGCGGCCAGCGGAGGAGATAGCTTGCCAGCAAACGTCGCAACGTCCCATGTGCGCGAACGAAGTCGTTGGTCGTCTTGGCATCGGCGCACCGATCCGCGCGCTGCCGGTCCGCTGCCGACAGTGCATCCCAGTCCGCGCGGCTACAGCCGCCATCGAGGGATACCCGCCAGACGTCAATGTCTCGGCTTCCGATCGTCGGCCGGGGCGGCCCTGGCAGCCACTTTCCCTCGCCGGTCGGGTATGCTCCGATCCGAACCAGTGCGGTGGCACTCATCGCAGGGCACCGGTCAGGGTGCGACCGATGTGCCCGAGCACCCTCGCCCGCTGCGATACGACGAAGAAGTGGCCGCCGGGCTCGAGTCGGAGTTCGAACGGTCCAGTCGTGCACTGCTGCCATGCCGTCAGCTCGTTGCGCGAAACCCGTGGATCCTCGACACCACCGAACACCGTGACTGCCGTGTCGAGTGGCGGCCCGGGCCGGTACCGGTAGGTCTCGTTGACTGCGAAATCGGCGCGCAGCAGCGTGAACAGGTTGCTGCGCAACGTTTCGTCGGTCAACACATGTTCGGGGGTACCACCGAGCTCTCGAACCACCTCGACGAACTCGTCGTCACCCGCTCGATGCGCCAGCGGCTCGGTCGCCGGAAGCTGAGGGGCGCGCCGGCCGGAGACGAAAAGGTGTATCGGCGAGGGCTGCCCCCCGGCATGTAGTCTGCGTGCGATCTCGTAAGCGATGATCGCCCCCATACTGTGGCCGAACAGCGCGAACGGTTGGTGCCAGCGACCGGACATGACGGTGAGCAACTCCTCGACCAGTTCGTCGACAGTCTCATACGGTGCCTCGCGCCACCGCATCTCCCGGCCTGGTGGCTGTACAGGGACCACCGCTACCTCGGCGGGCAAACCGGTGCGCCAACCCAAGAATCCTGAAGCGCCCGACCCCGCATGCGGAAAGCAGTACAGCGTCACCCGCGTCTGCTCGGCAAGGCCGGGATAGGGCAGCCATGAAGCTGCCAGTGTGCTGTCTGTCGTCATATGGCCGCTCAGTCTGTGATGACGTTCAGGTACGCCGGAGGCTTCGGCGGTGCGGTGAGTGGGGCGACGAGCAGTGACACCCCATCTTTCTCGCCGAGGTCCTCGAATCCGGCGAATCGGTAAGTGACATACATGATCCGGTTACGGCCGGTGGGAACGAACGCTGCGACCAGACGGGCCCCGTTGCCCTGCGCGAGCCCCACGACGTGATTGAGAAGCACAGTGCCGACACCGCGCGACATCACCCGGCACGACATCAACAGCAACTCGAGCTTCCACTCCCGCTCCTCGAGCGCAACGGAGGCCAGCCCGATCTGCCCGTATGATCCGTAGACGTCGGTCAACTCGGCCATCAGTAGAAGGTGACGATCCGAGTCGCAGCGCTGCGCAAGCTCGTCCTCGGAGTACATGACACCGGTGGAATTGAGCTGGTTCGTTCGGACCACCAGTTCCTCGGCGCGACCGAGATCCTTGCGCCTGGCCCTGCTGATCTTGAATTCCATGCCGAGTGTCGACAAGAACTCTTCGTTGTTTCCCGTGAACTCGTCTTCAGCCTTGGTCCGGTCAATGCTCGCGATGTACATGGCCCGGCGGGCGGCGGAGTCCTCGGTGACATACTTCGGCTGGAACTCCGCACGTGTCGCGATCTCCCCCGCATCGAGCGCGTCGATACACAAAACGTCGGGGTGCGCGAACGCAACCTCCTCGCGTTCGAACGGCTGGTCATCGACGAACGCGAGCGAGTCGATTCCGATGTTGAGCAACTTTGCGATCTTTGCCACTGAGGCAGACTTTGCGTCCCAGCCGATCTGTGGATACAGAAAGTATTGCGCAACACCGAGTTCGGTCAATTTCGCCATCGTGGTATCGAAGTCGTTGCGGCTCGCGATGGAATGCAGGATGCCCCGCCGATCCAGTTCGGCGATCGTCTCGACGACGCTCGGCCGCAGCCGAACACTGTCGCCATCCTCGAGGAGAATTCCACTCCAGAGGGTGTGGTCGAGATCCCATACTACGCATTTGATGGTTTTCATGCGTGCCCCCGTCGGCGCGGCCTGGGCGAAGTTCTCCATCACTATCGTGCTTTCTCTGGTAGCTCAATCTATCGGGACGATGCGCGCCCGGTTCTGGCAGGCATCGGTGGATATCAGTACATGCTGCAGTTGCGTGCTGCCTTCGATGATTTCCATTACCTTTGCGTCGCGCAGATAGCGGGCTACTGGGTATTCGTCGCTGCAGCCGAGGGCACCGTGGAGTTGCACTGTGGCGTTCGCCGCGGACACGGCGCTCGTCGCAGCGAATTGCTTGGCGATGCACGTGGCCATAATCGTGTCGGGGTCTCGCCGATCCTTGAGTTTGCCCGCCTGCCATACCAGCAGTCGCGCGGCACGGGTGTTGGTGGCCACCGTCGAGATGGCCTGCTGGATCATCTGGTGATCGCGCAGCAGTGATCCGCCTTGTCGGCGTTTGCTTGCATAACTCACGCAGGCTTCGAGGCAGGCCTGCAGGATGCCGACCGAACCTGCCGCCACGCTGAATCGACCGATATCGAGGACGCCGGTAGCGATGGGTAATCCCATACCCTCATGTCCGACCAGCGCTTCAGGGCCGAGGCGGCAGTTCTCGAAGACGATGTCGGCGAGCTGGCTGCCACGTGTACCCATGATCTCCGGCACCGGAAGCCTGTGCACTCCGGGTTGGTCCGCCGCCACCAGGAACACGCTGGGCCCTTTGTCTGTGCGGGCGAACACAAGCAGGATGTCGGCTAGCTGACCTCCGGTTATCCATCGCTTGTGCCCGTTGAGCACGTATCCGGCGCCGTCGCGGGTCGCGAAGGCGCTCAGCGCAGTGAAGTCGCTACCTGCCTCTGGTTCGGTCAGGCAGAATGCGCCCAGTCGCCGGCCGGCCACCAGTTGTGACGACCACGCCTCGCGATAGGCATGACTGCCCCATCTGTCCAACGCATAGAGCGCCATGCTGTGAACGGTCAGCAGGCTACGCATCGACGAACAGCCGCGGCCCACCTCTTCGTGCAACTCGCCGAAGGCCTCCATTCCGGTGCCGGTCCCGCCTTCGCTTTCAGGCAGTACCGCACCCCAGAACCCGGCTGCCGAGAACTCGTCGAGCACGTCGGAGGTGACCCGGCTTGTGCGGTCGAACTCGGCGGCCTTGGGGACCACGACACGGTCGACGATTGCTCGGATGCTCTCCCGCGTCCTCTGGTCGAGGGCCGGATCGATGCCGACAACGCGGGTCATGACGACAACTCCTGTGCGTCTGCTGGCAGCAGCCTCGCCACCAACTCTGTCATCGAGTCGACCGTCCGGAAGTTGTCGAGCCGGACCTCGTCGTTCGGGATTCTGCCATCTATCCGCTTTTCGATGAACATGACGAGCTCCATGGCGAAAAGAGAATTCACGAAGCCACTTTCGAAAATGTCTTGATCGTCAGCGATCGCCCCGTCGGGAAAGCGTTGTGCAGTGAAGTTGCGGATTTCGGTGCGTACGTCGGTGAACATTTTTGTCGACCTCCCAGTCGTTTCGCTCGGCAGCGCCATCCAGTAGTTCAGGAGTAGGTGAAGAAGCCCCGGCCCGTCTTTCGCCCATGGAGCCCGGCATCCACCATCTTCTTCAGAAGAGGACATGGTCGATACTTGCTGTCTGCATAGAACTCATACAGTCCCTCGATGCTGAACAAGATGGTGTCGAGGCCGATCAGGTCAGCTGTCTCCAACGGGCCGGACGCGTGTCCGAAGCAGGATCGAAAGATGTCGTCGACGTCTGCTGCGGTTGCCACGCCATCCTGGAGCAGGAATATCGCTTCGTTGACGGTGAGCATGAGGACCCGGTTCGACACGAAACCCGGCATGTCGTTCACCACAACGCCGCGCTTGTCGAGTTGACTCAAGAGGTTTCGAGCTATGTCGATGGTGTGGTCGGAGGTATGCCAGCCACGGATGACCTCGACTGTCGGCTTCATCGGCACCGGGTTCATGAAGTGCATCCCGACGACTTGTTCGGGGCGGCCGGTCAATGATGCGAGCCTGGTGATCGGAATACACGACGTGTTCGCCGCGAACACCGTATCCGCTGCGCATACGCGATCGAGGTTCGGATAGACCGCGGCCTTGAGATCCCAGTTTTCGGTGATGTTCTCGATGATGAATTCGGCGGATCCGAGCAGCTGCAGATCACTCGTGTAGGTGATCTTCTTGGTCAGGTCACCGAATCGATCGGTGTCATGTCCGAACAGCCGCCCGGCCCGATAGTAGCGCTCTACCTCCTCCTCCGCGCGAACGAGCTGGCTCTGCGAGTTATCGACGAGCACCACTTCCAGGCCGTGGGCCGCGAGATCTTGTGCCAGACCGGTGCCCATGACGCCCGCCCCGACAACTCCAACTTGCTTCATCTGTACTCCCCTTCAACCGAGTTGGCGCCGTTGCCTGTTCGGGATTCGTCATCAGTTGTGCAGCGCTACAGCGCGAAGCTGATGCGCTCGAATGGATAGGTGGGTAGCGGAATCCGCCGGGCACGACCATCGCGCAGGTCGGCCAAGCTTCCCGAGTCGCCTTCGGCCCACCGCGCACCCCGATCGTCGAGCAGCTTGCGCCGAGGATCAGCGTTGTCTCGGATGTGGGCGGGCGTGCCCGGCGCACCGACCAGAGTTGCCAGCAACTCCTGCCGGCTCGACGTCACGATGGCGCGTCGCTGCCGAAATTCCCGTTTGCCGGTGCGCAACGTGAAAGCGAGGTCGTCGATCGACGTCTGCGGGTGCTGCTCGAGCCAGTCATAGAGCCGGCCAGAGATTCTGTTCAGCGCCTCGGCCGTGCGGGCAGAGATAACGATCAGTCGTGGTTCGCCGGTCTGTGCGGCTGTGCTCGATACGACGGGCGGCTGCTCGAGTACGACATGCGCGTTCACTCCACCGATGCCGAACGAACTCACCCCGGCGCGCCGTGGCCCGGCGCATTCCCACTGGTCCTCGCGTGTGCACACGCGCAGGAAGTCGGCGGCTGCCCGCATCGCGGTGTTCGGCGTGCGGAAGTTCGGCTGTGGAACCAGACGACGGTGTTCGAGCATGAGGGCCGTTTTGATCAGGCCGACGATTCCGGACGCTGCGTCGAGATGGCCGAGGTTCGCCGCGACAGCGCCCACCAGGCAGGGTTCCGATGAGCGGGTTGAACCACCGAAAACCCTTGCCAGTGAGGCTATCTCGACCTCGTCGCCGAGCTTGGTTCCCATCGCGTGAGCCTCGATGTATCCGAGGCTGCTTGCGGTGACATCAGCGTTCGCCAATGCTTCGGCGACAACCTCAGATTTGCCTGCGACCCCGGGTGCGGTGTACGAGGCACGGCGCGCACCGTCGGTGTTGACCGCCGACCCCAGGATCAGTGCGTGTACGTGGTCTCGGTCGCGAACAGCATCCGCTGCTCGCTTGAGGACCACTGCGGCAACGGCGTTGCCGACCACTGAGCCGTCTGCACCGATATCCATCGGGCGGCATACCCCGCTGGGTGAGGTGACGCCGGGATAGGAGATGGCCTGGGGGTATTTCACGGCCGCTGCCCCTGCGACAGCGATGTCGCATTCACCAGCCAGCAGGCTTTGCGCGGCTTGGTGCACCGCGACGAGCGAACTCGACGAGAAGGTGCGGACCGTCACCGCCGGACCGCGCAGATTCAGCTTGTAGGACACCCACGATGTCAGCGAATCGCAGTCGTTGCCGATCGTGATCGGCATCAGCCCGTGCTCGGTGACCAGATCCGGTCGCTGATCCAGAAGGCCGAGTAGATACGTGGGAAAACACGATCCCGCGAACAGTCCGATCTTCTCGCCAGCGTTTCCCGGATCGTATCCGGCGGCTTCCAGAGCGCTCCAGACACACTCGAGGAACAGGCGGTGTTGTGGATCGATGATCTGTGCTTGCCCAGGATCAACCCCGAAGAAGTCGGCATCGAAGCAGTCCGCATCCGAGAGCACGCTTGCCGCGACCGGTTCGGGCAGTGAAGCATTCGGGCCGTGCATCCGGTACCCGGACGTGACAGGGCTTTGTCGCCGAATCGCGGTCCGACCCTCCTGCAAGTTGCGCCAGAGCGTGCTCACGTCTTCTGCGTCGGGGAATCTGCCTGCCATTCCGATGATTGCGACGGCGTGGGGTGGCACCTCCTGGCCGCTAACCACGGCTCCTCCGGTTCAGCAGACTCTTCCGACGTAGCGCGCCACGGTCGGTGCTGTTGCCGATCTCGTCGGCAGGTTGTGCGCCGGCGTGATCGATGAACTCGGCGAGGTCTGCGATCGTCGGGGCCTCGTACAGCACGTGTGGCGGTAGCGCGGGAAGGTTCAGTTTCGTCCGCATCGTGGTCACCATGTCGACACCGAGCAGCGAGTTTCCGCCCAGTTCGAAGAAGTTGTCGTGGATGCCGATCTCGGCGAGCCCGAGGGCGTCCTGCCAGATGTCGGCGATCGCACGGGTCAATTCGGTGTCAGCGGCTACCAGAGGGATACCGATATCCGGTCTCGGGTGTTTCTCGCCCCGCGGCCGACCACTGGCGCCGGCGAGTGTCGCAATGTTGAGAGCTGCAGTTACCGCTGCCAGTGCGGATATATCCTGTGTGCAGACGCAGACCTGTGGTTCGTTCATCGCAAGAACCCGCAAGATCGAGCGCCACCCGTCATCGAAATCGATGCCTATCCGCCGACGATTCATCCGCAGAAACTCCTCGGCGGCAGGATCTAGCCCCGTCATCGACGCGTCCCAGCTGTTCCATTGCCAGTCACCCCAGTTGATCGAGATGACGCGATAGTCTTCGCGTTCCGAAAGCGCGACGGCGTCGAGGTATGCGTTTGCTGCGCAGTAGTCGATCTGGCCTGGGCCACCACCAGTCAGTGCCGAGATCGACGAGAACAACAGGAGGAAGTCGATCCCGACTCCTGCGAGAACCTCTCGCAGTACGTCGGTACCTGAGACCTTTGCGGCGAAGACGTTCTCTATCTGCGCGGCGGTTTTGAACTGCATGAGACCTTCACCCGGCTGGCCTGCCGCGTGAAAGACTCCGTTGATGTCACCGAATCTGGCGAGTGTTTCCTCGACGACCTTGCGCATCTCGGCCAGGTTCGACACATCTGCGGCAGAGACCATCACCTCGCCGCCTGCCGCGATAATTGAACGTATCCCGGCGATTCGACGTTTGAGCTCTGCCGACGTCGCTGGGTCGGCCACCACAGCGTCCCAGGTGTCCTCGGCCGGGAGCCCACTGCGTCCGACCAGGACCAGTCTGGCCTCTACCTGTGTGGCGAGCCGCTGGGCCATGGCAAGTCCGACACCGCCGAGTCCGCCGGTGATGATGTAGACACCGCGCGCACGCAGGACCTGGTCGGCCTCGGGGATCGGGGGTGGAACGAGCTGTTCGAAGCGCGGAAGGAGGCGTCGGCGGCCACGCAAGGCTATTTGGGAGTCGTCGGTGTGACGGCATATCTCCCGCAGCAGCAGGCTTGCGCCGATATCTGTGCCGGCGTCGATCTGGCGGACCTGGACTGCTGGATACTCGAGCGGAATCACCTTGAGTGGGCCGGTAGACATCGCCTGATACGGGTCGACTGTGTCATGGGCCGCTGTGTCGAGCGCACCCGCGGTAACGATGTCGAGCCGCGCTTGGGCGAGTCCGGTCTCGGCGATGGCTTTCGCCAGTGCGAGCAGGCTGTGGAATGCGCCATCGGTGCTCGCGGGCGCCGAGTACGTGGCGGTCGACCACATGTGCACGATTCGTTGCGGGGCTAGGCCTTCGGCGATCAGCTCCGACAGCAGGGCGAGGTAGTCGGAGGTGACGCCTGGTTCGACGACGAACGACTCGGGGCCGGTTCGTGCGAACGCGGTGCCTGCCGTGACTGTGACAACCGAGCCTCCTGCCGCGGCAATCGAGTCTGCCATCTCCCTTGCGCGCTGGCTACCATCGGTGAGGAACAGCCAGTTGTCGCCCAGGTGCGCAGGGGTCGAGACCGTTGGTGCCGACTGGTGCCAGGCCGGAATGGAGAACCACTCGTCGGCGGGTCTGCGAGCCAGTGTCGCGAGAGCACGGGCCGGGTCACGCGCGACCTCAGCGCTGTCGATCAAGGGGTTGCGGCCGTTGTTGTCGGTGCCAGCCGACCGTTCGTCGATCCAATACCGTTGTCGCTGGAACACATAGGTAGGCAGGGGCACCCGCCGGCGCGGCGCGGCGTGTACCGATGCCCAGTCGATTGCGACGCCGTTGATCCACAGCACTGCCAGCATGGTGGCCAGTTTCGAGGGCCATCCTGCGGAATCGGAGGTCGCAGGCCCGGTCGCGAGGATCATTCGGCGGCGTTCGGGGGCACAGTGCTGGGCAACGAGCTCTCCGATTGTTCCTGCTGGTCCGATCTCGAGCAGCATCCGCTCGGGTTCCGAGAGCATCTCCTCGACAGCCTCGGTGAACGCTGGCGACTCCGCCAGGAGCTGCGCCCAGTACGCCGGATCACAGACATCCTGCAGGGTGATCCAAGTCCCGGTGATGGTCGAGATGTAAGGGATCGCCGGAGCGGCCGGGTGCAGGTTCTCGGCGGTCCAGTCGGTGAGGTGTTGGGTGCCCTCGTCGAAGCTGATCGACCCGAAGGCTATTGCGTCGAGGAGTCGAGATCGCTCCGCGACGAACATCAGGGCCTCGGCCAACGGTAACGCCCCGGCGACACAGGCTGCGACGATCTCGCCGATCTCACAGCCGAGCATGGTCTGTGGTCGCAATCCCCACGCCGAGAATTGCGTGGCGAGTGCCAATCCCATGGTGAACGCGAGCAACGGCTCGTCTGCGGAGTTGAGTTGCACGGCTTGCTCGTCGAGCAACGCGTCACGGATGTCGTGACCGAGTAGTGGAGCGAGCAAACCGGCGCAGGTGTCGACGGTCGCCGCGAACTCTCTACAGCAGGAGTAGATGTCTGTGGCGATGCCGGCTCGAAGGCCCCCCGCTTTGGAGAACAGGAATCCGATCGACCGGTTGCTGGACCGATCGCGGTGGTCCAGCAACCGATCCGCCTGGTCGCCATCGAGCACGCTCACTGCGTCGTGGCTGTCTGTCACGACCAGCGCGCGCCGGTGCTCGAACCGCTCTCGTCCGACCTGCAGGGTGTACGCGATGTCAGCGATCGCTTGTTTCGGGTGGGCGCGCAGGTAGGAGCCCAGATTCTGGGTTGCGGCCTCCAATGCCGATCTGGTGCGAGCCGAGATCACCAGGATGTTCGGTCGGCCGTCATCTACTGTTTCACGTTGCGGGGGAGCCTGTTCCAACACGACGTGGGCATTGGTGCCGCCCATGCCCAGTGAATTGACCCCGGCGCGGCGTGGCTGTCCAGCTCCGGGCCGCCACGGCGACAGAGCAGTGCTCACATAGAATGGGCTTCGCTCGAAGTCGATCTCGGGATTCGGTGTCTCGTAGTGCAGCGAGGGTGGAATCACGCCGTCGCGCACCGCCAGTGCCGCTTTGATCAATCCGGTCGATCCTGCAGCCCGGTCCAGGTGACCGATATTGGTCTTCACCGAGCCGACCGCGCAGTACTGTTTGCGTTCGGTGTCACCGAATGCTCTGGTGAGTGCGGCGATTTCGATGGGGTCGCCGAGTTCTGTGGCGGTTCCGTGGGCTTCGATGTATCCGATGGTGCTGGGGTCGATGCCGGCGACCGACATCGCCATCGATACGACTTCCGCTTGTCCTTTGATGCTCGGCGCGGTGTATCCGACCTTCTGCGAACCGTCGTTGTTGATCGCCGAGCCCTTGATGACGGCCGTGATCGAATCACCGTCCGCCAGCGCATCGGACAGTCGTTTGAGAACCAGGACAGAAGCACCGTCACCGAAGAGCGCGCCCTTGGCTTTCGCGTCGAAGGTACGGATATGCCCATCGGGGCTCTCCATTCCGCCTTCTTGGAAAATGTGTCCTACCTTGTCTGGCACTCGCACCGACACGCCACCGGCCACAGCCATGTCGCATTCGCCGCCGATGAGGCTCCGGCACGCCATATGAGCGGCGACGAGGCCGGTCGAGCAGAAGGTCTGCACAGAGACAGCGGGCCCGCGGAGGTTCAGCTTGTATGACGCGGCAGTCGTGAGCGAATCCTTGTCGTTGCTGATCACCAGTTGGTAGTCGTTGACCGAGTCGATGATGCTCGGGTCCTGGGTGATCCGGCGCAGCAGGTAGGTGCTGATGTTGGCGCCGGCGAAGACGCCGACAGGTTTTCCAACCGAGCGTGGCGCGTAGCCTGCATTCTCGAGCGCTTCCCACACGACTTCGAGGAAGAGTCGTTGCTGTGGATCGGTCAGACGGGCGTCGAACGGGGTGAATCCGAAGAACTCGGCGTCGAATTCCTCGATGCGGTCCAACACTGGGCGCGCCTTGACATAGCCCGGCTGGTTGACGACTTCGGCCGGTACACCGGCGTCGATGAGCTCTTCGGCGCTGAAGAAGCTGATCGACTCCACGCCATCCCGAATGTTCGCCCAGAACTGTTCGACCGAGTTCGCGCCTGGGAAGCGGCCGGCCATGCCGATGATGGCGATGTCCTCGACCAACATGCCTCCGCGACGAACAGTGTTCTCCGACAAGGGATCCGGTGAGGCGATAGGGATAGGTATCGGCGGATTCTGGGGTCCACTTCGCTCACTGAGTAGATATTCAGCCATTTCGGCGACGGTCGGCGCCTCGAACAGCGCCAGGGTCGGGACCGCGACCCGAAACTCTTTCTGGATAGCGTTGATGAGTTGCAGTCCGACCAGTGAATTGCCGCCGAGCTCGAAGAAGTTGTCGTGCACGCCGACCCGTTCGACTCCGAGTGCTTCTCGCCACAGCGCAGCCAAACGCCGTTCGTGGTCCTGAGTGCCTACCGCTTCACCGACGAAGGCTTGCGGGCGATGTGCAGGTTCGGCCACGATGGTCGCAGGAGGCGTCTTCATCTCCCGTTCAGTATCTGCTTGACACGGGTCGATTCCCGCGACCCAAGATCCAATCCGACCGTCCAGCTCCCCCGCTGAGACAACCACGCGCCGCGCAGCGCCGGCGAGAATCCGGTCGATCGTCCTCAGCCCCTGTTGGGTGGTCATCGTGTACTGGTTGAGCGAATCACCGACACCCGCAGCGGTGTTGCCCGCCAGTGTGGATTGCCAGGTATCCCAGCAAGCGGACTTCCACACCGGGCCGCCCGGTAGTCCGGCTGACTCGACGAATCGATCTTGGAAGGCGTTTGCCGCGGCGTAGGCGGTGAAGCCCAGCCCTCCGAGGACCGCTGACATCGACGACATGAGCAGCACGAACTCGAGGTTGTCTCCGGTCAAGGCCGCGGCGAGGGAAAGGGTGCCGTCAACCTTCGGTCCGAAATGCAGCGCAGTGAGTTCCGGGGTCAGCGCCGCAGCTGTGGCGAAGGTGTCTGGTGTGGTCAGGCCCGCAGCGTGAACGACACCAGTGATAGAACCGAAACGGCGGCGCGCTGTTTCGATTGCCGCGCGTGTGGCCTGGGGATCGGCCACGTCCGCGGCGACCACCAGCACTCGGGCGCCCGCTGATTCGAGCTCGGCGATGACCCGTTTGCGCTGCTGATCTTGTGATTCGGAGCCAGGCCTGCCGACGAGCCCGGTTCGCCCGAGTAGCACCAAGTTCACTTGCGCCTGTGTGCCGACAATATGGCGCGCAATCTGTAGTCCGACCGCGCCGAGCCCGCCGGTGATCAGATAGGTTCCGCCGACTCGGTACTCGACGCGGCGGGGCGGTGGGGCCGCTGGCCGGAAGCGTCGGACGAAGCGCTGTCCGCCTCGATACGCCACTGCTGTTGCGGTGTCGGGCCAGTGCAATTCCCCGAGTAGTTGTGCAGTGAGTATGTCCCATTCGGTGTTGTCGCTTCCGGGTGGTAGCTCGAGGTCGACGGTGCGGACGCCGATCCCCGGATACTCCTGTGGCAACGTCAGTGCCGGACCCTGCATTGTCGCTTTGGCGGGGTGTAGGTGGGTTTCACCGTCGAAGATCTCGGCGTGGTCGGTGGCAACGATCAGACGTACACCATGCAACACCGTGCTGCCCAGTGCATTTCCGAGCGCCACAAGGCTGTCGAATCCGATCAGCTGCTGTTGGGCGACCCTGGGTGCGGATGCCGGATCAGAACAGTGCCCGGTGACCGACCACAGGTGGGCGACGACGCGCGGCGCGGTGCCAGCGGCGACCAGCGCGGTCAGGAGGTGCCCATAGTCGGTTGGCTGGTCGTGACGAACGGTGTAGGTGGTCTCGTCAACCTGGCCGAACTGGCTGCCGGGGACGACCGTGATGACAGTTGCGGAGTCTTTGATGCTTCGCCGGAGCAGCTCGGCAAGTCGGCCTCCTGGTCCGTCCGGATCGGCGAACAGGAGATAGGGGCCGATGGCTCTGCCCCCTTGGGCTGGTTCCGGCGACCAAAAGGGCTGAAGAACAGCTGGTTCAGCGCTCGCGGGAGATTGAGGTGTGGCGTCGGTGGGGGTGGCGAGGGCTACACCTTCCGGCCAGAACTGCTCGTGTTGGAAGGGATAGGTCGGCAGGCCGACGATCTTCCCGTCGACGTCCGGCCAGTCAATCTGGACGCCACGGGTCCACATACGACCCGCCGTTCGGGCGATCAAGGCCAGTTCTGGCTCTCTCGACACCGAAGGTCGCAGTGTCGGCAACACGATGGTGTTGTCTGCGGAGCCGGCAAGCGTTTGCGTGGCGAGGCTGCCGGTCTGCCCAGCACCCAGGTCCAGGACAACCCCCGGATGCGCTGACGTGAGAGTTCGCACACCATCGGCGAACCGAACCGTCGAGCACATGTGGTCGACCCAGTATTCGGGATCTTGCGCCTGCGCATCGGTCATCCAGGTTCCCGTGACATTCGAGATCAGCGGCAGCGTTGGTGGCCGCAGTTCGACGTCCGCGAGCATTCCGAGGAACCGGTTACGCAGAGGTTGCAACAGGTGCGAGTGCATCGCCCGTGTGGTGGGTACCCGGCGGCATACGATTTCCTCTGCCGCCAACAACTGTTCCAACCGGGCTATGGCTTCCTCGCGGCCCGCGACGACAAAGGCTGACGGACTATTGACCGCGGCCAGCGATAGATCCGCTGTGATGTAGCGAGAGAGGCGATCGGCGTTGCCTGCGACGGTCAACATCACACCCGGTTCCGCGTCGGCAACGAGCTTCGCACGACCGATGACCAATGGTATGGCCGCGTCGAGTGAGAAGACGCCGGCAATACACGCTGCGGCATACTCACCCAGGCTGTATCCCAGCAACGCCGCGGGCTCGATTCCTCGACTTCGCCACAGTTGCGCTGTCGCGTAGTCCAGGGAAAACACCACGGCATGGGCGAGGTCGGTGCGGCTGACCAGCGGTGCGTCGGTAGCTGCGGCACCGCGGCCGAAAGCAGACAGCAGATCTGATCCGCCATCGTGGTCGGCATCGGTCGAGAACAGCACGGTCCGCAAATCCAGACCCAGATGCCCAGCCGCAAGCTCCGCACAGGTATCGAGTGCCTCGCGGAAGCTGTCGTCGTGGGTGTAGAGCGTTCGGCCCATGCCGACGAACTGGTCTCCGGTTCCCGGGAACAAAAAGCTCACGCTGGTGTCGGCGCCGCGGCGCACCGCAAAGGTCGAGACCTTCGTTCCGATGCCGGCAAGCTGGTCCGCAGCATCTTCTACCGATTGGAACGAGACCGCACTTCGATGCTCGAGCGCGCTGCGGCCTGATTGTGTCGTGTGGGCGAGATCGGCCGGGTCGATGTCGCTATGCGTCCGAAGATGATCGGCGAGCGTACGCGCCCTGGCGACCAGCGCGATCTCGGTGCGGGCCGAGATCGGCAGGGTGTGCCACTGGTCAGGGCGACTGGTGCGCGACCCGGGCTGTCGTACCGGTGGACCGGCCACGATGATGTGCGCGTTGGTACCGGACCAGCCGAAGGAACTGACACCTGCGATCGGCCCGGTTGCACGGCTCGGCCAGCTCGTCGCCTTGTCAGGCAACTGGACCGGCGAGGCCGACCAGTCAATCGACGGGTTCGGCTCGCGCAGATGCAGATTCGCCGGAATCTCATGGTGTCCGATTGCCAGAATGGTCTTGATCAGGCCGGCCATCCCGGCGGCACCGGTGAGGTGGCCGACGTTGGTCTTGACAGCGCCGACGAGCAAGGGGCCCGAGGATCGATCCACGCCGCCGAATACCTCAGTCAGGCTGGCGATCTCGATCGCATCGCCGAGAGCTGTTCCCGAGCCGTGCGCTTCGACGTAGTCCACTTCGCCGGGCCGCACACCTGCGCGTTGCTGTGCGGTGCGAATAACCTCCACCTGGGCGGCGCCGTTCGGCGCGGTCAGCCCATTGCTCATCCCGTCCTGGTTGACCGCTGATCCACGAAGGACCGCGACAACTCGATGGTTGTGCGCGCGGGCATCACTGAGGCGCTCGACCACAACCACGCCGCAACCCTCACCGAGCAGGAACCCGTCTGCGGCGGCATCGAAGGTCTTGGTCCGACCGTCGACAGCTAGCATCCGCATCTTGCACGCCTGCCGGAACGTGTCGGGGTGCAGGATGGCGCTCACTCCCGCCACGATTGCACGATCACATTCACCGTTTGCCACGCTCTCCATCGCGAGATGCAGTGCGACCAGCGATGACGAACACGCCGTGTCCAAAACAAGACTCGGGCCGTGCAGGTCCAGTAGGTAGGACAATCTTCCTGCCAGAACACTTGGCGCAGTGCCGATCCCGAAGTACGGATCATCCAGCATTGCCTGTCCCCCGCGATCGGTCATGACATTCGCATATTGGCTTGTCGCCATCATTCCGACGAATACACCGGTCCGGCTGCCTCGGATGCGGTCTGCGGGAACTCCCGCGTCCTCGAGAGCTGACCACACGACTTCGAGGAAGACCCGTTGTTGTGGGTCCAACCGAAGCGCTTCCCGGGGGGAGATATCGAAGAACTTCGCATCGAAACCGGCGATGTCGTCGATAAACGCCCCCCTGGTCGTGTATGCGGTTCCGGGCTCATAGGGGTCGGCGTGGTACAGCGACCGTGCATCCCATCGCTGCATCGGAACCTCGGAGCCGGCGTCCTTGCCGGTTACGAGGTTGTGCCAGAACTGTTCTGGACTGTTTGCGCCACCGGGAAAGCGGCAGGCCATCCCCACCACACAGAGCGGATCATCGGTGTCGTCGGCGTGGACTTCTGGAGGGAGTGCCGTTGATTCGGATTTCGGGTCCACAGCGCTGAGGGCATAGGCAAGCTGGTTTATTGTCGGGTGCTGGTATAGAAGCGTTTCTGGCAATTTCCGGTCGAGAAATTCCTCGAGTTCGCCGGATAATCCGACCATGTCGGCCGATGTAAGACCGTGCGCAGCGAAACTCATTTCGGAGTCGACATTTTCCGTATCGATGACCGCAATCTCCGCGATCCGATCGATCAACCATACTCGGATACGCCGTTCGGCCGATGTTCCAATTTCTTGCTGCGAGCTCATACTTGCCCACCCCTCCATCACATCACATAGACCGATTTCCCCCACCGGATGATGGAAAGCTAGCACCCATTCGACCTCCTCGCAATACCTGTGAGTATCCAATACTTGCCAGTATGTTCCCAGGTCGGAGGGGCTCACTCGTGCGCGAGCGACTACACATCAAGCCCAAGGTGTCGACCCGCGGCATGGTTGGACGAAGGACCAGATAGCTGTCCGGCAAACAGTTGGTTCCCTGGCTACATCCGCCGAACCAACCACCACGCGTTATCCATTCAGGCGTGACAGATCCACTCTGAACTGCGTAGCGAAGCAAGACCCGCGAAGTAGGGGCCGCTGTAGTGGATACAGCGGCAGCCAAACCGAGATCGACGTCGGGCATCATCTGGCACACGCTGCATTACGACGTGATCTGCAACAGGTTCTCCCGCCGGGGAGCCGTAGCGCCGGTCATTCGTGCACACGTGTCCATGTACCGCATGTAACTCAAAGTTGTTGCATCCTTCACTGCGCGCACCGCAGATCGCGTCCGTGCGATATCCGCCATACGCTTTCCGCAATGCGCTATCGCTATCGCTATCGAAGAACGTGGGTCGGGCCGGAGCTGAACGGGAAACCCGCAGTCCGGTCGTCGGCCTTGGCAACCTGATCGGGACGGCATGGCGCGCGGCACTGCCTTCTACTCCCGGTTACAAGGCTTCCAGCCGGCAGGTAAGGCTCCGATCGACGGCAAAGTCGCTGCGGCTCTGCCGATGCCGCAGTTCCGCGCCAAGACTCCGGCATGCTCAGCCTCGTCTGCGTCATGACTTACGTCGAATGCTTCCGTCCGTTGCCGACGATCCGAATCCTCGTCCGCTCTTGGCGGGGCGGCGGGCTGGACTTCCCTCTGCCACGTTGCGAATCGACTTGCAGCCGCGGCGATTGCTCGACGTCGGCCACGCCACCGTGTGCGAGGCAAGCCTCAGCCACAAGGACTTTCAAGAACGCGCCAACTTCGCCCACACACGATTCACCGGCGAACTGGCCAGCTTCCACTGCTCGAGGTTCGACGGTGGAGCGCGCCTCGAACAAGCACAGTTTCTGGCCCCAGCCGACTTTGAACGGGACTGCCCCGGATCTGAATTACTCGCGGGTTGTAGTAGTTCAGGCTGCGAGTGAGGCCTGGTTCAGGGTTTCATACTCGATCGGGGTCAGCCGAGACAGGCCTCGCTGACGTCGCCGCCGGTGGTAGGTCCGCTCGATCCAGGTCACCGTGGCGAGGCACAGTTCTGCCTTTGTGTCCCACCGTTTTCCGGTCGAGCGCGTTACGAGAAAGAGGGGAGCATCACTGCCGGTAGGTCGCCAGGAAGCGGCCGATGCGCTCGATGATGGCCTCGAGCTCGTCGGCGTGCGGCAGGGTGACGATGCGGAAGTGGTCGGGGCGCGGCCAGTTGAAGCCGGTGCCCTGGACGATGTGCAGCTTCTCCTGCAGGAGCAGGTCGAGAACGAACTTCTCGTCGTCGTGGATGCGGTACATGTCCAGGTCGATGCGGGGGAAGGCATAGAGCGCGCCCTTGGGCTTGACGCACGAGACGCCGGGGATGGCGTTGAGGGCTTCCCATGCGCGGTCGCGCTGTTCGCGCAGGCGCCCGCCGGGGAGGGTGAGGTCGTAGATGCTCTGGTGTCCGCCCAGGGCAGCCTGGATCGCTTGCTGCGCGGGCACATTCGCGCACAGCCGCAGACCGGCGAGCATGGTCAGGCCCTCGAGGTAGCTCGCGGCGTGCTGGGTGGGACCGGAGACCACCAGCCAGCCCGAGCGCAGGCCGGCGGCGCGGTAGTTCTTCGACAGACCCGAGAAGGTCAGGCACAGCAGGTCGGGGGCGAGCGAGGCGACGGCGGTGTGCTCGAGGTCGTCGTAGTAGATCTTGTCGTAGATCTCGTCGGCGAAGACGACCAGGTTGTGCCTGCGGGCGATCTCGAGAATCTCGCGCAGCACCTCCGGCGGATACACCGCGCCGGTGGGGTTGTTCGGGTTGATCAGCACGATGGCGCGGGTGCGGTCGGTGATCTTGGCGGTGATGTCGGCCAGATCCGGGTACCAGTCGGCGCCCTCGTCGCACAGGTAGTGCACCGGCGTGCCGCCGTTGAGGGCGGTCGCGGCGGTCCACAGCGGGAAGTCCGGGGCGGGGACCAGCACCTCGTCGCCGTTCTCGAGCAGCGCGGTCATCGCCATCATGATCAGCTCCGAGACGCCGTTGCCGAGGAAGACCTCCTCGACGCTCACGTCGTCGACACCGAGGGTCTGGTAGTACTGCACCACCGCGCGCCGCGCCGAGAGCAGGCCCTTCGACGAGCTGTACCCGGTAGAGGTGGGCAGCGTCCGGACCATGTCCTGCAACAGATCCGGGGGCGCGTCGAAGCCGAAGATCAACGGGTTGCCGGTGTTGAGCTTGACGACGTGATGGCCCTCGGCCTCGAGCCGAGCCGCCTCCTCCGCGACCGGGCCGCGGATCTCGTACGACACTCCCGACAGCTTGCTGGACTGCTTGACCTGCATGAACATCCCTCCGAACCGTGGTTGCCGCACACACTACTTGGTATTTCCAAGATTTCACTTGGTTTTTCCAAGCCCATGGTTAAGGTAGTACACGTGCCACGCCGAAGCTACGACCACTACTGCGCGGTCAGCCGCGCGCTCGACCTCGTCGGGGACCGGTGGACCCTGCTGGTGATCCGCGAACTGTGTGCCGGACCGCGCCGGTACAGCGACCTGTTCGCCGACCTGCCCGGGATCAGCACCGACATGCTCGCCACCCGGCTCAAGGATCTCGAGCGCGAGGGCATGCTCACCCACCACCGCAACGGCATGCGCTCCAGCTACGAGCTGACCGACGCGGGCCTGGCCTTGCGCCCGGTGCTCGACGCACTGTCGGTCTGGGGCGCGCCCAGGCTCGGCGACCGCAAGCCGACCGACGCGGTGCGCGCGCACTGGCTGGCGCTGCCGCTGGGCCACGCGGTCGCCGGGATCGTCCCGGCGGGCACGGTGACGGTCCATATCGGCGAGACCGTGCTGCACTACGTGATCACCGCCGACGGCGTCACCCACCACGACGGTCCCGCGTCGGCACCGGATCGCGAACTGCGGCTGGAGCTGGCCGAGGCCACCGAGATCGCCACCGGCGTCCGGTCGCTGACCGTCTGACCGCAGCTGGCGTCAGCGCCCGGCGACCGAGACTTCGGCGCAGGTCGCGGCGTCGGGCGCGGTCTCGGCCAGGAAGACGGTCTGCGCGGTCATCCGGAAGCCCGACATCCGTTCGCGGAAGACCTCGATGGACTCCTCCGGGTGCACCGAGTCGATCACCGCGTGCGGCCCGAAGGCATTGAACTGGTGACTCACTCCGCGCGGGATCTGCATGTCCACGAACGAACACGGCGGCACGATGAGGTTGTAGCGGGTGCGGCGCTGCTGCGGTGGCAGGTCGGGCAGGTCGTCGGTGAACTGCTCGGGCCGGAACGGGGTCACGCCCTCGACGTGGGTGACCTCGAACGGGGAGAGGCTGCTGACCCGGATGTGGGTGCCGGGTCCGGTCATCATCCGCACGAAGCGCAGGCCGGTGTGCAGGTGCATCCGCGAGCAGATCCCGCGTTCGGTGACGTCGTAGAAGTCCATCAGGTACCGGTCGGCGAAGAAGCCGTCGAAGGGCTTCTCGACCATATAGACGTCGCCCTCCTCGAAGGTCTGCGCGCGGACGATGCCGTCGGCGTCGGGCGTGGTCGCGGCGTGGATCGTCTTGGCCTTGCGGACGATCTCGGCGAAGGTCCGCACCACGACCAGCGCGACCTCGGCGGGCAGACTCGCGACCGGTGTCACGGTGTTGCGGCCGGCGTCGGCGAAGTCGGCCACCTCGTGGATCTCGTTCTCGTCGTCCGCGGCGTGCTTGATCCTCGGTTCGGCCATGCGGTGGTGACTCCTTGCGCTCAGGTGACCTCGAAGGCACGCAACCACAGTTCCAGCGAGAGCACCAACCACAATTTGCCGCCTTGCCGGGGCAGCAGCGCGCCGTCGCCGCGCAACCAGGCGCGGATGGTGTCCTCGCGGAAGAGCCCGCGCGCCCGGGCGGAACGGCCGAGCAGCAGCTCGTGCCCGAGGTCGCGCAGTGGACCGGCCAGCCACTGCTGCACCGGCACCCGCATCCCGCTCTTGGGCCGGTCGACGATGGTGGCGGGCAGCAGATCCCGGACAGCTTCCTTGAGGATCCACTTCTCGGTAGCGCCGGCGAGTTTGAGTCGCGGCGGCACCCGGAAGGCGTGGTCGATGACGGCGCGGTCGAACAGCGGCGCCCGCCCCTCGACTCCCGCTGCGGCGGTGAGCCTTTCGACCTTGGTGAGGATGTGGTGCGCGCCCTTGGTGCGCAGGTTCGTGTGCAGCAGCTGGTTGAGCAGGCTCGTCATCGGACCCGGGGTGAGCAGGGGCGTGAGCAGGTCGGTGAGCGGCGGGGCGTCGTCGAGTGCGGCGAGCGCGTCGCGGCTGAGCAGGACCGGCAGGTCACCGTGGCATTTGCGGTAGCTGTCGAGGTAGGCGGCGGCGCGGGCCACCGGGTCCGGATCGTCGCGGGTGAGTTCGAAGATCAGCATCGGCAGGTTCTTGGGGCCGCCGAAGACCGGGTCGCCGCCTTCCCCGTTGAGGACCACGCGCGCGCCGTCGGCCGCGGCGGCTTCGGCGAGCAGCAGATTGGGGACCGTCAGCGGATCGCCGACGGGACAGTCGAGCAGCGCGACGGTGTCGGCGAGGCGGGCCGCGACGGTCTCCCCCGGCACCGTCAGCACCCGGTGCTCGGTATGACAGTGCGCGGCGACCAGGCCCGAGTAGGCGAGTTCGTTGGGGGTCGTCCCGGTGAACGCGATGGAGTAGGTCCGTACCGGCTGATCGTGGCGCTTGGCGGCCAGCGCGGTGACCAGGCTGCTGTCGATCCCGCCCGAGAGCAGAACGCCGACCGGCTCGCCCGCGGGCAGCCGCCGCGCGGTCGCGTCGTCGAGCAGGGCGCGCAGGGTCAGCGCGTGCTCGGCGGCGGGCAGGTCGTCGACGGATTCGGCTGGCTCCCAGTAGGTTTCCTCGACCGAGGTGCCGTCCGGGCGCAACCGGAGGCAGCGGCCGGGCAGCGCCTCGTGCACGTCGCGGAAGAAGGTGTCGCGGCCGGGCAGGTAGGCGAAGGTGAGGAAGGAACGCACGGCGGGCAGGTGCAGTCCGGTGCGCAGTACGGGCCACGTCGCCACGGCGCGAATCGATCCCGAGGCCGCCCACGCGTCACCCGCGCGGGCATAGAACAGGGTGCGGGTGCCCACGTGGTCACGGACCAGCACCAGATCGGCGCCGTCGGTGATGGCCAGCGCGAACATGCCGTCCGCCCTGGCGATTCCGGCGGCGCCGAACTGCGCGTACATCCGTAGCAGCAACTCACCGTCCGAGCAGTCCGGTGGTGGCGCGTCCGCACCGAGCGCGGTGCGCAGTGCCCGCGCGTTGAACAGGGTGACCGCGCCGACGGCGCTGTACTTGCCCGCAGTGAAATGTCCTGCCGCCGAGCTGGATCCGGTGAGCAGTCCGAGGGCGGACCGGGTGGTCACCGCGACCGGGTCGCCGCCGACGGCACGGACAGCCCCGGCCGGATCGGCGGGGGTCAGGAAGGCGCACCAGCGCGACATCAGTGCGCCCTCACCCGAAATCGCCGCCGTCGTCACCGGAGTCGTCGCTCCAGGTGCCGTAGTCGTCGGAACCGCCGCCGCCGGAATCGGTCGACTGGGACGCCGCCTGCCTGCGCAGTTCCTCCTCCTCGACCGGGGACAGGAATTCCGGGGGCATCACCAGGGCACCGAGCAGCGCGCCACCGGCGACCGCGGCGAGGATGGTGCCGACCCGGCCGCCGAAGGAAGACCGGTTCACGGTGAGGATGCCGTCGCCCCACAGGGTGCGGCCGTAGCCGGATTCCCGGCCGTACAGCACCCGGCCGTCGGCGAAGATCCGCTTCACCAGGGTGCGGCCCAGTGGTTCGTCGCGGCCGGAGCCGCCGCGGTCGTCGCGCCAGGACACGAAACCCGATCCACGCGTGCGCCATTCGCGACGGCCGTCGGAGTAGTGCCGGTGCACGGTGCCGTCGGCGAGCAGTTCATCGTTGTAGGTGACTTGCTGTCGCACCGACATGAGCAGGTCCTTTCATGCGGTGGGCCAGGTGAGGAAACCGGTGGTGCGCAGGCGATTCCACTGCGTGGACGTCTCGCGGATCCGCACCTCGCGGACCAGGCGGTGCACGGTGCGCAGCAGGGCGGCCGGGCGCACCGCCGCGATCTCGACGCCGCGGCCGCGACGCAGCCAGGCTCGTTCCCACGGGTCGAGCGCGGAGTCGATGGCGTGGGGCGCGACGACCGGGAGGTGGGTGGCGTGCAGGGCGCCCGCCTGCCGGGGACGCAATCCCAGCGGGATCACCCGGACGCCGTCGGGAATCGGAGTCAGCTCGCGCACACGGTCGGGGAAGGTCAGGCCGTGTGGGCTCGCGTCGTGGAGCAGGAACACCGCGGATCGCTCGACCAGCTCCAGCATGCCCGCCACGCGCGGGTCCAGCGGCAGTTCGTCGGCGCCGACCACCGGACAGGCCGATTCCATCGGAATGCCGTTGGCGCGCAACATCTGCGCGATCTCGGTGGATTCGCACACCAGCAGTCGCGGCAGGCCGTAGTCGAACAGGTCCGGTTCCTGCGTGTGCCGACCGGCGGGCCGGGCCCGGGGCGGTTCGGGTGTCAGCAGGCCGGGTACCGGACCGTGCGCGGCCAGCGCGGCGCGAAAATCCGGGTAGCGCACGGGAGCCGGGACGGTGAAGGTGGGACGCCGCAGTCCGCGCGGCAGCGGCAGCAGGACGCGGCAGAGCTCGTAGTAGAGCTGGCGTTCGGTGAATCGCAGATCGCCGGGCGCACCGGCCCGCCGCGCCGCGATCCGCAGTGCCCGGCCCAGCACCGCCGACGTCACCGGGTCGGCCATGTCAGGAACCCGACCGCTTCGGCGCGCTGCCGATCCGGATTCAGGGCCCGCTCGACCCGCTCCACCGCGCTGCCCAGCGCCGCCAGAAGTTTGGCGGGCGGCACCGACGCCAGGGGCGTCTGCCAGCCGTCGGCCAGCCAGGCGCGTTCGTCGGCCGTCAGTCGCTCGCCGCTGATCCGGGCCAGCTCGTCGGCGGTGGGCCTGCCCTCGCGCAACCGCACCGCCTTCTCCTTACCGAGCACCGCGCGCGGCGCGAGCCCGACCGGGACCACCCTGGCGCCGAGGGCGGCGCGCGCGTCGGCGACGAAGGTGATGCCGCGGACGCTGGCGTCGTGCAGCACCAGCACGGGGACACCCGGCGGCAGCTGATCGATCCGCCCCACGGGTGCCATGCCCCAGAGTCCCGCGACATTGTTCGCCGAAAGACAGGTCAGCACACTGCTTTCCGGACAGAGCACCGCGAACCGCGGCCGCGCGGGCACGGGCGGCAGTGGGGTTCGGCCATCTATCGAACCCGGGGGCGGCGCGCCGTAGACCTGCGTCCACCGGGCGATCACCTCCTGCTGGAAGCGGTCGAAGCCGGCGGGCATCCTGACCGAGGTCGTCGCCAGGTACCGGGGCCGCACCGCGTTCAGCACCAGATTCGCCGCCACCAGGACGACCACCCCCACCCCGATGCCGACAGCCCAGAAGGCCAGGCCGTTGACGGCGACGACGACGGTCCCGATGATCGTCGCGATGACGATCAGCATCGAGACCGCCATCCGGAGGCCGAAGAACGTCTCGCGCAGGTCGGGCACCCGTCCGCGCGCCGCCGCGTACCAGAGTTGCGGCAGCGTGTAGCGCAGATTCCGCCCGTCCCCGAGCCGCTCGATCAGCTTGCGCATCCGGACGTCGTGGAGCCGGAACGGGCTCTCCTTCGGTTCGAGCGCGAACACCCGCCTGCATTTCGCGCATGTGCGGTTTCCGCGTTCGCGGCGCAGCACCTCCCTGCTGCAATGCGGGCAGATCATCGCGCATCGACCTGTCCGCTGACGCCACGGCGGGGCCGCGGACCACGCTGGATCCTCACAGGTACGGCTTACCGGATTCGCTGGAATTCCGCGACCGCACCACACGAACCGCCGGTGACGCCCCGGCCAATTCCGGCGATGTCATCGAATGCCCGTGTCCACCGGCAGGATCGGTCCGGCCACCGGATCCGGCCTGCTCGCCCGGGGTCCCTGGGCCACGCCCCGCGGGGCATCACGCGAGCTCGAGTACCCCGCCGGTGTCGGTGGCTGCCGAGTCGGCCTCCGCCGACCGGTCGCCGCCGGGGAGCCCGGTAGCGACGAGGGCACCGAGCCCGAGCACCGCGACGACCAGGACCCATACGGCGGCGGACGAGACGTTCGCCGCGAGCATGCCCGCCGCCAGCGCGCCTGCGCTACCGCAGATCCGCAGGGCGAGCGACTGGACCGACAGGACGGTGGCGCGTTCCGCGGCGGTCGCGGCGCGGTGAGTCAGCGTGTCCAGCAACGGTTCCGGTGCCCCGAGCGCGAGGTAGACGCCCACGTATCCAGCGGCGACCAGGAGCAGGATCGGGGTACCCAGCGCGGCGACGGCGACGGCGGTCAGCACCAGCGCGACGACCACCGTGCGCCGGACGGACCCGAGCAGCCGCGACAGCGTGGGCGATGCCGCCGAACCGGCCGCCATCGCGAAGCCGCCCAGCGCGGTGAAGACGGCGAAGGCGCCGACGGCCCGGCTGTCCCCGCCGAGACTCGCGGCGATCTGCAACGGCGCGAGCAATTCGACCGCCGCGAGCACGACACCGACGACACCGCACAGCACCGTGATGCGGCGCAGCACGCTGTTACGGGCGCAGGTGCCGATGCCGACCCGCACCGTCCGCGGGATATCGGCGAGCACGGCACGGACATCGGCGCGGGGACGGCGGACCGTCTCCCCGACCCAGGCCAGCTGGACCACGATCCGGAGCACGATGACGCCCGCGGCCGCGAGGTAGGGCAGCGAGAGCGCGAGGATCGGCCCGGCACCGGTCGACGGCACCGGGACCCACCCCGCGAGCGCACCGCCCGCCAGCGCACCGACGGCGAGGGCGATCGATCCGGCGGTGCGGCCGTGCGCGAATCCGGACGTCAGGTCCATGTCCTCGTCCACCGCGTGCACGGCATCGACATACCAGGCTTGCAGTGGCCCGGAGTCCAGCGCCCGGCCCGCGGCCTCGAGCAGGATTCCGGCGGCGATGACGAGCACGCTCGTGCCGATCCCGAGCGACACCGCCGACACCAAGAACAGCAGGGAGGCGGCGATCAGCACCGGCCGCCTGCCGACGACATCGGCGAGCCCGCCGGTCGGCAGTTCGAGGGCGGCGGCGGTCAGACCGTAAGCCGCGAGGAGGGCGCCCATCGTCGCCATGTCGATCCCGCGCGCGGCCAGCAGCAGGATCAGCACCGGTGCGCAGAGCCCGGTCGGCAGCCAGCCGAGGACGTTCAGCACAACGTAGCGACGGGTGAGTGTCGGGATGGTCGCGTTCACGCGATGACCTCCGAGCGGGAGTCGATGACGGTTGTCGGCAGCGCGCTGGGTCGCTTGCTGAAGCGATTCCGGTGCCAGCGCACGTCGGTGACGGAGACGGCGAGCCGCAACTCGGACAGGCGCGGGAGCAGGACCCCGAGGATGACCTGCGCCTGTCTGCGGGCCAGGGTGGCGCCGGGGCAGTAGTGCGGACCGTGCCCGAAGGCCAGATGCTTGGTGTCGGTGCGGGCCGGGTCGAGGCGATCGGGATGGTCGAAGCGGTCCGGGTCGCGATTGGCGGCGACGAGATCCACCACGACGGCGCTGCCTGCCGGGATGACGATGTCGCCGATCGGCACGTCGTCCATGGCGAACCGGGTCCAGGTGCCCGCGGTGGGAGTGAGGTAGCGGAACAGCTCCTCGACGACCGCGGGCAGCGACTCCGGCTGCCGGGCCAGCGCGCACTGGAGCCGGGGCGCCATCAGGAGGGTGAAGGTGGACACGCTGACGAAGCTGACCGTCGTCTCGTAGCCCGCGACGATCATCAGCGCGGCCGTACCGACGGCTTCGGCGTCCGAGAGCCGGCCCGCGGCTCTGGACGCGGCGAGCTCACTGCTCAGATCATCGGCGGGCTGCTCGGCCTTGGCGGCCAGCAGTGCGGCCAAGTAGGTGTCCAGCGCGGCGGTGCCGGGCTCGCTGACCTCGGGATCGGGCATGGTCGAGGCCTCGGCCCAGGCGAGCACGCGGTCGCGGTCGGCTTCCGGTATCCCGAGCAGTTCGCAGATCACGGAGAACACCAGCGGAAGCACGAACTCGGCGACCAGGTCGCCGCCGCCGCGCGCGAGCAGCGCGTCGAGCAGGCCGGTGGCCCGCCCCCGCATGCGCTCCACGGGGTCGTCGTAGCGGCGTGGCGTGAGTGTGGGCGCCACCGCGCGCCGGAGCCGGGTGTGCCGCGCCCCGTCGCACATCTGCATGCTCGTGCTGTGGCGCTGAGTCGCCGCCGACTGCGCGGCGATATCCGAATGCCGATCCGTGCCGTTGGCCGGATCATTCGACATCCGGCGGTCCGCGAGCAGCTGTATCGCGGCTTCGTATCCCGTGACGAGATATCTGTTGTCCGCCAGCTCATGGACCGATTCGATATGCCTGACGCTCAAAGGAATTCCTTCACGGTCTGGGGGCGAAGCAGGCTGCCTCGCCCCCGGCGACGGCCGAACGGGTGATCAGTACCGGTAGGCGTAGATGTAGCCGGACCGATCGGAATCGTCCGCGGGGAGGGCGAAGAGTTCCTCGAGCGCGTCCAGCTCGCGAGCGATATCGGTGTCGAGGATGTCGATGGTGTGCATTTCTTGGTTCCTTATCTTCGTTTCCGTCGCCGTGTGCGTCGGTAAACAAAGTGTCGGGAACAGCTGCTCGCCCGGATAGAAACCCTGGGGTGCGGAATTCATCACCCATCACCCGGGCGCCGGAATTCCGGAATGTGTTAACTCGACGACGACCAGCCACGATCGCCGGTCGCCGCGAGGGTGCCGGCACCCTATGATCGGAGTCCGGAACAGGAAGGCCCGCGGGTAAGCACTGTTCCGGATGCGTCAGCGGGCGGCGGTGGTGGCCGGGGCCGTGAAGGTGCCGATGAGGGCGGTGTCGTGGGTGGCGGCGCGGAAGCGGGGGTGGTCGAGGATGTCGTGCAGGAAATCGGTGGTGGTGGCGACGCCGGTACCGGTGATGGTGGTTTCGGCCAGGGCGCGGCGCATGCGGGCGATGGCGGCCGGGCGGTCCGGCGCCCAGACGACGACCTTGGCGAGCAGCGAATCGTAGTGCGGGGGAATCGCATAGCCCGCAGTGACATGGGTGTCGACGCGCACGAATTGACCACCGGGCAGCGCGCACTCGACGAGAGTGCCTGCGGCCGGGGCGAATTCGCGTTCCGGATCTTCGGCGTTGATCCGGCACTCGATCGATACGCCGCGCGGGCGGACATCGGCCGGCAGGGACAGCGGTTCACCCGCCGCGATGCGCAACTGTTCGGCGACCAGATCGACGCCGGTGACCATCTCGGTGACCGGGTGCTCGACCTGCAACCGGCAGTTGACCTCCATGAAGTAGAACTGCCCGTCGGGGCCGAGCAGGAACTCCACGGTGCCCGCGCCGACGTAGCCGGCCGCCTCGCAGCCGCGCACGGCCGCGGCGCCGATCCGTTCGGCGAGCTCGGCCGGCAGGCCGGGGGCGGGCGATTCCTCGACCAGTTTCTGGTGCCTGCGCTGTAGCGAGCAGTCGCGCAGGCCCAGGTGGGCGACCGTGCCGTGGGTGTCGGCGAGGATCTGCACCTCGACGTGCCTGGCCGATTCCAGATAGCGCTCCAGGTAGAGCCTGCCGTCCCCGAAGACCGCGGCGGCCGTGGCCCTGGTGTGCTGCCAGGCGGCGCCGAAATCGTCACTGTCGCGCACCACCCGCATGCCGCGGCCGCCGCCACCGGCGACGGCCTTGATGATCACCGGGTAGCCGATCTCCTCGGCCAGCGCCCGTGCCGCCTCGGCGTCGTCGATGGGGTCGCGGCTGCCGGGCAGCAGCGGCAGACCCGCGTCGGCCATCAGCGCCCTGGCCGTGGACTTGTCGCCCAGCCGGGCCATGACGGCGGCGGGCGCGCCGACGAAGACGAACCCCTCCGCCTCGCACACCTCGGCGAAATCCGGATCCTCGGACAGGAATCCGTAACCGGGGTGGATGGCGTCGGCGCCGGTGGCGCGGGCGGCCTCGATGATCGCGGGGATCGACAGGTAGCTGCGTTTAGCCGGGGCCGGTCCGATCTGCATGCGTTCGTCGGCCAGCCGAACCGCCGCCGAGTCCCGGTCGGCGGCCGAGTGCACCGCGACGGTCGCGATGCCGAGTTCCCGGCAGGTGCGGATGACCCGCACCGCGATCTCGCCGCGATTGGCGATCAGCACTTTGCGCAGGGGGCGGGTCACCGTAGCGCCTCGAACACGATCAGCGGCTGGCCGTGCTCCACGGCGTCACCGTTCTCGACGAGCAGTTCGGCGACCACGCCCTCCTTGGTCGCGGTGACCGGGATCATCAGCTTCATCGCCTCGATGATGCCGACCTGCTGGCCCGCGCGCACCGGGTCACCGGCCGAAACGAACGGCGCCGCACCGGGTTCCGGCGACCGGTAGAACACGCCGACGGTCTCCGCGGTCAGGGTGAAGGTGTCCGCGGCGGGCGCACTTTCGGTGCGGTCGGTGGGTGTCGGGGCGGCGGCTGGGGTGACCAGTGAGAGCCGTCCGGCCTCGGCCCCCGTGGGTTCGTGGCCGACGGCGGGCGCCGAGGCGGGACCGTCGTCCCAGGTGATGCGGAGCAGCACGGGGCCGTTGGCGACGGTCACCGACGTCGGGGCGGACGCGGTGGCGCGCACGGACATCGCGTGCCGGGTGAGCACCGCGAGGCTGTGATCGGCGTCGGTGGCACTCACCGCCCGCTGGGTGGATTCGCTGGTCGCTGACTCGGTCATCGGGTCTCCTGGCTCTCGGTGCGGGCGAGTCGAAGGGGCGGGGTCGGTACGTGCCGTGAGATGCAGGCCCTGCCGCAGCACCGTCCACGGGTTGCGGATCAGGAAGTCGGCCATGGGTTCTCCCGAGATCTGGCGGAACGCGGACCGTCGCCATGGTCGACGGCGGCAGCGTCTCTGGCGTTGCGGGCGCAGCGAGACCGTGTGCGGCACATCGCCGGTGACATCGAGCCCGCAGACGGAAGCGGTCATCGCGCTGCCGGGCTTTCCGGCCGAGTCAGACCGTAGGCCCGAAATCGGCTGTGCCGCTGGGCGAGCAGGTCGGCGGTCGGCCAGGCGCGCAGTTCGTGCACGGCCTGGCGCACCGCCCGCCGCAGCAGGGCGGCCGCGCCGACGGGGTCACGGTCGGCGCCGCCGTCCGGTTCGGGGATTACCGCGTCGGCGATGCCGAGTTCGAGCAGCGCGGCCGCGTCGACCCGCAGGGCTGCGGCAGCGCGCGGCGCGGCGGCCGGGTCCTTCCAGAGGATGGCGGCGCAGCCTTCCGGACTGATCACCGAGTAGACCGCGTTCTCGCACACCAGCACCCGGTCGGCCAGCGCGAGCGCGAGCGCTCCCCCGCTGCCACCTTCGCCGGTGATCACCGTGATCACCGGAACAGGCAGTCCCGCAAGCAGTTTCAGCGATTCGGCGATGGCGACCGCCTGGCCCTGTTCCTCGGCTTCGATGCCGGGGTAGGCGCCCGCCGTGTCGACCAGCGCGACGACCGGGCGGCCGAGTTTGGCGGCCAGCCGCAGCACCCGCACCGCCTTGCGGTAGCCCGCGGGCGTCGGCATGCCGTAGTTACGTTCGGTCAGTTCGGCGCCGGTGTGGCCCTTCTGGGTGCCGATCACCACGACCGGCAACCCGTCGAGCCGAGCCAAGCCGGCGATCATGGCGGGGCAGTCCGCCGACATGCGGTCGCCGTGCAATTCGACGAAATCGTCGAACGCGGCGGCCAGATAGTCCAGGGTCGTCGGCCTGCCGAGTCTGCGCGCCGCGCGTACGCGATCCCATGATTCACCGATGGTGAGCGCGGCCGGGTCGGTGATGACCGCGTCCGCGTCGCCGGGCCCGGTGCGGCGCAGTGGGCGGTTCGTCATCGCGACCAGCCGCGCCAGGCGGGCGCGCAGTGCCGAGCGGTGGCAGATCATGTCGACGATGCCGTGTTCCAGGAGGAACTCGGCGGTCTGGAAGCCGGCGGGCAGGGTCTGGCCGATGGTCTGCTGGATCACCCGCGGGCCCGCGAAGCCGAGGCGCGCACCGGGTTCGGCGACGATGATGTCGGTGGCGGTGGCGAAGGAGGCGGCCACGCCACCATAGGTCGGGTCGGTGATGACGGAGACGGTCAGCACGCCCGCGTCGTCGAGGCGGCGCAGCGCGCGGCTGGTCTTGGCCATCTGCATCAGCGCGAGGATGCCCTCCTGCATCCGCGCCCCACCGGAGGCGGTGACGAGCACCAGCGGCGCGCGATCGGCGAGTGCCGCTTCGGCCGCGGCGGTGACCGCTTCGCCGACGGCGCTGCCGAGACTGCCGCCGAGGAAGCGGAAGTCCATGACCGCCAGCACGATCGGGGTGCCGTCGACGGTGCCGCGCACGCAGCGGATCGCCTCGGGCAGGCCGGTCGCCGTGCGCGCCTGCTCCGCGCGCTCGGTGTAGGCGCGGGTGTCGGTGAATGCGAGCGGGTCGGTGACGGTCGCCGCGGTGGCGATCGGCGTGGCCGAATCCTCGTCGAGGAGCTGGTCGATGCGCTGATCGGCGGTGAGCATGCCGTGGTCGTCGCATTCCGGGCAGACCCGGTCGGCGCGTTCGTAGCGTTTGAGATAGATCACGGTCTGGCAGGCCGGGCACAGCATCCAGGCGGTGCCGATGGTCGCGGTTCCGGTCTCGACGATGGTCATCGGTCCTCCAGCGGACGTGGGACGTAGCGGGCGCAGGCCGCGGGCAGCCGGACACCGGCGGTCCGCAACTGGGCGACACGGGTGAGGTAGGCGGCGCCGAACATCAGCTGGCCCGCGATATCGGCGACGGCACGGTTCTCCGGTGCGGCCAGATAGGTGTCCGCCACCCAGGTGTTGAAGGCGCCCATCGCGGGGCCGCACCAGATCTGATAGTCGGCGACCCGGTCGGCTTCGCCGCGGATGCTCCAGCCCGAGGACAGACCGAGATACCAGCGGAACACCAACGCCATCTTGGCTTTCGGGTCCTGCTCGGCGCCCGCGAGCTGGGCGGGGTCGCGTTCGGTGAAGTACCGGACGCACTCCCGCCACACCTCGTCGAGCGGCCTGCGGAACAGCGCCGACTCGAGCTCGGCGCGCAGCGTCGGGGGCAGTGCGTCGAGTCCGTCGTAGGCGCGGTAGGTGTCGTAGAGGCGCTGGGCGCGGGCGGCGAACATGGTGCCCCGACGCAGGACCTGCACCTGCACACCGAGTTCGAACATGTCCGAGGACGGCGACATGGCGCAGTCGGCGAATTCGGCACGGGCCAGCAGGTTCTTGGTGGCGTCGCACTGCGCCGCCTCCCTGGCCGACTGGTTGACCGACCCCGTCACCACGTAGGCGGCGCCGAGCCCGAAGGCCGCCGCGACGGCGTCCGGGGTGCCGAGGCCGCCCGCGGCACCGATGCGGACCTGACCCGCACCGGTGACCGAGGTGACCAGCCGGTCGCGGGCCGCGATCAGCTCGGGCAGCAGGACCGTCAGGGGCCTGCGGTCGGTGTGGCCGCCCGAGTCGGCCTCGGCGGTGATGTCGTCGGCCATCGGCACCTGCTCGGCGAGGCGTGCCTGCTCCTCGGTGATCCGGCCCGCCGCGACCAGGTCGCGCAGCAGCCGCACCGGAGCAGAGCGCAGGAACAGCTCGGCCACCTCGACGCGGGAGACCTTGGCGATCACCCGGTGTCGTCGTTCGATGCCGCCCTGCCGGTCGACCGCGAGTCCGGCGGCGCGGTAGCGCACCACCTCGGCGGTGAGATCCATGAAGGCCGAGGCCTCCACGCAGCGCACGCCGTGGCGCAGGCAGGCGTCGATGATGGCGCGTTCCAGCGCGGGTTCGCTGGGACTGTGGATGAGGTTGCAGGCGAACGGCTGTGCGCCCAGTTCCCCGGCCAGCTCGCCCAGCGCCGCGTCGACCACGGACGGCGCGACACCGGCCGCACCGTACGCGGCCAGATAGCCGTTGCGTGCCATGGCCTTCACCAGTGCGGGTGCGGCGATGCCGTTGGCCATCGCGCCGGCGGCATAGGCCGCCCTGACACCGTGCGCGGTGCGGAAAGCGCTGTCGCCGAGGCGTTCCGGTGGCAGCGGCGCGACGGCCGCCAGTACCTGGGCCCCGGCCGCCACGGCCTCGTCGGCGGTGGCGCCGACCCGGCCGTCGGTGCGGACGATCCAGACCGGGGCGTCCAGGTCGAGCAGCAGTGCGGTGATCTCCTCGACGGTGCTCGCCACCGAGGGGGTGCGCATCGTGGTCATCGCGCCGCCCGATCGACGAGTTCGACGGCCAGGTCGGTCACTTCGTAGATCCGCAGGCCCGGCTTCCACAGCGAACCGTCCACCACCGCGGTCACGCCGTGCGGGCCGCGGTGCAGCGCCTTGATGTGCGCTTCGAGCTCGACGGTGCCGTCGGTGGGCAGGAACTGGCCGCGGTAGCGCCAGCTGAACGGGATACCCGCCGGGATCCGGAACACCGGATCGGCCATGCCCTCGGAGTGGCCCGCGTCGACGAGCCATTCCTGCACGGCGTGGATCACCGATTCGACGCCGAGCGAGCCGGGGATGACCGGGTCGAGATGGAAGTGGCGGGTGAAGAACCAGTCGCCGGGGTCGATGGCGCGCAGCGAATGCAGGTATCCCGCACCGTGTTTGCCGCCACCGTCGACGACCTCGACCCGGTCGATCAGGGTCAGGGTGCGGCGCGAGCACAATGGTGCGGCCAGGTCGGCGCGGCGGGCGGCCACGTCGATCGTCCGCACCGGTGCCTGCGGGTTCTCGGCCAGCCAGGACGGCGCGGGGCGACCGGCGTCGAGGCCGGTCTGGTTGGCCAGTGCCTCATCGCTGAAGTAGCCGAACATGGTTTCGCCGGTGTAGAACGGTTCACCGTCGACGCTGAGGGTGTAATCGAAGGTCTGCAGCGAGGATCCGGGCAGGATCGTCGTCGACAGCATCCGGGAGGACTGCTCGATCGTGCGGTCACGGAGATCGACCTGGCGCAGCACCGTTGCCGTGCCGCCCAGATTGCGCAGGCTCAGGGTGGTGCCGGGCTGGGTCAGGGTCGGTCCGGCGTAGTAGCCCATGAGCAATGCCGCCTGCAGCGAGGTCTCCATGTACACGAAGTGCGGCATGGAGTCGTTCGCCGTGTCGGCGTAGTACCAGGAATCGGCGGGTGAATCGTATTCGGTGGTGTACGACGCGTGGTCGAGAGTGCCGCGCGCACCGTCGAAGTCGCGGACCCGGTCGACCAGGAGCAGGCCGCCGGTGGGCAGGCGGGTCGCGCGGACGCCGGTGTACTCCGCGAACTCCGGGCCCATGGCGATCGCCTGGTCGCCGCGGGCCAGGTGGGTCATGTGGAACTCGTTGAGCAGCAGGCTCGGTACTGCCTTGCCCGGGCCGACGCCCGAGCCGGCCGGTTCGGTGACCGCGACCTCGACGGCCACGCTCGGCGCACCACCCGAGAAGCTCACGGTGCCGGTGACGTGCGGGCGGGGAACGAGATCCAGGCCGGTGACGACGAGCTCCAGGGTGCCCTGCGTCGCCCCGGTTCCGGCAGCGGTGGAACCGGTCACGACCGAGGTCGTCTCAGTCCCGGCCGCGGTCAGCTCAGGCACAACCCGGGTTGCGCCGGTCAGCGTGCTGCGCGACAGGCACAGGTGCATGCCGGTGAACAGGGCGAAGACTTCGGCGGCCTGCCGCCCGGCCGCGCCGGGCGCACCCTCGTAGCGGGCGACCACGCGGCCGTCGCCACTCCCGCCGTAGAGCTCGATCAGCTCGATTTCCCTGAGCACCAGCGGTTCTCCAGCGGCGAGGCGGACAGCCACCTCGACCCCGTCGCGCTGATAGGCGGGCCCGAAGACCTCCGTGACCGCGCCCTCGGCCAGCAGCGCCAGCGCCGCCCGGTCGAGATGGGTGCGGCCGGTCCGCGCCAAGGGCTTGAACGCACCTTCCCGCGCCGCGATCCCGGTGACGCGACCTGCTTCGCGGGTCCCGCGGTGACCGCGCTGCCCGTTTGTGCGGCCGGTGTCCGCCGTGGCGACAGCCTCGTCGCCGGATGTCGCCGAACCAGTCGCCCGCACCCACAGTGCGCGCTGCATGGCGACCTGTGCGGCGAGGGCGGCGCGGTGCGCAGTGACGACTCCGGTGCGCAGTTCGGCGATCGGGCTCGGCACCGAATCAATCACTGCTGCATCGGAGTACAGCGAGACCGCCGAGGTGGGCGCAGGCTCCGGCGCCTGCGTGATGAACGTTGTGGACAGCTCCGCCTGCCCGGTCCGTGCGTCGACCGCGCCGACCGGGTCGAAGGCGATGCCGTCGAAATCGAGGATTGTCATCGGGTCCACTCCCTCACCGAGGTCTGGAACTTCTCCGTCAGATCGGGCGTCGTGAGGACGGTGACGTCCGAGAAGCGCTGCAGCACTGTGCCGTCGGTGGCCAGTGCGGTCGCGTCGATGCGGGCTTCGAGCCGCCCGGCGCGCGGGTTGTCGACCACCAGGACGAACGGATCGGTGGCAGGCAGCGGGTGGTGGTAGTCGATCCGGCCGACACCCAGCGGCAGGCACGCCGCGCCGAGCAGGCGGTGGCCGAGGACCGGCGGGCCCTGCAGGATCAGGTCGGCGGCGACCGGATCGTGCAGCCGGCCCGCGTAGGCGCCGTCGGCGACCGGGCCGGTGGGCAGGAAGCACTCCAGGACGATCGCGCTGTCGCTCTCGGACCGGATGGTGCGCAGGCCCTGCAATGCCGGCGCGTGGAACTGGACGGCGTCGGCGTAGATTCGCTCGGCACCGGTTCCCGGACCGGCCACGATCGACTGGCTGCCCCCGTCCTCGGGACCTGCCGCGAGCAGCAGGGTCGCCCGGAAGTGGACCGCCTTGTCACCGAACACGGTGGCACGCACCGCGGTCCGGCCGTCGACGTCGGCGACGGGTTCGAGCTCGATCTCCAGTGCGGTGACCGGATGATCGAAGACGAGCCCCTTGAGTACCTGGTAGTCGCGGACCCCGATCACGGTGCGGCCCGGGCGGGTTCGCTCCGCGAGGTTGATCATCGCGCCGAGCCCGAAGGTGGCGGGCAGCACGATGTGCGCACCGATCTGATGGGCGGCGATCACGGGCTCGTCGACCAGGCCGGTGATGTCACGGCGGGCGCGCACCGGTGCGGCCGGGCATTCGCCCGTCGACAGTGCGGTCGCCGCGCCGACCAGCAGCACCGGTTCGGGCCTGCGGTCCGCGGTGAACTGCGCGGTGAACGCCGCGGCGCCCGCCGCGGGGGCCAGCAGCGGGATGCCGCGGGTCTGGAAGTGTTCGCGCAGTTCGGCGGTCACCATGCCGCCGTCCCAGGCGCCCCAGTCCAGTGCGGTGACCCGATGGCCGGGATGCCTGCGCCGCCAGCTCACGGCGAAGCGGCACAGGGCCTCGTTCGCCGCGGCGTAGTCGGCCTGCCCGGTGTTGCCGAACAAGCCGGCCACCGAGGTGAACAGGACCAGGTCCTTGGGCTCCCCTACCGCGGCCAGGACGGCGGCGAGACCACCGATCTTGGGGCGCAGAACCCGGCCGATCGAGTCCGCCGTCTTGTCCGGGATCAGGGAGTCGGCCAGCACACCCGCGCCGTGCACGACACCGGTGACACGCTCGCGCCACGGTGCGATCGCCTCGGCGAGCGCGGCCGCGTCGGTGGCGTCGACAGCCAGGTAGTCGGCGCGATCACCGAGAGTCGCCAGGGTGGAACGGATCTCGCGGACGGCACGGATCTCGCCGCATGCCCGGTCGATATCCTTCGGCTTCACGCCGGTTCCGGCCAGCGCGCGCACCGCCGCCGGCTTGAGGTCGCCGTCGGCGACGCCATCAGCCCACACCGGTTCGCCGGTCAGCCGGGTCCGGCCGAGCAGGACGAATCGCGCCGCGCTGTGCTCGGCGAGGGCGAGCACACAGGTGGCGGTGACACCTCTGGCGCCGCCGGTCACCAGCAGTACGTCGTCGGCGGTCAGCACCGAAGGCGCGAACGCTGTTGCAGCGCTGACGATCTCCGTGGTGACGGCGGGCTTGTGCCCGCTCGGCACCGGAGTGCGCCGCTGACCGGAGCCGTCGATGCCCACCTCGATGGTGTCGATCGCGGCGTCGCACAGCTCCTCGAGCACGATCTGGGCCACCCGTCCCGGTGTCGCTGCCGGGGCGATGTCGAGGGCACGGCAGAACAGTGCCGGTTCCTCGGCGGCCAGGGTCTTCACCAGACCACCGAGACCACCCAGCAGCGCGGGTACGGGATCGGCGTCACCGAGCAGACCCAGGTGCCCGTCGAGGCGGGTGACGGTGACATAGCCCGCGCGACCGCTCGCACCGCGCAGTGCGGGCAGAACCCGGCCGCTGAACAGGATGGCCTCGGTCAGGATGTGTTCGGCCTGGTCCCATTCCGACGCGACGCCCGCCACGACGACACACACGTCCGCCGGGCCGCGCACGGTGTCGGCCGGGCCGACTCGCTGCACCGTCCAGCTCCGTTCGCGCAGTGTCTCCTCGATCGCCTCGGCATCGGTCTCGGCCGAAGGATCCAGGCAGACCACCAGCGCACGACCAGCCAGGCGATACGGATCGACCGCCAGGTCGACCGGCGCCAGCCCGACGAGTTCGACGACGTGCCGCGGCGTTTCGGCCGCGGCCTCAGCTTTTGGGTGGACATCACCCCCGGCCAGCTCGGCCACGATCTGATCCAGTGATCGCAGGGTGCCGAGCTGCTCGGGTCCGAGACTGGGCAGGTTCGGGAACCGTTCCTGCAGTGCGCCGATCACCTGGACCCGCTTGATCGAGTCCACGCCGAGATCCGCTTCCAGATCCATTGTCGGATCGACCATCTCGACCGGGTAACCGGTTTTGTCGGCGACAACTTCCCGCAGGGCCTGCCGCAGGGTGTCGGCGGTGGCGGCAGCGTCGGCCGGGGCGGCAGCGTCGGCCGGGGCGGCCGCGGCGGGAGCGGGCGCGGCAGGGGCGGGCGCGGCAGAGGCGCTGTCCGCGGTGGCGAGCAGGTCCGCGATCTGGTCCAGTGTGCGCAGGGTGCCCAGCTGCTCAGGGCCCAGGCTGGGTAGCGACGGGAAGCGCTCCTGCAGCGCGCCGATCACCTGCACGCGCTTGATCGAGTCGACGCCGAGATCGGCTTCCAGATCCATGGTGGGGTCGACCATCTCGACCGGGTAGCCGGTCTTGTCGGCCACGACCTCACGCAGCGCGGCGCGGACAGCGTCACCGGTGATCGCGGCGGCGGGCGCGGCGACCTGCGGCACGGTGGCAGCGACCTGCGGCACGGCAGGAGTGTGCTGGGGCGTGACAGCGGCGGGCTGGGGCGCAGCAGGTGCCGGAGCCGCAGTGGCGGCAGCACCATTCGCCGCGGGAGCGACCGGAGAAGCGTGCCCGTTGGTGGGCGCGGGGGCCGGTGCGGGAGTCGGCGCGGCGATCGCCGGCACCGCGGGTGCGGCGGTGATCGCCCGCATGGCGGGCCGGGTGACGGCCACGGCGCGGGGGCCGGTCACCGCCGCGCCGCCCTCGAGCTCGGCCAGCTGGGCGAGCACGTCGCCGGCCCGCGAGTGGCTTTCGCTGATCGCGATGCCGTGATCCTTCACCGCTTCGATGGCGCGCAGGGTGTTCTCGTCGAGCGTGCCCTTGCTCAGCGCGCCGGCAAGGCCACGGGCCAGGTCGAGCTGGCCGTCCAGGTACTGCCGGTGGGTGTCCAGGTGCTGCACCAGGGCGGTGTCGAGCGAGTCGCTCGTCCGATACGCGGACGAGCCGGGGGCGGGGATGGTCACGAGCTGTTCCTCCACGGTCGGGGCTACCACCGGTTGGTGCACCGCGAACGGTTGCGGCGCGGCTGTTGATACGGGGATCGAGGCGGCGACGGGTTCGGTAGCCGCTGGGGGCCGCGACGCGGCGAGCTGAACCGAGTAGTCCCCGGACAGCGCTTCGGCGTAGGCGGTACGGCGACTGTCAGGCACGTATTCCGGCGCCGACAGGGTTACCGTCATCCTGTCGGCGGCCGGGGCGCCCGGCCGGGTTTCGGTGGCGGCGTAGCGGTTGATGCCCGCGATCTCGACACCGAGGACGGCCAGGCGCACCGCGGCACGCTTGAGCGCCACATCGCCGTTGCCGATGGGGCCGGAATCGGTGGCGAAGGCGATCACGTCGTCGCCGAGGGTGCGCCGCACCAGCGAGGTGAGTACCTGCTTGGGACCGCATTCGACGAACACGGTGCACCCGTCGGCGTGCATGGCCCGCAGCGCGTCGACGAACTCGACCGGCTGACTCAGCTGCGCGGTCAGCGTCGCCCGGTTGGCGGCGACGTCGGCGCCGTAGGACGCGCCCGCGGTGTCGGCGTAGACCGGTGCGTCGGGCTCGGTGATGTCGACTTCGTCGACCGCGGCGCCGAATTCGGTCACCGCGTGCGCGACATAGGGCGTGTGGAAGGCCGCGGCCACCGGCAGATCCCGGGTGGCCCAGCCCTTGTCGGCACTCCGCGCGGTGAAGGCGGCGATGCCCTCCGGGCCGCCGCCGACGACGATCTGATCGGGGGCGTTGTGGTTGCAGATCCACACATCGCCGAGATCGGCCAGCGCCTCGGCGACGTCCTCGCGCGGTGCGTTGACGGCCACCATCGTGCCCGCCTCGGCACCGTCGGCCACGGTCATCGCCGCGCCACGCGCCCGGGCGAGGGTGCAGAAGTCCTCGGTGCTCAGCGCGCCCGAGGCCCACAGGGCCGTCAGCTCGCCGAAGCTGTGGCCGAGGTAACCGTGCGCCCGCAGACCGAACTCGGTGAGCACCCGGAACTGGCCCGCCGCGAGCGCGCCGATCGCAGGCTGCGCGAATTCGGTACGGCGCAGGGCGGATTCCTGCTCGGCACGCGCCTGCTCGGTGAAGGCGGGCGGCGGGAACACCACCGCGCCCAGTCGCTGCCCGGCACCGACGAACGCGGCATTGGCGGCGTCGAAGGCCGCGCCGACCGGCGGATTGTTCAGCGCCGCATCCAGACCCATGTCCACGTACTGGCTGCCCTGGCCTGCGAACAGCACACCGACCTTCGCCTCCGGCAGCGCCGCGGCGCGGAAGTAGACACCCTCAGGGTGATCCCAGTGTGCCGCTTCGGGATTGCGCACCATCTCGTCGACGGCCAGCGCGCGCAGATCGGCGGCGGTGTCCTCGTCGACGGACACGAAACCGATGCGGGCGTGGTCGGCGGGGATGTCGCCGCCGTCGGTGCCTGGGGTGCTGCGGACGACGTCGATCAGGCCCGCGACATCCGGCGCGTGCCACAGGTGCGCGCGGGGCACACGATGCAGCACCTGCCCGCGTTCACTGTCGGCTTCCTCGAGCACGAGATGGAAGTTGGTGCCGCCGAAGCCCATTGCCGACGCCGCGGCCCGGCGCACGGGGCGCTGCGGGTCGCGTACCCACGGCCGGGTCTTCGTGTTGACGTAGAACGGGGTGTGCGCGGCGTCGATCTCGCTGTTGGGCGCGTCGACATTGATCGTCGACGGCAGGATCTTCTGGTGCAGGGCGAGCGCGAGTTTCATCACGCCCGCGGTGCCCGCGGCGCCCTTGGTGTGCCCGATCTGCGACTTCACACTGCCCAGCGCGGCGAACCCGGTCTCCGAACTCGCGTCGGCGAGCAGCCCTTTCAGCGCGGTCAGCTCGGTCTTGTCGCCGACCGCGGTACCGGTGGCGTGCGCCTCGATCAGCTCCACGTCGGCGGGCGAGCACTCGGCGTCGGCGTAGGCGCGCTCCAGCGCCACCCGCTGGCCCGCGGCGACCGGCGCGTAGATGCTCTTGGCGCGACCGTCGCTGGAGGAGCCGAGACCACGGATCACCGCGTAGACGCGGTTGCCGTCGCGGCGGGCATCGGCCAGCCTGCGCAGCGCCAGCATCGTGATGCCCTCGCCCAGCAGGGTGCCGTCGGCCTCGGCGGCGAACGGGCTGATCCGGCCGGTCGGCGACAGCGCGCCGACCTTGCTGAAGCACAGGTAGATGAAGATCGAGTTCTCGGTGTCGACGCCACCGGTGATCATCATGTCGGCGCGGCCGTCCTGCAGTTCGGCGATCGCGGTGCGGATGGCGGCCAGCGAGGCCGCGCACGCCGCGTCGACGGTGCAGTTGATGCCGCCGAGCCCGAGCCGGTTGGCGACACGGCCCGCCACCACATTGGCGAGCAGACCGGGGAAGGAGTTCTCCTCCCACGGTGCGAACGCGGCGACGAAGCGGCGCGAGATCTCCGAGACGTCGCTGTCGGACAGGCCGACCGAGCGGGCCGCCTCCTCGAGCACCGGGGTCGACAGGCGCGCGGCCAGCGGATGCATCAGCGGCACCGGGCCGGTGGTGCCCAGCACCACGCCGGTGCGCGCCGGGTCGTACCACTGCGAACCGGTCGCGCCCGCGTCGATGAGCAGATCCCGTGCGACCCCCAAGCTCAGGGTCTGCATGGTGCTGGTGACCTCGAGCTGATTCGGCGGCATGCCGAACTCCAGCGGATCGAACTCGACGTCGGGCAGGAAAGCGCCGCGGCGCGAATAGGTCTTGTCCGGCGCCGAGCGGTCGGCGTCGTAGTAGTCGTCCAGGCTCCAGCGCGACGCGGGCACCTCGGAGGTGCAGTCGACGCCGTCGATGATGTTCTGCCAGTACTCGCGGTGGGTGTGTGCCTTGGGCAGCAGACCCGACATCCCGACGATGGCGATCGGGTCGCGGGCCAGACGTCGTTCGTCCGTCACGTAATTTCCTCTCGAAAACGGGCAGTCGCGACACTCAAGCGGCGACAGTGGTGGCGGTGGTCGACGAGATCAGTTCGGCCGCGGTGGCGGCGAAGAGGCGGTGGCCCGCCGGACTGGGGTGCAGACCGTCGGCGGTCCACACCTCCGGCCGGGCCCAGTCGGGGTGCGCCGCGATATCCAGCAGCAGGGTGCCGGTGTCGGCGGTGACGCGGGCGAGCACCTCGTTGGCGACGGCGAATCGCTCGCGCAGCAGGGCGCGGAAGCCGTCGGGGACGGGCAGCCGGGCGGGGATGTCGGGGTAGGTCGCCGTGAACACGGTGGCGTTGCCCGCCCGCAGGGTGGTGAAGATGGTGTGCAGGTTGTCGGCGAAACGGTCCTCGTCGTACGCGCTGACCAGGTCGTTCACGCCGACTACCACACCGTAGAGGCCGGCCCGGGCGCTCGTCGCCGCCGGCAGCTGACCCGCGACGACATCGCCGGTGGTGGCGCCGTGGGTGCCGAAGTTGCGGATCGTGGTGGGGCGCAGGCCGAGCTGGCCGCCCAGCCGCGACACCCAGCCCCGGTAGCCGCCCGCCGCGGCCGGGTCGCCCCGGCCTTCCACGAAGCTGTCGCCGAGCGCCGTCAGGCCGGCCGTGATCATGCTGCCACCTCCTGCGGCATGCCCGGGCGCCCTGCGTGGTGACGCTGCGCTACCGCCTCCGGGCGCTGACCGTTCATGCCGAGACTCCGGTATTCACCACGTGCCGGTCGGCGACGGGGAAGTTCACCTCTTCGTAGAGCGCGGCCAGCTCCTCCTCGCCGAAGAACTTGTCCGGCGGGTACAGCCCGGCGATCAGACCGAAGAACTTCTTCGAGTAGTGCTCGCTCTTGCTCGCCGCGCGGAACACCGAGTCGTAGTACGGCGTCAGCGTGAGGTCGGAGATGGACTGGGTCAGCTCGTAGGTGCTGGCGCTCTGGGCGTCGCGCTCGCGCTGGTACTCCGGCATGGTCTCCTCGAACGGGCGTGCGCCCGAGAGGCTTTCGTGCACCAGGTCGGCCAGCAGCTGGCTGTACTTGAAGGCGTCGGTGATGCCCCAGCCGGTGAACGGGTCCTTGTGGTAGCCCGCGTCGCCGACCAGCGCCCAGCCGGGACCGAAGGACTGGCGGCGGTAGTTGTCCGGGTACAGCATCGGCCGGAACGGCTCGACACGCTTGCCGGTGTCCCGCAGGCGCGCACCGATTTCGGGGTCGATCTGGTCGACGATCTCCTGCACGCCCGCATCGGGATCGGTGCGGAAGTCACGGAACCGGTCGCGCTTGCGCATGACCGCGACCAGGGCCAGGCCGTCGTTGGTCGGCCAGGACGCGAACTGCTGCTCACCGAAACCGGTGCGGTGGTGCATGCCCCAATCGACGCCCTCGTAGTACGAGTAGTAGATGAAGCAGGCGGCGGGCGAACCCTCGTAGGTGGCCGCGCCGACCTCCTTGGCGACGATCGAGTTCGAGCCGTCGGCGCCGACCACGAGCTCGGCGCGGAACTCCTGCTCGGGGCCCTCACCGACGCGGCCGCGGATACCGGCGACCCGGTCGCCGTCGCGCAGCAGCCCGGTGACGGTGAAGCCCTCGATCACCTCGGCGCCGGACTCCCCCGCCGCGTCGACCAGGATCTTGTCGAGCACGGTGCGGCGCGGGCAGTACACGGCGTCGATGCCGTCGGCCGACGGATCGGCCATGCCCGGGATCACGATGTCGGTATAGGTGAACTCGAGGTGGCGGATCGGCGGGCAGCCGGTGGCCACCACGGCGTCGAGCAGGCCCCAGGACTTCAGAAAGCCGAGGCCGGCCTGGTGGATGTAGTGCGTGGACGGGGTGTCGCTGGGAAAGGTCGCGCGATCCACGGCGAGCACCCGGTAGCCCTGACGGGCCAGCAGCATGGCCAGGGGCGAGCCCGCGACCCGGGTTCCGACGACGATGACGTCATACATGATGTGATCACTTTCGGTGGTCGAATTCCGATTTCGAGTCTGTCGCCGGTGTATTGCGGAAACCATGGCGGGCCACCGCAATTCATCGGCCGATCGGTCCCGGCTATCGTCGGCGGGACCGTGGAGGGAATTTCGCGCCGTGTTACCCGCGCGACACGTACAGCTGATCTATTTCCGCGGAATAGGTTTCGGCGATCGCGGCCCTGCGCAATTTCAACGACGAGGTCAGCAGGCCGGCGTCGACGGTGAAATCGCCGTCGACGACGCGGAATGCGCGAATGGATTCGGGACGCGACACCAGTGAGTTGGCGTCGTCGACGGCGGCCTGGATCTCGGTGGCCGGATCGTCGTCGGGATGGTCGATACGCCACTTCGCCGCACGGTCGGCGTCGAGGGTGATCAGCGCGGTCACGAACGGGCGCCCGTCACCGACCACCATGCAGTTGCTGACCAGTGGATGCAGCCGGACGCGGTCCTCGAGCGGCGTCGGTGCGACGTTCTTGCCGCCGGAGGTCACCAGGATCTCCTTCTTGCGCCCGGTGATCCGCAGGTGGCCGTCGTCGAGTTCGCCGATGTCGCCGGTGTGCAGCCAGCCCTCGTCGTCGACGGGCCGCTGGTCGGCGGCCGCGCCCCAGTAGCCGGGCGAGACATGCGGGCCGCGGACCAGCACTTCACCGTCGGCGCCGATGCCGACCTCGGTGCCGGGGATCGGGCGGCCGACGGTGCCGAGCCGGTTGGTGGCCGGCGCGCTCACGGTGACCGCGGTGGCCGCCTCGGTGAGGCCGTAGCAGTTCAGGATCACCACGCCGAAGCCGGCGTAGAAGCCCGCCGTGGTGTCGTCGAGGGACGCGCCACCGGAGATCACGTAGCGCAACCGACCGCCGAACGCGGCGGACACGGCGTCGTCGCCCGCGGCGGGCACCGCGCCGTCGGACAGCAGCGCGAGGCCACGCTCGACCGCCTCCGCCTCCTGCTCCGCGGTGAGCAGCGCGCGCGTGTGCTTGCGAATCTTCTCCAGCGCGTAGGGAATCAGCGCCAGGAACGTGGGGCGCAGCCGGGCCAGCGCGGGCACCAGATCGGGCACGCCGGGCAGCAGATGGGTGCGGCTGCCGCCGTAGAGGCAGGCGAACAGGATCGTCTGGCCGAACACGTGCGAGAGCGGCAGCGCCAGCACCGTCGTGCCGTCGAACAGCGCGCCGGTCTGCCGGGAGGTGTTCGCGGCGGTGACATACATATTGCGGTGGCTGATCATGCAGCCCTTGGCCAGACCGGTGGTGCCGCTGGTGTAGACGATCATCGCCAGATCGCCGGCGCCGACCGCCGCGATCCGCTCGTCGAGCGCCGGATGCTCCTCGCCCGTCGACCACGCGCCGAGGTCGTCGAAGGACCACACCGTGCCCTCGGCCGCACCGGCCGCGACCAAACGGGCTGCGTCGTCGGCGGTTTCGGCCGCGAAGAAGCGGCTGCCGCTGTCACGCAGGATGTGTTCGATCTGCGCGGGCGACGAGGTCGGGTACACCGGCACGATCACCGCGCCGACGGCCAGGGCGGCACAGTCGAGCAGCGCCCACTCCAGGCTCGTGCGGCCGAGCACAGCCACGCGATCACCCGCGGCGACCGATCGGTCGAGCAGCGCCGAGGCCAGTGCGCGGACCCGGGTGTCGAGTTCGCCGGTGGTCAGCTGGGTTCCGTCGGCGGCACACAGGGAATGGCGCGCGGGGTCACGCCGGGCCGCTTCGGAAACAATCGCGTACAGGCTGGAGGTATCGGATGGAACGAATCCGTTCGCGGTGACAGACACTGTGTTCACGAAATGAATTCTTCACGGCGGCAACCATTCCCGTCGCCGCCGTCATCGCCGTTCCTACCGCACGAGAGTCATGTCCTATCGACGGGTTCAGGCCGACAATGCCCGGGCATCATCTATCTGTGCCGATTCGATGCATTCCAGGAACAGCGACACGGCGGGATTCGGTTCGTCGGCACGCCACACCGCGTGCAAATCCAGGGTCGGCACCGGATCGAACAATTTCACCGCCACCGAACTACTGCCCGGCACACCCATTCCCATCGAAATCGCCCGCGGGAGCGAGGCGAACCCGACCAGGGGACGGACCGAGACCATGTGCGCGGTGGCGCCGGGGTCGTCCGCCGAATGCGTGACGTTGAGCGAGATCCTGGTCTCGGCCGCGGAGCGCAGGATCGTGTCGTACATCGCGGGACATTGCTCCCGCGCGAACAACACGCAGTCCTGGCTCTGTAATTCGGCGAACGGCACACCTGGCCGGTCCGCCCACCGATGTCGTCTCCCGACGACGGCCACCAGCGGAACCCGGTGCAGCAGACGGCGATACCGGAAGTCCGCGGTGCTGGGGTGACCGTAGACCAGGGCCAGATCGAGTGAGCCGTCGGCGAGGCCGGCCAGCTGCGGCCCGGTCCGCTTCTCCCACAGCGACACCACGATGTCGGGGTGCCGTTCGGTCATCCTGGTCAGGGCCTCCGGCAGCACATGTCTGCTGGCGGGAAGGTTGTAGCCGATGTTCAGACTGCCCGCGCGACCTTCGGCGGTCGCCTTGGCCGCCTGGGCGGCGCGGTCGAGCTGGGCGACGATCTGGCGGGCCTGGAGTTCGAACTCCCGTCCCGCCGGGGTCAGCCGCACCTCATGGGAGTTGCGGGCGACCAGTTGGACGCCGAGCGACTTCTCCAGCTTCTGCAGCTGGGCACTGAGACTTGGCTGGGTCAGATGAAGGCGCTGCGCTGCGCGACCGAAATGTAACTCTTCGGCGATGGTGATGAACGAAATGAGGTGTCGGAATTCCATGACGCCGGGCTCCTTCCGAGTACCACCACGCTATCGAGGGCGGATAACCGGTGATGAATACCGTTCGCCCAGTAGTCGCCGCGCGCGTTGCCGGTGGGTGAACCCGTACCGGGTGCGGCGTGGGAAGGAGTCCCCACTCTACCGCGCCTGCGGCCTTCAGGAGCGGGGACCGTTGACGACCGCGTAGGCGAAACCGTCCCAGCCCTTGGAGCCGACTGTTTGCACGACCGTCGCGTCCAGGCTCGGCTCGGCGGCGAGCAACTCGACGAGTTCGCGGCTCGCGCGGACGTTCGGATCCTCGGAATGCTCGTCGGCCACCGCGCCACCGCGCACGACATTGTCGACGATGATCACCGACCCCGGATGGGTCAGCCGCAGCGCCCACTGCACGTAGTTGGCGTTGTTGACCTTGTCGGCATCGATGAACACCAGGTCGAACGGTTCGGTCGCGTCCTCGGCGACCTCCGGCAGGGTGTCCAGCGCCGCCCCGACCCGGATGTCCACCCGCGCACCGACCCCGGCCCGGTCCAGGTTCTCCCGGGCGACCTTGGCGTGGCGCGGCTCGAACTCGAGGGTCACCACGGTGCCCTCGTCCCCGACCGCCCGCGCCAGCCATTCGGTGCTGTATCCGCCGAGCGTGCCGACCTCGAGCACCCGCCGGGCACCGGCGCTCCGGGCGAGCAGATGCAGGAACTTGCCTTGGGGCGGGGAGACATCGATCGCGGGCAGGCCCGCGTCGGCGTTCGCGGCGAGCGCCGGAGCGCCGTCGTCCCCGATGAGCGCGTCCACGAGATAGCGGTCGACACCGGCCCAGTCGTTGTCCGTCATAGGCGCCAGTGTGCCAGCCCGGGTTTTCCGGCGTGCGGTAACCGTGTTACCGTCCGGTACGCCGCTGCGCCGTGACCTGGGTCATGATCTACCTCCGCTGCGGCTCAGAACACGTCCGCGACGGTGCGGACGTGGCATCGATGGGAGTGATATGCGGCAATCACGATCGCTGGCGCGCCGGGCGGCGCTGACGGCGGTGGCGTGTCTGGCGGCAGTGGCGGGTCACGGAGCAGGCGCCCAGCAGGTGGCGGCGGAGCCGATGAACGCCTTCTACACACCGCCCGCGGCGATTCCGGAGACGCCGGGTGCGATCGTGAAGACGCAGCCGATGACGATTCTCGCGACGCCGCCGACCGCGGCGGGCTGGCCGACGCAGGCGCAGCACGTCATGTACACCTCGCGGCTGCAGGACGGCTCCCCCGTCGCGGTGAGCGGCACCTACATCGAACCGAAGAATCCCTGGCAGGGCGCCGGACCGCGGCCGACCGTGGTCATCGGGCCCGGCACCTCGGGCCAGGCGGACCGGTGCGCGATGTCGGTGGCGTTCTCGACCGGTATCTCGGTGACCGCCGATCCGCTGGGTCTGTCGGCGAATCAGGAACTGCCGTCCTCGGCGGTGTGGACCGCGCTGGGCGCGCGGGTGCTGATCACCGACTACATCGGTCTCGGCACCCCGGGCATCCACACCTACGCCAACCGGTTCGAGAGCGGCCACGCGATCCTCGACGGCGCGCGCGCCGCCAACGCGCTCGGCGGTGTCGGACCCGAGACTCCCCTGGTCCTCTGGGGCTATTCACAGGGCGGCGGCGCCACCGCGGCGGCCGCGGAGATGCAGCCCGAGTACGCGCCGGAACTGAATCTGAAGGGCACCTGGGCAGGCGGTCCGGTCGCCGACCTCTCGGAGATTCTGGAACGCATCGACGGCGCGCTGATCGGCGGCGCGATCGGATTCGGGGTCAACGCCATGCTCGCCCGCTACCCCGAACTCCACCAGGCGGTGGACCGGGTGATCAGCCCCTCCGGACGCGCCATGCTCGCGACCCTGAGCGAATCCTGCGTGGCCGATCTGATCACGTATCACCCGTTCCTGAAGACGAATTCGCTGACCATCGACGGCCGTTCGCTCACCGAGCACCTCGCCGAGATGCCGGAGGCGGCACCGGTGCTCGCGGAGCTGCGCATCGGCAGCATGAAGCCGGCCACCCCGGTCCTCATCACCAGCGGCCGCAACGACGACACCGTCCCCTACGGGCAGGCCCGCCGCCTCGCCGAGGACTGGTGCGGCCAGGGTGCCACCGTCACCTTCCGCACCAACGAGCTGCCGCCGATCCTGCCGGGCACGACGATTCCGAACCACTTCGGTCCGGAACTGATCGACGGCTTCGGTCCCGACAACGCGGTGACCTACCTGCTGGACCGGCTTGCGGACAAGCCGGTCAGCGGCTGCTCGTTCGACTGAGCGCGCCGCACGCGATGCCCCGCCGACACTGTGGTCGGCGGGGCATCGCCGTCAGAACAGGAAGTAGCGCTGGGCCATCGGCAGCTCGGTGGCCGGTTGCTCGGCCCACACCTCGCCGTCGACGCGGACCGTGAAGGTGTCGGGGTCGACCTCGATGTGCGGCATGGCGTCGTTGTGCGGCATGTCAGCCTTGGTGACCTGGCGGACATTCTTGACCGGCACCAGCTTTCGGCGCACGTTCAGCCGGTTCGCGAGACCGTCGTCGATGGCCTGCTCGGAGACGAAGTGCAGTGACGTGGCCGCGGCAGCGGTCGCCGCGGCGCCGAACATGGGGCGCGGCAGCACCGGCTGCGGGGTGGGGATGGACGCGTTGGCGTCACCCATCGCGGCCCAGGCGATCATGCCGCCCTTGAGGACCGCATGCGGGCGGACACCGAAGAACGCGGGCTCCCACAGCACCAGATCGGCCAGCTTGCCGACCTCCACCGAGCCGATCTCGGCATCGAGACCGTGCGAGATCGCCGGGCAGATGGTGTATTTGGCGATATAGCGCCGCACGCGGGCGTTGTCGGCCGCGCCGTCACCGGGCAGGGCGCCGCGACGCCGCTTCATCACGTGCGCGGTCTGCCAGGTGCGCAGCACCACTTCCCCGATGCGGCCCATGGCCTGGGAGTCGGAGCCGATCATGGAGATGGCGCCCAGGTCGTGCAGCAGGTCTTCGGCGGCGATGGTGGACGGCCGGATCCGCGATTCGGCGAAGGCCAGGTCCTCGGGGATCGACGGGCTCAGGTGGTGACAGACCATGAGCATGTCGAGGTGCTCGTCGAGGGTGTTGATCGTATGTGGCCGGGTGGGATTGGTGGAGCTGGGCAGCACGTTGAGATGCGAAGCGACGGTGATGATGTCGGGCGCGTGCCCGCCGCCCGCGCCCTCGGTGTGATAGGCGTGGATGCCGCGACCGGCGATGGCGGCGACGGTGTCCTCGACGAACCCGGCCTCGTTCAGCGTGTCCGAGTGCAGCGCCACCTGCACGCCCGCCGCGTCGGCGACGGTGAGGCACGCATCGATCGCGGCGGGCGTGGAACCCCAGTCCTCGTGCAGCTTGAAACCCGAAGCGCCGGCGCGCAACTGCTCCCACATGGATTCCTGGCTGACCGTGTTGCCCTTGCCGAGCAGCACGATGTTCATCGGCCAGTGATCGAGGGATTCCAGCATCCGCGCCAGATGCCAGGAGCCGGGAGTGACGGTGGTGGCCTTGGAGCCCTCGGCCGGGCCGGTGCCGCCGCCGATGAGCGTGGTGATGCCGCCGCCGAGCGCCTCGTCCATCAACTGCGGGCAGATGAAGTGCACGTGGCAGTCGATGGCGCCCGCGGTGAGGATGCGGCCGTTGCCCGCGATGATCTCCGTCGACGGACCGACGACGAGGTCCGGGTGCACGCCCGACATGGTGTCGGGATTACCGGCTTTCCCGATGCCGCAGACGCGGCCGTCGCGGATGCCGACGTCGGCCTTGACGATGCCCCAGTAATCGATGATCACGACACCGGTGATGACGGTGTCGGGTGCGCCGTCGGCACGCGTGGCCCGCGACTGACCCATCGATTCGCGCAGCACCTTGCCGCCGCCGAACACGGCTTCCTCACCGGCGAGACCCGGTCCGCCGCTGCGGTCCTCGGTGATCTCGATGATCAGGTCGGTGTCGGCGAGCCGGATGCGGTCGCCGGTGGTCGGCCCGAACAGCTCGGCGTAGCGGGCGCGGCTCAGTTCGGTCATCGGTTCTCTCCCGAGGGGTTCGTGTGGTCACGCATCGAGGCGACCCGGCGGGTTGGCGCTGATCCCGTACACCTCGCGCGTACCGCCGAGCGGGACGAGCGAAACACGCTGCAGCAGACCGGGTTCGAACCGGACGGCGGTGCCCGCGGGGATGTCGAGCCGGTGGCCGTGCGCGGCCGCGCGGTCGAAGTCGAGGACGGCGTTGGCCTGCGGGAAATGCACGTGGCTGCCCACCTGCACCGGCCGGTCGCCGGTGTTGACGACCCCGAGTTCGAGGCGGACCGCGCCCGCGTTCAGTTCGATCGTGCCCTCGGCACAGAGGTATTCACCGGGAATCATGCTCGTCACCTATCCGATCGGGTGGTGCACCGTGACGAGCTTGGTCCCGTCGGGGAAGGTCGCCTCGACCTGCACGTCATGGATCATCTCCGGCACGCCCTCCATCACCTCGTCCCGGGTCAGCACCGACCGCCCCGACGACATCAGCTCGGCCACGGTCCGCCCGTCCCGCGCACCCTCGAGCACATGATCGGTGATCAGCGCGACCGCCTCGGGATGATTGAGCTTGAGCCCCCGAGCCTGCCTGCGGCGGGCCAGTTCGGCCGCGTAACTCAGCAGCAGCCGTTCCTGCTCGTGCGGCGACAGGCGCATCGGGTCTCCTCGGCGGTGGACTAGTCGGATGACCAGACATTCTGGCACGCGCCGCGCGAACCCGCTGTGCGGTCACACCGCCCGGTCGGTTCCGGCTGCTCTGCTGGAGGCATCGACGCCCGGCACGAAAAACCAGGGGAATCCGAGACTCTTCGAGCGGTAGCGTCACCGGCGTGAATACGCAGACGGGGCTGCTCAATGTGGTCGATGTGGAGGCGACGTGCTGGGCGGGAGCGGTGCCCGCCGGACAGAGCAGCGAGATCATCGAGATCGGGCTGACCGTGGTCGATCTCGCGACGCGGACGCGGGTGAGCAGGCACGGGATTCTCGTGCGGCCCGCTCGGTCGACGGTGAGCGAGTTCTGTACGGAGCTGACCAGCCTCACCCAGGAGCAGGTCGACGGTGGGGTGGAGTTCGCCGAGGCTTGCCTGCTGCTGGCGACCGAGTTCGCGGCGGGGTCGCGGCCGTGGGCGAGCTGGGGTGACTACGACCGCAAGCAGTTCCGCGCCCAGTGCGCGGCGACCGGCGTGCGGTATCCGTTCGGCAGGCTGCACACCAATGCCAAGCAGGTGTTCGCCGAGTCGTACGGATTGCGCAAGCGGCAAGGGATGGCCGGTGCGCTGCATATCGCGGGCCTGCCGCTGGAAGGCCGCCATCATCGCGGCGAGGACGACGCCTGGAATATCGGCGCGCTGGTCGTCGACGTCCTCGGCCGCGAGGGGTGGCGGATCACCACCGAAGACTGAGTCAGGCGGCGAGGTTCTGCAGGCGGACCTGGCCGCGGGCGACGGTGCGGCCCTCGGCGTCGGTGATCACCACGACCCATAGCTGCTGGCTGCGGCCGCGGTGGATGGGGGTGGCCTCGCCGGTGAGGATGCCGTCGCGAACCGCGCGCAGGAAGTCGGTGTTGTTGTTGACGCCGACGACGGAGCCGCGCTCGCCGAACCAGACGCCGGCGCCGACGCTGGCGAGAGTTTCGATGATGGTGCAGTAGACGCCGCCGTTCTGGATGCCCGCGGGCTGGTGCAGCTGCGGGCGCACCTCCCATTCGCCGCGCACCCGGTCGGGGCTCACCTCCGTGTAGCGCAATCCGATGAGATCGGTGAAGGTGCCTTCGCTGGCCTTGGTCATCAGCTCCGGGGTGATCTCGGCCAGTGACAGGGTGTTGTCGGTCATACGCTCCGGTCTACACCATCGGATTCCGCGCCCGGCACCCCGGGAGACGAAGCGGCGGACCCCGTCACTGGGACGGAGCCCGCCGCGGCAGGAATGAGGGGGTCGACCGCAGCCCTCGGGACCACCGGCTCATCCATACGCCGAGATGAGCATAGGTCAGGCTTACCTAAGTGGTCAAGCGCTACGTCGATCCTTCCCTCGCGGGCCGCGAAACGCCACGCCGGACGCGGCGTCGCGGGCTTGCTCAACACGATCGCAATACTTCATGATCACTGATACCTCCATGTTTCCGAGGCTTGTGTCGATGTTGAAAGCTCATGTTCTGGGCGCACGACGGCCAGGGGTGAGCGCGGCGAGAGAGGCAAGATTTCGTGAGTAGTAGTCGTATCCCCCGCTGGGCTGTGCAGGCGGCGATATGCGCGGCGGTGGCCGGCGCGGCTGTCGCGGCACCGGTACAGGCCGAACCACTGTGGCCCGGCGGACCCGATGTTCCCGGCGTTCCGGCCATCATTCCGGCGCCCCCGCCGGAACCGGTCGTCGCGCCGTGTAGCGAGAAGGCACGCGCCTGCCTGCAGTTGTCCACCAACAACGCCTGGCTGATGGACAAGGGCACGGTGACCTTCGGGCCGAGTCCGATGTCGCACGGCAGGCCGGGGTACGAAACCCCGCCCGGTGTCTTCAAGGTCGCGTTCAAGAAGCCGTTCCACTGGAGCACCCTGCACAACGCGCCCATGGAGTACGCGGTGTTCTTCAACGGCGACATCGCCTACCACATCGGCCCCACCGAGGAGCAGTCCCACGGCTGCATCCGGCTGACACCCGAAGGCGCCAAGGCGCACTACGAGTGGCTGGAGCCGGGCGACATCGTCGAAGTCGTGCCGTGAGTTCGCCGCGGTGAGCGAGGGGAGGCCGGATCGTCGGCCTCCCCTTTCTCATGAGGTCGAGGCGGCGAGCGCGTCGAACAGCCACAGGTGCGCGGCGCCGGAGGTCACCGTCTCGCCGGTGAGGGTCGCGGTGAGCTGCCAATACCGCCGGAGCCGGTCGGCGCCTTCGGCATCCGCCAGGAGGCGCCGCCGGAAGGCGGGGGTGTCGGCGAGACCGCGTGCGGTGGCGTGGGCATCGACGTAGCGGTCGAGTTCGGCGCCGGGTGCGGGCGCGCGGCCCGAGGCGACCAGCGGCGCTGCCGACAGGCAGGCATCGGCCACCTCGAACAGCAGACGGCGTTCGTCACGGACGCCGGGGGTGGCGCGGTGCCGGATGGTGTCGAACATGGCCGCGCTGAGCGCCGGATTCGTCACGGTGGCAACGAGTTCCGCGTAGGCGATGAGCTGTTCCGGATGCGCGTCGGCAGCGGGTTCGGGGACATTCATGTCGATGAAGTCGTCGATCACCGCGGTGGGCAGCGGGGTCAGCTGACGTCGCCAGAAGCGGCCGAGCGCGTCGCGGGCCGCCTGTGGATCTGTCACGGCGGCAAGCAGATTCAGGCTGCCGGGTGCGGCGTGTTCGACCGCGCGGAGCAGCGATCGGCGGCGGCTCAGCGCGTCCAGTTCGTGGTCGAGGGCGGCGCGTTCGGCCGCGATCACCTCCTCGATCGACCGCGCTCCGGCCAGCACGTCGCCGATCGCGGCCAACCCGATGCCGAACGAACGCAGGCGGCGCAGCAGCATCAGGCGTTCGGCGGCCGACGGGTCGAACACCCGATGACCGGCCGAGGTGCGCCAGACATCGAGAAGGCCCTCGTCGCAATAGAACCGGATCGTGCGGACCGCGACGCCCGTGCGCGTGGCGAGTTCGCCGATCGTCAGACGTGTGCTGTCGGTCACAGTCGCTGGCACCTCCACCTCGGTGGAGTTCCTACGGTACCCACATGACTGAACAGCACACCACCGCCGAGACGATCTGGCAGGCGGTGGCCGCGGAACGCGCGAGCCTCGTCGGCATGCTGCATGACCTGCCCGAATCGGCATGGGACACCGCATCGCTGTGCGACGGCTGGCGGGTACGGGATGTGGTCGCGCATCTCGTGCTGGCCACGCAGGTCACGATCGGTTCGCTCGTCGTGAATCTCATCCGGGCCAGGGGGAATCTCGATCGCCTCATCCACGACACCGCCGTCCGGCTGGCCGACCGGACGCCGACCGCCGATCTGCTGACCGACCTGCGCGCCACCGTCGATTCCCGGATCACGCCGATCGGGACGATGCCGATCGACCGGCTGATGGATCTGCTGGTGCACGGTCAGGACATCGCGATCCCGCTCGGCATCGACCGGGTCATGCCGACGTCGGCCGCGCAGTGGTCGCTGGAGCGGGTGTGGACGATGGGCACACCGTTCCACGCCCGCACGCGGTTCGCCGGATACGCACTCACCGCGACCGACACCGGGTGGACCGCAGGCACCGGCACCCCGCTTTCCGGCACTGCGGCGGAACTGCTGATGGTCGTGACCGGACGCATCGCACCGGACCGCTAGGTGGAGTCGGCCGCGTGGGCAGACGCCCACGCGACCGTGACGCTGTCGATGATCGGCATCGGGCGGCCGACCGCGCCGCGATCGCGTCCAGTGGCGGCCGACGGCAAGTCGGCCAGCGGAGACCTGAATCACTGTGCTGCACACTGTAGTTAGTGATCACAGGCAGGCAGATCGAACGCGATCCGCGGCGCCGAAAGATCGGTACCGCGGATCGCGTGGTCGCAGGTGTTGGCGCGGGACGGTCGTGATCAGACCGCGACGGTGGCGCGCTCGGCAACACCGTCACCCGAGATCTCCACTGCCGCTTCGGAATCCGGCACGGATGTCGCACCGGCCGGGATCCGGCGCAGGAGCGCGACTGCCAGCACCGCACCCACGGCCGACAGCACGGCGGCGGTCCAGGCCGCGGCATGGAGTCCGTTCGTGAAGGCCTCGCGCGCCGCGGCCACGACGGAGTCGGCGACCTCGGCGGGCAGCGACTCGGCCGAACTCAGTGCCCCGGGCAGGGTTTCCGCGGCCGCGCCCTCGGCATCCGGCATCCCGGCGCGATACACCGCCGCACCCACGCTGCCGAGCAGCGCGACACCCAGTGCCACACCCAGGTCGCTGGCGGTGCTGTTCACCGCCGACGCCGCGCCCGCCTTCTCCGCGGGGGCCGCGCCGATGACCAGGCCGGGGATCAGCGCCATGGCGGGCGCGATGCCCGGGTACAGGACGTAGAACCCGACGATGAGCAGCGGCAGGCCCGCGACGCTGTCGACCTGGGTGAGCACCAGGTAGCCGACGGTCGAGACCGCCAGCCCCGCGGCGATCAGGTAGGCGGGACGGACCCGGCGGGCGATGGCCGGGGTCACGGTAGAGACGATGACCAGGCCGATCGCGGCGGGCAGGATCCACAGCCCGGCCGCCAGCGGCGACTGGGCGGCGACCAGTTGCAGATACTGCGTGAACAGCAGGTACACCCCGCCGAGGGCGATGGCGGCGAGCATGTAGACGCCGAGCGAACCGCTGAAGGTCCGGTTCGCGAACAGCCGCACGTCGAGCAGCGGGTCGGCCAGGCGCAGCTGCCTGCGGACGAAGACCACCGCGAACAGCACCCCGGCCGGCAGGGTGAGCACCGACTCGGCGGCGAATCCGGTCTCGGCCAGCTTCTTCACGCCGTACACGAACGGCAGCAGGGCAGCCAGCGACAGCGCGACACTGACCGGATCGAGCCGACCGGCTTCCGGCGCACGGTATTCGGGCACGAGGACCGGCACCGCGAGCACGACGAGCAGCATCACCGGCACGCCGATCAGCATGGACGCGCCCCACCACAGCGAGGCCAGCATCAGCCCGCCGAGCAGCGGACCCAGCGCCACACCCGCCGACACCGACGCCGCCCACAGACCGATGGCGGTGGCACGCTGCCGATCGTCGCGGAACATCGTCGTGATCAGCGACAAGGTGGCAGGCATGACGGCGGACGCGCCCAGACCCATCAGCGCACGCGAGGCGATGAGCAGTTCCGGACCCGGCGCGAACGCGGCAACGACCGAGGCGGCGCCGAACAGGGCCGCACCGGCCAGCAGCAGCCTGCGGCGGCCGAGTCGATCACCGAGTGTGCCCATGGTGACGAGGAAACCCGCCATGACGAACCCGTAGATGTCGTTGATCCACAGCAGCTGGCCGCTGCTCGGCGACAGGTCGGCGGCGATATAGGGGGTGGCCAGGAACAGGACGGTCATGCTGAGGAACAGCAGCACCGTCGGCAGGAGCAGAACCGCCAGCCCCAGCCATTGGCGGGCTCCGGCCCGCTCGGGGATATCGGTGAACGCGGACATCAGGAGGTTTCCCTTCGAGGAGGATTCGAACGAGACCCACCGTGCCGACCGGTCCTTCGGGAACTCTTCGGATCGACTCAGGATCGCCTCGAGCGCACCGTGTCCCCGCCCCCGTTTAGGGTGGATGACATGCGTTTCGGGGTGCTTGGGCCGTTGGCGGTATGGACCGACGACGGGCAACCCGTCCGGGTTCCCGAGCTCAAGGTCCGGGTGCTGCTCGGTGCGCTGCTGGCCGAACCGGGCCGGATCGTGCCCGCCGACCGGCTCGTCGAGGACCTGTGGGGCGGGGCGGCGATGCCGGCCAATCCGGCGGGCTCCTTGCAGACCCGCGCCTCCCAGTTGCGGCGCGTCCTCGGTGACGCCGAAGCGGGCGGCCGCGATCTGCTGGTGTCGCGCTCCCCCGGCTATCTGCTCGACGTCACCGCCGGCGCGGTGGATTCGCAGGTGTTCCAGGAGTTGCTGCGGCAGGCGCGCGCCACCGAGGATGCCGCCACCCGCGCACCGCTGCTCACCGCAGCGCTGGCGCTGTGGCGTGGGCCCGCACTGGCAGACCTGGCCGATCACGACTTCGCGCGGATTCCGGTGGTGCGGCTCGAAGATCAACGTGTGACCGCCGTCGAGGAACTCGCGCAGGCCAGGATCGCGCTCGGCGAACACGATCAGGTCGCCGACGAACTCGGCGCGCTCACCGAACGGCATCCCCTGCGTGAACGGTTGCGCGCGGCGCACATGTTGGCGCTGTACCGCTCAGGTCGCCACGGGGAGGCTTTGGACTCCTATCGACGCCTGCGTGCGCATCTCGCCGAGGAGCTCGGCCTCGATCCGAGTCCCGAGCTGGCGGCGCTGCATCGCGCTGTGCTGGAACAGGATCCGGCACTCGGCGCCCCGGTACGTCCCGCGCCCGCGGCACCCGTGACACCGCGGCCCACCGTGCCGGTTCCACCGACGACACTGGTCGGACGCGAAGACGACCTCGCCGGGATCGATGCGCTGCTCCGCGCCGAACGGCTGGTGACGCTCACCGGGCCCGGCGGAGTCGGCAAGACCCGGCTGGCGCTGGCCGCCGCGGCCACCCATCCGGCGCGCGACGGTGTCCTGTTCGTCGAGCTCGCCGGGCTGTGCCTCGGCGCCGAGCACGACAGTGCGCTGACCGCGCTCACCGAGGTGGTGGCCGCGGCGTTCGAGGTCCGCGACGATTCGGCCGGGTCGATTCCGTTCCCGGTGCTCGACAACGGGACTCAGCCGGCCAGGCTCGCCGAGGCGGTGCGCGCCAAGCAGGTGCTGCTCGTGCTGGACAATGGTGAGCACGTCGCCGACGCGGCCGCCGCGCTGGTCTCGCGGCTGCTCGGGGCCGCACCCGAGCTGCGGGTGCTGGTGACCAGTCAGGTGCCGCTGGCCATCGCGGGCGAGCACCTCTGGCCGGTGGCACCGCTGGCGGTGCCCGCCGCCGATGCCTCCGCGGCCGAGGTGGAGAAGTCGCCTGCCGCACGGCTTTTCGCCGATCGCGCCCGCTCCGCCGCACCGGATTTCGCCGTCACCGACGACAATGCCGCTGCGGTCGCCGCCATCGTCGCCCACCTCGACGGTGTGCCGCTGGCGCTGGAACTGGCGGCGACCCGGGTCCGCGCGCTGGGTGTGCACACCCTGGCCGAGCGGATCGAGGACCGGTTCACGCTGCTCTCGGCCGGCTACCGGGACGCACCGGACCGGCAGCGCACGCTGCGTGCGGTGATCGACTGGAGCTGGGAACTGCTCGACGAGCCCGAACGCGCTGTGCTGCGGCGGCTTTCGGCGCACGCGGACGGCGGCACGCTGGAGTCGGCCGAGGTGGTGTGCGCGGGTGGGGATGTCGCCGGGTCGGATGTCGCGGAACTGCTCGCTCGCCTGGTCGACCGATCCCTGATCATCACGCCGGCCGCCGAGTCCCGGCCGCGCTACCGGCTGCTGAAGTCGGTCGCGGCGTACGGGGTCGACCGATTGCGCGACAGCGGCGAGGAATTCGACACCCGGCTGCGCCACCTCGCGTTCTCCCTCGACCTGGCCGAACGCGCCGACCAGCGGCTGCGCACCGCCGATCAGCGGCGGTGGCTCGCCCGGCTCGACGCAGAGTCGGCCGATCTGCGCCGGGCACTCGAAACCGCCCGTACCGCAGGCCGATCCGCCGACGCGCTGCGCCTGGTCAACGCGCTGGCCTGGTACTGGGTGATGCGGGGGCGGCTGGCCGAGGGCATCCGGTCGATCGGCATCGCACTGGCCGTGCCCGGCGAGACCGACCCGACCGCACGCCGGGTCGCCCTGCTGTGGCGCAGTGCCCTCGAGCTCGGCGCCGGCCACACCGTCGACACGGAAGGGGGCGAGAGCCACACTCTCGACACCACCGTCGCACAACGGCTCGCACCGGCGGAGTTGCGCGCCCGCTGGTATCTCGCGCACGTCCACACCGGGTTCGCCGCGCGGCAGGGCATGGACAACGCGGCAGACCTGCGCAACGCCTTCGCCGGCAACGCCGATGACTGGGGTGTCGCGGCAGCCTCGGTATCGCTGGCTCGCGACGCGTTCGCCCGCGGCGACCTGGCCGGGCTGTGCGAGCACGCCGGACGAAGCAGGGACCTGTTCGCGCGAGTGGGCGACCGCTGGGGACAGGGCATCGCGGGATTCCTGCTCGGTAGCCATGCCGAGGTCACCGGCGACCTCGACGTCGCGCGTGACTACCACCGGGCTGCCCTGAGCACCGCCGAGGAACTGGGACTGTGGACCGAAGTCGGTGAGCGGCTCACCTCGCTGGGCCGGATCGCGTTGCTGCGGGGCGAACTCGAACACAGCGCCGAACTGCACGAACGGGCCCGTCAGGTCGCGGTCGGCCAGGGGCATCTCGTCGGGGAGGAGTCCGCCGTACTCGGGCTCGGCCTCGTCGCCCGTCGCCGCGGCGACCTGCGCGCGGCCCGTGAACACCTCAGCGCGTGGCTGGACTGGCACCTGCGGGCCGGGTCGCATTTCGGCGCCGCGCTGATCCTCGCCGAACTGGGCTTCACCGCCGAGCTGGCAGGTGACGCCGGCGAAGCCGAAAAGCTGCAGCTGCGCGGGCTGGACTCCGCGCTGCGCACCGGCGATCCACGCGCCCACGCACTCGCACTCGAAGGCCTCGCCGGAGCACGTTCGCTCGCAGGGGATTCCGCGTACGCCGCACGGCTACTCGGCGCCGCCGACACACTGCGCCGGTCAGCAGGCGCGCCACTGCCCGACGCCGAACGCGGGGATGTCGTCCGCATCGAGGCGCGCATCATTGCTGACATCGGCGCAGGCCAGTTCGCCGCCGACTTCGCCGAAGGGCGCCGAGCCGACCCCCACACGCTGCACGCCACCGAGGCTTCGACTCGACCCTGAATCCGGCGGCGACCGCGGGCCCATATCCGGCGCAGGCGCCGAGCCGACCGGCGGCCTCGAGTCGACCCTGAGCCGATCCGAAGTCCAGCCGGTCACGGTGGATCCATGAACCACACCGTGACCGACAGTCCCGACCGCTCGGTGACCACACGCCTCGAGGAGCAGCAGTGAGCAACCGTACCCGCGCCCAGGTCCACACCTTCGCCGATCTCAGGCCCGACTTCGACGCGATCGTCGGCTCGATCAACTACGCCACCATGACCACCGTCGACGCCGAGGGGCGGCCGAGGTCGCGCGTGCTGATTCCGGTGTGGGAGACCGGCACCGAGCACCCGATCGGCTGGCTCGGGACCTACCGCACACCGGTGAAAGCCGCCCATATCGCGGGAAATCCGCATGTGACGTTCTCCTATTGGAGTCCGGCGCAGAACACCGTCGCGGTCGACACCGTGGCCGAGTGGACCGACGATCCGGACGAGCGCGCGCACGTGTGGAACCTGTACCGGCACGGCAGCCCGCCCGGCGCGGGCTACGACCCCGGCCAGTTCTGGCAGGGCCCGGATGATCCCGCCTTCCAGGTCCTGCGCCTGTCTCCGTGGCGGATCCAGGTGCTGCGGCGCCGTGATCTGGTCAGTGGGATTCCGGCGCGCATCTGGCGTGGCTCACTCCAGGGGGATTGACAGTACCGACGGCGAACGTGGTTGTTCGCCGTCGAACCTGACAGGACTGGACGTCTGTACAGGTCACGGCGCGATCCGCTGTGACAGCCACCAACACCGGCGGGTACTTCCACCGGGAAGGATGTGGTGCCGAATTCCGCAAATCGGGCGATTTCCTTGCCGACGGAAATGAGTAGAGCTACGTTACCCACATCCCGGCCGTGGGTTCCCCTCTTTTCCGGCGGGATGCTTACCAATCATGCAAGGAGATTCACCATGGGTTCATTGACCGAGTTGATGATGGCCGCCATTGCGGGAATAGGTTCCGCGGCCGAGGGCGATGGCCTACTCGCCGTATTCCTGGGCTCGGTCGAGGCCTTCTTCCCGTAAACAGCACTATATTTTTCGCTTCACCAAAGGAGAAAGAACATGGGATCTCTCTACGAATTGCTGGAGACCGGCGCGGGCAGCCTCAGCGAGGCCGTCCTGCCGTTCGTGCAGGCACTGATCACCGTCAGCGGCGGCACACCCACGCCGGGTAAGTAGTACGCGACGGGGCATCCGGGGGCGGGCCGTTACGGTCCGTCCCCGGACCCATTTCCACTAGTTCGCCGAGCCGTCAATGCGCCACATTGATAGCCATACAACATGACATCAGGGCATAGCCGGAGCCGAAAAAAGAGAACTACCGCTTCGGCGTCATCCCCCAAAACTGGGGTCTGTTGAACTGGTCAGCAATGAGCAGGCTCACCGCCACAGGCCGCCATACCGTCCCAGAAGATCCAGGTATCCACAGGTCACATGCAGTGCAGTTGCGCATCGCGGCAATCGGCGAGCAGCTTCCATCAGGAAAGAAAATAATGAACGAATCGCAGTGTGTGAAACACCCGGTTGCCACATAATGTAAGTGGCGCTACGTTACCGGCATCACATCAGCGACCACGCAAGGAGATCGACCATGGGTTCACTGACCGAGATTGTGCAGGCCGCGATCGCGGGCCTCGGTTCTGCGGCCGAGGGCGACGGCCTCCTCGCCGTCTTCCTCGGCTCGGTGGAAGCGTTCTTCCCCTGAATCGCACACCTTCCATAGCACCCGATTCGTCGGGCTGATTAACCAGCATATCCAGGAGTAAAAAGGGGTTCTCTCTACGAATTGATGCAGACCGGTGCCGGTAGCCTCAACGATGAGTGAGCGGCGGCACTCCCACGCCGGGTAAATAATTCGTCGTCGACGAATAGGGGGCGGGTCATTTCACAGCCCGCCCCGATGCCGATATCGCCTCCCAGGGAAAGTCAGCGGGCTTTTATCACGATGAACAATCACCTCCTCCGCGCAATCATGGTGGCCGTCTGCGCCGCGGCAGTGGCCACGACGCCCGTCTTCGTCGACGGTGCGCACGCGGGAGCCGAACCCGGTGCGCGTCTGGTGAGCCAGACCCGGTCGGGGCAGGTCGCCGACATCAGCGTCTACTCGCCGTCGATGGAACGCACGATCGCGCTGCGGGTGCTACGCCCGGCCGACACGACCGTTCCCGCGCCGACGCTGTACCTGCTGAACGGCGCAGGCGGCGGCGAGGATTCGGCGAACTGGCCCCGACAGACCGACGCGGCCGGATTCTTCGCGGGCAAGCACGTCAACGTCGTCATCCCGATGGAGGGCGCGTTCAGCTACTACACCGACTGGCAGCGCCCCGACGACGGCCTGGCGAAGAACCTCGAGAACAACGGCCACAACATGTGGACGACATTCCTCACCCGGGAACTCCCGCCGGTGATCGACGCGGCGTTCGCCACGACCGGGGTCAACGCGCTGGCCGGCATCTCGATGGCGGGCACCTCGGTGCTCGATCTGGCCATCCAGGCACCGGAGCTGTACCGCAGCGTCGCCTCCTACAGCGGCTGCGCGATGACCAGCGACCCGATCGGGCGGGCGTTCGTCTCGCTCGTCGTGCGGATGGGCGGCGGTGATACCGAGAACATGTGGGGTCCGGCCACCGACGCGGCCTGGCGCGAGCACGACCCGTATGTGCAGGCACACCGGCTGCCCGACATCCCCATCTACATCTCCAGCGGCACCGGATTGCCCGGCGCGCACGACACTCTCACCAATCCGCGGGTGCACATCAACGGCAAGAACCCGAATTCGATCCTGATGAATCAGATGCTCGTCGGTGGCGGCATCGAAGCCGCGGCCGCGTACTGCACGGTGAGCATGGGACAGCGCGCACGCGAGCTGGGCCGCACGAATATCACCGTCAACGTCCGCCCGACCGGCACCCACTCCTGGGGTTACTGGGAAGACGACCTGCACGCTTCGTGGCCGATGATGGCGACGGCGCTCGGCCTGTGAGCGCCGAACTCCGGGTGGGCACCGGACAGCTGAGCCCGCGCGACGCGGTCTTCGTCTACGACGAGACCGACCGGCACCTGTCGAACATCGTCGCGGTGTATTTCGCCGACGCGTCGGGACACCCGCCGCTCACCGTCGAACAGGTGCTGGACTGGGTGCGAGCGGGCATCGGGCACGCGGCGCTGTTCCACCGGCGGCTGCGGCGCGTGCCGATGGACCTCGACCTGCCGTACTGGGTGCCCGATCCGGCACTGTCGGTGCGGGAGCACGTGGTGCTGGATCGCCCCGGGACATGGGACGACGCCCGCACGCGCATCGCCGAGATCACCTCCACCCGGATGGATCTGAACCGGCCGCCGTGGGAGATCCACGTCCTGGATCGCGTCGACGGTGTCCCCGCGATGGGCGGCGAAACCACGATCGTGGTGCTGAAGTTCCACCACAGCGCCGGCGACGGTGTCGCGACCCGCGCGCTGGAGCAACGGTTGTTCGGCGACGTACCCGCGCCGGCCGTCCGGCTCGGCGAGCCTCGACCACTGTCGGCGGCGGTGCGCACCGCCGCCGCGCTCGTCTCCCAGCCCGCCCGCTTCGTCACCGGACTGCGGCGGTCCCGCGCGGCGCACGAGGAGTTGCGCGCACTGGTCGACGCCGGTGCGGTACACGAACCCGTCGCGCTGCGACCGGCGACCCGATTCAATCGGGACATCCACGCGGAGCTGACCTTTCACCTGCTGCCGATTCCACTGCCGGAAGTCCGCGCGGCCAAAGCCGCCGCACCACAGCGGGTCACGATCAACGACCTGATGCTGACCACCATCTCCGGCGCGCTGGCCGCCTACCTCGCCGAGCACGACGAGGTGCCCGCGGGCTCACTCGCCGCGATGGTGCCGAGATCGATGCGCGGTGTCGCCGAATGGGATTCGGCGAACCAGCTCACCCAGATGATCGTCGACCTGCACACCGACATCGCCGATCCGATCGACCGGCTGGCCGCCGTCGAACAGTCGGCGAGCCGAGCCAAACAGCGCACCACCGACCCGGTGGTCCTGCGCAGCGACCGCAGAGTGGAGACCGCGCCCGCACTCCTGCTGCGCGCGGCGGGATGGGCACGGGCGCAACGACGTTTCGACGACTCGGCGACGGTGCCGTTGTGCAACACCACGATCAGCAACGTGGCGCCGGTCACCGACGCACTCACCTTCTGCGGCAGGCCGATCCGGCGCGCGGTCGGCTCCCTGCCGATCCTCGACGGCGACGGCCTGCGCCACCTGATCACCTCGCAGGGTGACGAGATCGTCATCGCGGTCACGACGAATGCCGCGATGATGCCGGACCCCGAGCACTACGGCGAGCTGCTGCTGCGCTCGTTCCGCGAACTCGCCACCGCGCTACTCTCCCAGGATGTTCCGGCTGGGCACTAACGCTGCAGGCAACTGGTGCGCCGCACCGGGAGGCCGCGGTCCTCGAGCGCACCGAGCAGGAGCTGGCCGCGGCGGCCGCCCGCGGTGCTGTCGGCGCGGGCCAGATCGGGCACGTAGGTGGCGGCGCCGACGACGGATTCCCCTACCAGGGACCAGAATCGACGCGCGGGCAGGCCGGAGCAACGGGTGAGGACCGACTGCAGCGGGATCAGCGAGGACGCGCAGCGCTGGGCCAGCCAGACCGCCATCGCGGCCTCGCACGGCAGCGCGACCGCGTCGCGCTCGTCCACCCCGGGGTCACCGTCGACAACACGAATCGTGGTGTCGGACAAGCCCGCCCAGTCGATGCCACCATCGTTGTCATGATGGATCCACAGGTTGTCCCGGCCCGGATCCCAGGCCTGGGCCGACATCACGAACAGCGCCGTGACCCGGCCGACCACGGCGTGGATGAGGGCGGTCGCCACCACCTCGGCGGCGATGTCGTCGTTGATCATCTCGGCGGCGTGGCGTCGGTACATCAGCTCGACACGACCCTCGGACAGTCCGTTCGGCACATGCCACCATCGCCGTTTGCCCTGACCGGCCATCGCCGCCACGGCATAGACCCGCGGATGTTCGGGTTGCAGCGATTGCAACCGGGCGCACGCGCGGTCGAACGCGGCGGTGGTGCGGGACGGGGCGGTGGTGACGGGCTCGGGCATCGAACCTCCTCGAACGTTGGTTCCCGTGACGATGATGTCTCGGAACATAGGTTAGGCTTACCAGACTTCACAAGTTGTGTCTGGTTTCGAGGCAGGAGAAGTTCGTCGCCGTGATCCACCCTGGCACCGTCAGACGTCGTCGTCTGACCGGGCTTCTGCTGCTCGTCTTGCTGCTCACCGTCGCGGTGGTGGCGAGCATTGCCATCGGCACCCGCTCGCTCGCACCGTCCACGGTGTTCGACGCCGTCACACACGCTCTCGGCTGCGACGGCGGCCCGTTCCGATGCCCGGCCCGCTCCACCGCCGAGGAAATCGTGCGTGAGCTGCGTCTGCCGCGCACCGCGTTGGCCCTGATCGCCGGGATGGCGCTGGGCATCGCGGGCGCGCTCATCCAGGGGTATACCCGGAATCCGCTCGCTGATGCCGGTTTGCTGGGACTCAATGCCGGAGCGGGGTTCCTGGCCGCGCTCAGCATCTTCCTGTTCGGCTTCACCGCGCCGAGCCAGTACATCTGGTTCGCCTTCGCCGGCTCGGCGATCGCGGGCGTGATCGTGTTCGGGGTGTCCTCGATCGGCGGCGGCAAGGCCAGCCCGTTGAGCCTGGTCCTGGCCGGTGCCGCGGTCACCGCGTTCCTGCAGGCGATGACCAACGCGGTCGTCGTGCTGGACAACGCCGCCCTGGACACCTATCGGTTCTGGGTGGTCGGCACCGTGAACGGGCGCGAGGCCGGGGTCTTCTGGCAGGTGCTGCCGTTCCTCGTCGTCGGCATGGCGATGGCGGTCGCGGCGGCGCCCGGGCTGAATCTGCTGAGCCTCGGCGACGATGTGGCGCGCGGGCTCGGTGTCGATGTCGGCCGGGCGCGGGCCTTCGGGTTGTTCGCGGTGGTGCTGCTCAGCGGCGCGGCGACGGCGGCGGTCGGGCCGATCGCGTTCCTCGGGCTGGTGGTGCCGCATATCGCGCGCACCGTCACCGGACCGGACAACCGCTGGCTGATCCCCTACTCGGGACTGCTCGGCGGCCTGTTGCTGGTCGTGGCCGATATCGCCGGACGGGTGGTCGCCCGGCCGGGCGAACTCCAGGTCGGGGTGATGCTGGCGGCGATCGGCGCGCCGTTCTTCATCGCGCTGGTGCGCCGTAAGAAGCTGGTGACGCTGTGAGCACGATCGAGACCGACAAGCAGGACGAGCAGGACGAGCAGGCGGGCGCCGAGCTGCGGAAAGTGCGTCCCGCGCTGCGCGTCGGGCCGGTGTCGCTGGTGCTGCGCCCGGTGATGCTCGGCGTCGTCCTCGCGCTCGCGGTCCTGGTCTTCGGGCTGTTCTGCCTGGACATCGCCGTCGGCGACACCACCATCCCGCTGGGCCGGGTACTCGACGTGCTCGGTGGCGGCGGCACCAGGTCGCAGCGGTTCATCATCATCGAATCGCGGCTGCCACGGGCACTCACCGCCGTGGTGGTCGGCGCGGCGCTCGGGCTGTCCGGCGCGCTGATGCAGTCGATTCTGCACAACCCACTGGCCGGGCCGGATGTGCTCGGCATCACCACCGGCGCCAGTGTCGGCGCGGTCGCGGTGCTGGTCGGCAGCGGCGGCGCGACCACGGGCCTGATCGCCACGATCGGCGCGCCGCTGGCCGCGCTCACGGGCGGGCTGCTCACCGCTGTCGTCATCTATCTGCTCGCCTGGGGACGCGGCCGGGCCGGGGAACGCGGGGTCACCGGGTTCCGGCTGGTGCTCATCGGCATCGGCGTCAACGCGGTGCTGATGTCGGTGATCAGCTGGCTGCTCACCCGGGCCAGCCTGACCGACGCCGCCAGGGCGCAGATCTGGCTCAACGGATCGCTCAATGCCGCCGACATGGCCAGGGTCGTGCCCGCCGCGATCGCGCTGGCCGTGGTGACGGTGGTGTCGCTGGTGTCGGCGCGGACGCTGGCCGCGCTGCGCCTGGGCGAGGAGTCGACGCGGGTGCTCGGCGTGCGTATCCAGGCGCAGCAGGCGCTGCTCATCGGGGCCTCGGTGGTGGCGGCGTCGGTGGCGACCGCGGCCGTCGGGCCGGTCGGTTTCGTCGCGCTCGCGGCGCCGCAGATCGCCAGGATGGCCCTGCGCACGCCCGGTGAACCGCTCATCGCCTCCGCGCTCACCGGCGCCGGGCTGGTCGCCGGAGCCGATATCATCTCGCGCACACTGCTTCCCGTCGACCTGCCCGTCGGCATCGTGACCGCCGCGCTCGGCGGACCGTTCCTGCTCTACCTGCTCGTCCGCATGAATCGGAAGGCCACGCTCTCATGACCAGCCCCGCCCATCGCCTCGCCGCCGACAGCGTCTCCCTCGGCTACGGCGAACGGGTGATCGTCGACGAGCTGAGCCTCGATATCGCCCCCGGCGTGGTCACCACCGTCATCGGGCCCAACGGCTGCGGCAAGTCGACGCTGCTCAAATCGCTGGGCAGGCTGCTGCGCCCGCGCGACGGGCAGGTGGTGCTCGACGGCAAGGCGATCTCGTCGATGAAGACCAAAGACGTCGCCCGGGTGATCGGCATGCTGCCGCAGACCCCGGTCGCGCCCGAGGGCCTCACCGTCGCCGACCTCGTCGCCCGCGGACGGCACCCGCACCAGTCCTGGCTGCGGCAGTGGTCGGCCGACGACGAGACCGAGGTCGCGGCCGCCTTGGCCCAGACCGGCATCGCCGACCTGGCCGAGCGCGCCCTCGACGAACTCTCCGGCGGCCAGCGCCAGCGCGCCTGGATCTCCATGGCCCTGGCCCAGGGCACCGACATCCTGCTGCTCGACGAGCCGACCACCTACCTCGACCTCGCGCACTCGCTCGAGGTCCTCGACCTCGTCGACCGGCTGCACGCCGAATTCGGGCGCACCGTGGTGATGGTCCTGCACGATCTCAACCTCGCCATCCGCTACAGCGACGAGCTCGTCGTGATGTGCGCGGGCCGGATCGTGGCACAGGGCAAGCCGGCCGAGATCGTCACCGCCGAGCTGCTCGCCGAGGTGTTCGGCCTCGAGGCCACCGTGCTCACCGATCCGGTCTCGGGGCGGCCGATGATCGTCCCGATCGGCACCAGACACGTGCACGGCGCCGCCGGGTATGACGAATAACACACCAGCAAACCTCCCGTTACGACGATCTGTAGTACGCATCTTTGTCGTTGAGTCCGTAAAATTGTGGGATGGCAGGACTCGGCGAACTCGAAAAAGCGGTCATGGACCAGTTGTGGTCGGCCGACGAACCGCAGACGGTGCGGCAGGTCCACGAAGCACTGGCCGCGCGGCGTGAGCTCGCGTACACGACAGTGATGACGGTGCTGCAGCGGCTGGCGAAGAAGGATCTGGTGGTGCAGCAGCGCGACGATCGCGCGCACCGATACGCGCCCGTGCACAGCCGCGACGAGCTGGTCGCGAGCCTGATGTTCGACGCATTGCAGCAGGCCGACGCGGCAGGCAGCCGCGCCGCCGCCCTGGTGCACTTCGTCGAGCAGGTGGGCAAGGACGAGGCCGATGCGCTGCGGGAGGCACTCGCCAAGCTCGAATCCGACGAGAAGAGCAGCTAGACTCCCTGGCGGCTCTCACAACGACGTGAGCGCCCCTGGTCCCACAACGCAGTGAGCAGAGTCGATGAACGCAACCGCGGCAGTCTTCGCCGGTCTCGCCTTGCTTCTCGCAGGGCCGGTACCAGCGTTGCTCAGTCGCGCGACCTGGGTGCATCGGTCCCCGCGCGCGGCACTCGTGCTGTGGCAGGCGATCGCGCTGGCCGCCGTGCTCAGCGCCTTCGGATCCGGGCTGGCCATCGCCAGCCTCCTACTCGTCCCCGGCCCCGACGGTAGGCCGACCACCTCCCCCACCAAGGAGATCGACGCGCTCGGTCTGCCGCTGTGGACGGTGTATGTCACCGTGTTCGCGCTGACCCTGATGATCGGCGCCCGGCTCATGTTCTCCATCGTGCGCGTCGGCGTGCACACCCGTCGCCGCAGGTCCCGGCATCGCATGCTGGTCGACCTGCTCGATCAGAGCGGCCCGGTCCGCCGCGCCGCCGATATCCGCGTGCTCGCCTCGACCGAGCCCATCGCCTACTGCCTACCCGGGCTGCGCCAGCGCGTCGTGCTCAGCGAAGGCACGCTGACCAGCCTCGACGACGCCGAGGTCACCGCCATCGTCAGTCACGAGCGCTCGCATCTGCGGGCCCGCCACGACCTGGTGCTCGAGGCGTTCACCGCCGTGCACGAGGCGTTCCCGCGGGTGGTCCGCAGCAAGGCCGCGCTCGGCTCGGTGAAGCTGCTCATCGAACTGCTCGCCGACGACTCCGCGGTGAAGGTCACCGGCCCCAAGCCGCTGGCCCGCGCGCTGGTCACCTGCGCGAAGTCGACCGCGCCGCAGGGCGCGCTCGCCGCGGGCGGACCGAGCACGCTGATCCGCATCCAGCGGCTCGCGGGACGCACCGGCGACGTGAGAGTCGCCACCGCCGCCTACCTCGGCTCGGCCGCCATCCTGGTCGTGCCGACGCTCGCCGTCGCGGTGCCGTGGCTGCAGGAGCTGAACCGGCTCTTCCGCGGCTGACCTGGCGATTCGCCGCCCTTCCCCCGACCGGGAAACCGGTCAGCCGCAGCACTCGCGCACCCGGCTTCGAGGGTCGAACAACCACCGGTACAAACGGTCGTCTGACCAGCATGTTTACCCACGCGACGGCAATCCCGCCTATCCTGGGAGCTCGGTCCTTCCTGCTGGGCCGCACCCCGTGCACGCCCCGCGCGTATCCGGGTCATCGGCGCCGGACATCTTCCAGCGCGATGCGCAGCCCAACGAAAGGCCATTTTGTCTACCTCCACGCGTCCCGACGCCACCTTCGCAGAACTCGGTCTGCCCGTCGCACTGGTGCAGACCCTGCGCAATGCCGGCATCGAGAAGCCCTTCCCCATCCAGGCCGCCACCATCGGCGACGCGCTCGCCGGGCGTGACGTGCTCGGCCGCGGCCCGACCGGCTCGGGCAAGACCCTGGCCTTCGGCCTGCCGATGCTGGCCCGCCTCACCGGCGCGTCCGCCAAGCCGGGCCGCCCGCGCGGCCTGGTGCTGGTGCCCACCCGTGAACTCGCGACCCAGATCGAGCGCGCGCTCGACGAGGCCGCCCTCTCGCTGGGCCTGCGGGTGGCCTCCGTCGTCGGCGGCGCGCCGATCAAGCGCCAGGCCGACCGGCTCGCGCGCGGCGTCGACCTGCTCATCGCCACCCCCGGCCGCCTCGACGACCTGATCAAGCAGCGGGCCGCGGACCTGTCCGACGTGACGATCACCGCGCTCGACGAGGCCGACCACATGGCCGACATGGGCTTCCTGCCCCAGGTCACCCGCCTGCTCGACCGCACCCCGAAGGACGGCCAGCGCCTGCTGTTCTCGGCCACCCTCGACGGTGACGTCGACAAGCTGGTCAAGCGCTACATGCACCAGCCGGTGACCCACTCCACCGCGCCGCCCGAGGCGTCGGTGACCACCATGTCGCACCACCTGCTCTACGTGCGCGACAAGAACGTCAAGCGCTCGGTCGCCACCGAGATCGCCGCCCGCGACGGCCTGACCATCATGTTCGTGCGCACCAAGCACGGCGCCGACCGCCTGGCCAAGCAGCTGCGCGGCGCCGGTGTCGCGGCCGGCTCGCTGCACGGCGGCAAGGCGCAGAACAACCGCACCCGCACCCTGGCGGCCTTCGCCGACGGGTCGGTGCCGGTGCTGGTCACCACCGATGTCGCCGCGCGCGGTATCCACATCGACGGCGTCTCGCTGGTCGTGCACTTCGACCCGCCCGCCGAGCACAAGGCCTACCTGCACCGCGCGGGCCGCACCGCCCGCGCCGGTGAGGACGGTGTCGTCGTCACCCTCGTCACCGACGAGGAGCGCAAGGACGTCGCCGCGATGACCCGCAAGGCGGGCGTACAGACCGACGGCGTCGAGGTCCGCCCCGGCGACCGGAAGCTGGTGGAGATCACCGGCGCCCGCAAGCCCAGCGGGATCGCGCTGGCCGCGCCTGCCGCCCCGGCGCAGGTCAACGCGCCGAAGTCGGCGAACGGCGGCCGCCCGCGCCGTGGCAGGTCCGGTGGCGCACCGGCTTCCGAGGCGGCCCAGGGCCACAGCCGTGGCGCGGGCGCACCGCGCCGGGAACGTCCGGCAGGCGAGTCCAGGACCCACAAGCCCGCGGGCACGGGTGGACACGCCCGCAGCGGCGACACGCCGACGAATTCACGTCGTCGGGCCGCGCGTCCGGCGGGTACGGCAGCCCGCCGCAACCGCTCGGCAAACTGAATCATCGCGGGGCCGAACCGATTACGGTTCGGCCCCGCTGCTCTTTCCTGGACGGCCGATCCGGGACCGTGCGCTCCGGCCGATGACGCTGTCATGGCGCCGGCGACTCACCGACGGCGGACCGGCCCTGCCGCCCACGGATCCGCCACACTGACCTCGTGACGTACCGTCCGATCGCCGCGATCGTGTTCGCCCTCGTCGCCGCGCTCCTGTTCGCGGTCTCGTCGGTGGCGCAGCACCAGGCGGCCGCGGCCGTCCCGGAGGGATCCGCGCTGGTGCGGTCCCTGCTCCGGAGCAAGCGGTGGTGGGCCGCGATCGTCGGGGATGTCGGCGGGTACGGCATGCAGGTGCTCGCCCTCAGCGTCGGCGCGGTACTGGTTGTGCAACCGATTCTGGTGAGCTCGCTGGTCTTCGCGCTGCCACTGTCCGCGCGAATGAATCATCAGCGGATCACCGGACGGGCCGCCGCGACGGCACTGGTCCTCGTCGCCGCCCTGGTCGTGTTCCTGATCGTCGGCGACCCGACCGCGGGCGAGGAGACCGCGCCGCTGCGAGAGTGGCTGGTGCCCTTGACGATTCTGCTGAGCATCGTCGCGGTCGCGACGCTGGCGGGGTTCCTGCTCCATAATCCGTCCTCGCGGGCGCTGTGTCTGGGACTCGCCGGTGGCGCGCTGTTCGGCCTGGCCGCCGCGCTCACCGACCGGGTGGTCACCCTGTTCGGCGACGGCCCCGGCAGCGTGATCACCGGCTGGCAGACCTGGGCCTTGGTCGGGGCCGGGCTGCTCGGCTTCTACCTGCAACAACGGGCGTACCAGGCCGGCCCGCTGGCCGCGTCGCTGCCCGCCGCGGCCGTCGCCGAACCACTGGCCGCCGCGTTCCTCGGTCTCACCGCCCTCGACGAGCAACTACGCACCGACGGCGTCGGTCTGGTGGTCGTCGCCGTCTGCGTCGTGGTGATGTGCGTGGCCACGGTCGCGCTGTGCCGGACCGAGGCGGCACCGCTGTCCGATGCACGAGAACCCGTGCGCTGAGGTCTCGCACACGCCGACCCTCACCGGGCTATCATCGGCCAAGTGCGATTTCTTCCGGGACCCCAGCCGCCGTATGACCTGACCTACGACGACATCTTCCTCGTCCCGAACCGGACGGATGTCGCGTCCCGGTTCGATGTGGACCTGGCCACCGTCGACGGATCCGGCACCACCATCCCCCTCGTGGTCGCGAACATGACCGCCGTCGCGGGAAAGCGGATGGCCGAGACCGTCGCCCGGCGCGGCGGCATCGTGGTCCTGCCCCAGGATCTGCCGATCCCGGCGGCCGCCGAGACCATCGCGTTCGTGAAGAGCCGCTCGCTCACCGCCGACACCCCCGTCACCCTCGACCCCCAACGGTCGGTATCCGATGCGATGGCGCTGATGCACAAGCGCGCGCACGGCGCTGTGGTCGTCGTCGAGGACGGCAAGCCGGTCGGTGTGGTCACCGAGGCCGCCTGCGCCGATGTCGACCGGTTCGCGCGACTACGCGAGGTCGCGCTCACCGATTTCGTCCAGGCCCCCGTGGATCTGTCCCCGCGCGAGATCTTCGACCGGCTCGCCGAGGACCACGCCCAGCTCGCCGTGCTGACACACACCGACGGCACCCTCGCAGGCGTGATGACCCGCACCGGCGCGATCCGCGCCGGCATCTACACCCCCGCGGTCGACGCGAACGGGAAGCTGCGGGTCGCCGCCGCCGTCGGCATCAACGGTGACGTGGCCGCCAAGGCGAAGGCGCTGGCCGAGGCGGGCGCCGATGTGCTCGTCCTCGACACGGCGCACGGCCACCAGACCAAAATGCTCGAATCGTTGCGTACCGTCGCCGAACTCGGGCTCGGACTGCCGCTGGTCGCGGGCAATGTGGTCTCGGCCGAAGGCACCCGCGATCTGGCCGAGGCGGGCGCGACGATCATCAAGGTCGGTGTCGGCCCCGGCGCCATGTGCACCACCCGCATGATGACCGGCGTCGGCCGCCCGCAGTTCTCCGCGGTGGCCGAATGTGCCACGGCCGCCGAAGAACTCGGCGTGCACGTCTGGGCCGACGGTGGCGTGCGGCATCCGCGCGACGTCGCGCTGGCACTCGCGGCGGGCGCGTCGAACGTGATGATCGGCTCCTGGTTCGCCGGCACCTACGAATCCCCCGGCGACCTGCGCGTCGACCGGGACGGCAACGCCTACAAGGAAAGCTTCGGCATGGCCTCCAAGCGCGCCGTCGCCGCGCGCACCGCCGCCGACAGCGGCTTCGACCGGGCCCGCAAGGCCCTGTTCGAGGAGGGTATCTCCAGCTCGCGGATGCGCCTGGATCCCGAGCGCCCCGGCGTCGAGGACCTCATCGACCACATCTGCTCTGGCGTGCGCAGCTCCTGCACCTACGCGGGCGCCCGCTCGCTGCCGGAATTCCACGAGCGCGCCGTCCTCGGTGTGCAGTCCGCGGCCGGTTTCGCCGAGGGCCGCCCCCTGCCCAGCGGCTGGTGACTCCCGCCTGACAACGGCCGACCGGAACGGCAGTTCCGGTCGGCCGCCGTCGTTTCCGGACCTGTCCGCCCGTCTGCGCGGCGCCGGCCCGCGCCGCTGACACACCATCGGTGGGGACCGATTACTATGGAGTTGCCGATCTCGGCAGCGCTTTTTCCCACCGCGAAAGGATCCAGTTGTCACCCGCGTCCAAGGGCGCCACACAGGAGGGTTCCTCTACGGAGCCGGGTGACCAACCCGGCGTCCTCCTTTTCGCAGCGTCCGTTCGATCTCTTGGTTTCCCCGCCGCACCGCTCGGGTGGTGCTGAGGATGTCCATCGTTCTGACCGTGCTCAGCCTGATCGGTTTCGTGGCACTCACGCTCGGCACCGCACTGTTCGTCGCCGCCGAATTCTCCCTCACCGCGCTGGAACGCAGCACCGTCGAAGCGGCGGCCCGCGCAGGTGACGTCCGGTCCCGGCTGGTCAAGCAGGCCCATCACACCCTGTCGTTCCAGCTCTCGGGCGCCCAGCTCGGCATCACCATCACCACGCTCGTCACCGGCTTCATCGCCGAACCCGTGCTGGCCCGGCTGCTCGACCCGCTGCTGGACGCGGCCGGGCTGAGCCCGAGTGCCGCGCACGGTGTGGCCCTGGTAGTCGCCCTGGTCCTGGCGACCTCGCTGTCGATGATCTACGGCGAGCTGGTGCCCAAGAACATCGCCATCGCCAAGCCGATGGCGACGGCCCGGTTCACCGCGGGCCCGATGGTCGGGTTCTCGGCCATGTTCAAATGGCTGATCCGTTTCCTCAACGGCGCCGCCAACTGGATCGTGCGCAGGCTGGGCATCGAGCCCGCCGAGGAACTGCGCTCGGCCCGCTCACCGCAGGAGCTCGGTTCGCTGGTGCGCACCTCCGCCCTGCGCGGAGCCATGGATCAGCGCACCGCGCAGGTGATGGACCGCTCGCTGGAGTTCGGTGAGCGCAGTGCCGAGGACCTGATGACACCGCGCGTGAAGGTCGAATCGCTCAACCGCGACGACACCATCGCCGACCTCATCGCCGCCTCCGCCCGCACCGGATACTCCCGGTTTCCGGTCATCGACGGCGATCTCGACAACGCGCTCGGCGTCGTGCATGTCAAACAGGCGTTCACCCATCCGGTGCATCTGCGCAAAAAGATCCCGTTGAGCCGGCTGGCCGTCGCCGTGCCGATCGTGCCTGCGAGCCTCGACGGCGACGACGTCATGGAGCGGGTCCGCGCCGACGGCATGCAGGTGGCGCTCGTCGTCGACGAGTACGGCGGCACCGCGGGCCTGGTGACCATGGAGGACCTCATCGAGGAGATCCTCGGCGACGTGCGCGACGAGCACGACGAGGAGGAACGCGATGTGCGCCGGGTCTCCGACGGCTGGGACTGCTCGGGCCTGATGCGCATCGACGAGGTGTCGCGGGCGACCGGATACGAAGCGCCGGACGGTGAATACGAGACATTGGGTGGTGTGGTACTGACCCAGCTCGGCCGGATCCCGGCCACCGGCGACGAGGTGGTGCTGCCCGAATCCCGCGGTTCCGGCGGCGGCTGGATCGCCCGGGTGGAACGGATGGACGGGCGGCGCATCGACCGGGTGCGGTTGATCCCCGTCGACGCGGCGTACCTGGCGGCACGGGAGCACAATCATGGGTGACCTGTTCGGCATCGTGCTGACCTTCGTACTGCTGGCGGGCAACGCGTTCTTCGTCGCCGCCGAGTTCGCGCTGATCTCCGCCCGCCGCGACCGGCTGGAAGCCCTTGTCGCCCAGGGCAAGAAGAACGCGAAGACCGTCATCGAGGCGGGCGAGAACCTGTCGATCATGCTGGCGGCGGCCCAGCTCGGCATCACCATCTGCTCGATCCTGCTCGGCCGGGTCGGCGAGCCCGCGGTGGCGCATCTGCTCGAGCGTCCGTTCGACCTGGCGGGCCTGCCCGATCAGCTGCTGCATCCGGTGGCGTTCACCCTCGCGCTCACGGTGGTGGTGATCCTGCACATCCTGCTGGGCGAGATGGTGCCGAAGAACATCGCGCTGGCCGGTCCGGAACGCTCGGCGCTGCTGCTGGTGCCGATCCACCTGGTCTGGCTGCGGATCGCGCGCCCGCTCATCGCGCTCTACAACTTCCTCGCCAACATCTCGCTGCGGGCGATGCGGGTCGAGCCGAAGGACGAGCTGGACGCGACGGTGTCGACGGTGGAACTGGCCGAGATGATCGGTGAGTCGCGCTCGGAGGGCCTGCTCGACGAGGAGGAACACCGCAGGCTCACCCAGGCGCTGGGCACCTCGGAGCGGATCGTCGGCGATGTGATGGTGCCGTTGGCGCAGGCGCGCTCGGTGCCGTTGCGCGGCAACGGAACCACGCTCGGCGATATCGAGGCCGCGGTCGGCGAGACCGGCTTCTCCCGGTATCCGGTGCGCGCCACCGACGGGTCGCTGGTCGGCTACCTGCATGTCAAGGACGTCCTCGACAAGGTGGCCGACGACACCGCGGGCCCGGAGACGCAGATCCCGCGCACCGATATCCGCCCGCTGCCGACGGTGAGCACCGGCACCACCCTCTACGAGGCGCTGGCCCGGCTGCGCCGCACCAACAGTCACCTGGGCCGGGTGGTGGACGGCCGGGGCAACACGGTCGGCGTGGTGGCGATGGAGGACCTGATCGAAGAGTTCGTCGGGACCGTACGCGACGGGACCCATCGCCTCACCGAATGAGCGGGGTGGCGGTCGCCGCGGAGTTACCCGGTGACCGCTCCGTGCGCGGCCGAGCTGACGAGCTTGCGGTACTTGGCCAGTACGCCCGAGGTGTACTTCGGTGGCAGCGGCTCCCAGCCGACCTTGCGCGCCGCGAGTTCGTCCTGGTCGATCTCGACGTCGAGGATGTGGTTGGCGACGTCGAGGACGATCGGGTCGCCGTCTCGGACGAAGGCGATCGGGCCGCCGTCGACGGCTTCGGGAGCGACATGGCCCACGCACAGTCCGGTGGTGCCGCCGGAGAAGCGGCCGTCGGTGAGCAGCAGGACGTCCTTGCCCAGGCCCGCGCCCTTGATCGCGCCGGTGATGGCGAGCATCTCCCGCATGCCCGGGCCGCCCTTGGGGCCCTCGTAGCGGATGACGACCACGTCACCGGCCACGATCGTGCCGTTCTCGAGCGCGTCCATCGCGGCGCGTTCCCCGTCGAAGACCCGCGCCGTCCCCCGGAAGACGTCGGAGTCGAAACCGGCGCTCTTCACGACGGCGCCTTCGGGGGCGAGGGAGCCGTGCAGGATGGTGAGTCCGCCGGTCTGGTGGATCGGCCGATCGAGGCGCCGGATGACGTCACCGTCGAGGCCGAGCTCGATCGAGGCCAGATTCTCGGCCATCGTCTTGCCGGTGACGGTCATGACGTCGCCGTGCAGGAGGCCCGCGTCCAGCAGTGCCTTCAGCACGACCGGGATGCCGCCGACCTTGTCGACATCGTTCATGACGTAGCGGCCGAACGGCTTGAGATCGCCCAGGTGCGGCACCTTCTCGCCGACGCGGTTGAAGTCGGCGAGGGTGAGACCGACACCGGCTTCGCGGGCGATGGCCAGCAGATGCAGCACGGCATTGGTCGACCCGCCGAGCGCCATGACGATCGTGATGGCGTTCTCGAACGCCTCCATCGTCATGATGTCGCGTGCGGTGATCCCCTGGCGCAGCAGCCCGACGACGGCCTCGCCGGATTTGCGGGCGTACTCGTCACGGCGACGGTCGGGTGCGGGCGGGGCAGCCGAGCCGGGCAGACTCATCCCCAGCGCCTCGGCCACCGAGGCCATGGTGTTGGCCGTGTACATCCCGCCGCACGCGCCTTCGCCCGGACAGATCGCCCGCTCGATGCGGTCGACCTCGTCACGCGTGATCAGACCCTTGATGCAGGCACCGACGGCCTCGAACGCGTCGATGATGGTGACGTCCTTGCCGTCGACGTTGCCCGGCAGCGTCGAACCCGCGTAGAGGAAGACGCTGGCCAGGTCCAGCCGCGCGGCCGCCATCAGCATGCCCGGCAGGCTCTTGTCGCACCCGGCGAGCAGCACCGACCCGTCGAGTCGCTCGGCCATCATGACGGTTTCGACGGAGTCGGCGATGATCTCGCGACTGACCAGCGAGAAATGCATGCCTTCGTGGCCCATCGAGATCCCGTCGGATACCGAGATCGTGCCGAACTCGAGCGGGTAACCGCCGGCCGCGTGGACGCCCTCCTTCACCGCGTCGGCCAAGCGGTCGAGCGAGAGATTGCAGGGGGTGATCTCGTTCCAGCTGGACGCGACACCGATCTGCGGTTTGGCCCAGTCCTCGTCACCCATGCCGACAGCGCGAAGCATGCCACGGGCAGCGGTCTTCTCGAGTCCGTCGGTGACATCCCGGGAGCGCGGCTTGATGTCGATCGACGGGTCGGTATCGGATGCCATGGGACAAGCCTACGACCCACGAAAGGCCGACCGACGCCATCGCCGCGCCCACACGCGTGGCGTGTCCTTGCCCGTACTCCAGGACTGCGCGCAGATGTGGAGAGATTGTGGGAGGTTTCCGGGGATTTCGAGGAGATGGCAGCCAAGGGCGCGGGCCGGAGTTTCGACGCCGATTACTGTGGGCGACATGCTCGGCCGGGTGGGGCGCGCGAACGGATTCGTGATCGAGGAAGGTCTGCGCATTTCCCGCCGCCAGGCCGCCGACGCACGGCCGGTTCCGCTAGTGTCCGAGCAGGTTCGCCTCGAAGGGCGCCGGTGGGAAGGAATCCGATGTCGCTGTCACGTCGGCAATTGATCACCGCGGCCGCGGTCGGCGGTTCGCTCGCCGCGCTCGGAATGCCGGCCGGCCACGCGCAGGCTCCTGTTCCCGGTGCGGGCGAGTTCGCGTCGCTCGCCGCGCGTGGCTACAACCGGCGGTTCCAGGCCGACCCGGCCAAGATCTACGCACCCACCAGTACCGAGGAGGTGCGCAGCGCTGTCGCCAGGGCGGTCACCGCGGACTCGCGGATCGCGGCGCGCTCGGGCGGACACTGCTTCGACGACTTCGTCGACAACGCGCAGACCCGGACGATCATCGACCTCGGCCGGCTCGACACGGTGTCTTGGGACGAGCACCACCGCGCCTTCTCGGTCGACGCGGGCGCCGATATCGGCACGGTGTACAACGCATTGCACCGGTGGGGCGTCACGGTGCCGGGTGGGATCTGCCTCGGGGTCGGGATGGGCGGTCATGTCTGCGGTGGCGGCTACGGTCCGCTGTCCCGGCGGTTCGGGCTCGTCGCCGACCATCTGGCCGGGGTGGAGGTCGTCACCGTCGACGACGACGGTGACGCGAAAATCGTTGTCGCGACCAAAGAGGGACCCGACCACGACCTGTGGTGGGCGCACACCGGTGGTGGGGGCGGAAACTTCGGTGTGGTGACCCGGTTCCTGCTCCGATCTCCCGAATCCGACGGCTCCGACCCGGCGGCTGCGCTACCGAAACCGCCGGGCGCCATGCTGAACGCGCGGCTGATCCTGCCCATCACGACGGAGGATTCGTTCGTCCGGTTCCTCGGCAACTACCTCGGATTCTTCGAACGGCACAGCGCACCCGGCAATGAATTCGCCGGTCTCTACGCGCCGCTGATGATCAGGACGACCGGCACCGGCGCGGCCGAGATGCTGATCCTGTTCGATGCCGACAAACCCGATGCGCGAAGTCGATTCGACGATTTCGTCGCCACGGTGAGCGACGGCGTATTTCCCCCGCCCTTCCGCACCCCGGTCACCCGACTGTCCTACCCGGACACCGTGTCCCAGGTGTACTACGCGAAGAGCGTGAACACCACCCGGGTCAAAGCGAAGGCCGCCTACCTGCGCAAGGCCTACTCCCCCGACCAACTCCGGATCTTCTACCGCTACCTCACCGATCTGCGCTTCCTCGGCGAATCCCAGCTCGAATTCCTGCCGTTCGGCGGCGCGATCAATGCCGTCGCCGCCGATGCGACAGCCATGCCCGCGCGGGATTCGTTCATGAAGATGCTGATCCACGCATCCTGGCGACTGCCCTTCGACGACGACCGGTACCTGCGCTGGGCGCGCGAGATGTACCGCGACGTCCATGCCGAAACCGGTGGCGTTCCGGTGCCGAACGAGACCTACGGCGGCAGCTACATCAACTATCCCGACCCCGACCTGACCGACGCCGCGTGGAACACCTCGGGCCTACCGTGGCACGCCTTCTACTACGGCGACAACTATCCGCGACTGCTCCAGGTCAAGAAGACCGTGGATCCGAGAAATGTCTTCCAGCACCGCCTTTCGGTCGGCCGACCGGACTGGTGACGCCGATCAGGTGAGGGCGAGCACCCGGCACGGCCCACCGGTACCGCCCGCATGTTTCGGAGCGCCGACGACGACCGTCGCACCCGTCACCGGTACCGCGGCCAGGTTGGCGAGCATCTCCACCCCGTAGCAACCGGCGCCGAGAACAGCTGTGTGCGCGCCGAATTCGGGGTCGGCACCGCAATCCAGGCTGAGCGTATCGACGCCCACACCGACGATTCCGCAGTGCGTGACAAGGTATTCCGCGGCTTCGGCGGAGAATCCCGGCGCGTGCGGCTTCCCTCGCTCGTCGAGATTGAGGAAGGTCGACGGTCGGGCGATGCGACCCTCCCACCCGGAATACATCGCGACAAAGGCCCGCTCCGGGATCTCCCCGTGTTGCGAGCGCCAACGGTCGATGTCGGCAACAGTCACCACCGCGTCCGCGTCGACGGCGGCCCTGGCACTGATGTCGATGACGACGAGCGGCGCGACGAGGTCGTCGACGGCGAGGGCCTCCGTCGTGGTGGCGCCGGGTATCCGGTGGGCGGGCGCGTCGATATGGGTGCCGGTGTGCTCCCAGTACCCGAGCGCGAACTGGCCGAACCCACCCGACGCATGCCAGGCCACCGGCACCATGACCATCGGCGGGTTTCCCGGCCAGACCGGCAACTGGGGTGTCACCGTGTGCGTGAGATCGACGACACCCCCGGAGCGCGGCGCGGCAACAGCCGGCGCGGGTGCCACCGCGGCCAGCGCAGTGGCACCCGCGAGGCCGAGCACAGCCCGCCGACTGGGCCGCGGCGCACCGTCGTGGGCGAGACGAACGATCTCAGGCGAGCACATCGACCTCAAGATAGCCGAACGGACCGGGTCCAGCGCCTGATCAGGGCCGTCGACAAGTCGGGAAAATCTGGCCGGCAACGCGGAACCTGCCCGATGTTCACATCACCCCGAGCAGGTCTTCGAGACGGATCGGCAGATCACGGACGCGCACACCAGTGGCGTGGTAGATCGCGTTGCCCACCGCCGCGGCCGAGCCGACGATGCCGATCTCGCCGATTCCCTTGGAGCCCATGGGGTTGACGTGGGGATCGTGTTCATCGATCCAGCTCACATCGATGTCGCCGACATCGGCGTTGACCGGGATGTGGTACCCGGCGAGATCGTGGTTGATCACCTGACCGAAACGCTCGTCGAATTGGCTCTGCTCGAGCAGCGCCATCGACACTCCCATGGTGATGCCGCCGACGAATTGTGAACGCGCCGTCAGTGGATTGATGATGCGGCCTGCGGCGAAGACGCTGACCACGCGCGGCACCCGGATCTCGGCGGTGTCGATGTCCACCCGGACCTCGACGAAGTGTGCGCCGAAGGCGTGCGTCGAATACCCTTCGCGCGCACGGTCTTCGGGAGCTGCCAGGGTGATCTCGGCACCGTCGGCAGGTTCGGGCCCGTATCGATCCCGAAAGACTTTCGCCGCCGCCACCACGGCAGAGCCCCAGGACGCCATGCCGCTCGAGCCACCCGCGACCGTCCCGGCGGGCAGGCGGGAATCGCCGATCCGCAGCTCGATCCGATGCTGGTCGACACCGAGGGCGTCAGCGGCGATCTGACCGAGGGTCGTCCAGGTGCCGGTGCCGATGTCCATGGCGTCGATCGCGACTTCGTAGCGGTCACCGGTCCACCGCACCCGGGCACTGTTGCCGGCGGCCACCTCGGCCGGATAGGTCGCCGCCGCGACCCCCGACCCGACCAGCCATCGACCCTCCCGCCGCGATCTCGGTGCCGGATCGCGATCCGGCCAGCCGAAGCGCTCGGCTCCTGTGCGGAGGCACTCGACCAGACCGCGGCTGGAGAACGGCCGCCCCGACTCCGGGTCGACCTGGGGTTCGTTGTGGATGCGCAACGCGATCGGGTCCATCCCGAGGGCGACCGCGAGCTCGTCGATCGCCGTCTCGGCGGCATACATGCCCGGACAGTGACCCGGCGCGCGCATCCACGACGTGACGGGCACATCCAATGCCGCGAGGCGATGGGAGGTCGAACGGTTGGTGGCCGAATACATCATCCGGGAGGCGACGGCGGACTGCTCGGCGAATTCCTTGACCTTGGAGACCTGTTCGACCACATCGTGGGCGATCGCGGTCAGCGTGCCGTCCCGGTGCGCACCGAGCCGGACCCGTTGGACCGTGGGCGTGCGGTAGCCGGTGAGCGAGAACAACTGCTGCCTGGTCAACGGCAGCTTCACCGGCCGGCCGTCGGCCAATTTCGCCGCCATCGCCGCGAGCACGATATTGGCGTGCGGTTCGCCCTTGGACCCGAAGCCGCCGCCGACGTAGGGCGCGACGACCTGCACCTGCTCGGGCGCCAGCCCGAACAACGACGCGATCGTGGACCGGACCACATGCGGGCCCTGCGTGGAGTCGAACAGCACCAACGTGTGGTCGGTCCACTGCGCGACGGTGGCGTGCGGCTCCATCGCATTGTTGTGGACCATCGAGGTCGTATAGGTGTGTTCGATCGTGACCGGTGCGAGGCCGAGCGCGGCGTCCACATCGCCGATCGAGGTATCGGTGGCGAAGCCCCCGCTGACGTCTTCGGGCGCGTAGAGGTCGTCCCGGTCCGCGCTCAGGGCGACATCGGCGAAGCTCTCGTCGTAGCTCACCCGGACCTGGGCCGCGGCTTCCCGGGCCACCTCGGGGCTGCTCGCGACGACCGCGCCGATCAGCTGACCCCGGAAGGCCACTTCGTCGTTCTGCAGAATGAACAGCTCGTTGTCGTCGTTGCCGGCCAGCCGCGTGGCATTGTGCCGGGTGAGCACGGCGACGACGCCGTCGATCCGCTCGGCCGCGCTCGTGTCGATCTCCCGCACGCGGCCACGGATGATGGTCGCCTGGATCGGGTAGCCGTGCAGCGGGTCCTGCTGTGGATGTTCCATCGCGTAGGGCGCGCGACCGCGCAGCTTCGCCGGGCCGTCGATACGGGTAGGCGAAGTGCCCATCGCCCGTGGGCGGATCGAGGAGCTCATCGCGCCTCCTGCTCGCTCAGTTCGCGCAGCGTCGCGACGAGGACATTGCGTGCCAACGGGATCTTGAAGGCGTTATGGCGCTGCGGTCGCGCGGCGGCGAGCTCGGCGTCCGCGGCGGCGGCGAAGTGCTGCTCGGTGGCAGCGGTGCCGCGCAATACGTCTTCGGCGGCGCGTGCTCGCCACGGCTTGTGCGCGACGCCGCCGAACGCGATCCGAGCGTCTCGCACGACGCCGTCGGCGATATCGAGCGCCGCCGCCACCGACACCAGCGCGAACGCGAACGACGCGCGATCGCGCACCTTGCGGTAGGTGGACCTGGTGGCCCAGTCGAGCGCGGGCACGTCGACAGCGGTGATCAGGTCGCCGTGTTCGAGCACGGTATCGCGCTCGGGCTCGTCGCCGGGCAGCCGATGCAGGTCGACCACGGGAATATCGCGTTCGCCGTTCGCGCCCAGCACGCGGACCACCGCGTCCAACGCGACCAGCGCCACCGCCATGTCCGAAGGGTGGGTGGCAATGCAGTCGCCGGACGCGCCGAAGATGGCATGTTCCCGATTGAATCCGCCGATTGCCGAGCACCCGCTGCCCGGTGCACGTTTGTTGCACGGCGTGGACGGATCCTGGAAGTAGGCACACCGGGTGCGTTGCAGCAGGTTGCCGCCGGTGGTGGCCAGGTTGCGCAGCTGCGCCGACGCGCCGGCCAGCAGTGCCGACGACAACATCGGATAGCGCGCCAGGATGATCGGGTGAGCGGCCAGATCGGCGTTGCGCACGGCCGCACCGATGCGCACGCCGCCGCCTGGACGCTCGGTCACCTCGTCGAACGGCAGCCTGCTGACGTCGACCAGTCGGCCGGGAGCGATGATCCCGAGCTTGAGATGATCGACGAGATTGGTTCCCGCGCCGAGGAATACGGCATCGGGCTGGGCGAGAACCGCGGCGACCGCCCCCGCCGCGTCGTCGGCGCGCTCGTAGGCGAACTCCCTCATCGCCCGGCCTCCAGGATCGCCGTGACGATGTTCGGGTAGGCCCCGCAGCGGCACAGATTGCCGCTCATCCGCTCGCGGATCTCCTCGGCGCTCAGTTCGATCACGGCCGTCGGGTGGGCGGTCACCTGGCTCGGCGCGCCTGCCCTCATTTCGTCGAGCATGCCGACCGCCGAGCAGATCTGTCCCGGTGTGCAGTACCCGCACTGGAAGCCGTCGTGCGCGAGGAACGCCTGCTGGATCGGATGCAGCTCGTCACCGTCGGCGAGCCCGTCGGCGGTGACGATCGTCGCCCCGTCGTTGGCTACGGCCAGCGCCAGGCAGAGGGTGGCCCGGCGCCCGTCCAGCAGGACGGTGCACGACCCGCACTGCCCGTGATCACACCCTTTCTTCGGGGTCGTCACGCCCAGTTGTTCACGCAGGACGTCCAACAGCGTGGCTCGGGTGTCGACGGTGACCGTCCGGATCTGTCCGTCGATGGTCAAACTGATCTGCGCGCGCATCGGAGATGCCTCTCGCCGGGGGGACACCGATTCCACATCGACCAACGCAGCCGGCCCTTCGGCCCGCTACCAGCTTCTGTCCATCCTTGTGCTCACACGCCCGTCCGCCACGCTACCAATACACAGCCCCGGCCCACTGCGCCGCGGAGTGAGCACCGCACTCTCGTTTGCGCTCTGCGGCTCCGGGTATGGGCCGCACTGTACGAGCTGCCGGGCCGTACAGGCCCGCAATTTCAACCGAATCCGGCCCGTGGCGGTGACGCAGTCGGGCTGGGGAAGGAGTACCAGTGAGCACGGTAGCCGCAACTGTCGATGTGGATGTCCCGGTCCGTACGGCCTACAACCAGTGGACCCAGTTCGAGACATTTCCGCAGTTCATGGAGGGAGTCGAGCAGGTTCGCCAACTCGACGACCGGCACACCCACTGGCGCATCCACGTCGGCCCGTCGACGCGGGAGTTCGACGCCACCATCACCGAGCAGCACCCGGACGAGCGCGTCGCGTGGAGATCCGACAGTGGACCCGAGCACGCCGGGGTCATCACCTTTCACCGCCTCGACGACACCCACACCCGGATCACCGCGCAGATGGAGGTCGACCCGGAGGGGTTCATCGAAACCGCCGCCGACAAGCTCGGCGTGCTGAAGCACCGCGTGAACGGTGACATGAACCGCTTCAAGCACTTCATCGAGGGCGAGGGACGCGAAACCGGTGCCTGGCGCGGCGACATCCCGCGCCCCGATGCCGGGCTCTGAAACCGTAGATCGACCTCGACACGCTGACGGCGGCGACCGGGACTTTCCCGGTCGCCGCCTCGGTGCCGGCGTGCGCGGCTCGAGTGGCCCTGAAGCCGGATGATGCGATAGCGGACCACTGATCGTGGCCGCCATCGAGGCGGGAACTGCGTCGATCAGGCCGGTTCCAGGACGTGGTCGGCCGGGTTCTCGGCATACAGCTCGGCGATCTCGGCCGCGTACTTCTCGGCGATCACCTTCCGCTTGAGCTTCATGGTCAGCGTCACCTCGTCACCACCGGCTTCCCAGAACACCGGGAGAATCCGGAATCGCTTGACCTGTTCGACCCGCGAGAGTTTCGCGTTGCCTGCGGCCACGCCCGCGGCGATCTGCTCGAGCACCTCGGGGTTCACGGCCAGCGCCGCGGCCGAGGCATCGGGCAGATTGTGCTGGGCCGCATACGGTTCGGCGCTCTCGGCGTCGAGCACGATCAAGGCGGTGTTGTAGGGCAGGGCGTCGCCGATCGTGGCCATGGCGCCGATCAGCGGGGTCGCCGCCTTGATGGCGTGTTCGATCGTCGTCGGCGACATGTTCTTGCCCGCGGCGTTGATGATGAGTTCTTTCTTGCGGTCGACCACCCGCAGGTAGCCGTCGTCGTCGACGGTCACCACGTCGCCGGTGCTCAACCAGCCGTCGGCGTCGACGGCTTCGGCGGTCTTCGCCGGCTCACCGCGGTAGCCCTTCATCACCAGCGGGCCCTTGACGAGCAGTTCACCGTCCTCGGCGATCAGCGACTCCATACCGGCCAGCAGCCGCCCGACCGTGCCCAGCCGGGTGTCGCGCGGGTGGCTGACACTGCAGATGCACGACAGCTCCGACATGCCCCAGATCTCGGAGATCGGCACGCCGAGCCCGGCGAAGAAGCCGAGCGTCTGTGGCGGGATCGGTGCGGCGCCGGACAGGGCGAAGCGCAAGCGGTCGAAACCGAGCTTTGCCCGCAGCTTCGACAGCACCAGTTCGTCGGCCTCGGCCCATTCGGCGGCCACCTCGTCGGGGATCGGCTGCCCGGCCAGCTGGTATTCGCTGCGCTTGGCGCCCACCGACAGCGCCCACTGCATGCCCTGCCTGCGCGTCTCGTCGGGTTCGTTCGCGACGACGAATTCGATGGCCGCCTTCAGCTTCTCCCACACCCGTGGCACCGCACCCCAGATGGTCGGCCGCAGATCCGCCAGCGCGGCGGCGATCAGCTTCGGGTCCGGCACCGCGGTGACCTGGGTGCCGAACACTTCCTGGAGGTAGAGCGCGGTGAGCCGGTCGGCGATGTGGGCGCTCGGCATGAACGAGGTGATCGAATCACCGAACTCGAAGCCCAGCACATCACCGAGGCCGTAGGCCTGGAACATCAGGTTCGCGTGCGTCGTCTCGACGCCCTTGGGGTTTCCGGTGGTGCCCGAGGTGTAGATCAAGGTCGCCACATCGCCTGCCTCGACCGCACGCCAGGAGGCGTCGAAGTCGAAATCGGATGCGCCACCGGCGATCATCTCGGCCACCGGCACCGTCCCCTCGACGGCGTCGTCGATGCAGACGATGTGATCCAGCGGGACTCCGCTGTCGCGCAACCGCTGCACGTACTGCGGCTCGCAGATCACCACCCGCGCACCCGCATTGCCGAGCACGTGCGCGAGCTGCTCGGCGGAGAGGGTGTTGTAGACGGAGAACGACGTGGCGCCGACATGCTGGGCACCCACTTCGAGGGGGTAGAACTCGACGCGGTTGCCCATCATCAACGCGACGGTGTCGCCGCGCCGCACCCCGAGCGCCGCCAGACCGGCCGCGGCGTCTCGCACGCCGGCCGCGTATTCGCGCCAGGTCAGGGTTCGCGCGTCACCCGGAGTGCGCAGCGCTACGGCCTCGGGATCGATGGCGGCGTTGTGCTGGAAAGCGGCACAGAGGGTTTCGAAGCGTGGTGTCGACATAGTGTGGTGTCTTCCGTGTTTCAGACCGCGGAGGCGGCTTCGGTATCGAGGAGAGAAGTGATGAATCGGCCTGCGGCGCCGAAGGCGAACCTGGCCTCGGGCGCGAGGGCGGGCATCACCTGGAATACGTGCATCTGGTCCGGCCACACCTGCAGTTCGCATTGCGCGCCGGCCTGGCGCAGGCGATCGGTCAGTTCGACCGCGTCGGCGGCGAAATACTCCGCGCTACCGGTCTGGATCAGCGTGGGCGGTAATTCCAAGCCGCGCTCCGGCCGGAGTTCGAGGTGTTCGCTCGTGAAGTGGGCGACCGCCTTGGCCGACAACGCGTAGGAGATCACCCCGTCGCGGTTTCGGTTCCCGGTGTGCGCGATCCGCAGCCCGAGGTCGGCCATCGGCGAGAACAGCACCAGCCCGCCCGCAGCCGGAACCCGCAAGCGAGCATTGGCGAAAACGAGGTCGGCCGCCAGGAAGCCTCCGGCCGAGTCTCCGGCGATCATGATCCGGTCCGGCGCGTATCCGCGCCGGAGCAGCCACCGATACGCGCGCGCCACGTCCAGCTGGGCGCACGGGCTGGGATATTCCGGCGCCAGGCGATAGTCGACGACGAAGACCCGGGTGCGGGTCGCCGTCGAAAGCCGGGACGCCACACCGCGATACGCCGCGACCGACCCGGCGACGAACCCGCCGCCGTGCACATACAGGATCACCGCGTCGGCGCGAGTGGCCTTCGGGCCGACGACGAACTCACCGTGGACCGCGCCGTCGTCGACCCGATCCACCACGGTCCCGGCCAGACTCGGCCCGACGACCCACATCGCGGCATCGATGGCAAGGCGAGCCATCGGCAGCGTCACGGCGTTGACCGGGATCGCGGCCGCCAAGGGCCGCACCGTCCGCTCCGCCACCAGCCGAGCGGCCCTGGTCCGCAACGAACCTCGCCCGCTCGGCGTCACCCGATGGTCCGTTGCTCGACCCGCTCGAGCAGGTCCTTGACCTTGCCGCTGCCGGCGAGCTGCGCGTCCAGGACCACATTGACCGCGCCGCGCAGCAGCGCGTACGGCTCCCACCCGCTGGGTGCGATGGTCCGGGCCGCGCGCCGCCCGATGCCGTCGGCGATCACGGTCGCGGCGTGCGCGGCACTGATCCGGACATTCAGCGGCCAGGGCAGCATCTGGTCCAGTTCCCGGCCGAGATCATCCTGGTCGAGCATGGCGTGCGTCATCTCGGTCTCGACGACGCCGAAGTAGGCCACCCCCGCGCTCGCCCCCGCCGCGGCGAGTTCCACGCGCAGCGCGCGCCCGAACTGCTCGACGGCAGCCTTGCTCATCATGTACGGCGACCCGGCCATACCCGGCGCGAACGACGCGCACGACGACACGACCACCACGTGGCCACGCGCCGCGACGATGTGATCCAGGGCCGGATGCACTGTGTTGAAACAACCGTCGAGGTTGATCGCCATCACCCGGTCGAAATCGCGCGGGTCCATCGTGCGCACCGTCGCGGGCTTCGGTGTGACCCCCGCATTGGCCACCACGACGTCGAGGTGACCGAAGGTGTCCACCGCGCGCTGGGTTGCGGCCACCATCGCCGCGCGGTCCCGCACGTCGGCCTCGATCGCCAGCGCACGTGACCCGAGACCCGCGGCGGCAGCCTCCGCGGCCATCGCGTCGACGTCGACGACGACCACGAAAGCGCCACGGGAACAGAGGATCTCGGCCAGCTCGCGGCCGATCCCCTGACCCGCGCCGGTGATCAGTACCGTCTTGTCGCGCACGTCGTAGGACCGCCGAGCGAACAGGCCGACAGGATTGAACGCGGTGAGGTCCATCAGACACTCACCTCGTAGGACTCGGCGTCGAAAGCACTGGTGCGTTTCCGGTACTCGAAACTCCAGTTCGGATAGAGGCCGGCGTTCTGCCCGTCCGGTGTCGTGTAGTAGCTGTCGCAACCACCGGTGAGCCACACCGTCGACGCGCTGCGCCGATGCATCTCCTCGATGAACTCGTCCTGGGTCTGCTGCCGGACTTCCACCCGGTGAGCACCCTTGTCGCGCAGGGTCTTCAGCGCGTCGACGATGTAGGCGACCTGGGATTCGATCATGAAGACCGCCGACTGGTTGCCCGCCGCGCCGAACGGCCCCAGGGTGAGGAAGAAGTTGGGGAACCCGGCCACCGCGGTGCCCAGGTAGGTGCGGCGGTGCCGGCGCATGACGTCACCGATCGACCCCTCGTCGCTGCCGACGATGCGGTCGTAGACCGACGGCGCGGTGTCGAACCCGGTGCCGTAGATGATCGTGTCGACCGGAATCTCGACTCCGGCGCGGGTGACGACGGAATGCGGGCGTACCTCGGCGATCCCGTCGGTCACCACCTCGACATTGTCCTGGTCGAGGGCGGGCAGGTAGGCATCGGAGAAGATCGCTCGCTTGCAGCCGATCATGTAGTCCGGCGTCAGCGTCTTGCGCAGCTGCGGATCGCGTACCTGGCGGCGCAGCTGCCAGCGACCCAGCAGCTCGTAGGGGTGCCGGAAGCGGTTGTCGACGAACCCGACCAGCCCGAAACCTTCGATCGCCGCATACCACGCGCCGCGAACGGCCTTGCCCGCCAAGGGAAGCTTGCGCAACACGAAGCGCTCCGCACCCAGTGTCGGCCGATCCATCCGCGGGATGATCCACGGCGCCGAACGCTGGAAGACGGTGAGCGCGGCCACCTTCGGCTGGATCTCCGGCACGAACTGCACCGCCGAGGCACCGGTACCGATCACCGCGACCCGTTCTCCGGTGAGCTCGTGCTCGTGGTCCCAGTGCAGGGAGTGGAATGTCTTGCCCGCGAAGGTGTCCAGGCCGGGCAGCGTCGGGTACTTCGCCTCGGCGAAGACTCCGGCGGCCGAGATCAGGTAGTCCGCGGTGAGTGCGCCCTGCGAGGTTTCGATGCGCCACAGCGAGCGAGCCTCGTCCCAGCGGGCCGCGAGCAGTTCGGTGTTCAGCCGGATGTGCCTGGTGACATCGAATTTCGTTGCCACGGAACGGATGTAAGCCAAGATCTCCGACTGCTTGCCGTACGTCCGCGACCACTCGGGATTGGGCGCGAACGAGTAGCTGTAGAGCTGCGACGGCACATCGCACGCGCACCCCGGGTAGGTGTTGGCCTGCCAGGTACCGCCCAGATCCGCGGCACGTTCGAGGATGACGAGATCGTCGAATCCGGCCTCACGCACTTTGATCGCGAGTCCGATGCCGCCGAATCCGGCACCGATCACGACGATGTGACGGTGTTCGGTTGCTGCCATTGTTACCGGTTCCTTCCGTGCAGCTGGGTGACCAGCCGATCCACGACGGCATCGGTGGTCGTGCTGCGAGTGAACGTGGTCAGCGCCAACGGCAGCGCGAAGCGCTGGCGCGTGGTCGACTTGGCGTAGGTGAATTCCTTGAGGCCGTCCGGCCCGTGCACGCGGCCGAAGCCGGAGTCACCGACACCGCCCAGCGGCAGCCGCGCGATGGTGGCATGGGCGACATAGGCATTGATGGATGTGCCGCCCGCGCGGATCCGGTCGGCGATCTGCCTGCCGTTGCGGCGCGAGAAGACGGTGCTGCCCAGGCCGTAGGGCCCGGCGTTCACTCGCTCGATCGCCTCGTCCATGTCCCGTACCCGCGCGACGGTGAGGGTCGGCCCGAAGGTCTCGTCGGTGACGGCAGCGGCGTCCTCGGGGACATCGACCAGAATGGTGGGCTGCACGAACTGTCCGTCGATCGCGCCGGCACCCCCCAGCAGTGCCCGCGCGCCGCGCGACAGCGCGTCCTCGATGTGGTGGCGGATGATCGCGATCTGCTTGGGCATGGTGATCGGCCCGATCTTCGCCGCACCGCTACCCGCGCGCAGATTCTCGGCGCAGGCAACGAGTTTCGTCAGGAACTCGTCGTAGACGTCGGTGTGCACGTACACCCGTTCCACGCCGAGGCAGGTCTGGCCCGCGTTCGACATCCCGCCCCACACCGCGGCGTCGGCGGCCGCGTCCAGGTCCGCGTCGGCATCGACGATCAGCGCGTCCTTGCCGCCGAGTTCCATCAGTACCGGCGTCAAGGTCTCCGCGCACGCGGCCATGACCCGCTTGCCGGTGGCGGTGGAGCCGGTGAACCCGATCTTGCCGACCCCGGCCCGGCACAGGGCCGCACCGGTCTCCCCCAGGCCCGTGATCACCTGGAACACCGGCTGTTCCGGAACGACATCGGCGAACCGCTGCGCCAGCCACAGTCCGACGCCCGGCGTGTACTCGCTCGGTTTGAACACCACCGCGTTGCCCGCGGCGAGGGCGAACGACACCGAACCCAGCGGCGTGAACACCGGGTAGTTCCACGGTCCGATCACGCCGACCACCCCGAACGGGCGGTATTCCAGCGTGCATTCCTGGTTCAGGGCGAGCAGGCCGGGCCGGACCGAGCGCGGGCCGAGTACCTGCCGCGCATTGCTTGCCGCCCAGGCCAGATGTTCGAGCGCCATGGCGATTTCGAGCCGTGCGTCCGAGAGCGGCTTGCCCATTTCCTGATGCATGATCCGGGCGAGTTCGGCTCGCCCACGGGTGATTTCGCCCCGCCAGGCATCCAGCCGCCGGGCCCGCTCGGTGAATCCCAGCCCCGCCCACCAGTCCGCCGCCCGGCGCGCGTCGGCGACGGCTGCCTCGACCTCGGCCGCAGCGAAAACCGGATAGCTACCGACCACGGCGCCGGTCGCCGGCGAGCGGACGTCGAACGTCGACTCGGCCTGCGTGGTCACGGGTGCTGGCGAAGGAAGTGTTGTTCGTCCCATGGACGACCTTTCTCGTTCGTGCCCTACTCAGAGATCGAGCACAAGGGACTCGCCGGCCGCGCGGGAAACGCAGGTCAGCATGTGGCTGCCACGCTCGGCATCGATGAGCTTGCGGTCGCGGTGATCCACCGCACCGGACAGGACCCCGACCTTGCAGGTACCGCAGAAGCCCTGCCTGCACGAGTACACGACGTCCGGTTTCACCCGGGTGATGGCGGCCAGCGCGGTTTCGTCCGCGCCGACGCGGACGGTGGTCCCCGAACGGGCCAGCGTCACATCGAATTCCCTGCCGTCGACCACCGGCAGCGCGGAGAAGCGCTCGGTGTGCAGCGAACCCGTCGGATTGACGGCGAAGGCATGGCGTTGCGCGGCGTCGAGCACGGGCGGCGGACCGCAGACATAGATCGCCGCACCCGGTTCGGCGCGGGCGATCAGTTCACCCACATCGGGGGTACCGAACTCGTCGTCGGGGCGAAGGTCGACCCGGCCATGGCCGATGGCGGCCAGTTCGTCGAGGAACGGCATGGTCTCCCGCGAGCGGCCCAGGTAGATCAACTGCCACCGCGCCCGCGCCCGGGCTGCCGCCCGGACCATGGGCAGAATCGGCGTGATCCCGATTCCGGCCGCCACGAACAGATACGACGGTGCGGCGATGAAGTCGAACGCGTTGCGCGGGCCACGAATGCGCATCGTGTCGCCCACCGCCAGCTGGTCGTGCACTTCGATCGATCCGCCCTCGCCGTCGGCGATGCGGCGCACCGCGATCCGGTAGCGGTGGCGATCCTCGGGGTCACCGCACAGCGAGTACTGCCGCTGTGTGCCGGAGGGCAGGACGATGTCGAGGTGCGAGCCGGGCCGCCACGGCGGCAGGAGTGAGCGGGTCGGCGAGGTCAGCGTCAGAGAAACGACATCCACCGCGATCGGGTCGATCCGGGTGATCGTCAGGGGAATCTCGAAGCCGCTGTGCCGCACCGGGTTCGGCCGCGAGATCAAGGTCGCGGCGCGACCCTCCACGAACAGGTGGCGGTAGCCGTCGGCCACGGCGCCGAGCGCACGCAGGGCGGCCGGTGGCGTGTACTGCTCCGCCATCGTGGTCACCGCCGCCGTCACTGCTCGGCCGCGCGTGCCGCGGGCGAATGCGCGAGGTAGCGCAGCGCGCGATCCATCGGCCCCAGCTGCGACGGGTGGAAACCCGGCCGGAGGTACCGCGGGATCTCGCTGAGGAACAGGCCGAAGTTCGGCACGATGCCACGGGCGGTCGCCCGGACCAGCTGGACCGGCCAGAACGGGCCCTTCCGCGGGGCGGGGTCTTTGGCGTACAGGTAGGCCGACGACACCAGGAAGGTAGCCAGCAGCGTCGCGCTGGCGGCCACCGCCGTGCGCGCCTTGCGCGCGTAGCTGCCGTCGACATACATGTAGGCGTCGTAGACCACGCTGCGGTGCTCGACTTCCTCGGCGCCGTGCCAGCGGATCAGATCGAGCATGGTCGGATCCATGCCGAGGTCCTCGAACTTGTCGTTCTCCAGCAACCATTCGCCGATGACCGCGGTGTAGTGCTCCATCCCGGCGAACAGCGCCAGGCGTTCCTTGAGCCATTCCTCCCTGGCCCGACCGGTCAGGCCGTGGTCACCGAGGATGCGATCGACGAACCAGGCGAAGGTCTTGACCATCGAATCGACGTCGAGGCCGATGGACTGCAGATGATCACGCGCGCCGGCGTGACTGCTGGCGTGCATCGTCTCCTGACCGACGAAACCCTGCACCTCCTCGCGCAACCGCCGGTCGTCGATATAGGGCAGCGCCTCGGCGAGCGCTTGGGCCATCGCCCGCTCGCCTTCCGGCAGCACCAGGTGCATGACATTGATGACGTGGGTCGCGAAGACCTCGCCCGGGATGTAGTGCATCGGCACATCACCGAAGTCGAAGTGCACGTCCCGCGCGTTGATCGCGTGCGCTTCCTCGCGGTGATGACGCCTCGTTGCGTCAGCGGAGTGAGCCATGCCTCAACCGTACGATGCAACACAAAGGATTGCAATGTTGCAGCGACAAATAGTGTGGATCTGTTGCATCAGCCCTGTGGTTGATACCGTGGTCAGCATGACCGCGGCACCTGTCACCTCGACGAACACACCAGAAACCGACGATTCCGCGGCGGCGCGCATCCTCGATGCGGCACTGATCCAGTTCGAGCAGGTCGGCGTCAAGAAGACGACGATCGAAGACATCGCCCGCCAGGCGGGCATCGACCGGGCCACCGTGTATCGCCGGGTCGGGTCCCGCGACGACGTCGTCACCGCCGTGTTCGCCCGGGAGGTCGCCCGCGTGCTGGCCGACCTGCAGAGCCTGCCGAGCAAGCACGACAACCTGGACGACCTCGTCGCGGACATCCTCGTGACCGTCGTCGGCCGCTGGCGTGCGCACCCGCTCGTCCAGCGCCTGCTGACACTCGAACCCGACCGCGTGATGCCGCACCTGACCACGGACAGTGCGCCGACCGTCGCGATGTCGATCCTGACCACCGAGTCCATGCTCCGGGAAGCGATCACCGCCGGGATGCTGGCCGAGCCACCGGACCTGCTGGCCCGCGCCGAAGTCCTGTGCCGCATCGTGCATTCGGTGATCCTGGCGCCGTCCGGCCTGCTCCCGCTCCACACCGACGAAGAACTGGACGCGTTCGCCCGCGCCTACCTGGTACCGGTCATCACCCGCTGACCGACCAGCGGGAATCGCGCCGGGCCGAGTCCCGCCAGCGACCTACGCCGCGTGAGTGAGTCGCGCGGCGGCCGCGCCGACGGTCGGTTCGGCGCTGACCAGCGTGCGCATGAACCGATCCTGTTCCCGCGCACCGCGAGTCGCCGCGCGGTCGAGCCCGCCGGGAAGCAGGCGGGTGGCCGAGCGCAGTACGTTGACGGGGATGCGCAGCGCCGGGTACCACGGCACGATCACCGTCGGCAGCCCGAGCGCGCGCATCGTATGGCGGCCGAGGAACGTCCCCGTCACCGACAGATGCTGGGCGTAGGCGAGCCCGCGGCGGACCGTGGGCAGCCGGTCGTAATTCCACGACAGCGGGTCTCGTGACATCGGCACCGCGAGCAAGCGGGTCGACTCGTCGGGGTCAGCCAAAGCCGACAGCGTGTGCACCAGGACGCGCACGCCGTCGCGGAAGGAGTGCGGCAGCCACTGTTCCTCGACGCCGAGCAGCCAGCCGACATAGCGGACCAGGTGGGCGACAGCGTCGGTTTCGGCGGGAGTGAGCAGCAGACCCAGCCCCATCCCCCCGATCGCCGGTGCGATGAAGGCGCCGACCAGCGTGGCCGCCATGTCGGTCTGATTGATGGGCAGACCCCAGTCCTCGGCCTGCCAATCCGGCATGGCGGCCACGTGCCTGCGGACGAACGCGTGGATGAGCCGCACCCTGATCGTGGACTGGTATCCCAGACCCAGCGGGGACAATCCGTCCTCGGACAGGACGTCCATCGCCCACTGCATCGTCTCGGCCCAGCGCTGATTGGAGCCCTTTTCCAGCGCTCCCGTGCGCAACAGCGTCTTGTTGAAGCCGGAGAATTGGTAGCCGCCCAGCATGGCGACGTCGCGCGCGATGTACATGCCGTCGGATCCGCTGGTGAGCATGACCTTGGCCCCGCGCACGAGTTTGTCGTGATCGAGCCAGGCCGGAACGGTCTCGACCGCGGCGAAGAACTCGCGCAGCGGTTCGGGCGCCTCCGGGACCTCGGCGATGCCGTGGGTGAGCGCTCGATCGAACAGCGGGCGCATCTGCTTCGTGCCTGCGGTGACCATCCAGTCGACCAGCCGATCCATCGCCTCGTCGCCGACGAGCAAGCCCTCGCCGAGGCGCTGCCATTGCACCGGGTCGGGGCTGCCGACCCCCAGCATCGCCGCGAAGCCGCCGACGATCGCCGGGGTGCGGTGGGGACGATCGGGATGACGGGTGGGAACGGTGGCCATCGGCACTCCTCGTTGAGCGACGCAAACTGGATAACGAATGATATCCAAAGTAGGTCGGCTGCTAAAGTCCTGTCAATGGCGCGTGCAGAAGTGGTCCGGTCCTACCGGGGAATCAGCGCGGCGAATCGACGCGACGAACGCCGCGACAAGCTCCTCGCCGCGGGTCGGCAGAGCTGGGGCGAGGCGGGACTGACCGAGGTCACCGTGCGCCGCGTGTGCGCCGCATCCGGGTTGACGCCGCGCTACTTCTACGAGCATTTCGCCACCAGGGACGCGCTGATCCTCGCCGTCGCCGAGCAGGTGCACGAGGAGCTGTTCACTGCCATGGTCGAGGCCAGCCAGGCCGAGCCGGGCGGGCTGAAACGCAAGCTGCTGCGGGCACTGACGACCTACCTCGACACGATCGCCGACGACCCGAGCGTCCACCGCATCCTCACCAGCGACGCGCACAGCGTCGCCGGACTCGAGGAACTGCGCGCCCGCGCCGTCGGCATCGTCACCGATCTCGTGGTGCAGTACAGCGCGGAGTTCCTCGACGCCCCCGCGAACCCGGAGATCCGGCGCCAGGAAGCGCTTTTCGTCGTCGGCGGGGTCAACCAGCTCGTCGATACCTGGCTGCGCGACCCCCGTCGGTCGAGCGCCGAAGTCGCCACGCTCTGCACCGAACTCGCCCTCGCGGTGGTGAACAGATCCGCCTGACGCGGCCCGGGGTCCTCGGTGGTGCCGGAACGGCACTGCGGACCCCCGGTAGGCGTGCCAGACTGGCGGCGTGAATGGGCAGGTGCAAGAACCCAGCGGGGCGGAACCGAACGGAAAGTCGTGGCGTGAACGCGGGGACGTGATCGGCGGCGGGATCCTGTGGGTCGCCAAATGGTCACTGTGCATCGTCGCGATCGCGGCGGGAGCGTGGGTACTCGGTACGGTCACCGCCCGGCTGTGGGTGGTGCTCCTGCCCGTCGCGCTGGCGGCCGTGGTGACCACGATCCTGTGGCCGCCGACCCGCTGGCTGACCCAGCACAGGCTGCCGCCCGCGCTGGCCGCTTCGATCACCCTGGTGGGATTCCTCGCGCTGCTGTCCGGGGTCATCGCGCTGATCGTGCCCTCGGTGGCCGATCAAGCACCCGAACTGGCCGACAAGGCCACCGCCGGGGTCAACCAGGTACGCGACTGGATCCAGGGCCCGCCGCTGCGCATCCGCGACGAGCAACTCGATTCCGCGGTCGAAGCCATCGTGGGGCGACTACAGTCCAGCGGCGCGCAGATCGCCAGCGGGGTGTTCACCGGCGTGAGTACCGCGACATCGGCCCTGATCGCCGTGTTCTTGGTGGTGGTGCTGGTGTTCTTCTTCCTCAAGGACGGCACCCGTCTGCTGCCCTGGATGCACGGGGTGTTCGGCAGCCGCAGCGGCCGCCACGTCGAAGCCGTCCTGGAACGGGTCTGGGCGACCCTGGGCGGATTCATCCGTACGCAGGCGATCGTCAGCCTGGTCGACGCCGTCTGCATCGGCGCGGCGCTGTTCATCCTCGATGTTCCGCTGGCACTGGTGCTGACGGTGATCACCTTCATCGGCGGATTCATCCCGATGGTCGGAGCGTTCGTCGCCGGCGCCCTCGCCGTACTCGTCGCGCTGGTCGGCAACGGGTTCACCACCGCGCTGATCGTGCTCGGTGTCGTCATCGCGGTGCAGCAGCTGGAAGGCAATGTGCTGCAACCGGTCCTGCAGAGCCGCAGCATGGAACTCCACGCCGTCATCGTGCTGCTCGCCGTCACCGCGGGCGGCTCGCTCTACGGCATCACCGGTGCGTTCCTCGCGGTGCCGGTCGTCGCGATGATCGCGGTGGTCATCCGCTATATCGGCGAGCAGATCGACGCGGCCACCGGACCACCACGCCCAGAGGTCGACGAGCCGGATGATGGCGAGGTCGTGGTGACCCCGCCGTAGCGCGAGCCCGGCTGCGGGCGTCACTGAGCGCTGTCCAGCTCCGGGTTGCCACCCGACCTGCCCTGGGATCGATCGATCCCAGGGCAGTTGCGTTCGTCGAGCGCGGCCGCCGTCACTACCAGGGCAGCGGACCGTCTTCACCGAAGAATCCGCCGGTCGGCCCGTCATCGGCGATCGTGGCCATCCGGACGAGCACCGCGGCGCCCTGCGCGGGGGTCAGGAATCCGGTGTGGTTGTTGCTGTCGGTGTCGACGTACCCGGGCGCGACGGCGTTGACGAGGATGCCGTCCTTGCGGAGCTCGTTGGCGTACTGCACGGTCAGGGCGTTGAGGGCGCTCTTGGCCGGCGTGTACGCCGCCGACGGCAGCAACCCCGCGAAGGGACCGTCCGGATCGCTGAGGAGGGTCATCGAGGCGGCGTGCGAGCTGACATTGACGATGCGCGGCGCCGAGGCGCGACGCAGCAGCGGCAGCATCGCATTGGTCACCGCGATCACGCCGAAGACGTTGGTCTCGAACACCGTTCTGACCATGTCCACTTCGACGGTGCTGGGGATCTGGTCGTGGGCCTGGTCGGGCGAGACCTGGCCCGAGCCGGTGATGCCCGCGTTGTTGATCAGGATGTCGAGCCTGCCGAAACGCTCGTCGATCTGCTCGGCCGACTCCGCAGCGGTGGCCGGGTCTGTGACATCCAGTGTCAGCGCGTGCGCATCGCCACCCACCGCGCGCAACTCCTCGGCAGTCTGCTCGCCGCGCCGCGGGTCTCGAACGCCGAGTAGCACCGTCATGCCCAGAGCTGCGAGTTGTTCGGCGGCCGCACGGCCGATTCCCTTGTTCGCGCCGGTGACCAGTGCAACCTTCTTGTGTGCGTTCATGTCTCGCTCTCCCTGCTGGGTGGGTGTTCAACGCACACAAGACGCCGGTGCCCGCTCTCTTGTGACTGCGCAATGATGTGTCCTATGCCACTGCGCGGCCACGCGATCTCAGGGTTCCGGTCCCCCGAATGGGGGGACGACACCCTGCACGCCCGGCATGACCATTGTTCGCATGCCAACTCCGACATCGATCGTCTGCGGTGCACTCGCCGCAGTGTTTCTCGTCGCCGGCGGCTGCACGGGGATCGACCAGACCGGCGCGAGCCACAGCGTCGCGGAACTGGCCGCCGATGCCGCGCCCACGCCCCGGCTCTCCTGGACACCGTGTGCCGAGGAAACCTGCGGCGATACGAATGCGCCGGCGCGCCTGTGCCACTGGACTACGCCCGACCGGACGGACCGACCATCGAGCTCGCGATCGTCCGCCAACAGGCAGCAGACCCGGCACGCCGGATCGGAACCTTGCTCACCGCAGCGGGTGGACCGGGTGGTTCCGGAATCGACTGGGCCGCGGACGGCGAACTGTTCGCCGGCGAGCTGAGTCGACGATTCGACGTGATCACCTTCGACCAGCGTGGAGTCGGGCGAAGCGCCCCCCGTCCGCTGCTTCCCGAGTTCGGCGGCCCGGAGCGAATTCTGGAGCAACCTAGCCATCCCACCGATCGACACCAGGCAACAACCGCTTCGACCTGGCGACGCCGGTGACCTCCGCCCGCCGCGCGGCGCAGGCCATGGGCACGGCGCGACTGGTGGTGGTCACCGACGGCTACGGTCACGAGCTGATCCGCGCGTGCGCCGCCACGCTCCGGGAGCGCTACCTCATCGACCTGCGGATCCCCGAGCCCGACACCACGTGCACCGCCGGACAGAATCCCTTCGCGGAATGACCCGTCCGGACTCGGTCAGCTGAGCGTCTTCAAGGCCGCCGCGTCGTAGGGCTTCAGCTCGTCGATCCGGCCCGCCAGGACCTTCGACGCCCACTCCGGATCCTGGAGCAGGGCGCGGCCGACGGCGACCAGATCGAATTCGTCGCGCTCGAGGCGATCGAGGAGGTTGTCGAGGCTGCTGAGTTCGGCGCCCTCGCCGGTGAACGCGCGCAGGAAGTCACCGTCGAGGCCGACCGAACCGACGGTGATGGTCGGCCTGCCGGTGAGCTTCTTGGTCCAGCCCGCCAGGTTCAGGTCCGAATCGTCGAACTCCGGCAGCCAGTAACGGCGGGTGGAGGCGTGGAAGGCGTCGACACCGGCCGCGGCGAGCGGGGCCAGGATCGCCTCGAGCTCCTGCGGGGTCTCGGCCAGGCGGGCGCGGTAGTCCTGCTGCTTCCACTGCGAGTAGCGGAAGATCACCGGGAAATCGGGCGAGACGACCGCGCGGACCGCGGCCACGATCTCGGCCGAGAACCTCGTGCGGGCCACCGGGTCGCCGCCGTAGCCGTCGTCACGGCGGTTCGTCTGTGCCCACAGGAACTGGTCTAGGAGGTAGCCGTGGGCACCGTGCAGTTCGACGCCGTCGAAGCCGATGCGCTCGGCGGCCGCGGCGGCCTCGGCGAAGGCGCCGATGACATCGTCGAGGTCACCCTGGGTCATCGTCTTGCCCGCTCCCTCGGTGCCGTCGGCGCCGATCCCGGAGGGGCCGACGGCCGGGGCGTCGGGATAGGGCTGCTCGCCCTGGTTGCGGACCATGCCGATGTGCCACAGCTGCGGCACGATCGTGCCGCCCGCCGCGTGCACGTCAGCGGCGACCTTCGCCCAACCCGCCAACTGCTCTTCGCCGTGGAACCGCGGCACCCGATCGCTCTGCCCGGCCGAATCGTGGCCGACGTAGGTCCCCTCGGTGACGATCAGGCCCACGCCGGCGGCGGCGCGGCGGGCGTAGTACGACCGCACGTCGTCACCGGGCACGCCGCCCGGGGAGAACATGCGCGTCATCGGCGCCATCACGATGCGGTTCGGGACGGTCAGGCCGTTCAAGGTGACGGGCCGGGCCAGAACCTCGGCCGTACGGGCGGCGTCGGACGCGGTGACGATCACGGGGTGCTCCTCATAGTCACTTGACAATGTCGATGGTTGAGAACTTCAAGCAATAGCGACACCGTAGAGGTAACTATTTGAGATGGTCAAGTTTCTGCGGATAAGCTTGTCTCATGACAGCAGCTCCCCGCGTCGACACGACCCAGCTCATGGAGCTGCTCTCGGTGTCCCTCGGCGTCTACTACGGGGACTTCACCGCGGCGGCGGCGAGCGAGAACCTCACAGCGAGCCAGGGCAAGACGCTGACGGTGCTGCGCCGCGGGCCCGTCGCGATGCGCGCCCTGGCAAAGATCTTGTCCTGCGACGCCTCCAATATCACCGGGATCATCAACCGGCTGGAGAAGCGCGGCCTCGTGCGCCGCGAAGCGAGCCCCTCCGACCGGCGCGTCACCCATCTCGTCATCACACCCGAGGGCGAGCGTGTCACCGACGCGATCCGGGCGAAAATGCGCGCCACCCAAGAGGGCCTGAGCAGGCTCAGCGACCAAGACCGGGACTGCCTGTACGCGCTGCTGGAACGGGTTTTCGTCGCCCGATCGGCGTGACCCACGCCCCGCTCCGGCACGGTCCCCGGTGGCGGGCGGGTGCGTCGTGGCGGAGTAGTCGTTTCGCGAGGACACTGAGGACGTAGCGCCCACTTCGTCCCCAGGAGCACATGCGATGGCAACCAACGGGCCCTTCGGCATCGATCCGGAAGATTTCGAACGCGCACTACGTGAGGCAGGAACCGAGCTCCGCGACCTCCTCGGAAAAGCCGGCGGATACCTCGATCGTGTTGATCAGGGCGGCGTCGGTTCGCTGACATCGCTGCTCGGTCAGTTCGTCCAACCGCACCGTCCACCGGAACCCGAGCGGGAGACCGCCGGCGAGACCGGCAGCGGGGTGTGGGCGATCTACACCATCGACGACATCGGCCAGGCCAGGGTCGACCAGGTCTTTCCGAACGAGCTCGAGGCCTTGCGCGCGCATCGCGACAACACCGACGATCGCCGCCGGGTGCGTTTTCTGCCCTACGGGGTTCCGGCCAGTGTGCTGGATACGCCCTGACCGCGACTGACGGAGTCGAGCGTCTGCCTCACGGAAGCGTCCAGAACACCCGCGTCACCAGGTAGAAGAAGACGGCGGCGAGCGTCAGGAAACCCACCGAACAGGCGAGTCCCAGCACGTCCGTGCGGGGATCGCGGCCCGGCTGCAGCCAGAATCCCAGCGCGCGGGTGACCACCGGCATCACCACCCAGGTCAGCAGGCTGACCGACAGGATGTTCCCGATCAGCAAGCTGATCCACAGCTGCCCGCCCGGCCAGATCTCGGTGATGACCAGGGTGAGGATCACCACCGTCGGATACAGCCCCACCAGGACCGACAGTGCCGTCTTCCATGACGCGGGACCGCCCTCCTCGCCGGCCTTGCTCGGCGGAAACCACGACCCGTAGGGGTTGGCGATGCGGTGCACCTCGAAGTCCCTGAAGTCCGGAGCTTCCGCGAGCAGCGCCTTGCGCTGGGGCGATTCGAGCCACCGGTTGAGATGCTCGGCCGACGCGAAGGAATAGACGATCGTCCACTCGTTCTGGACACCGGGAATCGGCCGGTGCAGCTCAGATCCGCGAAAGCCCCGAAATGTCCGTTCGACCTCGGTCATGCGGTCCTGCCAGGCGATGAATTCCGTTTCCCGGTCGGCCGCCACCGGATGCGACACGACGACGGTCACTCCCGCTTCGTCCGGCTCGTCGACCAGCACATGCTGCGTCGACGGCCGCTCGAAGAACTCGGTTCCGCTCGCGAGGAGCTCGGCCCGCGTAGCGCTGCCGAGCCAGCGCTTCAGATTGACGATGTCATCGAACCGGTACACGACCGACCACTCGGACTGAGCGTCACCCGGTGGTGTGACGTCGGCGCCGAGAAACCCGGGGAATTCCGCCGCGGCATCGTTCACCGCCGTCTGCCACCGCCGAAACTCCGCCTCGCGGCCGGGGAGAAGCTGTTGCGTGATGACCACCGTCGCCGGGGCCTGCCTCGGCGATCCAGCTTTCGCGGCCGACATGTCAGTACGGGTGCTTATCGGGTTTTTCGGCCCAGGTCTTGTACGCTTCGGCGCCCAGATCCCTGCGGAACTGTTCGATTTTCACCCGCCGCTCGGGCAGCGGCCTCGTAAAGTCCTCGTATTGAAACGCGTCGTCGAAGCCGATTTCGCTGGTATCCGCGAGATCGCTCGCGAAATGCACGGCGTCGAGACGCGCCCAATAGATGGCGCTCATGCACATGGGACAGGGAGCGCCGCTGATGAAGATCTCCAACCCCATCAGCATTTTCGCGCGTTCCGGGAGCTTGTCCGCGGATCCCGCAGGCCGCGGGACCAATTCGAGCGTCGACTCGTTCTGGTGTTCTTTGGCAATGCTCGGGGCTTCGCTATTGACTACCTGGGTCGCCTTGCGGATGGCTTCGATTTCGGCGTGCGCGGTGGCGTCGCCGGTGAGTAGCACTCGATTCTGCCCGCGCGCAACGATTACTCCGTCCTTCGCGATGACGGCGCCGAACGGGCCGCCCCAATCGTTGTCGACCGACTCTATTGCCAGCCTGCAGGCCTCTTCCATGAGTTCATCCGGTGTCATCGTCAATTACACCTCGCAAGATTATGGACGTGATGTCATGGACACACGGAATGCTCTCCCGGTGCCTCTCGCAACGGCTGTTCGCGCCGTAGCGGCCACGGCCACACAAGCAAAAAAATCGGCCTCCGCCGCCCATTGAATCTACCTCCGGCCTGAGCTGTGCGGAATAGCGCGCAGAGTGGACGCCGGTCAGGCGCACAAGGCTCGGGTGGCCGGAACGACGTCACCGATCCAGCGGCGAAGCTGGATATCGTCGGCGGATTCCGGCCAGTACACGAAGGTGTCGAAGCCGGTTTCCGTGGCGAGATCGACCAGAATGCGCGCCCAGCCCGCGGCGTCGGTGCGAATCGGTTCCTCGCCGCGCAAGGTGACAGGCCCCGGAGTGTCGGTGATCGTTCCGACGAGTTGTGCCATCCGGGTGATGTCGGCCGGGTTGCGTCCCGCGTCGCCCGCGGCGGCGGAGATGATGTCCTGTGCCGCCTGCCATTTCTCGTACGGCAGGTAGTGCGGGATAGGCGCGGCCCAGCCGTCCGCGATCCGTCCGGTGAGGGCGTTGGCCTTCGGGCCGACACTGCCGAACCAGATCCCGACGGGATGCACGGGCGCGGGTCCGGACTGCACGCCCTGCACGGCGTAGTGCGTGCCTTCGACTTTCGCCTTCGTCCCCGGATGCCACATGGCGCGGATGATCTCGGTAGCTTCCTCGAGCGCTTGCAGCGCTTCGGGATTCGATCGCACCGGGCCGCCCATGGCGCCGATCGCCGGCCAGAACGCGCCCGCTCCCACAGCGAGTTCGAATCGCCCGCCGCTGAGCAGATCCAAGGTCGCGGCCTGCTTCCCGAGCATCGCGGGCCCGCGCAACGGCAGGCTGGCCACATCCGGAAACACCCGCAGCCGTTCGGTTTCCGCCAGCACCGTGGCGATCACCGCGAACGTATCGGCCAGCCCGCCCGAGTACGGATGATCCTGGATGCCGAGCAGATCCAGGCCTTCCCGGTCCGCCGTCTTGGCCATCGCGCGTAGCTGCGGCAGCTCGGTCGCCGTCGGCGCCAACTGAATACCGAATCGTAGGTCCACACCGCGATCATGCCAGCCGCGTCAGCGCACCTTCAGCCAGTCCGCGACTGTATCGATCACCTCGGGGTCGACGTGTCGTTGTCCGTCCTTCTCCGCAGCCCCTCGCGCTGAACTCGTGTCGAAAGCGTGTCAGAAGTCGAATTCCGGAGCCCACGGACCGACTGGAGGCGCTGCCCCGGGCGTGGGGTTCGGGGCGAATCGGTCTCCGCGGACCGGTGCGGGAGAATGGCCTGGTGAGCGCGCACGACGACCTGGACCACTCTCTTGACCTGCGGGTATTGCCCGCGGTCGAGTGGCAGGCGCGCGCGCATGCGCATCGGGAGCGGCTCGATCAGCTGGTCGGGCCCTACCTCGAACGCCGCGCGGCGGGCACCACCCACCCGGTCATCGACTTCCTGTTCACGTACTACGGCAACAAGCCGTCGCAGCTGCGGCGCTGGCATCCCGGGTTCGGCATCGGGCTGCGCGATGCGCGCGACTACGCGGGCGCGCGCGGTTATCACCGGGTGGAGGACGAGGTGTACACCGCCGACCCGGCGTATCTGGTGAAGCGGCGCGACACCATCGAGTTCGTGGCCCGGCTGCTCGGCGCGACCGCGGGGCGCCCGGCCCAGCTGTCGTGCTTCGGGCTCCACGAATGGGCGATGGTCTATCACACCGACGACGTCCGCCATCAGCAGGTGCCGCTGCGGCTCGGGCACGCGGGCACCGACGCGGTGGTGGAGTCGATGTCGTTGCGCTGCACCCACTTCGACGCGTTCCGCTTCTTCACCCCCGACGCCGTCGGCCGCAACGCCGAACCACTGACCCGGGCCGACCAGGTCCTCCGGGAACAGCCGGGGTGCCTGCACGCCAACATGGATCTCTACAAGTGGGGCTTCAAGCTCGCGCCGCTGATCCCCTCGGACCTGCTGCTCGACTGCTTCGAGCTCGCCTGCACCGCACGCGAACTCGACATGCGGGCCAGCCCCTACGATCTGCGCGAGTTCGGCTACGAGCCGGTCCGCATCGAAACACCCGGCGGGCGAGCCGATTACGTGCGCGCCCAGGCCGCGATCGCCGAGTCGGCCGACGCCCTGCGTGGGCGCCTGCGGCAGGCCTGCGCCGAGCTCTCGGCGGTGCTGGAGCGGATCGAGACCGCGGACTAGCTGCGGTCGGGCTGTTCCTCGACCTCGTCCTCGGTGGGCTCGGTGACCAGCGCGAAGTCGCCTTCGTGCAATTCTGTGCCCTTGTCGACGGCGATCTCGACGAGCTCGATGCCGCGGTCGGCGCGCAGGATGAGCGGGTCCTCCCGCAGATCCTTGTACAGCGCGACGCACATGGCCGCCATCACCACCAGGAACGGCAGCGAAACCACCGTCGTCAGCGCCTGCAGGCCGGTCAGCGCGCCACCGAGATCGTCGGAATCGGCGATCACCAGCATGATCGCGGCGACCGCGCCGGTGGCCGCGCCCCAGAAGATGACGATCAGCCGGGACGGTTCGATAGTGCCGCGTTCGGACAGCGTGGCCATCACGATGGAGGCCGCGTCGGCGCCGGAGACGAAGAAGATGCCGACCAGGATCATCACCACCACCGTGGTGACCGAGGTGATCGGGTACTGGTCGAGCAGGTGGAACAGGGCGAAGTTCGAGTCCACCGAGCCGTCGGCCTCGGTGAGCGCGCCGTCGTCGGCCTGCTCGGCGATGCCTGCCCCGCCGAAGACCGCGAACCACACCAGGCTCACCGCGCTGGGCACCAGCAGCACGCCGGTGACGAACTGGCGGATGGTGCGGCCACGGCTGATCCGGGCGATGAACATGCCGACGAACGGCGTCCACGAGATCCACCAGGCCCAGTAGAAGATCGTCCACTGCGACAGCCACTGCTGCATCCCCTCGTCGCCCGCGCCGGTGCGCGAGGCCATGGTCGGCAGCAACTCCACATAGTCGCCGATCGAGGTCGGCACCATATCGAGCACGAACAGGGTCGGCCCGGCGACGAAGACGAAGGCCGCGATCGCCAGTGCCAGCACCATATTGATGTTCGACAACCACTGGATGCCGCGTTCCACCCCGGACACCGCCGACAGCACGAAGGCGACCGTCAGGCCCGAGATGATGGCCACCAGGCCGACTTTGCCGATGCCGTCGATCCAGCCGTTGAACTCCATGCCTGCGCCGATCTGCAGCGCGCCGAGGCCGAGGGAGGCGGCCGACCCGAACAGCGTCGCGAAGATCGCCATCATGTCGATGGCGCGGCCGCCGATGCCCTCGGCGTGGCGGCCCAGCAGCGGCTGGAACACCGCGGAGATCAACTGCGAGCGGCCTTTCCGGAAGGTGCCGTACGCGATGGCCAGACCGGCGACGGCGTAGATCGCCCACGGGTGCAGGGTCCAGTGGAACAGCGTGGTCGCCATCGCGAGCTCGGCGGAGGCAGGCGTGCCGGGCTCGGCGGTGTGCGGCGGCGGACTCACGTAGTGCGACAACGGTTCCGCGACACCCCAGAACATCAGCCCGATGCCCATGCCCGCGCTGAACATCATCGCGATCCAGGAGACGGTGCGGAATTCGGGCTTCTCGTCGTCGGCGCCGAGCGGGATCCGCCCGTATCTGCTGACCGCCAGCCAGATCACGTAGACGACGAACGCCGTCGCCACCAGAACGAACAGCCAGCCGGTATTGGTGATGACCCACTTCTGCGCGGTTCCGGCGGCCGAGGCGAGGCTCTCGTCGTCGAGGACGCCCCAGGCGACGAAGGCCAGCGCTCCGATCGCGGTGGCGCTGAAGACGAATCGGTCCAGCGGGGGCATTCTCGGCGATCGTCCCGCTACCATCTTTCCGGTCGTATCCGCGCCGTCGGACCCGCCTGCGACATCGTTCGACATGGAATCCGAGTCCTTTCCGGTCGCGGAGACGGTCCCGCCGGCTGCACCTGCCGTAACTCAGGCAACCGTACAGCGTTCCGTCACCGGGGTGGGGGATTCGACCCGCCGGACAAGCGGCCGGTTCGGCGAAACCACCCGCGCGGACACACCACTCGATTTACTATCCAACGCAACGGACAGCTGTCTGGGTCAGTGGGGGTTCGTCATGGTCGGGAGGCAACGGATGCGCGCACGTTCGGGTAGGTCGGTCTTGCGGTACACGGCGCTGGTGGCCGTTACCGCACTGGTCGGCATCGGGCTACCTGCCGGGTCGGCGGCGGATCCGTTCGCCGAGCTCAGCGGTGCGGTGCAGGAATTCCTCGATGTCGGGCGGACCGCCGTGCCGCGGGCGGACTGCGGACCGGGGTCGCTGCCGGAAACCGGGATGCAGGGCGATGTGCCCGCAGGTGACCGAGACAGTGGCCGCAGCACCCAGGGTTATCGCTGCAATGTGTCGATGGTGGGCAACTATCAGGGCCGCGGTGCGGGCATCACGTCCACGAGTTTCGAGCACTGTGCGTATGTCGGCACGTTCTTTCCGGGCAACATGCTCAGCGAGCGCCAGGGCGTACAGGTACTCGACCTGTCCGATCCCGCGAACCCCCGGCTGACGGCGACACTCGTCGAGCCGGCGATGCTGGCGGGGACCTGGGAGACGTTGAAGGTCAACACCACTCGCAAACTGCTCGTCGGAACGGGTGTCCCGGCCGCACTCGGCGCGGGGTACCTGTCGGTGTACGACATCTCCGATTGCGCGCATCCGCGGCTGCTCAACCCCGGCACCGGGACGAATCTGCTGATGCCGCTGCCGATCACGACCCACGAGGGCGGTTTCTCCCCCGACGGCCGCACGTACTGGGCTTCGGGTCTGGTGCCCGGCTTCCTCAGTGCCGTCGACCTCACCGATCCGGCGCAGCCGCGGGTCGTCTGGCAGGGGCTGACCGGGATCGAGGCGCACGGGCTCGGCGTGAGCCCGGACGGGAACCGGCTCTACCTCTCCGCGCTCGGCGGTTTCACCGTGCTCGACGTGAGCGCGGTGCAGCGGCGCGACCCGAATCCGCAGGTGCCGCACCTGGGCCGGACGTTCTGGACCGACGGCTGGGCCACCCAGCACAGCGTGCCGGTCACCTACGACGGCGTGCCGCACATCTTCACCATCGACGAAGGTGGTTCCGGCGGTGTGAAACTCATCGATGTCTCCGATGACAGCGCCCCGCGGATCACCGCGAAGATCAAACTCGAGATCAATCTGCCGGACAATATCGACGCCAATGTCGGGTCGTCGATGGGTGGTTCGGCGTTCTCCTACGAATCGCACTACTGTGCGGCCGATCGCCCCGACAATCCGACGGCACTGGCGTGCGGCTGGATCTCCTCCGGGATCCGGGTGTTCGACGTGCGCGATCCGGACGCCATCCGCGAGATCGCCTACTTCAATCCGCCGGCGCGGACCGGGCGCAATCTGGAGGTCTGGAACTCGCCGCACGCGCTGATCTCGATCATCGGCGTTCCGTTCATGAGCGCGCCCGCCGCACTGCGGGCGATGGCGGAGGGCCGGTTCGATCCGGCGCAGGCATTGACTTCCCGCGCAGGCGATATCGCGTTCGGTGATATGTCGACCGACTGGTGCTTCTCTCCGCCGGAGTGGCGTGGTGATCAGCTCTACGTCGCCTGTTCCGACAACGGGTTCATGGTGCTGCAGCTCGACAACGCGGTGTATACGCCGCCGGCGGATCAGCAATCCACCGTCGGGTCGTGAGTATGAGCCGTGCGATCCGCGGAGCCGCGCTGTGCGCCGGCGCCCTGTTCCTGCTGGTGCTCGGCGCGGCACTGCGCCCGCTGCTGATCCCCGAAACCACCACGCCCGCACCGGTACTCACCGCGACCGAGCTCGGCTTCGTCCAGGACATGACCGCCCACCACCAGCAGGCGCTGATCCTCGCCGAACGCCTCGACCACGCCGCCGATCCGACCGTGCGCAGGCTGGCCGACCAGATCGCCGACACCCAGCGGGTGGAGATCGGCACGCTCCTCGGCTGGTCACAGCTGGCGGACGCAGCGCCGACCGCCGCCCAGCCGATGACCTGGATGGCGGCATCCGCAGGGCACCACGGTGATTCGGCGACGGCGATGCCGGGCATGGCGAGCACCGCCGACCTCGACGCGCTGGCGGCCGCGCGCGGCGCCGAGGCCGAAACCCTGTTCCTGCAACTGATGTACCGCCACCACTCGGGCGGCATCACCATGGCCCGCGCCGCCGACGCCCTGATCACCTCGGGACCGGTGAAGCAGGCGGCCCGCGCCATGGCCCAGTCCCAGAGCCAGGAACTCGGCTACCTCGGCATGCTGCTCGACGCCAGGGGAACCCGCCCCTGAACCGTCCCGGGCTCACCGGGTGCCCGCCTGCCGATGACCGCCGCGACGGCGATGTGTCCGAATGCGCACCAGATCCGGTCCGGCCGGGTGAGCACAACGTCACCCTGGGGCAACTGGCCAGAAAATCGCAGGCAACGGCCGATGCGGACGATGTGCAGGATTGTCGGTGAATTGTGGTCGGAGGCTGGACGTGGTGGTGAGCGCACGAGCGGGTGTCGTTGTTCCGGCCGTGGAATGCGGGCTGGCCAGAGTGCGCGCGCACATCGCCGAGCACCTGCTGCCGATCGGCGTGCGGGAACTGCCGGTGGCCGACGCGGTCGGCGCCACGCTGGCCGTCACCCTGACCACCGGCTCTCCGCTTCCCCGGGTGGACAGCGCGGCGATGGACGGTTACGCCGTGTCGGGACCTGGTCCGTGGTGGCGTCTGCATCAGCAGGTCAGGTATGCCGGACGCGGCTGTTCGGTGGTGCTGGCGCCCGGTGAGGCGGTGCGGATCGCCACCGGCGCGGCCACGCCGCTGGGAACCACCGCCACCCTGCGCGACGAGCACGTGGTGACGACGACGGTGTCGGGTAAGCCGGTGGTGATGCGGGCGCAGGGTGCACCGGTGCGCGACGACACCCGGCGGCAGGGCGAGCACTGGGACACCGGTGTCGAACTGGCGGCCGCGGGCACCCGGGTGTCGGCCGCGCTGGCCTCGGCGGCCTTGAGCGCCGAAGCCGAGACGGTCACCGTGCGCGGGCCGTTGCGGGCCGATGTGGTGATGACCGGTGACGAGATCCGCGCGGTCGGCCCGCTCGGTCCCGGGGAGACCAGGGACTCGCTGGGGCCGGTGCTGCCGGAGTTCCTGCGCTGCTGCGATATCGAGAGCACCGGGCTGTGGCACCTAGCCGACAGCCAGGACCTGCTGCGCTCCTGGCTGACGCTGAAATCGCATGCCGATCTGGTGGTGATGGTCGGGGCGACCGGCCGCGGCGCCGCCGACCACCTGCGGACCCTGCTGGCCGATCTGGGCGCACGGATCGTGGTCGAACGGGCGGCGATCCGCCCCGGCGGCTCCACGCTGGTGGCGCAGCTGCCCGACGGCCGCGTCCTGCTCGGCCTGCCCGGCAATCCGTTCGCCGCGGTCGCGGCCCTGCTCGCCGTCGGCCCCGCCGTCGTAGACGCGCTCACCCTGCGCACTCCCGGCCCGACCATGTGGGGCAGGCTCTCCGACGCCGGCGTGATGGCCGGCGAGCCGACGCGGATCGTCCCCGTCCAGCAGCAGACCGGTGGCGTCTGGCGCAGCACCGGCCCCGCGCACACGCCACATCTGGCCGGGCTCATCGGCTGCCAGGCACTGGCCGTGCTTCCGCCCGGCACCGGCCGCGGCACGCTCGTCGAACTGCTCCCGCTCCCCCACTGAACCCCTTCCCCCGCGCTACTGCCCGCGCGGATACCGGGGAAAGACCGCCCGCGCGGCCTCGTCGGCGACGTCCACGAGGACCCGGGCCAGACTGCTCGTGCCGGGTGCGCGCGCACCGCCGAGCCTGCCCGACAGCGACAGCGCGGCGACCGCACCTTGCGCGCGGGCCCGGATCGGCACCGCGACACACACGACGCCGGGAACCGACTCCTCGCGATCGACGGCGACCCCCTGGTGACTACGGACGCGGCCGAGTTCGCGATGCAGTTCGGCGCGGTGGCTGATCGTGCGCGGTGTCAGCTGCGGCAGCCGCTCCCGGAAAGCCAGCTCGACGATGCTCGGTTCCAGCGTGGCGAGCAGCGCCTTACCGACAGCGGTGCAGTGCGCGGGCATCCGGCCGCCGAGGCGGGTCGGGATGGTGTCGCAGGCGCGGCCCGCCGCCTTGTCCAGGTAGAGGACTTCGGGGCCGTCGAGCACGCCGAGGTGCCCGACCATGCCGGTCCGCTGACACACCTCGTGCAGCAGCGGGCTCACCACGTCCCGGATCTCGTTGTGCTCGACGGCGAGCCCGCCGACTTCGAGCGCCCGCGTACCGAGTCGGTAGCCGCCGGGTGCGTGCGCCAGCCAGCGCAGCCGGACCATCTGATCGATGATGCGGTGCACGCTCGAGCGCGGCAGCCCGGTGCGTTCGGCGATATCGAACAGTGTGCGGACCGGACTCGCCCCGTCGAACGCGTCCAGGATCAGCGTCATCCGCTCGATCATCGATACCGGCGGTGGACCGCTCTGCCGCGCGGACCCGGCCTGGACGAGCACCTCGACCGTCATGGCTCACCTCATCTACGTCGCACTGGTGTCCCCCATCACAGTGCCGTCCCGGCGGCGTGCGGAAATCCCGGAAACTACGGAAATCGCCCGACGACTACGGATCTTGTCCGGTCCGGGTCGGACCGTAGTGCGCGGTGGACACCGGCGACGTCGTGCGCCCACCCTCACCACGGGACCGCGCCCCGCACGGATTCGGTCCCACTCAGCGGCGAGCCGACCCCGCCCACCGGGACCGACCACCCCGCTTCCGCACGAAAGTGGCAGCGTCAGAGGGTGTTCCGGCTGACCCAGGCGGCGATCTGGGTGCGGGAGGTGAATCCGAGTTTGGTGAGGATGTGGTCAACGTGGCTCTCGGCGGTGCGGATCGAGATCACCAGTTCCTGCCCGATCCTGCGGTTGCCGTAGCCCAGGGCGATCAGGCGGGCGACATCGCGTTCCCGGCGGGTCAGCACGTCGGGCCCGGCCGTGTCGACGACGGCGACCGGGGGCGGCGAGGTGTCCATCGCGTAGTCGACGGCGTCGTCGAGCGGGAGCGAGGCGCCCGCGTCGAAACAGGCATCGAACTCCTGCTCCCCCAGCGCGGCCTGGACGCGAGCGCGGACCCGCTGACCGATGAGCTGGGTCATCGTGTGCGCCAGCCGTTGCGAACTGCCCTGGCGGACAGTCGAAGCCGCCCCCATCAGGCGGGCGGCGCGCACCAGGTCGCCATCGGCGGCCGCCGCCCAGGCCAGGCCGTCCACACTGGTGGCGAGCCAGGCGCACCGATCGAAGAGCCGGAACAGTTCGATCGACCGTCGCAGCGCCGCGACCGCGCCCTCCTGGTCACCGTCGCGCCACCGCTGGGTGCCGACCGCCCAGTACGCGAGACCACCGAGCAGGTGGGAGCCGTGCTCGGTCGTCAGTGCCAGCAGGCGTTCGGCCATGGTGCCTGCGACCGGGTCGTCGAGGGCCAGCGCGCAGACGGCGGCGAACGCCAGGCTCTCCATCTCCACCCGGGGATGGGCACAGTCCCGCGCGCTCACCGACGACGCCACGGCGATGTCCAGCGCGGCGCGCAGATCGCCTGCCCCGAAGGCCAGGACCGCCCGCGCCATCTCGGCTTCGACCAGCACCTGCGCCGACCCGGATTCGGCAGCGATCTCCGCACTGGCACGGACGAAATCCGCCGCCGTCGCGGTATCGGACAGCATGGCCGCGATCACCGAGCTCGCCGCCAGTGCCCTGGCCCGGTCGACGGTGCGCTCGGTGTCCTTCGCCAGGGCCTCGGACAACCAGCGGTAGCCCTCCAGCAGAAAGTGGCAGTGCTCCCAGAACGGCCACAGCTCGGTCGCTATCTCCAGCGCGCGCCGCGCACCGGTCGGTTCGTCGAGCGAGAATTGCAGGGCCGCACGGAGATTGGCGTGTTCGCGGGCGACATCGCGGAACCAGTCGACGTCGGTGGCACTCCAGTAGTCGGTGCGCGAGCGCCGCGCGAGACGGTAGTAGTACTCGCGATGGCCGACGCGGACGGCGTCTTCGGCGCCACGCGCCCGCAACAGGTCGCGGGCGAACTGACGCAACGGCTCGAGCATCGAATACCGCCCCGCGCCGTCGAGGCCGGGTCCGTAGGCCAGCACCGACTTCTCCACCAGCCCCGTCAGCGCGGCCAGCAGCGCGGACGGCGAACCGACCAGGCAGACCGCCTCCGCGGCGTCGAGGTCGAAGCCGCCCGCGAAGACCGACAGCTGTTCCCAGAGCCGCTGCTCGTCGGGCGTGCACAGGTCATAGCTCCAGCGGATCGCCGACGCCAAGGTCTGCTGACGGTGTGGCGCGGTCCGCAGACCGGTGGTGAGCAAGCCCATCGCGTCGTCGAGGCGGGTGAGCACCTGGTCGGGGGTGAACATCCGCATCCGCAGGGCCGCCAATTCCAGCGCGAGCGGAATGCCGTCGAGCCGGCGGCAGATCGCGGCCAGGGTCGCCGCGTTGGCCGGGGTCCTCCGGAAGGCCGGATCCGCGGCGGTCGCGCGGTCGACGAGCAGCCGGGCCGCGGGGCTGTCGAGGTCGCCGGAGGCCGGGTCCGGTACCGACAGCGGCGCGACCGGCAGGACCTGTTCGCCCGGCACGCCGAGCGGTTCGCGGCTGGTCGCGAGGATCCGCAGACCGGTCGTCGCGGGGATGATCCGGTCCGCGAGCGCCGCGCAGGCGCCGATCACGTGCTCACAGTTGTCGAGGATCAGCAGCAGATCTCTGCCTGCCAGGAAATCGGTGAGGACGGCCATCGGCGCGCTGGTGTCGTCGCGCAGGCCGAGCTCGCGTGCCACGGTCGGCGCGACCAGGTTACCGTCGCTGACGGGCGCTAATTCGACCAGCCACACACCGTCGGGAAAGGCCCGCTGCACGGCCTCGCCGACCCGTCTGCTCAACCGGGTCTTGCCGACACCGCCCACCCCGGTCAGCGTGAGCAACCGGGTGCCGCCGAGCAGTTTCCTGGCCGCCGCGACATCGTCGTCGCGTCCGATAAAGCTGGTCACTTCCGCCGGGAGGTTCCCTGACACACGCCTGCCCACGCCCGCTACTCTCGCACGCACACCGATGCCCGCGGCGGCTTTCGCCACACTCGCCGGGCAGGCGGCCCGGACCGCCCCGCTCGCCTCAGCTGTGCTGGGGCGGCTGCCAGGGGCGACCGTACGGGTCGTCCGGGCGGGGCGCGGGCGGCTGCTGCTGGGGTGCGATCGGCGGTGGTACCGGCAGCGGCGGTGGTACCGGCGCAACGGTTTTCGGCCGCGACGGCTCGAAACCCTCGACGGGAGTGCGGGCGGTCGCTTCCGCGGCGCGCACCGCCTGCTCGATCTTCGGGTCCGAGGCGGTCTCGAACCAGCCGGCGACGTCGGAGTCGTCCTCGATCTTCACCGGCTGTTCCGGCTCGGGCGACGGTTCGTAGCGGAATACGCCGTCCTCGCCCTTGGTGGCGAAGTTCTGGGCGAAACCCTCGAGCGCCTTGCCGAAGTCGCTGGGCACCAGCCACACCTTGTTGGCGTCGCCGCGGGCCACCATCGGCAGCGTCTGCATGTATTGGTAGGCAAGCAGTTCCGGCGTCGGCTTGCCGTTCTTGATGGCGGCGAACACCTTCTCGATGGCCTTGGCCTGACCCTGCGCCTGCAGATACGAGGCGGCGCGCTCACCCTGGGCGCGCAGGATGCGGCTCTGGCGCTCACCTTCGGCCGAGAGGATCGCGGACTGCTTGCCACCCTCGGCGGCCAGGATCTGGGCCTGCTTGGCGCCCTCGGCCGTCTTGATCTGCGATTCGCGGGTGCCCTCCGCGGTGAGGATCATCGCCCGCTTCTCGCGGTCGGCCTTCATCTGCTTCTCCATCGATTCCTGGATCGACGGCGGCGGATCGATGGACTTGAGCTCGACCCGGGCCACCCGCAGGCCCCAGCGGCCGGTCGCCTCGTCGAGGACGCCGCGCAGCTGGTTGTTGATCTGGTCGCGGGAGGTCAGCGTCTCCTCGAGGGTCATGCCGCCGACCACGTTGCGCAGGGTGGTGACGGTGAGCTGCTCGACGGCGGCGATGTAGTTGCTGATCTCGTATACGGCGGCCTGCGGGCTGGTGACCTGGAAATACACCACCGAGTCGATCTGCAGGGTGAGGTTGTCCTGGGTGATCACCGGCTGCGGCGGGAAGGACACGACCCGCTCACGCAGGTCCACCTTCGCGCGGACGCGGTCGGCGAACGGGACGAGGAACGTCAGCTGACCGGACACGGTGCGCGAATAGCGCCCGAGCCGTTCGATCACCGCCGCCTCGGCCTGCGGGACGAGGGCGATCGATTTGAAGACCACCACCACGACCAGCAGGACGAGGACGGCGGCCACGATCAAGGCAACCATTGCTAAGGACCCTTCCAGACGACGGCGGTCGCGCCGTCGATCTTCATCACGTAGACGGTCACGCCGGCGTCATAGACATCGTTCGGGTCCAGCGGCCGCGCGGTCCACACTTCCCCACCGAGCTTGACCTGACCCGAATGCGCCGCGACCTGTTCGAGCACGAGCGCCGACTTCCCCGGCAACGCATCGACATTCGTCGGAATCGGGGGCGGGGAACCGAACTTGCGGCGCAGCACCGGCCGTACACCGAGAAACAGCACCCCCGCGACCGCGCCGAACACCAGCGCGTCGCCCCACAGCGGTAGGCCTGCGGCAGCGCTCACGGCGGCGGTGCCGAGTGCGGCGACACCGAGCATGAGCAGCGTGAGATCCCCGGTGAGCATTTCCGCCGCCGCCAGGACTATGCCCGCGATCAGCCAGACTATTGCGGCCACGATTCTAGACTAGCCCTGTAGACGGGTTTCCGGGCGTGCTCGCCGCCCACGGGCGCGATCTTGGCGGCCAACCGTTTTCGCGCGCCGCTACCGCCGGTTCGCTGTCGGCGCCTCTAAGCTCGGCCGGGTGAGTGGGCGTGACATGTACGGCGGCGATATCTATTCCGGACACCAGCGGACCAAGAAGACACCGGTGCCGACAGTGCGTGCCGAGCGGGATCTGGTGGTGGAGGACGCGGCGAGCGGATTCTGCGGGGCCGTAGTCGGTTTCGACCGCAGCTACGACGGCGACTTCGTGAAACTCGAGGACGGGCGCGGCGTGGTCCGGCTGTTCGCGCTGCGCGAGGCGGCGTTCCTCATCGACGGCAAACCCGTCACGCTGGTGCGCCCGGCGCCGGCGGCCAAGCAACCCACCCGGTCGGCGTCGGGGTCCACCCGGGTCGACGGTCTGCGTGCCCGGGTCGCCCGGACCAGCCGGATCTGGGTGGAGGGTGTGCACGACGCGGCGCTCGTCGAACGGGTGTGGGGTCACGACCTGCGGGTGGAAGGCGTCGTCGTCGAGCACCTCGAGGGCCTGGACAATCTGGGCGCTCGCCTCACCGAATTCGGGCCGGGACCGGGCGCCAGGGTCGGCGTGCTGGTCGACCACCTGGTGACCGGATCCAAGGAGACCCAGCTGACCACCGGCCTCGGACCGCACGTGCTGGTGACCGGGCATCCGTTCATCGATGTGTGGCAGGCGGTGCGGCCCGCCGCGGTCGGCATCGACGCCTGGCCGACGGTGCCGCGTGGCGAGGATTGGAAGACCGGCATCTGCGCACGTCTCGGCTGGGGAACACCGCAGGAAGGCTGGCGCCGGGTCTACGACGCGGTGGACTCGTTCCGGGATCTGGAGGCGCCGCTGATCGGCGCCGTCGAACGGCTCATCGACTTCGTCACCGAGCCCGAGTAGTCCACCCGCAGGTCAGGCAGGTCCTCAGTGCCCGCACGCGAATGCGGGCAAACCTTTATGCTCGATGATTATGTGCTCTCCCAGTGCCACGCTGACGCTGTGGGCCGGCTCCTGGCTGGCCGGTACCAGCGCGCCCGACGACCTCCTGGAGGCACTGCACGCCTGGGCGGCGCGGCACACACTGGCCGCGGGCGATCCGGTCACCGGCGGGCGCAGCGACCTGCCGTGGACCTCGCGCGAGGAGGGGGCGGGCACCGGGGTCATGCCACTGCTCAAGGTGATCCGGGAGGCGATGGCGCCCGCGGGCGCGCAACTGCGCCTGGTGCTGCCCGCGCCCGGTGACGTGCGCGGACTGCCGGTCGGCACCGCGTTCGCGGCCGACGCGATCGAGGCCGAGGAGGGTCTGCTGCTCGGTGTTCCCGGCGAGGAGGGCACCGGCCTGATCCCGCAGTGGGACGACGACGAAACCCTGCAGTGGACCGTCTACAGCGTCGGCATCCCACACGTTACCGGGCCCGACATGTCCCTGGGCGAGGCCGAGTACACGATGCGCGAGGCCGTCCGCGACGCCGCCGACGCCCTCATGCAGCTGCACACCACCTCCGTCGGCAACACCGACGCCGACCCGCGCGAGCAGATCGAAGCGCAGCTGGCAGCGTACTCCCGGCACGCCTACCCCGACTCGATTCCGTTGCGCGCCAAGCGCATTCTCGACACCGCCGACCATGTGGCGGCGATCCTCACGGTCGCCCAGCACGAGCCGGCGTCGTCGCCGACGTCGGCCACCGCGATCGGGGCGCACGAGTCGCTGCTGCGCCCGCTGTGGAACACGATCCGCGAAGCCCGGCTGGTGGCAGTGCATGCCGCCGCCGGGCCCGCCCGCTAGCTTCGCGCGAGGCGTCAGCGCCGGTAGGGCTGCTGATACTGCGGCTGCCCCTGGTACGGCGCGTGCTGCGGATACGGCATCGGCTGCTGCGGCGGGTACTGCTGGGGGTACGGGGCCTGCTGGTACTGCGGTGGATAGTGACCGTGCGGCTGCTGCGGGTATCCGTGCGGCTGCTGGTACTGCGGCGGGTACGGCTGCTGCCCGACCGCCTGCGGATACGGCTGGTGGGGCGGCATCTGCTGGGGCGCACCGTTGTTCGAGCCGCTGCTGAACTTGCGGATGAGCACGATCAGGATGATCAACACGATCACCGCAAGAATGGTGATCCAGAGCCAATCAGGCAGGCCGATGCCGATACTCACCCCGTCACCACCACCCCCGCGGCGGGCTTCGACAGCGTCCGTCGCGGACGCGAGCACTAGTGTGGTCACCGGCATTTCGGCATGATTCATCGGGCCTCCCCCGTCGCGAATGTCCACCTTCCGTCGAAGGTCTGCGGGCGATGCTAGCGCAGCGGGTGCGCGAAGTGACAAGCGCCGGTTCAGAATCCGCCGATCGCGGTCTTCAGATCGGGGAGGTCGAGGACTGTCAGCGTGTCGGTGCGGACCTCGGGACAGGTCCGGGTGGTGACGGTGTCGACGATGTGGCGGTTCCAGGCGATTGCCGCGTTCGCGACCGGGTCCTGCACCGTCCACAGTTCCATCGCGCCGGTGAACGCCACCCGGGCGACCTGTGGGCCGAGCGCCTTCCAGGTGCCCTTCTGGCCGCCGAGGATGCCGCAGAGCTCGTCCACCGACGCCTGCGAGATGGTGGGTTCGGTGGGGGTCGGGCCGACGTCGTCGTACCCGGAGTCGTTGCCGCAGCCGCTCGGTCCCAGCGTCGCCGCCGCCAGGACGAGGAGAACCCCCGCCACCCGTCCACGGCGGGACACTATCGAACGCATCGGAAATCCTCCGATCTGTCGATCACAGTCCGGAAAAGCCTACTCCCGGGACCCCGGGAGCCCGGCGAATGTTTATCCGGTTGTGTTCATGGCCGGGCCGGGCGCGACGGTGGCGCGCAGCAGCCGGGCGCGCACAGGGCGCCGTCGACGGTGCAACCGTAGCCGGGCACCTCGCCGAGTTCGCGCACCGCTCCCCCACCGAGCCGTTCCTGGATCAGCTCGACGACCATGCGGGAGAACCGGCGATCGGTGCCGGGTGTCGCGGCGCGGGCGAAGGCCATGCCGAGTTCGGCAGCCCTGGCCGATGCCTCGTTGTCGAGATCCCAGATCACCTCGAGATGATCGGAGACGAAGCCGACCGGGCAGACCACGACGGCATCGATTCCCTTGCCGTGCAGCACATCCAGATGGTCGACGATGTCGGGTTCCAGCCACGGCACCTGCGGCGGGCCGGACCGGGACTGCCACACCACGTCGTAGTCGGTGAAACCGGTTGCCGCGGCGCACAATCGGGCCGCCTCGGCCACCTGCCTGCTGTAGAGGCGGCCACCGTCGGCCGGCGGGCCTGCGGCCATGTCGGCCGAGACCGGGATGGAGTGCGCGGTGAACACCAGGCGCACGCCGTCGCGCCGGTCGGCCGGAATCTGTTGTACCGCAGCGGTGATCGCGTCGGCGAAGGACGCGATCAGCAGCGGGTGGTCGAAATACTGGCGCAGCTTCACCAGTTCGGGCGCACCGTCGCCGACGGCAGCGCGGGCCCGGGTGATGTCCTCGTCGTACTGGCGACAGCCGGAGTAGCCGCCCCACGCCGAGGTCGGGAAGACCAGGGCGGAACGCACACCGTCGGCGGTCATCCGGGCGACGGTGTCCTCCACCTGGGGATGCCAGTTGCGGTTGCCGAAATACACCGGCAGGTCGAGCCCGGCATCGGCGAGATCGGCCTCGACCGCGGCGATGATGTCGCGGTTGAGCGCGTTGATCGGCGAGACGCCACCGAAATGCAGGTAGTGCTGGGCGACTTCGTCGAGCCGCGCACGCGGTACCCCGCGGCCCCGAGTGACGTTCTCCAGAAACGGGATCACGTCCTCGGGGCCCTCGGGGCCACCGAAGGACAGCAGCAGGAGGCCGTCGGTCATCAGTTGGCGGTGAAGCCCTCGGGGAACCACATGTTGTGGCTGGCGCCGCCGTCGACGTAGATGATCGAGCCGGTGGTGGCGGGCAGCCAGTCCGAGAGCAGCGCGACGATCGACTTGCCGACGGCGCGCGCATCGGCGCCGTCCCAGCCGATCGGCGACGCGCCGTCCCAGTACTCGTCCAGCTGACGCAGCTGCTTGGCGTCGTCGGTGGCGGTGCCGGCGATGGCCTTGGCCGCGAGGGTCTTCACCGGACCCGCGGCGATCAGGTTGGAGCGGATCTTCTTGGCGTAGCCCACCTCCCGGGCCACGTACCGGTTCACCGACTCCAGTGCGGCCTTGGAGACACCCATCCAGTTGTAGTACGGCATCGCCACGCGCGGATCGAAGTCCATCCCGACGATGGAGCCGCCCTCGTTCATCACGGGCAGCACGGCGCGGGCCAGCGAGGCGTAGCTCCACGCGGAGATCTCGAACGACTTCGCCACATCGGGGCCGGGACCCTCCAGGAAGGGCACCGCCTCCGGGCCCATCAGGGTCTTGGGCGCGAAGGCGATCGAGTGCAGGACACCGTCGATGCCCTCGGGCGCCAGCTCGCGCAGGGCATCCGCCAGCGCGCCCAGGTTCTCCTCGTTGGTGACGTCCAGCGGGATCGCCGGCGGCACCTCCTGCGGCAGGCGCTTGGCGATGCGGTCGATCAGCCGCAGCCGTTCCGGGATGCCGGTGATGATCACCTTCGCGCCCTGCTCCTGCGCGACCGCCGCCGCGCTGAACGCGATCGACGAATCGGTGATGATGCCGGTGACCAGAATGGTCTTGCCTTCGAGCAGTCCGCCCATGAGTTTTCGGTTCTCCTGAAATCTGGTGGTCGATTCGTACGCCACCGGATTGTCGGCGGCGCGGTGCGATCCGTTAGCGGGTCAGTGACCCATGCCCATGCCGCCGTCGACCGGAATGATTGCGCCGGAGACGTAGCGGGCGTCCTCGGAGGCGAGGAAGCTCACGACCGCGGCGACCTCGTCGGCCTGGCCGAGACGCTGCAGCGGGATGAACTTCTTCGCCGTCTCCTTCAGGTCCTCGGGGAGCTCGGCAGTCATGTCGGTCTCGATGAAACCGGGCGCGACCACGTTGGCCGTGATCGAGCGCGAGCCCAGCTCACGGGTGATCGAGCGCGCCATACCGATGACACCGGCCTTGGAGGCGGCGTAGTTGATCTGGCCGGGGCCACCACCGAGGCCGACGACGGAGCCGAGGAAGATCATCCGGCCCCAGCGGGCACGCAGCATCGCGCGGTTGGCCCGCTTGGCACAGCGGAAGGCGCCGGTGAGGTTGGCGTCGATGACCTTCTCGAACTGCTCTTCGGTCATCCGCATCAGCAGCGTGTCGTCGGTGATGCCCGCGTTCGCGACCAGCACCTCGACCGGGCCCTGATGCTCCTCGACCTCGGTGAACGCACGGTCGACCGATTCACTGTCGGTGACATCGCACTTCACGCCGAACAGGCCATCGGGCACCCCCGATCCGCGGTGCGTGACGGCGACCTTGTGGCCGTCGGCGAGCAGGCGCTGGGCGACCGCGAGACCGATTCCGCGGTTGCCACCGGTCACCAGGACCGAGCGGGATGTGACGTTCGACATAGGGTCCAACCTATCTGTTCCGGTTCGTGTGCCCCGCGTCAGGGTCGCGCCTCTGCGACAACTCACCACGCGGGGCCGGGGGTGCTAGGGCAGGCGTTGACGATAGAGCAAACTGACCACGACGCCGGCGGCGATGAACAGCATGCCGAGCAACAGCCACGGCCTGCTCGCGTCGCCACGGGTGGTCTCGTAGCCGATCTGCTCCTCGAGCGTGTCGTAGACGGCGCGCAGCTCGGCCAGCGAGGAGGCGGTGTAGAACTCACCGCCGGACAGTTTGGCGATCTCCTGCAGCGAGGCGTTGTCGACGGGGACCTTCACCCGCTGCGAACCCTTGCCGTCGGAATCCGGGATCTCGACCGTGCCCCATTCGGTGCCGAAGGAGATGGTCGAGACCGGGATGTTCTTGTTCTTGGCCAGCCGGGCCGCGGTGAAGCCGTGGCGGGGGTTGTCCACGTCCTTGTCGTCGGGCACGGTCTGCTTGCCGTCCGACATCAGCACGACGCGCGCGGGCGGCGGGGTCTCCGCGCCACCGAGCACGGCGGCCAGGGTGTCGATCGACTGCAGGGCGGTCAGGATGCCCTCGCCGGTCGCGGTGCGCTCGGCCAGTTTGATGTTGTCGATCGAGTGCTTGACGGCCTCGCGGTTGGTCGTCGGCGACACCATCACCGACGCGGTGCCCGCGAACGTGACGAAACCGAGGTTGATACCGGGCGTCAGACCGTCGACGAATTCCTTACCGGCCTTCTGCGCGACCTGCAGCCGGTTCGGCTCCACGTCGGTCGCCTCCATCGACAGCGACACGTCCATCACGAGCACGACGGTCGCCCGGTTGCGCGGCACCTTCTGCACGGCGGTGGGACCGGCGGCGGCGATGGTCAGCAGCACCAGGCCGACCAGGATCAGCGCGATCGGCACGTGCCGCACCGGGCTGGGCCGCGACGGGGCGACCCGCTCGAGCACGGACATGTTGCCGAACTGCAGCATCCGCTTGTGCCGGGCGCGCTGCACCAGCACATAGCCGAGCACCAGCAGGGCGACGACCGCCAGGAAACCGAGCCAGACGACGGCCGTGAAATGCGAAATACTCACTGGCGAGGCACCCGCCCGCTCGGGGCGCCGAAGCTGTGGCGCCGGGTGGACACGAACCGGACCACGTCGGCGATCCAGTCCCGATCGGTCCGCAGGGACAGCACCGGCGCGCCGCAGTTGCGCAGTGCCAGCTGCACCTGCTCACGCTGGGCCTTGGCCGCGGCCGCGAAATCGGCCCGCAGCGTGGGGGTGACGCTGAACTCGCGGGTGCGCCCGGATTCCGGATCGTGCAGCACCACGTCACCACCGTCGGGCAGGGCGACGTCGAGCGGGTCGAGCACCTCCACCGCGAGCAGGTCGTGGCGCGCCGAGATCGCGCGCAGGGACCGCTGCCAGTCGACGTCACCCAGGAAGTCGCTGATCACCACGGCCAGGCCGCGCTTGCGCTGCGGACGGCGCAACGATTCGATGCCCGCCTTCAGGTCACCGCGGACGCCGTCGCGGGCGTGCGGGGTGGTCGCGATGCCGCGCAGCATGGTCTGCGCGTGCAGTCGGCCGCTGCGGGCGGGGATGCGCACGAGGTGCTGACCCGTCGCGACCACGGCGCCGATGCGGTTGCCGCCGCCGGAGGTGAGGTGGGTGATGGCCGCGGCCGCCGCGATCGCGAGATCGCGCTTCTGCACCCGGCCGGTGCCGAAGTCCAGACTCGACGACAGGTCGACGACGAGCCAGGTCTCGAGCTCGCGGTCGGCGATCATCTGCCGCACGTGCGGATGGGTGGTGCGGGCGGTGACCGACCAATCCATCTGCCGCACATCGTCACCCGGCTGGTACAGGCGCGCCTCGCCCGGTTCCGAACCCGGCCCGGGGATGAGTCCCTGGTGGTCGCCGTGCAGTACGCCGTCGAGGCGGCGCCGCACCGTCAGTTCGAGCGTCTTGAGCGCGGCGGCCAGTTTCGGGTCGGTCAGTTCACCGGCACGGAACGACGGCGGCGCGTGCGACGACAGGGGCACGCGGACAACGGGTTCCGGCGCACTCACTGGGGCGCGACGTGGCCGGCGGGCTGGGACTGCTGCCCGTTCACCGGCTGCGGGACGGGCTGTTGCTGGGCGGGCGGCTGCGGCACCACGGGCTGCTGCGGGGCGGCCTGGCCGCCGACGGCCTGCGGCGCGACCTGCGGCAGGCCGACGGTCTGCAGGACCCGCCTGATGACGTCTTCCGGGGTGACCTCGTCGGCGAGCGCGTCGTAGGACAGCACGAGGCGGTGGCGCAGCACGTCCGGGATCACCTCGACGACGTCCTGCGGCACCACGTAGTCGCGGCCGCGGATCAGGGCCACCGACCGCGCGGCGGCGATGATGCCGAGGCTGGCACGCGGCGAGGCGCCGTAGGCGATCCAGCTGGCGACATCGGCCATGCCGAAGTCGGCCGGCGTGCGGGTCGCGGTGATCACGCGGACGACGTAGTCGACCAGCGCGTGGTGCACGAAGACGTTCGCGGCCAGCTTCTGCAGCCGGATGATGTCCTCGGGCGCCAGGATCTGCTTGGGCTCCGGCGGGGTCACGCCCATCCGGTAGATGATCTCGCGCTCTTCCTCGACCGAGGGGTAGTCGACGACGACCTTGAACAGGAAGCGGTCGCGCTGGGCCTCGGGCAGCGGGTAGACGCCCTCGCTCTCGATCGGGTTCTGGGTCGCCATGACCAGGAACGGATCGGGCATCGGGTAGGTCTTGCCGCCGATCGACAGCTTGCGCTCGGCCATCACCTCGAGCAGCGCCGACTGCACCTTGGCCGGCGCGCGGTTGATCTCGTCGGCGAGCACGAAGTTGGCGACGACCGGACCGAGTTCGGTATCGAACTCCTCGCGTCCCTGGCGATAGATCCGGGTACCGATGAGGTCGGTAGGCACCAGGTCCGGGGTGAACTGCACCCGGGAGAACGAGCCGCCGACGACCTTGGCGAAGGTTTCCACGGCGAGGGTCTTCGCGACGCCGGGCACACCCTCGAGCAGCACGTGACCACGCGACAGCACGCCGACGAGCAACCGCTCGACGAGCCGGTCCTGACCGACGATGACCCGTTTGACCTCGTAGATCGCCTTCTCGAGAGTCTGGACGTCACGCTCCAGGGTGCTCGGCGTTGCCGATCCGGCGTCCTTCGCCAGCTTCGGCCCGCTCACACCTTCCGTCGAAGTCACCAACATCCCCGCTTTCGCTTTGGTCCTGTGCGTGCGGCCCCAACTATTCCAGGTAATCGCCCGGTCTGCCGCAACCGGCCGGGAGTAGACCGGAATTCGTCATGCCGGTGACGGGGCTCACACACATCGGCCGAGCCCGATCACCCACCGACGAACCGGCACCTACCAGCGAAGATGGCTACGATCCGCGTCGAGTCGACGTACCGGCGCCGGTTCGAGCTCATTCTGTCGCCTCGGCTCGACTTTTCTCCTTCCGGAGCGAAGTCATGGCGAGCATCCCGCCACAACTGATCGCCACGGTCAGGCGTCGGCGGACGGGACTCTGATGATTGATCGGGTCAGGTGGCGGGGGTAGGCGGGGTCGAGGCCGCGGGTGCGGGCCAGGGCGTAGGCCACCCGGTGGACGGCCACCAGTTCGGCGAGTGGGTCGGATGGTCGGTCCACGACCTGGGCGCCGACCCGGCGGGCTGCGGTGAGGACCAGCGGGTCGGCGGGGCCGAGGGACCAGACCACGGTGCGGGGAGTCGCCGCGCTGATGGGTCCGTGCAGGTATTCCGGTGCGGGGTAGGACTCGGCGACGACGTTGGCCATCTCCTGGACTTTCAGTGCGGCCTCCTGGGCCAGGCCGACGGTCCAGCCCCGGCCGAGGAAGACGAAATGATGGTGCCCGGCGGGGTCGATCGGCAGCGGATCGGTGAGTGCTCGCCGCGCGTCGGCGATGGCGGCGGTCAGATCCGCACCGAAATAGGCACGCAGCATGGCCAAGACCGTGGTGGCGAAGCGGGTCTGGACGACACTGCGTTCAGCAGCCTCCGGCATCGTGACGACGTGGCCTGCGGCCGCGGACAGCGGGCTGCCGGTGTCGCCGCACAGACCGTAGACAGGGGTTCGTGTCTGCCGCGAAACGGCTTGGAGCACTTCGGTTGTGGTGCCCGACCGGGAGATCGCGAGCAGCGCGTCGTAGCGCCGGCGCTGCGGTAGCTCGGTGGGGGTGAAGGCGTCGGTCTCGCCCAACCCCGCGGACTCGCGGAGGGCGGCCACGGCCCGGGCGACGTACAGCGACGTGCCGCAGCCGATGACCGCCAGTCTGGTTCCGTGTGGCGGCAGCCCGACGACATCGCCCTGGCGAGCGCGCATCGCGGTGCCGCGTGCGGCGGCGAGCTGCCACAGATCGGGCTGACCGGCGATCTCCTGCGCGAGGCCCGCGCCCGATTCAGTCGGCATCGGACATGTACCGAAGGGCGTCGGCCAGGGTCGGCTGGCCGGGCGCACCGCCGATCTGCGAGGTCGACAGGGAACCGCAGGTGACTGCCAGTCGTAGCGACCGGAGCGGATCCCAGGCGTTGAGCCACCCGTAGAGGAACCCCGCGTCGAACGAGTCACCCGCACCGGTGGTGTCGACCACCTCGACTTCCAGAGCCTTCGCGTGCCATTCGCCGTCCCGGTTCCTGAGCAAGCCGCCCTCGGCACCGAGTTTCACTGCCACGACCAGGTCGTCGCCCATGTCCCGCAGGGCCGCGGCCGCGGCACTCGGGTTCCGGTGTCCGGTGATGTTCTCGGCTTCGCGGCTGTTGAGCAGCAGGATGTCGGTGACCGGGAGCAGCTCCGCGATGCCGTCCCAGCGGCCCTGCGGATTCCAGTTGCAGTCCACGGAGGTGGTGGCCCCGGCGGCGTGGGCAGCGGCGAACAACGCGGGCAATCCGGGCTGGAGCGCGGGCTGCAGATAGTAGCTACCGACGTGCAGGTGCCGGGCCCGCCGCAGCACGCCATCGGGCACCTGTTCGGCCCGGTAGTCCGCCATCACGCCGCGGACGGTGAGAATCGCGCGGTCCGCACCACGATGCAGCAGCACCGACACGCCGGTGGACCGCTCCGGATCGATCACACAGTCACCGGTGTCGATACCGTGCAGAGCCATCTCGCCGAGCATGTACCGGCCGAACAGGTCGTCACCCACGGCACCCACGAATGCGGTGCGCACACCGAGCCGTGTTGCGCCACAGGCGGTGAGTACCGACGAGCTCCCCATCGTCAGCGTGACACTGTCGACGAGGGTCTCCACCTGACCGAACACCGGCTCGACATTCTCGCCGCTGACGATCACGTCCGGATTGATCTCGCCGACCACCAGAAGATCCACGGTGTGCGCTCGATCGTCACGTGTTGGATCGAGTTCCATCCGCGCACCTTCGGTAGTGGGGAGCTGCTGTCGCATAGCTATTGTACGACACGAAAGATCGTTGCGCGGCAAGGGAAATGGGTGCACAATTCTCCGTGTGACGGCGGGCATCGATCGCCGAACGGGGTTCGTACGCGCCGAATCGAATGAGGGCTGGGAGGCGTCCGGTGACCGAGTTGGATCACCCCCTTGCCGCACTGTGGGATCGCGTGCGGGCCGAGCATTTCGAGGGCGCCTGGTCGGTTTCCGACGACGGCTGGCCCGGGCGTTTGTCGCTGCACCGGACCGGCGCGGATTCGTTCGAGGGCGCATTCGTCAGCGATCGGTTCCGCCAGACGCACCACGTCACGGGGGCCGTCGGCACCGCGCCCCACATGCTCGAATTCGTTATCCATGATTACAATTTCCTGCCCGAACAACGGTATTCGACTTTCCTGTTCACCCGTGGACGCAATGCCTTTGCCGGGTCGAGCAAATGGCGCGGCATTCCGTTCGGATTCGTCGCCTGGCGCCGGGATGCACCGCTGTCGGGAGAATTCCGCCGCGGCACCGCCGAGCCGATCGATTTCTGTGGGACGTGGGGTATGCGATTGAACGGGCATTCCGCGGATCTGGTTCTCGAATACGACGCCGGGACCGGGTTATTGCGCGGCGCATGCTGGGGACGCTCCCTGGGGCCCTCTTACGACGTCGTCGGCAGGCCGGACATCGAAGTACCGCATCAGGTCTCGATGACGCTGTCCCGGCCGACCTCGGAGACCGAGGTGTACCTCGACGGTCTGCTGTTCTCACGGCCCAAGAACATCGTCTGCGGGTCCGCCCGGCTCACCGGTGGGCACGTGGGCTTCTACATGGTCCGGAACAGATGACATCGCGCGGTTCCCGAGAGGCGACATGACGTGAAACCACGGGATCCGGGCTTGAAGCGCGACCTTCCCCTGTTGCTGCTCGGCGTTGTGCTCGGAATGGGCACCAACTTGGTCACCGCCAACGCCCAGCAGTGGCCCGCGCTCCTCCGACCGATCGACACCTACGCGCCGTATTGGCTCTCGGCGCTGACCATCGGCGCATTCGGCTCGGTGATCTGGCTGTCTCGCCGGGGTGTGCTGCATCGCACGTGGAGTGGCAGCGGCAATCCGTATCCCGGTCTCGAGCCGTTCGATTCGGCGCGTTCGGGTGTGTTCTTCGGCCGCCGGACGGAGGCGGAGGAACTGGTCGACCGGATCGTGTCGGCCAGACAGATTCCGGCATTGCGGTTCATCCCCATCGTCGGCCCCTCCGGATGCGGCAAATCCTCGCTCATTCAGGCCGGCGTACTACCCACGGTGAACAAGCGGGGCGGTTGGCAGACAGTCGGGCCGATCCTGCCGGGCACCGACCCGATCCAGGAGCTGTGCCGGATATCGGCCGACCCCCAGGAGAGCGCGGACGCCCGCACGGCCGCCGAGCAGGCGCTGCGTTCGGAGGCAGACACGCTGCTGCTCGACGCGAGCGTCGGCGCCCCCTACCGTCGCCCCAGGACGCTGATCCATCGTTTGCAGCGGGCGCGCGGCGAGCAGCGGCGGCTGCTGCTGGTGATCGACCAGTTCGAGGAGCTGGTCACCCTGAGCGAGGCCGGTGATCGGCAGCGGATCCTCGCCCTGCTCGAGGCGGCGCTGACCTTCGAACCCCGGTTCCACGTCCTGGTGTCGTTGCGCGCGGAGTTCCTCGTCACCTTTCAGGCCGAATACGGCGGGTCGCTGTTCACCCACCCGTATGGGCTCGGCGTGCTGCCGCGGGAGCGGATCCGGGAGGTGATCGTCGGTCCCGCGCGGGCCGCAGATGTGTCCTTCGAGGACGGGCTGGTCGAGTTGATGCTGAGCGAAGCGCACGGCGGCGATGTCCTACCGTTGCTGGGCTACCTTCTGCAACAACTCTATTCGGGGGCGACGGACCAGGAATTCATCACCCTGCGCGACTACGACAACGCGGGGCGCATCGCCGGTGCGATCGCCCATCAGGCCGACCAGGTCCTCGACGAGTTGTCCGCCGTCTACGACCCGACCGAAATCCTGGAGACATTGCTGCGTTTCGTCACATGGGAGGGGCCGGAGCCCACTCGTCGCCGGGTGAGTGCCGAGGAACTCGGCGAGCAGGAGCGCCGCATCGTCGCCGAATTCCGGGATGCGCGCCTGATCATCGATGACCGCCCGTCGCAGCTGCCCACGTCGGCGCAGACCGCGATGGAATTCGATCTCGCCCACGAGGCGCTGCTGCGGCAGTGGGAGCCACTGAACCTGCTGGTGCGTTCCCGGGAGGCGGCGGTGCGGCGGCGCACCGAGCTGGAACCACTCGCGCTGGTCTGGGAGCGCAGCGGCCGGCGCGCCGACTATCTGATTCGTGGCAGCCAATTGCGTGAGGCCGCTGAGGGAATGGACCACCGCGCACTGTCGCCGGTCGTGGAACGATTCGTCCGGACATCGCTGGACCGGCAACGCGAGGAACGCCGCACAGCCGCCGATCGGCTCGCCGATCAATCGCTGGAGCTGGCCGAGCGTGACCCGCAACTCGCCCTGACGCTCGCCCACGTCGCGGTCGCCGAGTGCGCCGCGACGATCTATGCCCGGATGGCCCTGCAGACGGCGCTGGAGAATCCGTTGCGGGACGTGTGGCACGGCCACGTCGGCGTGGTCTGGTCGGTGTCCTGGTCACGCACCGGGCAATTGGCCTCGGCGGGCGGGGACGGCACGGTGCAGGTGTGGCCGACCGAATCCGCCGGCGCGACACTGACCTTGGCGGGCCACGGCACCGGCGCGTTCGCGGTGGCTTGGTCACCCGACGGCGGGCTCGCGTCCGGCGGTGGCGACGGGGTGATCCGGGTGCGGCGGACCGGCGACACCGATGCGGTGGTCACCTCGGCCGGCGGTCGCGTCCTGTCGCTGGCCTGGTCGCGCGACGGCAGGCTGGCCGGCGGGAATTCCGAAGGCGCGGTGCAGGTGTGGGATCCCGGCACCGGAGCGGTCACGCTGTTGCCCGGCCATGTCGGCGATGTGAACTCGGTGGAGTGGTCCCCCGACGGGCGACTGGCCACGGGCGGAGCCGACGGCCGAATCCGGGTGTGGGACATCGGACTCGGCGAGGCCTGGGAGGCGACGCTGGACGACAGCGGGGTGTGGGCGGTCGGCTGGAGTCCCCTCGGCAGACTCGCGGCAGGTGGCGGCAGCGGGTCGGTCTGGCTCTGGGAGCGTGATCGCACCGAGCCCGCCGCGGAACTGCCGCTGCGCAGCGGTGGCGTGTTCGCGCTGTCGTGGTCGGCACAGGAAGTGCTCGCGTGCGCGGGCGACGACGGCATCATCCGCGTCTGGAACCGCGGCACGGCGGCTCGCCCGTTGACCCTCAATCGTCAAGGCGACGAGGTGTTCTCGCTGACCTGGTCCGCTGCCGGCCTGCTCGCCTCCTGCGGCGGACACGATGGCGCGGTACGGGTGTGGGATCCGTCGCGGCGCCCGGAGCGAGCTCTCGCCGTGGCCGCCGCGATCACCGGGGTTTCCTGGAACGGACCGCGGCTGGCGGTCGCGATGGACGACGGGCGGATCGAGGTGCGTCCCGCTGCCCTGGACGAGGTGTCGGCATCGACGACCGTGGATGCGGGGACTGCCCTCAGCGTCACGTGGCTCGACGGCGACCGGTTGGCCGTGAGCGACGGTGACCGTGTCTGGATATGGGACACCGCGGCGCCCGCCGCGCCTGCCCAGGTGCCCGGCGTCGCTGTGCGGTCGATCGCGTGGGCCGACGGGCGCTTGGCCGGTGGCGGGCCCGACGGGATCGTTCGGGTGCTGCACGGAGACGACTGGCGCGAAATAGCTGCCCTCGGTGGGCACAACGGCGCGATCTCGGCCGTCTCCTGGTCCGTCGACGGACTTCTCGCCGCGGGCGGGACCGATGGTGTGGTCCGGGTGTGGCATCGGGACGACTGGCGCGAAGTGGCGGCCTTGAGCGGGCACAGTGGCGCGGTGTCGGCCGTCGCGTGGTCGGCCGACGGGCTCCTGGCTTCCGGCGGCGCGGACGGGACGGTCCTGGTGTGGCGTCCGGACCAGGACCGGCAGGTGGCGGCCGACAGTGGGCACAACGGCGCGGTCTCGGCCGTGACGTGGTCGGCCGACGGGCTCCTCGCCTCCGGCGGCGCGGACGGGACGGTCCGGGTCCGGCACCCCATCGCCGGTACGCATGCCCGGATCCTGGCGGGCGACAGTGGCGCCGTCGCCTCACTTTCCTGGGCGGTCGGTGGAGCGCTGGCCGCGGGCGCGTCCGACGGTGTGCTGCTGGTCTGGGAGCTCGCCGTTCCCGCGGATCGGCTCCGCGACGACGCGGCCGGCCTGACGATTCGACCGATGTCCGCCGAGGAACGGCATCACTACCGGATTCCGGAGTGAGCCGGTGACGCGAGGGATCCTGCCGTGAAGTTCCTACCGCCTTCCGCCGGTCAGGTCGTCTACCACGACTTCGTCACCGCCGACGGCACCTGGTCACCCGCCAAGCGCGCGCATGTCGCGTTCACCCTGGACGCACCGGTCGACAGCGATCGACTGGCCCGTGCGGTACGGCAGGTGGTCGACGCCCACGAAGCCCTGCGCACATCGATCGAAGTGCACGACGGGGCACTGGTCCAGGTCGTTCGTGAACCCGCCGAGGTCACCGAATCTGCCTGTGCGACAGCGGAATGGGACGGTACGCCCGCGGGCGTGCGCCGCATCGTCTCCGGCGCGGACGAGTGGTCGGCTGGGGCACGGGCCCTGCCCGTCAAGGTGATCTCCGGTTCCGCCGGCGGGCGCAGCATCGTTGTCTGCGTGTTCGATCATGTGTGCGTCGACGGTGTCTCGGCAGAACTGGTCGCCGGACAGATCCGCGGTGCGTACGACGGCGCACCCGCGCCCACCGCCGTGCAGTTCGCCGACTACTACGCCGACATGCTCGCCGACGGGTTGCGGACAGCGCAGGCCGACTGGAACGCGCTACTCGACCGTGTCCGGCCTGCCGTTCCGCCCTGGATGCAAGCCACCAGGTCGGCGGCTCCGCGTGCGCGAATGGGCGTCCACCGCTGGACATTCGACGCGATCAGCACGGCGCTGGTCCACGCGGCCGGACGACGATACCTGGGCAGCGGATTCGAGGTCCTGGCCGCCGCGGTCGCGCTGTACTTCCGCCGCCCCGACGGCGCGCCCGCTGCCCTCGGGGTCGTCCACAGCGGACGCCACCTGCCCGGCGGCTCCGGCGTCGTCGGTCTGGTGCGCGGGTTCGTGGTACACGACGCGATGGTCGGCTCGGGTGCCACCGTTGCGGAAGCCGTGGCAGCCCAACGAGATCGGCTGCGCTCCGGGCTCACGCACCTGTCCCGCCTGCCGGTGGAGGAAGTGTGCCTGCGGACCGGCCGTCCGGTGGGGTTGCGAGCAGGCGCGCCCGGCCCGTGGGAGGTGGAACTGAACGTCGGGTTCACCCGCGCCGAATCGGGGCAGATGGCAGGCACTTCCGCGCACACGGCGGACGCGGGCCCGCCGGACGAAGAGTGGGCCGAGAACGGCGGCCCCACCCTGGTCGTGTCGTTCCGGATCGGACGCGACACGGTGGTCGGCAGCGTGCGGTACGCGCACCCACCGGTGGACCGCGACCTCGCCGCTCGGATCGGCAGGGACATCGAAGCGACGGCCCGGTTCCTCGACACCGACGCCGATGGGCCCGCCGACGCTGCACCCGCGTTCCATCGCCTGGTCGGATGGCCGGAGAGTGCGGTCCCGCAGGCTGCCGACGAAGGACGCAGACAACCGCCGGGCACCGACCTCGTGCACGCGATGTTCCGGGAGACGGCCGTACGGACCCCGGACGCGGTCGCCCTGATCGCCGGCGAATCCATGGTCACCTACGCACAACTCGACGTCTCGGCAGGTCGGCTCGCCCAGCGCTTGCGCGCCCTCGGAGTCGGCCCGGAGACCGTGGTCGGGGTGCGGCTGGGCCGATCGATCGACTTGGTCGTGGCGATGCTCGGTGCGCTGATGGCAGGCGGGATCTACGTTCCGGTCGAACCCGCGATGCCGGGCTCCCGCTGCCGGACCATGCTGAGCCGCGCCGGCGCGCAGGTCCTGGTGACGCGCGCCGACCTGCACGACCCGACGGTGACCGGGCCGATCACGCACGTCGTGTGCACCGACATCGACCATCCCGACAACGTCACCGGCGCGGACGAAGACCGGGCTGCCTGCGTGCGCGCGGACAACCTCGCCTATATAACGTTCACCTCGGGCTCGACAGGAATCCCCAAAGCCGTCGGCACAACCCACCGTTCAGCCGCGACGTACCTGCGCAACCTGGCGGGGTCCGGATATCTCACGGCGACCGACACCGCCCTGCAGATGGCCACGCCGTCGTTCGACGCCTCGGTCCGGGACATGTTGGGTCCGCTCACCGTGGGGGGACGGGTGGTCCTCGTCCCCGACCTGCTGACAGCGGACTCCGACGTTCTCCACGACCTGATCGTGCGACACCGGGTCAGTGTGGCGCCCGCGCTGGCCCCGGCGACCATCCGGTTGCTCTGCGATTCGAACCGGACATCGGAGCCCCGGTCGCTGCGCCTGCTGATGGTCAGCGGCGAAGCGTTGACCATCGAGACCGTGCGCCGCGCACGCGACCGATTCGGCGCAGGTGTGGGCATCGTGAACCACTACGGCCCCACCGAATGCACGATGACCTCCACCTTCCATCCCGTCCGCGGGGACCGACCGGGTCCGGTCCCGATCGGACGGCCCCCGGCGTGGGGGCGTATCCATCTGCTCGACGCCGTCCTGGCCCCGGTGGCACCGGGCACGGTGGGTGAGATCTACATCGGCGGGGCCGGTGTCGCCCGCGGGTATGCCGACGATCCGGGGCTGTCGGCCACCCGGTTCCTGCCGGATCCGTTCGGCGAGCCCGGCCGCCGCATGTACCGCACCGGGGACCGCGGCCGGTTCGACGCGGACGGCGTGCTGTGGTTCCACGGGCGGGTCGATGCTCAGCTCAATGTCAACGGTGTGCGGGTCGAACCCGGTGAGATCGAGGCGACCCTGCAGATGCACCGAACGGTCCGTGAGGCGGCCGTGGCGACGGTTCCCGGTGCCGCCGGCGGCAGCGTCCTTGTCGGTTATGTCGTCCCGCACGCCGGTCACTCGATCGATACCGCGCAACTGCGGGCGTTCGCCGGCAACCTGCTGCCGGAGTCCGTGGTGCCAAGGGCTTTTCACGCCTTGTCCGCGCTGCCCCGCACCGCCCGAGGGAAGGTGGACCGCGCCGCGCTGGCGGCGCACCGGGCGACCGCCCCGACACTGCCGGACCGGCTGCCGCGCACCGAGGACGAGGCACGCATGCTGACGCTGTGGCGGGAGGTGCTGCACCATCCCGACTTCGGCGTCCACGACGATCTCTTCGAGGCGGGCGCCGACTCGATTCTGGTGATGTCGCTGGTGTCCCGGATCCGCCGGGCGTTCGGGCGGGCCCCGGAACCCGCCGACATCTTCCGGACGCCCACGGTCGCTGCGGTCACCGAAATGCTGCCGCCACCCGGGGACCCCGGGCCGCGCACCGCCCCGACGGCGAGGCCGGCCGTCGCAGGCCCGGCGCCGCTGTGCCCGGCCCAGCAACGCCTCTGGTTCTTCGAACAGTTGCTCCCGAACAGTCCGTTGAACACCATCACCAGCGCGTTCCTGGTCGACGGCGCGCTCGATCACGAGGCACTGGCCGCCGCCACGCGCGATGTCGTCGCGTATCACGACGCGCTGCGCTCGACCTTCCAGGACGACCGTGGGCGACCGGTCTGCCTGCCCACCGACATCGTCGCCACGTCGTTCGACATCGTCCACGTCGCCGACGATCTCGCCGGGCGAATGAACTCGGTGGCCGCACAACCGCTGAATATCCTGCACGGACCGATGCTGAAGGTCACGGTGTTCGACGGGGAAGCGGGAGGTGGGCTGCTGGTGCGGGTGCACCACCTGGTCGCCGACGCGAGGTCGCTCGAGATACTGCTCGACGACCTCGCCGTGGCCTACCGCGCGCGCCGGGCAGGCGCGGCACCCGCGTTTCCCCCCGCCACGCATTCCTACGCCGACTACATCGGGTGGCAGGCCGAACGGCTCACCGCCGAGCGGGTGGCCCGCGACGTGGCTTTCTGGCGAGCCGAACTCGCCGACGCCCCACCACTTCTCGCGCTGCCGACGGACCGCAACCGTCCGCCGGTGCAGCGGCACCACGGCGCGGTGCACCATCGCCCGGTGCCGCCGGGCCTCGTCGATTCGGCCACGGCGATCGGCCGGGCCTGCGGTGCGAGCCCGTTCATGGTGCTGTCGACTGTCTGGGCCGCGCTGCTGAGCCGCTACACCGGACAGGACGAGCTGGTGATCGGCGTTCCCGTCGGCGGACGCGCCGAGCCGGAATTCGACCGTCTGGTCGGACTTTTCGTCAATGTGCTGCCCGTGCGGGTGTCGCTGCACGGCACACCGACGATGCGCGAGCTGTTGTCCCGCGTGCGCGACTCGCTGTTCCGCGCGATCGACCACGGTGATCTGCCCTTCGAGCGGTTGGTCGAACAGTTGCGTTTCGACCGCAGCCTCGCCCACGGTCCGGTCTTCCAGACCCTGGCCGACACCCAGCGCACGCCGGCTATGGACCTGCCCGGCGTGTGTCTCACGCCGACGGTGGTCGACACCGGCGGCTGCTGGTTCGACCTGTCCGTCTCGTTCTTGCGCCGCGACACCGGCCTGACCGCACTGTTCACCTTCGACACCGACTTGTTCGACGCGGCCACCATCGCACTGCTCGCCGAACATTTCGAGCACCTGCTCGCCGCCGCTCTCGGCACACCGGACCGCGCGATCGCGACGCTGCCCCTGCACGACCTCGCCCCGCGTCCGATCCCCCACCGGGCACACCCGCCGTATCCGGCTGTCCCGCACCGCATCGCCGAGAGTGTCCGGCGATTTCCCGATCGCGTCGCGGTGACCGGTGGTGGCCGGACCATGACCTACCGGATGCTCGACGGCGCGTCGGCAGGGATCGCGGCGCGGCTGCGCGAGGCCGGGGTGGGCCCGGGGTCGCTCGTGGGACTGTGCGCCGAACGCGGACCCGACCTCGTCGCCGGCCTGCTCGGCATCCACCGTGCCGGTGCGGCCTACCTCCCGCTGGACCCGACACATCCCGCGGATCGGCTGAGCCGCGTGGTTTCCGGTGCGCGCCCAGCGCTGGTGCTCACGCAGGAATCACTGATCGATCGCCTCGGCACCTGCCTGCCCGGCATCCTGCCGCTGGACCCGTTCGATACCGAGACCGAGCGGAGGACACCGGCGTCGACCGGGCCGTGGGCGCCGTGCCCTGCCGACGAGCTGGCCTACGTGATATACACCTCCGGCTCGACGGGTGAGCCGAAGGGCGTCGAGGTGACTCATGCCGGGCTCGACCATGTGCTCGGCGAGCTGGCGGATCGGCTCGGCGTCATCCCCGACGACACACTGGTGGCGGTCACCACGGTGTCGTTCGACATCGCCGCCCTCGAACTGCTTCTCCCGCTGACGATCGGCGCCCGTGTGGTGATCGCCGACTCCGGCGACGCGCTCGACCCGACGCGTCTGCGGGCCCTGCTGCACACCGTGGGCGCAACGATTCTGCAGGCGACGCCGATCACCTGGCAGCTCCTCGCCGAGCAGCAAGACCCGCCGCGGGTGCGGATCGGGCTGTGCGGCGGCGAGGCGCTGCCGTCCACGCTGGTGGCCGGTCTCCGCCGCATGGCGGACTCGGCGTTCAACGTCTACGGACCGACCGAGACGACTATCTGGTCCACCATCGCGCCGGTCGGAGACGACGATCCGGTGCCGATCGGAGATCCCCTCGGCGACACCGTCGTCCACGTCCTCGACGCCCACCTTCAGCCGGTGCCCCCCGGAGTAGCCGGGGAGATCTATCTCGGTGGACCCGGCGTGGCACGTGGCTATCGCCGCCGGCCTGGGCTGACCGCCACGCGATTCCTGCCCGATCCGTTCGCGGGCACGGACTCGGCGCGGATGTACCGCACCGGGGACCGCGGCCGCCACCGGCGCGACGGCAGACTCGAGTACCTCGGCCGCACGGACCGCCAGATCAAACTGCGCGGATTCCGCATCGAACCGGCGGAAGCCGAAGGTGCGCTGCTGGCGTACCCACCGGTACGGAGCGCAGTCGTCACCGTCCGGCCCGATGCGAGCGGACAACCCCAGTTGGCCGCCTACGTCGTCGCGGACAGCGAGGTGGACACCGACCGGTTGCGCGCGTTCCTCGGCGCACGCCTGCCGAACCACCTCGTCCCCACCGTGGTGGTAGCACTCGACGCGTTTCCGCTCACCGCCAACGGCAAGATCGATCAGCGGCGGCTACCCCTCCCTGCCACCGTGCGCCCCCGGTTGTCGACGCACTATCGCACCCCCTCCACCGACACCGAGCGGACACTGGCCGGAATCTGGCAGGACGTGCTCGGCGTCGATCAGCTCGGACTCGACGACGACTTCTTCGACCTCGGTGGGCACAGCCTGAGCGCGATCCGGCTCATGTCACGAACCAACGAGGAGTTCGGCGTCGAACTCGAGCTCTACACCCTGTTCACCGAACGGACCCTGCGCGGGATGGCGGCGCGGATACGACAGGAATCACCCATCGGCAGCGAGTGACCACGATGGTGTGGCAAGCCTGGCGAACGTGTCGGCGTCGACCGACCCGCCCGAGATGACCACACCCACCGGTTCTTTCGCCGTGCCGAGCAGCGACGCGGCGGCCAGTGCCACCGCACCGGACGGCTCGACGACGAGCTCGAGACAGCGCAACGCCCAGCCCATCGCCGCCCTGATCTCGGCGTCGGTCACGGTCACTACCGTACTGAGCAGCTGCCGGTTGATCTGCCACGGTAGTTCCCCCGGCACGGTATGGCGCAGCCCGTCGGCGATGGTGTCCGGAACGGCGGGCAGCGTCGTGCGCTGACCCGCGCGCAACGATGCCGCGGTGTCCGCGGCGGTTTCCGGCTCCACCCCGACCACCCGGACATGCGCAGCCAGCTGCCCGACCGTGATCGCCGTACCGGCGGCGAGCCCACCGCCGCCCACCGGCACCAACACCGCGGTGATCCCCGGTGCTTGCGTGAGGAATTCGAGTGCCACCGTGGCGGCGCCCGCGATGACGTTCCGGTCGTCGGCCGACGGCACGATGGTCAAGCCGTGCTCGGTCGCGAGTTCGACGGTGAGCCGGTCGCGATCGTCGCGGACGCGGTCGTAGCCGACGACCCTGGCCCCCAGCGCCCGAGCCACCTCGACCTTGATCAGCGGCGCATCCTGGGGAACAACAACGGTAACCGGCACCTGCCACAGATAGCCCGCCAAGGCGAGCGCCTTCGCATGATTGCCCGACGACGCCCCGATCACCCCACGCCGCCGCTGCTCGCCGGTCAGGGCGGCTACCGCGTTGTATGCGCCACGGAACTTGAAAGACCCTGCCTGCTGCAGACATTCGGCCTTACACAGGACCGGCCTGCCGCACAGCTCGTCGAGTACCCGATGACCGAGCACGGGAGTCACTGTGGCCACCGAACGCAGCCGATCCCGCGCCGCGTACACGTCCGCAATCCCCACGGGCAGGTTCGACAGAGCCACGGGCGACGATCTCAGCGGGCGACCGCGTCGACGAGACGATTCGGCATGTCTTCCCCAGGCGACCGTTTCAGCGCCCGCGGATGTGGCGCCGCACCTACAGCCTATCGCCGAGCGCGCCGACCGGACCCGGATTCGAGCCGAAAGTTGCTCTCGCCCAACAGTTCACCGTCGCCGTGGAGCCATCGGGAAGCTCCGGCAACGGCTCAGTCGGTGACGATGCGGACCGCGTACGGCATGATCCCGTCCTCACGGACCGGCGAAATCCTCACCACATCACCGGATTCGGGGGCCTCGATCATCTTCCCGTTGCCCAGATAGAGCGCGACGTGCTGGCTGCCGCCCGGCCCCCAGAACAGCATGTCACCGCGTTCGCGGTCCTCGACGTCGACGCGGGTGCCCGCGTTGTACTGATAGCCGCTGTAATGCGGCAGGGAGACACCGATGCCGGCGAAGGCGTAGAGCATCAGGCCCGAGCAGTCGAAGCCGATCTTGTCGAAGTCACCGTGCGCGTCACCGGTACCGCCGTCGCGGATGCCGAGCGTGGGTCCTACCTCGTCGCCGCCACCCCAGGCATAGGTGACGCCGAGTTGCGACATCGCCCGGTCGATCACCGTCTCGACCGCGGCCGACCCGGTGAACGGTGGTTTCGTCGGTCTGGGTTTGGTCTTGCGCGGCGCGGCCGGGGTGGATTCGAGCTCGGTGTGCGGGCGCTGCCCCTCGCCGAGCTCGGCGGCGCGGTCGCGGGCGGCCTGATCGGCGGCGGCGCGGGCGGCCGCGGCTTTGGCGGCGGCGAGCAGCGCGGTCAGCTCGGCCCTGCGCTGGTCGTCCCGGACCAGGAACACCTCGCGCCGGCTCGGCAGCCCGGACACCGTCGCGCGGGCGACATCGAGGGCGGACTGGGCTGCCGCGCGGTCGCGCTGGAGCGTGTCGCGGGCAGCCGCCTGGGTGGCGAATTCGGTCTTGGCGACGGTGACCGCGGTCTGGGCGGCGATCTTCTTCTGCTCGGCGGCGTCGGCGGCGCTGTCGGCATAGGCATGGGCGGCGAGCTGGTCGAAGTCCTGGCGGGCCACGCCGATCTGTACGCCCGCGTCGTCGAGCCGTGCCTGCGAATCGGTGACCGCGGCCGCGGCCGCGTCGGCGGCGTCCCTCGCGGTCTGCAGGTCGACCAGCGCCTGGTTGGCCGCCTCACGTTTGGCGGCGAGCGCGTCGTCGAGGGCCCGTAACTGGTGATCGGCCGCGGCGACCCGGTTGATCAGCACATCGATCTCGCTCACCCGCGCGTCGACCTGTGCGCCGGCGCCCGCGATCTCACCGTCGGAGGGATTGGGTGGGGGCGGTGGCACCGCCGCGACCTGCCCCGCGCCCGCGAGCACGGCCAGGGTCATCAGCAATCCAGCCGCTATCCGTAATAGACCTGGTTCGTCCTGCCTGCCCGCACCGCGCACGGCACCTCCGAGTGACTCGACTCGACATACGCCACCGGCGCATCAGCCCACCCACCGACCACAAGAGTCGACCAATGCCCCCTGTACCACTGCATTCACGATCGCGATCACCGAAACCGTACGACACATAGTTCACAAAGGAAACAACCGCCACAGCGACACGGGGGTGCAATTTGCGAATAGCCTGAAATTAGCCTGTCGGAGGTCAGCTTTTCATGGCAGAAAACAGACCGGTGGTCTGGAAATGTTGCTGAAGGGAAACCAGCTACGTGGCGGAACCTGCGTCAGCGTGGTGGGCCGACGGCGCAATCTGCGCATCGGCATCGGGGCCGCGGCGCGCCTTCACGAAATACAGCCCGGCGATCACCAGCGCGGCGAGCGTCAGCAACACCGCGGTGATCACGCTCCAGGACAGACCCTCGGGCTGCTCCAGCCGGTCGACGAAGGCCTGCACGGCCTCCTCGGGATGGTTCCCCTTGTACTTGGCGGCATCCTCGGCCCACTCCAGCCGGACCCGGCTGATGCCGTCGCTGTGGGTGCCCACCCAGTCGTCGCTGAAGACCGCGACGGTGCCGTCGATGCTTTTGCCCACCTCGGCGGCCAGGTCACGTAGGCTCGAGTCGTGGCCGGGGTTACCTGGAACAACGACGACGCTCAGCGGGATCCCCTCGGATCGCGCCTGGGCGACGATCGCCGCCAGTTTCTCCTGGTTCACGCCTTTGGGGGCGGCGACATGATTGTCGGCGAGATCCGACCGGACACTGCTCAGCACGGTATTCGGCGGCAATTCGGCGGCCATCGGCGCGAAGGTGTGCAAGACGGTCATCTTCCATCCGGTCTGTCGAGCCTCGGTCGCCTACGTTGCGACGGGCATCCAACACTGCAGGGTGAGCGTCAACGCGTCATTCCCCGACTCGCTCGACTGGCACAGTACGCGACGGTGCGCGCGGATACGCTCACACGGCATCCCAACCGCCCCCGCGTATTTCATAGGACAAGCGTACTGTTAGGCTCGTACGGCGAGGAAACCGGCATCTCACGGCGCCGGATCCCCCCTCCGAAGACGCGAGTCGCCGGCACAGCCCCGCCGGCGGCACACCCTCACACATGAGTGGAGCTGACGTGACGAAGATTGATACCTTCGGCGCCAAAGGCACGCTCGAGGTCGGAAGCAACTCCTACGAGATCTTCCGTCTCTCGGCTGTTCCCGGCACCGAGAAGCTGCCCTACGCCCTGAAGGTGCTGGCGGAGAACCTGCTGCGCACCGAGGACGGCGCCAACATCACCGCCGATCACATCCGCGCGATCGCGAACTGGGACCCCTCGGCGCAGCCGAGCGTCGAGATCCAGTTCACCCCCGCGCGCGTGATCATGCAGGACTTCACCGGCGTGCCCTGCATCGTCGACCTCGCCACCATGCGTGAGGCCGTCACCACCCTCGGTGGCGACCCGAGCAAGGTGAACCCGCTCTCCCCCGCCGACATGGTCATCGACCACTCGGTGATCCTGGACGTCTTCGGTCGCGCCGACGCGCTGGAGCGCAACGTCGAGCTCGAGTACGAGCGCAACGGCGAGCGTTACCAGTTCCTGCGCTGGGGCCAGGGCGCCTTCGACGACTTCAAGGTCGTCCCCCCGGGCATGGGCATCGTCCACCAGGTCAACATCGAGTACCTGGCCCCCACCGTCATGGTCCGCAACGGCCAGGCCTACCCCGACACCTGTGTCGGCACCGACTCGCACACCACCATGGTCAACGGCCTCGGCGTGCTGGGCTGGGGCGTGGGCGGCATCGAGGCCGAGGCCGCGATGCTGGGCCAGCCGGTCTCCATGCTGATCCCGCGCGTCGTCGGCTTCAAGCTGACCGGTGAGATCAAGCCGGGCGTCACCGCCACCGACGTGGTGCTGACCGTCACCGACATGCTGCGCAAGCACGGCGTCGTCGGCAAGTTCGTCGAGTTCTACGGTGCCGGCGTGTCCGAGGTGCCGCTGGCCAACCGCGCCACCCTGGGCAACATGAGCCCCGAGTTCGGCTCCACCGCGGCGATCTTCCCGATCGACGAGGAGACCATCAACTACCTGCGCCTGACCGGCCGCACCGACGAGCAGCTCGCGCTCGTCGAGGCGTACGCCAAGGAACAGGGCATGTGGCACGACGCGGACAAGGAGCCGGCGTACTCGGAGTACCTGGAGCTGGACCTGGGCACCGTCGTGCCGTCCATCGCCGGCCCGAAGCGCCCGCAGGACCGCATTCTGCTCAGCGAGTCCAAGAGCGCCTTCCGCTCCGACATCGTCAACTACGTCGGCGAGGGTGAGCTCACCGCGCTGGACGAGGCGGGCGAGGAGTCCTTCCCGGCTTCCGATTCGGTCGCCGTGTCCGCCGGCGCGGCCGACGACACCTACACCCCGGCCCACTCGGCCGCCAAGGGCGCCAACGGCCGTCCGTCCAAGCCGGTCCAGGTGCGCTCCGAGGAGCGCGGTGACTTCGTCCTCGATCACGGCGCCGTCGTGGTCGCGGGTATCACCTCCTGCACCAACACCTCCAACCCGTCGGTCATGCTGGGCGCCGCCCTGCTCGCCCGCAACGCGGTGGAGAAGGGCCTGTCGACCAAGCCGTGGGTGAAGACCAACATGGCGCCGGGCTCGCAGGTCGTCTCCGACTACTACGAGAAGGCCGGCCTGTGGCCGTACCTGGAGAAGCTGGGCTTCTTCGTCGGTGGCTACGGCTGCACCACCTGCATCGGTAACACCGGCCCGCTGCCCGAGGAGATCTCGGCCGCGATCAACGACAACGACCTCTCGGTCACCGCCGTGCTGTCGGGTAACCGCAACTTCGAGGGTCGCATCTCCCCCGACGTGAAGATGAACTACCTGGCCTCCCCGCCGCTGGTCATCGCCTACGCGCTCGCGGGCACCATGGACTTCGACTTCGAGACCGACGCCCTCGGCCAGGACACCGACGGCAACGACGTCTTCCTGAAGGACATCTGGCCCTCGGCCCAGGAGATCGACGACACCATCAAGTCGTCGATCAACCAGGACATGTTCCGCAACTCCTACGCCACCGTCTTCGACGGCGACGCCCGCTGGCAGGGCCTGGCCACCCCGGAGGGCGACACCTTCGCGTGGGACGAGAAGTCGACCTACGTCCGCAAGGCGCCGTACTTCGACGGCATGTCGATGGACCCGAGCCCCGTCACCGACATCAAGGGCGCCCGCGTCCTGGCGCTGCTGGGCGACTCGGTCACCACCGACCACATCTCCCCGGCAGGCCCGATCAAGCCCGGCACCCCCGCCGCGCAGTACCTCGACGCCAACGGTGTGGCCCGCAAGGACTACAACTCGCTGGGCTCGCGCCGCGGTAACCACGAGGTCATGATCCGTGGCACCTTCGCCAACATCCGGCTGCGCAACCAGCTGCTCGACGACGTCTCGGGTGGTTACACCCGCGACTTCACCCTCGAGGGCGGCCCGCAGTCGTTCATCTACGACGCCTCGCAGAACTACCAGGCCGCCGGCATCCCGCTGGTCGTGCTCGGTGGTAAGGAGTACGGTTCGGGCTCCTCGCGTGACTGGGCCGCCAAGGGCACCAGCCTGCTGGGCGTGAAGGCCGTCATCACCGAGTCGTTCGAGCGTATCCACCGCTCCAACCTCATCGGCATGGGCGTTGTGCCGCTGCAGTTCCCGGCCGGCCAGTCGGCCGCGTCGCTGGGCCTGACCGGCACCGAGACCTTCGACATCGAGGGCATCACCGCCCTCAACGAGGGTGTCACCCCGAAGACCGTCAAGGTCACCGCCACCGCTGAGGACGGCACCAAGACCGTCTTCGACGCGGTCGTCCGCATCGACACCCCCGGTGAGGCCGACTACTACCGCAACGGCGGCATCCTGCAGTACGTCCTGCGCAACATGATCCGCGGTTAAGCACCTCGGTGTCCGGTGGTGCAGTATCGAATGATGCTGCGCCACAAGGGCATCCGCTAGCGGATGCCCTGTGTGCGACAGCCCCCGTCTCGGAGTTCCGGGGCGGGGGTCCGTGTATTTCCCGTTGGAGGACTCATGCCCAAGGTCAGCGACGACCATCTCGCCGCCCGCCGCAGCCAGATCCTCGACGGCGCACGGCGCTGCTTCGCCGAATACGGCTACGACGGCGCCACGGTGCGCCGTCTGGAAGAGGCGATCGGCCTCTCCCGTGGCGCGATCTTCCACCACTTCCGTGACAAGGACGCGCTGTTCTTCGCCCTGGCCAAGGACGACGCCGAGCGGATGGCCGAGGTCGCAGCCAACCAGGGCATCGTGCAGGTCATGCGCGATATGCTCGCCCGCCCAGAGGAATTCAACTGGCTGGGCACCCGCCTCGAGATCGCGCGCCGGGTGCGCACCGACCCCGAGTTCCGCGCAGGCTGGACCCAGCGCTCGGCCGAGCTGACCGCCGCCACCCTGGCCCGCCTCGAACGCCGCAAGGCCGCGGGCGCCCTGCGTGACGACGTCCCCACCGATGTCCTGCTCGGCTATCTGGACCTGGTCCTCGACGGCCTCATCGCGCGCATCGCCTCGGGCCACACCGACGACAACCTGTCCGCCGTCCTCGATCTCGTCGAAGCCTCCGTCCGCCGCCGCGACTGAACACCGAAACCCGAACCGCCGCATCGTTCTTCCGGGAACGATGCGGCGGTTGTGCGTGGCGAGATTTCGCACGCCGGTTCGACGATTCCCTGACACCCCGATTGCCGTCGGCGGGATCTACAACACAGGGAGTTGCGGAAATCGGGATCAGCTAGCCCTCGAGGCGCCGCAGCAGGATCCGGGCGATGCGATCGAGCGATTCCCGATCCGCGGGGTCGAGTACGGACAGCATCGCCGTTTCGTTCTCGGTGTGCACGCCGACAACCACATCGACGAGCGCGCGACCCTCGTCGGTGAGGCCGACCCGGACGGCCCTGCGATCGCTCTGGTCGGCGATCCGGCGGACCAGGCCCGCCGCTTCGAGACGGTCGATGCGGCCGGTCATCCCGGCGCGCGACAGCATCATCGTGTCGGCGAGCACCGACGGGTTGAGTTCGCAGGGAGCGCCCGAACGGCGCAGCGCCGCGAGCACATCGAACTCACCGCGCTGTAAGCCGTGGGCGGTGAACACGGCTTCGATGCGAGCCGTCGCGACCGTCATCAGCCTGCCGAGCCTGCCGAAGACAGCCATGGCGGCGAGGTCGAGGTCGGGGCGTTCGCGGCGCCACTGGGCGGTGATGGCGTCGACGGCATCCAGATCCGATTCATCCATGGACACGATTCTATTCGCTGCGATATAGTTCGGTAACGAATTATCAACCAGCGAATGGAACTGCCATGACGCACACTCGCGACATCGCCCTCTGCCTGCCCGAAGACGCGGAGACCCTCGGCACCGACTCCGTGCGCATGCGCCTGCTCACCGATGCGGACGCCAGCGACGGCACCGTCAGCACGCTGGAAGTCACCATGGACCAGGGCGCCGACGGCGCGGCGCCGCATTTCCACACCCGCTCCGACGAGCTCTTCTACGTCGCCGACGGCGAACTCCAGGTCATGGCGGGCGATCGCATTCTCACCGTCGGCGCGGGCGGCTCGCTGGTGGTCCCCCGCCTGATGCCACACGCCTTCGGCGCCACCCCCGACAGCGGCGCCCGCATCCTCATCGCCCTGATGCCCGGCGTCCAGCGCTTCGAGTACTTCCGGCTGCTCGACCGACTCATCCACGGCGCGGCGACACACGACGAATTCCTCGCCGCCCAAGAGGAATTCGACAACCACTTCGTCGACGCCCCCGCCTGGTGGGCCGAACGCAACGCCCACCGCAGCTGAGGCCGACACCGCTACATCGGGGTTCCGGTGGGTCTCGGACCGGGGTAGATACCCATCCGGACGGCAACGAGGGCACATGCCATGCGATACCGGACCGCGCGGTATGTGTCCGAGATTGCACCCGACCCGGGAACATTCGCGCGCGAACCCCGGGTTATACACCGTATGACGTTCTCCGTACCGGTCCTCGTCCGCGGCTATGAGCTCGACACCCAGGGCCATCTCAACCATGCCGTCTACCACCAGTACGGCGAGCACGCCCGCTGGGAGCTCATGCGCGCGGCCGGGATCCCGCAGGACAAGTTCCTCGCCAGCGGTATCGGGGCCGTCGTGCTCGAGTCGACGATCAAGTACCGGCGCGAGCTGCGCGGTGGCGACGAGGTGACCGTGACGTGCGAATTCGATTGGGACGGCGGCAAGGTCTTCAGGTTCCACCACAAGATCATCAAGCTCGACGGCACGATCTCCGCGGAGATCACCGTGGTGGCCGGCGCGATGGACCTGACCGAGCGCAAGCTGGTCGCCAACCCCGCCGAGCACTTCCGCACTCTCGCCGAGCGCCCCGAGCTGCTCGGCCTCTGAGACAGACCGACACGGCCCGCCTCGCCCAGCAATTCCAGGGCGATGCGGGCCGCGCTCACGTCCGGGCATCGTTAGCTGATCGATTGCCGGTGCGACGAGGCGACCAGCGGCCCGGTTGTCCGAAATTCTCTCCCCGCTAGGCGATCACGCGCCGCTCGGCGGTTTGCCCGGGGCTCTTCAAATCTTGCGAACCGGCTCGGTGACGCCCGCTCGCACGCTATGATCCGTAGCACCTTCGGGGGTTCTGGCAAATCGCGAGCAGACGAGAAGATCGGAGTGAGTGCCCATGACCGACGCCATCCACCTCCCCGCTACCGCGTCGTCCCGAGATCGGGGCCCCGCCTTGCGCGGATTGCTGGTGGCCGAGTCCGATCGCGACATCTCGGTGCGCGTCGACGGTGGTACGTGGACCTTCGACCGGCGTGATGTCGTGCGGCTCACCGAGGACCGCGCCGCCGCGGGGGAACGGCAGGTGTGCGTCGACATACGGCCCGGCGCCACCGCCGACTTCACCCGCAGAATGCGCGTCGAACTCGTCGACCGGCCGATCACGCTGGCTCCCGAGCCGTCGGAGGCACTCGGTGACGACCTGCTGGCCCAGGCCACCCGCACCTGGGCGGCCACGTTGCGGATCGCCGAACGCGGCGGCGTCACCGGCGCCACGTTCACCTTCCGCGACGGCATCAACTGCGACAGCCTCGACTGAAGCGGCCCACCGTCATGGAACGCGCGACCGACGCGGTGCTCATCGTCTCCGAAACCGACGACCTGCACGCCGATGCGCTGGCCGCCACCCTGCGAGAACACCACGGACTCGATCCGATCCGGCTCGACCTGCGTGACTTCCCCACCGAGACAGGCAGTTTCCGGCTCGACAAGGCAGGAACCAACCGCGCGCTCGCCCATATCCACGGTCTCGACGACGTGCGCGCGGTGTGGTGGCGCAGGGCGCACCCGTGCCGGGTGCCGCACAGTGTGCGCGCCGCCGACGACGAGTTCCGCCAGGCCGAGTGCGACGGGTTCCTGCAGGGCATGCTGTGGTCGATCCCGGCGTACTGGGTCAACGACCCGGCCGCCGAGCGCACCGCGAGCCGCAAGATCGTGCAGCTGGAGACGGCACAGCGGGCAGGCTTCACCATTCCCGAGACGCTGATCACCAACGATCCGGACGAGGCCCGCAGTTTCGTCGAATCCCGTTCCGGCCCAGTGGTGTACAAGCGCACAGGGACGGGCCGCGGCGAGTTCTCCGAGACCCGGATCATCACCAGGCCCGAGCTGAGCAGGCTCGGCTCGATCCGGTCGACGCCCACCACCTTCCAGGACTACGTCGAGGCCAGCTGCGATCTGCGGGTGGTGTGGGTCGACGGCATCGAGTGGACGGTGCGCATCGATTCGCAGGCGGGTGCAGGCCGGGTCGATTCCCGGCTGGACACCTCGGTCGCGTTCGCGCGCGACCGGTTGCCGGCCTCGGTCAGCAAGTCGCTGGCCACCCTGATGGGCGCACTCGGCCTGAGCTTCGGCGTCGTCGACCTGCGCCTGGGCAACGACGGGGAGTACTACTTCCTCGAGGTGAACCCGCAGGGCCAGTTCGCGTACCTGGAGGTCAAGACCGGCCTGCCGCTGTTCACCAGCCTGGCGAACCTGCTCGTCCGCGGGGACGGTGCCGTCCCCGGCTGGTGAGGGCGGTCAGTCGGCCGGATTCTTGCGCCGGTTGGCGCCGCCGCGGCCGCGCAACTCGACGTGCGATTCCACCAGCACATTGTGGATGAAGCCGTACGAGCGGCCGGTCGACCTGGCCAGGGAGCGGATGCTCGCTCCCGCCTCGTACTGTTTCTTCAGCTGGGACTGCAACCGGTCGCGGGACTTGCCCGTGACCCGGGTGCCCTTCCCCAGCGCAGCCTTGCCGATCGTCTTGCCCTTGGCCGACCGAGCGGCCTGTCTCGCACTGTCGCTCATGGCTTCCTCCGAGTCGCCGAGCAGCTGATTCCAGGCTAGACACTCCGGAGTCGGTGATCAACGAAAACAGTGATGAAACTCACCTGAGACCCGCGAGTTCCCTCGCGACACAGCGTTTCACGGGCGACACACCGCCGTTCTGGGCCCGCGATGGCTCAGGCTGTGTGGTGACGCTGCGCTACCGCCTCCGTGCCCTGACGGCTCAGGCGAGGTCGATCAGCTCCGCGTACTCGTTCGACCAGTGGTCCTCGGTGCCGTCGGGCAGCAGAATGACGCGTTCCGGGTTCAGTGCCTCGGCGGCGCCCGGGTCGTGGGTCACCAGGACGACGGCGCCCGCATAGGTGCGCAGTGCCTCCAGGACCTGTTCCCGCGAGATCGGGTCGAGGTTGTTGGTCGGCTCGTCGAGCAGCAGCACGTTCGCCGCCGAGGACACCAGCCCGGCCAGGGCCAGACGGGTCTTCTCACCGCCGGACAGGGTGCCCGCGGGCTGCTCGAGCTGGGGACCGGTGAACATGAAGGCGCCGAGCAGGCTGCGCAGCTCCTGCTCCCCCGCGTCCGGGGACGCGTGCCGGATGTTCTCCCACACCGATGCCTCATCGTCGAGGGTGTCGTGCTCCTGGGCGAAGTAGCCGACCTTCAGGCCGCGGCCCTGCTCGACCCCGCCCGAGGTCGGCGTCTCGACGCCGGCGAGCAGCTTGAGCATGGTCGTCTTACCCGCGCCGTTGAGGCCGAGCACCACCACCCGGCTGCCCTTGTCGACGGCGAAGTTGACGCCGGTGAAGATTTCGAGGGACCCGTAGAGCTTGGTCAGGTTGTTCACCATGAGCGGGGTCTTGCTGCACGGCGCGGGCTCGGGGAAGCGGATGCGGGCGACCTTGTCGGCCACGCGCACGTCGTCGAGCTCGGACATGAGCCGCTCGGCCCGGCGCACCATCTGATGTGCCGCAGCGGCTTTGGTGGCCTTGGCACCGAGCTTGGCGGCCTGCTGACGCAGCGCGCTCGCCTTCTTCTCGGCGTTGGCGCGCTCGCGGACACGGCGCTGCTCGTCGGTGGCGCGGGCGTCGAGGTACTTCTTCCAGCCCATGTTGTAGACGTCGGGCTCGCCGCGCACCGCGTCGAGGAACCACACCTTGTTGACCACGGCCTCGAGCAGCTCGACATCGTGGCTGATCACGATGAGGCCGCCGTCGTGGTTCTGCAGGAACCCGCGCAGCCAGGTGATGGAGTCGGCGTCGAGGTGGTTGGTCGGCTCGTCGAGCAGCAGGATGCGATCGGAGCGCCCGCCGGAGCCGTCGGAAGCGGAGAACAGGATGCGGGCCAGCTCGATGCGGCGGCGCTGACCGCCGGACAGGGTGCGCAGCTGCTGGCCGAGGACCCGGTCGGGCAGGCCGAGGCTGTTGCAGATGCGGGCCGCTTCGCTCTCGGCGACGTAGCCGCCGAGCGAGGAGAACTGGTCTTCGAGGCGGCCGTACTTGCGGATCGCCTTCTCGCGTTCCTTGTCGTCGGCCACCTCGGCCATCAGCGCCTGCTGCTTCTCCATGTCCCGGATCAGGGTGTCCAGGCCACGCGCGGAGAGCACCCGGTCGCGGGCGATCACATCGAGATCGCCTTCCTTCGGGTCCTGCGGCAGGTAGCCGATCTCGGTGGAGCGCACGATCTTTCCGGCGTACGGCTCGCCCTCGCCCGCGAGGATGCGCAGGGTGGTGGTCTTGCCCGCGCCGTTGCGCCCGACCAGTCCGATCCGGTCGCCGGACTGCACCCGCAGCGCCGGCCCAGGGGCCGAGAGCAGGGTGCGGACTCCGGCCCGGACCTCCAGGTCGGTCGCCGTGATCACAGAGCTTCTCCTCGTGTCGGAAAGATGGTGGCCGCCGAACCGACCTATCGTGCACCGTCGGTCTCGGCAAGAACCACTCATTTTACCGTCCACGAACTCGGCGGCCGAACCGGCGCCGCCCGGTGTGAGCGTGGTTACTCTCGTCGCATGACTACCGATCTCCTTGGCCGGACCGCCCTCGTCACCGGAGCGAGCCGCGGCATCGGCCTGGCCACCGCCGCCGAACTGATGCGCCGCGGCGCGAACGTGCTGATCACCGCGCGCAAACCCGAGCCCCTCGAGGCCGCGGCGGTCGAGCTGCGCGCCCTCGGGCACAAGGGCCAGGTGAGCACGCTGGCGGGCAACGCGGGCGACGCCGATGCCAGGGCCGAGGCCGTGGCCAGGGCGGTCACCGAGTTCGGTTCGCTGGACATCCTGATCAACAACACCGGCATCAACCCGGTGTACGGCTCGCTGATGGACGCCGACCTGGGTGGGGTCAGCAAGATCTTCGACGTGAACGTGGTCGCCTCGCTCGGCTACGTCCAGCAGGCGTACCGGGCGTGGATGGCCGAGCACGGTGGCGCGATCGTGAACGTCGCCAGCGTCGCGGGCATCCGGTCCTCCGGTGTCATCTCGGCCTACGGCGCGTCCAAGGCGGCGCTGATCCGGCTCACCGAGGAGCTGGCCTGGCAGCTGGGCCCGACCATTCGCGTCAACGCGGTGGCGCCGGGCGTGGTGAAGACCAAGTTCGCCGACGCGCTGTACTCGGCGGATGAGGAGCGGGCCGCGAGCGCCTACCCGTTGCGGCGCCTCGGCGTCCCGGAGGACGTGGCCAGGCTGATCGCGTTCCTGGTCTCCGACGAGGCCGCGTGGATCACCGGCGATTGCGTGCGGGTCGACGGCGGCCTGCTCGCCACCGGCGGCATCTGAGGCACCCGGACAACGCGAAGGGCGACACCGGTCCGACAAGAAACCGGTGTCGCCCAACAGCTCTCGGCCAGGGAAGCAGACCCCCGCGGGGTCAGTCCGTGGTGTCGCCGCGGCCCGCGGCTGCCAGGTCTTCCTTGGCTCGGGCCGCTTCCGCCCGCGCGAGCGGATCGTTGACGATGGTCTCGACGTCCGCGGCTACGGGCCTGCCGGTGGTGACACCGAGCGGATCCCGCACCGGGACATCATGCTTCAGCGACCGCCCGGCGCCGCCCTCGTCCAGGCCCCAGCGATCGTGCAGGCGGCGCAGGAACTCCGGCGCGTACCAGTTCGCGTCGCCGAGCACCTTCATCGCGGCGGGCAGCAGGAAACCTCGCACGAGGGTGGCGTCGACGATCACCGCCAGCGGCAGGCCGATCCCGAATGCCTTCATGAAGGTGATGTCGGAAGCCAGGAAGCCGAGGAACACCAGCGAGATGAGGATCGCGGCCGCGGTGACGATGCGCCCGATCCGTTCCAGCCCCACCGCGACGGCGGTCTCGTTCTTGCCGGTGCGGTCGTATTCCTCGCGGATCCGCGAGAGCAGGAACACCTGGTAGTCCATCGCGAGCCCGAAGGCGGCGGCGAACAGCATCACCGGCACGGTGGCGGCCAGATCGCCGGTGACGGTGAAACCGAACAGCCCGGACAGATGGCCGTCCTGGAAGATCCACACCAACGCGCCGAAGGTCGCCGTGAGGCTGAGCGCGCTGAGGATCACCGCCAGCACGGGCAGCACGACGCTGCCGGTGAGTGCGAACAGCACCAGCAGCATCACGAGCACCACGAAGCCGAGCGCCCAGGGCAATGCGTCCTCGATGGCGGCGATGGAGTCGGCATTGGCCGCGGCGACGCCGCCGACCAGCAGCTCGCTGGGCGTCTGCACCGCGCGGGCCTGCTCGACCAGCCCGGCCAGCGCGTCGCTGTCGGTGGTGGCGGGCACGATCGACAGGTAGACGGCCCGGTCGGCCCGGAACCGGGCGTTCGCCGCGGTGGGAGCGGTGAGCAGGCCACCCTCGGCGTAGCTGCCGGTGGCGGTGTCGACGCGGCGGACGTCGTCGAGGTCGGACAGCTCGCGGGCGATGGAGTCGATTCCCGTCGCGCTGTAAGCGCTCTCGGGCAGCACCGCGATGAGAGCGTTCTGGTCGCTCTCGCCGAAGTCGCGCTGCACGATCTCGGTGACCTGGCGGGAGTTCATCGACTCCGGCAGGCTGCGCTCGTCCGGGAAACCGAGCTGCACGCCGAGGAACGGTGCGCCCAGGAGCAGCAGCAGCGCGGTCACGGCCAGCCCGATCGGGATCGGCTTGCGCATCACCGCGGTGGCGAGCTTGTGCCAGGCGCCCTCACCCGGCGCGGGGCGCGGGGCCCGCAGGAACCACCAGCCGAGCTGGCCCTTGTCGATCCGCGGGCCGAGCAGCAGCAGAGTCGCGGGCAGCGCGGTCAGCGAGACGAGGGCAGCCAGCGCCGCCACGAGGATGCCCGCGTAGCCCATGGACCGGATCGCCAGCAGCGGGAAGAACAGCAGCCCGGCGAGCGCGACGGCGACGGTCAGCGCCGAGAACGCGACGGTGCGGCCCGCGGTGCGCAGGGTGGTCGCCACCGCACCCGCCGGGGTGCGGCCCTCGGACAGTTCTTCCCGGTAGCGGTTGACGATCAGCAGGCTGTAGTCGATGGCGAGACCGAGGCCGAGCAGCGTGGCCACGTTCGTCGCGGACACCGACAGCGGGATGAACAGCGTCAGCAGCCACAGCGCGCCCATCGTCGCCAGCACGGTGCCGAGCGCGACCAGCAGCGGCAGACTCGCCGCGACCAGACCACCGAAGACGAACAGCAGCGCGATCAGGGTGAGCGGGAACGCGATGGCCTCGCCCTTGGCGATATCGGTCATGCTCTGCTGGACGCTCTCGTGCAGGAACATCGCGAGACCACCTGCCCTGACCTGCAGGGTGCCTTGCGTTCCGGTCAGTTCGGCGGCGATCGCGGCGACGCGCTGGTCGATCTCACGTTCGCTGCCGAGCACGCTGGCCACGATCAGGCCCTGCTTGCCGTCGACGCTGCGCAGCGCGGGCTCGTGGGTGGTCCAGTAGGACACCACGTCGGTGACGCCGTCGCGCTCCTGGAGGTTGGCCACCAGTGCCGTCGCCGCCGCGGTCGATTCGGGGTCCTCGACCGAGCCCTCGGTCTCCACGAGCAGCAGCAGATTCGGCGGCGCCTGCCCGAACTCCTCGCGCAGCACGTCGAGTGCTCTGCTGGACTCGCTGCCCGGGTCGGTGAATCCGCCGCCCTCCACCCGCTCGAACAGCGTGGCGCCGAGTGCGCCGAGCACCAGCGCGAGCACTGCGAAAACGCCGAGCACCCAGCAGCTGCGCCGCCTGGTGAATTCGAACACCGGATATTCCCCTAACTCGTCACGCAACTGTGCGGCACGCACGTCGACGTGCGGGGCTCGGGACACTCCCGGCCGGTCCGCCTCGCCGGCCCGATCCTGTTGGCGGGTGGGCGCGTTCGCGCAGCGATGGTAGCAACTTCGTGGCGGCGCCGCCGGGCCTCGGGGTGACCTCGGGCACACCCCTCAGTTCACGGTCAGCGACCGGTCCGTTACACCCCGGCCGGCGCCGGGCCGATTCCGGCCACCGACGTCGCGAGGGTGCGGCGCAGTCGCGGGGGAAGAGCGGCGAACAGCGCGCGCATCGCCGCGAGGGTGCCGCGCAGGTCGTCGGTGCCGGACAGGTACGAGCGTTGCAGCGGGGCGGGCAGATCGAAGAACGCGTCGAAGAAGACCGCGACATCGCGCGGTGGGATGGCCAGCAGTGCCCGCAACCCGGCGCGGCGCAGGGCGGCCACGGCGCGTGCCTGGGCCGTCCACACCGTCGTGCCCGTGGCGACGAGGTCGGCCGCACTCAGCGAGGCGGCGACGCTGTAGCCGGTGGCGGGATGGGTCATGCCACCGGCCGCCCCGAATCGGCCATGGCCGGGCTTGCCACCCTGCACCGGGAACCGCACCCGTTCCACCGGTTCCGCACCGGTGCAGGGAATGCCGCGTGCCCGCAGACGGTGCTCGAGGCGGTGCCGCAGGACATCGGGGCCGAGAGCCGGGCGGCCCGCGAGACAGGTCTCCTCGAACAGCATCGTGTCCGCGCCGAGCGGGACGACGTAGAGGAACGAGGCCGGATCGTCCGGGCCGGCACCGTTGTCCAGGCGCCAGTCCATGAACACGGTCGGCTGGTCGAGGGTGTCCCGGTGCAGGATCATGCCGTACGCGGTCTGCTCGGCACGGCGCGGTGACCTGGCCAGTCCGCGCGCGTCGAGCACCCGCCCGGTGCGGATGAGCCCGCTCGCCGTGCGCACCGAGCGCGCGTCCAGGTCGACGACCCGGTCGGCGATCACCCGCGCACCGTCGACGGTCAGCGACCGTTGCAGCGCCGCGGTATCGAGTACCTGGTAGACGCGGTCGATCCGGTGCTCCCGGACGGCCCATGCCGTCGGCCCGTCGACGGTCGCGGCGACGACGGCCGGATCCAGCCAGTCCGGCAGTTCGTCCGCCCAGGCGGCGTACGTCGGTGTCCACACCCGGTCGGGATGCGGGTCGATCACCGTGACGGCCAGGCCGCGGGCCAGCGCGCGGTGCGCCACCGCCCGGCCCGCCGGGCCGAGTCCGCAGATGATCAGCTCGGCGTCCACCCGACGATTGGATCAGACGCAACGATGTCGAGCACCGCCGCGTCACGGACGGGCACCGGTTGGGCGGCGTCGGCTCGCCCCCGCGCGATATATCGGCCATCATGGGGCAATGAGATCGATCTGGAAGGGCTCGATCGCATTCGGGCTGGTCAATGTCCCGGTCAAGGTCTATACCGCGACCGAGGACCACGATATTCGGTTCCATCAGGTCCACGCCAAGGACGGCGGCCGGATCAAATACGACCGCGTCTGCCAGGCGTGCGGCAATTCGGTCCAGTATTCCGACATCGACAAGGCCTATGTCTCCCCCGACGGCGACCAGGTCGTCCTCACCGACGCCGATTTCTCGAAACTCCCCGCGGCGGAGAAACACGAAATCCCGGTGCTGGAATTCGTGCCGTCCGAGCAGATCGACCCCGTCCTGTTCGACAAGAGCTACTACCTCGAACCGGATTCGGCCACGCCCAAGGCCTACCAGCTGCTGGCGGCCACCCTCGAACGCATCGACAAGACCGCGCTCGTGCACTTCACGCTGCGCCAGAAGACCCGGCTGGCGGCACTGCGGGTGCGCGACGGCGTGCTGGTCCTGCAGACGCTGCTGTGGCCCGACGAGGTGCGTGCCGTGGACTTCCCGTCGCTCGACGAGGCGCCCGCACCCCGCCCGCAGGAATTGAAGATGGCCGAAACGCTGGTCGAGTCGATGTCGGGTGATTTCGATCCCGGCGAATACACCGACGAATATCAGATCGAATTGCAGAAACTCCTCGACGAGGCGATCGCGAGCGGTTCGGGCAAAGTCGAACCCGCCGCGGCCACCGAACCCGCCGAACAGCCCGATGCCGAGGTCGTCGACCTGGTCGCGGCGCTGCAACGCAGTCTCGAGGCCAGTGGCCGCCGCGACTCCGAACCGGCGCCCGCCCCGAAGAAAGCGGCCAGGAAAGCGGCGGCAAAGAAAGCGGCGCCGCGTAAGGCGACGGCGAAGAAATCCACGGACAGCAAGACCGCGACTCGCAAGGGTGCGTAGGGCACACTGACCCTCATGGACTCCTCGATCGCTGTCGTGCCGATGGGGCTGGGACATCTGCGTCAAGTCCTCGACCTCGGCCACCAGGTGTTCGACACGACCACCAAGCCGTACACGTCGTGGTCGCTCACGGCCGTCGCCGAGCATCTGGACAGCCCGGACAACGCCTGCTGGGTCGCCCTGGATTCCGACCGGGTCGTCGGCTTCGTGCTCGGCTCGATGGAGTTCGAGCACCGCGACGACTGGGCCTACCTCGAATGGATCGCGGTCGCGCCCGATATGCAGGGCCACGGCATCGCCCGGCGGCTGGTGAACGTGTGCTCGGAGGCGCTGTTCGCGCGCGGGGCCCGCCACATCGTCACCGATGTCGAGGACCGCAACAGCGCCTCGGCGGCGCTGATGACCAGCACCGGTTTCGTGCCCGCCGCGACCGTCACCCTGCTGGTGCGGCCGAACCCGGACGAGGCCGGTGGCGAGCAGCCGCTGCCGCCGATGTCGGCGAACACCCGTCACGACCTGATCCGCCGCGGCAGGCTGTCGGTGGAGCACCCGCGCCGCTGACATCCGCAAATTAGACGGCCGTCCAACTATTTGCGAGGGTTTCGCTCGAGCCAACGCAAACCGTTGTCGACGGGCGCCGGCCGCGGCTTGGATGACCGGGTTCATCCTCAGCGAGCAATTCGGGAGTATCAAGTGAAATTCCGTCGGGTACTGGCGATCCCGGTCCTGGTAGCAACCGCGGCCCTCACCCTCACGGCGTGCGGTTCGGACGACGCCGGATCCGGCACCGTGGTGCGTATCGGTACCACCGACAAGGACAAGGCGTGGGACGTCTTCGAGCAGAAGGCCAAGGAGCAGGGCATCACGCTGAAGATCACCAACTTCTCCGACTACAAGCAGCCCAATGCGGCGTTGTCGCAGAAGCAGATCGACGTCAACCTGTTCCAGCACCTGCAGTTCCTCGGCCAGTACAACGTGGCGAGTGCGGACACGCTGACCCCGATCGGCTCGACCTACATCGTGCCGCTGGGTCTGTACTCCAAGAAGCACAAAGCGCTGGCCGACATCCCGGCCGGCGGTGAGATCGCGATCCCCAACGATCCGACCAACCAGGCCCGCGCGCTGTTCGTGCTACAGGCCGCCGGGCTGCTGAAGCTGACCGGCACCTCCGCCCAGCCGACGCCCGCCGACATCGACAAGGGCGCGTCGAAGGTACGGGTGACCCCGGTCGACGCCGCGCAGACCGCGCTGTCGCTGGCCTCGGTCGACGGCTCGGTGGTCAACAACACCTTCCTCGAGCGCTCCGGCATCGACCCGCATTCGGCGCTGTACAAGGACGATCCGAAGAACCCGTCGGCCGAGCCCTACATCAATGTCATCGTCACCCGCGCCGAGGACAAGACCAACCCGACCTACCTGAAGCTGGTCGAGATCTGGAAGGACCCGGCCGTGGCCGCCGCGCACGCCGAGGTCACCAAGAACACCGCGGTCGCCGTGACCCGTCCCGGCGCCGAGCTCGAACAGATCCTGGACCGGGTGCAGCAGGGCATCCGCGCGAACAAGTGAGCTCCGGCGCTGCCGCTGTCGAATTCCGTTCGGTCACCAAGGTCTTCGGCAGCGGCGACGAGCGGCAGGTCGCGCTCGACGACATCGACCTGCGGATCGAGCGCGGCGAGATCTTCGGTGTGATCGGCTACTCCGGGGCGGGCAAGTCCACCCTGGTGCGGCTGATCAACGCGCTGGACAAGCCGACCTCGGGCACCGTCACGATCTCCGGCACCCCCATCACCGGCGTGCCGGAGCCGGCGGTGCGCAGGCTGCGGCGCGATATCGGCATGGTGTTCCAGCAGTTCAACCTGTTCCGATCACGCACGGCCGCGGGCAATATCGAGTATCCGCTCAGGGTGGCGGGCTGGAAGCGCGCCGAGCGGAAGGCGCGGGTCGCCGAGCTGCTCGAGTTCGTCGGCCTCACCGACAAGGCGCGCGCCTATCCCGATCAGCTCTCCGGCGGACAGAAGCAGCGCGTCGGGATCGCGCGGGCGCTGGCGACCTCGCCGTCGCTGCTGCTCGCCGACGAGGCCACCTCCGCGCTCGACCCGGAGACCACCGGCGAGGTGCTGCGGCTGCTGAAGAAGATCAACGCCGAGCTCGGGGTGACCATCGTGGTGATCACCCACGAGATGGACGTGATCCGGGCGGTCGCCGACCGGGTGGCGGTGCTGGCCGAGGGGCGGATCGTCGAATTGGCCGACACCTTCGATGTTTTCGCCGCACCGACGGCGGCGCCGACGCGGTCGTTCGTGGCGACCGTGCTGCACAACCGGCCCGACGCGGCCGAACTCGACCGCTTGCGGGAGCTGCACGGCGGCCGGCTGGTCACCGTCGACGTCGACGATCACAGCGGCATCGGTGCGGCGCTGGCCGCCGCCACCGCCGCCGACGTGCGCTTCGAGATCGTCTACGGCGGTGTGAGCACCCTGCAGGACAAGACGTTCGGCAGCATCACCCTGGCGCTGCACGGCCCCGACGACGCGCTGGACCGCGTGGTCGCCGACCTGGAACGGAAGGCGGGCTGATGGAGACCAACTGGGAGAAGCTGCGGCCCAGCCTGTTCGAGGCGATCGGGACGACCGTCTACCTGGTGGGCGTGACCTTCGTCGTCGCCGGGGTGATCGGCCTGGTCCTCGGCACAGCGCTCTACACCACCCGCAAGGGCGGGCTGCTGGCGAACGCGCCGGTCTATCTGGTGCTCAATGTGATCGTCAATGTGGTGCGCCCGATTCCGTTCATCATCCTGCTGGCCGCGCTCGGCCCGGTCACCCTGGAGGTCGTCGGTACCACCATCGGCACCGAGGCCGCGCTGTTCGTGATGATCGTGGCGGCGTCGTTCGGTATCGCCCGGATCGTGGAACAGAATCTGGTGACGGTCGATCCCGGCGTGATCGAGGCCGCCCGCGCGGTCGGCGCGGGACCGTTGCGGATCATTCTCACGCTGCTGATTCCGGAAGCGCTCGGGCCGCTGATCCTCGGCTACACCTTCGTGGTGATCTCGATCGTCGACATCTCCGCGATGGCGGGCACCGTCGGCGGCGGCGGGCTCGGTGATTTCGCGCTGGTCTACGGGTACCAGCAATTCGATTGGGAAGTCACGATCGTGGCGACGCTGATCATCATCGCCGGTGTGCAGGGTGTGCAGTTCTCCGGGAATTGGCTGGCCCGGAAAGTGCTGCGCCGCTGAGAATATCGATCACCGAAGACGAGAGCGGGGCACGGTCCGAATGGTCCGTGCCCCGCTCTCTTTTCGTCAGACGTTCGCCGTGCAGGCGGACAGGATGACGCTCGCCGCACGCGGCGAGGCCGAACCCGGATCCGGGAACGGCGGGGCGCTGATCCCGAGCACGTCCACCGCCGACCGCTCGGCCGCGGCCAGGGAGTGATCCCAGGCCCAGCCGAAGCGGTAGTCGGCGCCCTGCGCGACAGCGCCACAGGCATTGCGGAACTCGACGACGATCTGGCAGTCCCACACGCCGCACTCGGCCAGCGCGGCCTGGCTCGCCGCCGCCCAGCTGCCGTAGTTGACCGCCGAAGCGACCACGGCTTCCTTCGACGACAGCGCCAGCGCGCCGTAGAGATCACCGGCGGCGGCCTGGAAACCACCGTCACGCGAGACAGCGGTGTAACCGGGTGCCTCGGCGATCGCCACGCCACTCTCGGCCGCGGCGGCCGAACCGGCGTTCACGACGGTGAACGCGGCCACCGCGGACACAGCAGCCACACCCAGGGCATATTTGCCCACAACAGACATCAGTGAATCTCCCCATCGAAATATCGGCTTCGCGGTCGAAGCCGAACCAATCATGAACCGCCACACGCACCTTCGAGAAATAGCTTTCCCGAATTGCACGCCCGGCCGTTCCCGCGAAATCCGCGCGCACCGACACATTCCCGGCGCCAACAGATTCCGCCCGTCGCGACGCCCGAATCCTCCCGGTCCGTTCGTCGGGCACAGACTAACAACCCCCACCGACAACTCGCGCCCCCTCGCGCCTTGCCTACCGCAGCACGCTCCGGGCCCGCATCAGCGCGAAGCCGAGCAGGTTGAGACCCCGCCACTGCGCGGGGTCGGCCGCGCGCGGGTCGTCGGCGGCCAACCCGATCCCCCAGATCCGATCCACCGGGCTCGCCTCGACGAGCACGCGGGCGCCGGTGCCGAGCAGGTAGGTCCGCAGCGCGTCGTCCTGGCCGAACTTGGCCACGTTGCCCGCGACCACGATCTCGAATCGCGCCCGCTCCCAGACGGTTTCGTCGAAGTCGCGAATCTGCCTGCCGAGCTTCTTCGCCTCGCTGGGGTGCTTCACCTCGAGGACGCGGGCCGCGGTGCGCGCGTCGTCGAACAGGAGCGCTTTGCGCCACATCATGTAGTGCTCGGCGCTCGTGAACTCGGCGCCGTCGACGACGAACGCCGCGGGCCACCACTGGCTCAGGCAGCTCGTGCCGATGGTCCCGTCACGCCGCGGGGTGTGACCCCAGAAGGTCAGGTACTTCGGCGATGCGCCCTGCTCGATCGACTGACGCAACTGTTCGACGGTGTCCACGGTCATAACCCCTCCCGGTTTTGGTCTTGTGAACCATATACCGGCGGGTGGCCTGTCCGCCAACGATATTCGCGGGCAAGAGCTAGGCCAGGCGGGCTTCCGGGGTGGGGCCGGTGTGGAAGCTGCGGGCGATCATGGCGGAGCGGAGTTGCCAGAGGCCGGAGCCCTGGGCGGGGTCCAGGCCGGTGAGCTGGGCGATGCGGCGCAGGCGGTAGTCGACGGTGTTGGTGTGGATGTGCAGGAGGCGGGCGGTGCGGCGGCGGTTCATGTTGTTGGCGATGTGCACGCGCAGGGTTTCGAACAACTCGGGGTGCTTGTCCAGCGGGGACAGCAGTTCGCCGAGGCGGGCCCGGCCGGGGCCGGGGCGGGTGAGCTGGTATTCCAAGGCAAGGTCACCGAAGCGGTAGAGGCCGGGCTCGCAGTCGAGGCGTTCGACCATGTCGAGCAGTTCGTGCGCGCGCTCGGCCGCGGACGGGATCTCCTCGGTGGTCGCGGGCACCAGCGCGCCTGTCACGTCCACGCGGGCCGCCCGCGAGAGCGCGGCCACCAGGGTGTCGAGGGCATCGGAATCCATCCGGTCGGCCGGGATCAGCAGGGTGCCGCCGTCCACCGACAGCAACGACAGCACCTGGTCGCCGCCGTGATACGCCAGCGCCGCCTGCACCCGGCGCAGGGTGCGCCGGGCCACCACCACGCTGTTCACCCGCGGATCGTCGCGGTCGGGGTGGCGCCGGATCGACAGTGCCAGTACCGAATACGCGTCAGCGACGGCGATCCCGCATTCGCGCGCCATCGTGACGGTCGGCTGACCGGCCAGCAGCGCCGAGGTGAGGGTGTGCACGGCCGTGTGGTGCTCGCCCGCGATATCGCGGTGCTCCCGGATGTAGGCGCGGGTGACTGTCGTACACAGCAGATCCGAAATGGCGACGGCCCTGCGGAATCCGTCGATCAGGCTCGCGCGGTCGCCGTCGCCGACCTTGTCGAACACCGCGTCGAAAGCGAGCCGGAAACCCTCGTGGAAGGCGTGCAGAATGGTGTCGATCGGCACGCCCTCGCGCGCCCAGCCCGCCGCGGCGACCGAGAGCCGGTTCAGCCGTTCGGTCTCGTCGCGGCCGTCGAGCATCCCGCCGACGATTTCCAGGCACAACCGGGTGACGGTGGTGACGTCCCCCGAGATCACGTCACCGGGTAGCGTCCGGCAGGTTGCCACGGTGTCGACGAAGTGGCCGACGAGCGTGCCCGTCAAGGTCCGGACTTCGCGCAGCGGCTGCCACATCGGGGCTCCGTCCACGGGGATCGTCATCATCGTCGACTCCTTCCACACCGAGCCGGCGGCGCCGGTGGTGGTTCAGCTTCCGCACTGCGGGCCCCTGTGATGGCCGACACCGCGGTTTCTCCGTGATCATGACTCTAGGATGAGTAACCGCTCACCTTCTACTCCTCTTTCAGCCGAGGTCCTCGAATGCCACCGCACGCCGATAAGCAGCGCAAACGCCCCAAACAGGATCGAGCGAAGGAGACCCGGGCACGCATTCTGACGGTGTCCGCTCAGCTTTTCGGCAGCCGCGGGATCGGCAACACCTCGACCAACCGGATCGCCGCCGAAGCGGGCATGAGCATCGGCACCCTGTACCGGTATTTCACCGACCGCGACGAGATCGTCAAGGAGCTCACCAACGGGCTGTTCCTGCAGGTCGAAGACCGCTACAGCAGGCTGCTCACGGTCGCCGCCGACATGACGCCGCGCGATGCCGTCGCCGACGTGATCCGCACCGCGGTCGAGATCCTCGTCGCCAACGGCCCGCTGGTCCGCGCCCTCGTCGCCGACCTGCACTTCTACGGCAGCGGCATCCCGGAATTCGAGCCGCGACTGCGCATGATCATCAAGCTCTACCTGATCCACCTGCTCGGCCCGACCAAGAACGCCGACATCGACATCATGGCCTTCGTCGTGCTCAACGCCGGTTTCGCCACCGCCCTGCGATCGGTCGAGATGGAAGACGAGGGCCTGGACCGCGACGTCGTCATCGACAACACCGCCGACATGATCGGCGCCTGGATCGCCTCGGTCACCGAACCCGAACCCGTCTAGCGGCCGGACACACATCGGGCCCGGATCCGTTGGGGATCCGGGCCCGATTTCTACACCCTGGTCAGCGGGCGTTCGCCGTGCAGATCACGTCGACGACCTTGGCGCCACTCAGGTCGGAGGACCCGAAGTTGGCCAGCTGGGCGGTCGGGGTGAGCTCGGAGAGGCGCTGGAACGCCGCACGCTGAGCCTCGGCCGAGGTAGCGCCCGCGCCCGCCGCCGCGCCGTCGTTGCTTTCCACGATGGCCGCGCAGCCGTTGGACCACGAGATCAGGATCTCGCAATCGGCGGCGCCGCAGACCGCCATCGCCTCATCGCGCGCTTCCTCGAAGCTCGACGCGTTGACGCTGGACCCGTAGGCCCAGTCGTCGCCGCTGATCGCGATCGCACCGTGCAGGTTCGCCGCCTGTGCCGCACCGGCACCGAACACCGAACCTGCCGCAAGGCCCACCGCCACAACGGCGAAACCGGCCTTACTCATGAAACTCATTCGAAAGATCTCCCTCTGGAAACAGTTCCGGAATTCCGGAACCACCAAGATCATCACGAGGGCCTGCACACGGCCAGTCGAAGTGGCAGATATCACCAGCCGAACCGTCGGCACAAACACCGCAGGGTCCGGCTCGGTCATTCCCCCATACCGCGAGAGGGCAGGAAGCGTTCCTGGAAGGCCCGGTTCACGCGTTCACCGTGCCGGGCGCATCTCCGTGCTCGAGGTGGTCTGCCAAGAGCGGACCGATGATCGAGGCCGATTCAGGAGCCATCATGTGCAGGTGATCGCCCTCGACGATGTGTTCGAAGATCGTGCCTGCGACGGCTTTCCGCCACAACTGCGGGCTCACCTCGTCGGACTCTGCCAATGAGTCCGCGGCGGCGAAGAACAGCATGTCGCCGTCGAAGACGTCGAGCTCGAGTTCCGCGGCGGCGTTGCGGTGTACCTCGGCATACGCTTCCAGGATGCGTTCGAGTTCGAATGGTGTGAGCCCGGTTTCGTGACCGAGTGCGCGATTCACCAGAGCGACCGCGTCTTCGGAGGACAGTGTCGTCTGCGTGGTGTCGCCGGGGTCGATGCCCAGACTGGCGAGCATCTCCTCGAGGGTGAGGTCCCTGCTGCTGCGCTGGATCGGGTAGTAGTCCAGAAGGACCAGGCCGACGGTCTCTCCCTCGGTGCGAAGTTGAACCGCCATGTGGTGCGCGATCAGGCCGCCCTGTGACCAGCCGAGCAGGTGGTAGGGGCCGTGCGGACGGACGGCTCGCAGTTCTTCGACGTAGCGGCGGGCGAGGGCCCGCTGAGACGCGTAGGTCGGACCGCCGGACAGGATGGGTGACTGCAGGCCGTATACGGGCCGGTCGGGAAGGTACTGCAACAGGCCGGTGTACACCCAGGAGATGCCGATCGCTGGATGTATACAGAACAGCGGTGTCCGACTGCCTTCTGCGCGCAGTGCGATCAGCACGTCGAGTGCCCCGGATGTCGGCGTCGTTGCCTCGCCGGTATCCAGGCGGCGTGCCAGATCGGCGGGAGTAGGACTGAGGAAGATCAGTGGCAGCGCGACGTCGCGCGCCAGCTCCGCCTGGAGGGTGGATGCCACGCTGATGGCACTCAGCGAGTTGCCGCCGAGATCGAAGAAGTTGTCGTCACACCCGACTCGGTCGAGATCGAGGACCGTGGCGAAGGCCTGCGCGACGATCCGCTCGGTATCGGTGCGCGGGGCCCGGTACTGCGACCGGCTCAGCGCCGGGATCGGTAGCGCCGCGCGATCGACCTTCCCGGTCGGTGTCACCGGCATCGCCGGAAGCACGGTCACTGTTCTCGGCACCATGTACGACGGCAGCACCGACGTCAGGAATCGCTGCACCTCGGCCGTGTCGACGTGGGTGTGTGCTGCGGGCACCAGGTAGGCCACGAGCCTGTCGCCACCTCCGTCGTCGCGGACCACCGCCACCGCCTGGGCGACCGCGGGATGCCGCAACAGCGTCGCCTCCACCTCCTCCAACTCGATTCGCAGCCCTCGCACCTTGACCTGGAAGTCGGCACGCCCGACATACTCGAGGTCGAGCCGGCCGGTCCTGTCGGTCCACCGCATGAGATCTCCGGTGCGGTACATCCGCCTGCCCGGCGCCCCGAACGGATCGGCCACGAACCGGGTTGCGGACATCCCCGGTTGGCGGTGATATGCGCGTGCCAATCCCGGACCGGCGACATACAGTTCGCCGATTACCCCGATCGGTACCGGTTGCAGTCGTTCATCGAGTAGCACCTCGGAAAATCCCGGCATCGGGCCACCGATCGTGATCGGATCGCCCGCAGCCAGCGGATCGCTGATATTCGACGTCACCGTGGTCTCGGTAGGGCCGTACCCGTTGAGAATGCGCCTGCCGCTCGCCCACTGCTCGACGAGCGCCGGCGGACAGCTCTCACCCCCGACATTCACGAATTCCAGATCGTGCAGCCGACCCGGATCGAGGGTGGCCAGCACTGCGGGGGTGATGATCAGGTGGGTGACCTGCTCGGTACGAAGCAGCGTTTCCAGTTCGGGGCCTGCGTTCACCGTGGGCGGCGCCACCACCAGCCGCGCTCCCGCACCGAAGGCCGTGAAGACCTCCAGCAGCGACGGGTCGAAACTCGGCGAGATCGCATGCACGACCCGCGAGCGGGCGTCGGCCACACCCGACACGGACAACCACCCGGCCAGATGTGCCAGTCCCCGGTGTGTGACCGTCACGCCTTTGGGCACGCCCGTCGTACCCGAGGTGAAGATCACGTACGCGATGTTGTCGGGCCGGACCGGCGCGAGCCGGTCGGCGTCGGTGAGCGGGGAGGCGTCCAGGCCCGAAGTGTCGAGCGTGTCGGTGCGCACCACCGACGTGGTTTCCGCGTATTCGGTATCCGCTGAGGTCAGCACGCACGCCGGTTGGACCGTGTCGACGATGTGGCCGATGCGTGCCGCCGGGAGATCGGGGTCGATCGGCACGTAGGCGCCTCCGGCCTCGACGATCGCGAGCATGGCCACGAGTTGGTCGATGGAACGGCGCATCGCCACGACCACATGCGTGTCGGGACCGACACCTCGGTCGACCAGCCATCGCGCCAGCCGATTGATCCGGGCGCCGAACTCCGCGTAGGTCAGCTGTTCCCGGTTCCCGACGACCGCGACCTCGCGCTGATGGCGGGCCACCTGGTCGGCGAACATCGCGGTCCATGTCGCCTCGGTCTCCGTGACCACGGTGGAGTTGACGACCGGAGCCAGGTATCGGTGCTCGGTCTCGTCGAGCAGATCGAGCCGCCCGAGCAGCATCTCGGGTGCGTCGATGACGGCGTCGAGCACTCGGACCACCCGTGTCAGTACCTGCTCGGCGCTCTCGCGCGCGTACAGGTCGGGGCGGTAGCTGGCCCGCAGGCGCAATCCGGCGTCCCATTGCGCGATCAGCGTCAGGGGGTAGTGACCGGAGTCGCGGCCGGTCACGTCGGTCACGCGCATGCCCGCGATATCGATGGCTCGGCGCAACGCGTCCCGGTCGACCGGATACGACTCGAACACCGTCAAGGTGTCGAAGACGGCGGCCTGGCCTGCGGCCTGCTGGATGTCGCTCAGCCCGAGGTAGTGGTAGTCCAGTAGCTGGGACTGTTCGGCGCGGACCCGCTCGAGCAACTCGGTGAGGGTCTTGTTCGGGTCGAGGGTGACTCGCACCGGCACGGTGTTGATGAACAGGCCGACCATCTCCTCGATGCCCGGTACCGTCGCCTGCCGACCGGAGACGGTACTGCCGAACACCACATCGCGCCGCGAGGTGAGTGTGGCCAGCACGATGCCCCAGGCGACCTGCACGAGAGTGTTCAGGGTCAGAGCGTGTGCGCGTGCGAAGGTCTCGAGTTGCCGGCTCCGGTCTTCGCCGAGGGTCACCGAGGTGTCTTCGGAGACGACGTCCACCGGCTCACCACGCCCACCCGGGACAAGCAGCGTCGGACGGTCGATCCCGGCCAGATAGCGCGACCACGCCGTGCTCGCGCCGGCGGCATCCTGGTCGGCGAGCCAGCTCAGATAGTCGCGGTAGGCGGGAGGTCGCGGCAGCACCGACGTGTCGCTGTCGCCGGCGTAGAGCACGAGCATCTCCTTCAGCAGCAGCGGCGCCGACCAGCCGTCGAGCAGGAGGTGGTGATTGGTGAACACCAGCCGGAATTCGTCGGCTGCCAGCCGGATCAGGGTCAGCCGCAGCAGCGGCGCGACGGCGGAGTCGAAACGAGCGGCCCGGTCCTCGGTCAGGATCCGATCCAGGTCGGCCTCGCGATCGGCGGCCTCGCCTCCCGTCAGATCGATCTCGCGGAGCGGGAACTCGATCCCGTGCTGGACGACTTGCACGGGATGGCCGTCGTGCAGCGCGAACGCGGCACGCAGGTTCGGGTGCCGCTGCGACACGGCCGCGGCCGCGCGCCGCAGCCGCCGCGCATCGACCCGGCCCTGCAGATGCAAAGTGAGCTGCACCATGTAGGCGTCGACCGAGTCGGCCTGCAGGGCATGGAACAACAGGCCGCTCTGCAGCGGCGTCAACGGCCAGATGTCCTCGAGTCCCGGATACCGAAGTTCCAGCTCCTCGATCGCCCGCTGTGTCAGTGCCACCAATGGCAGGTCCGACGGGGTGTGTCCGCCCGCGCCGGGCGCGGTGGCACCGTCGGCCAGCGCGGTCAGGGCTTGTCGCCATCGGTCCGCCAGCTCGGTCACCTCACCGGCGGCCAGCACCCCCGTCGGAAACGCGAACGAGGTACGCAACACCGGCCCGGCGTCCGTGTCGACGACGACGGCGTTGACGGCCACCGCCGCGGTCGCGGGTTGAGCCGGGTCGATACCGCCACCGAGATCGACGTCGGTGACCGGTAGCCATCCGGACTCACGCGCGATTCCGGGCGGCGTAGCGGTGATCCGGCCGAGATAGTTGAAGCCGATCTGCGGATCGGGGCGGGCGGCGAGCACCGACCGGAACTCGTCGTGGAGATAGCGCAGCAAGCCGTAGCCCATCCCATGGTCCGGTACGGCGAGCAGTTGTTCCTTCACCGCCTTGACCGCCGCGATCGCTGTCCCTGTCCGCGCGCCGGCGGCGAGCACCTCGTCCGCATCGAATCCGGACAGATCCACGCGCAACGGGTACATGCTGGTGAACCAGCCGATGGTGCGGGACAGGTCGGCGCCGGGCACCACCTGTTCTTCTCGACCGTGGCCTTCGAGCCCGACCAGAACCTGATCGGTGTCGTGGCCGCGACCCCGGCGCCACGTGCGGACCGCCAGGCCGAGAGCGGTGATCAGACCGCTGTCCACCCCGCCGTGGACGGCCTCGGGCAGCGTGGTCAGCAGGGTCGCTGTGGTGCCGGTCGGCATGTCGACGGTGATCGTGTCGACGGTGGCACCGACGTCCGTCGCCGGATCGAGGGGCCGCGCTCCCCAGGGGAGCTCGTCGACCGAGAGGATTTCCTGCCACAGGGCAAGTTCGTCGCGCCGGGTGTCGCTGCGGGCTTCCTCGTTCAATCCGTGCGCCCATCGACGCATCGACGTGCCTACGGGTTCGAGTTCGGGGTCGAGTCCGGCGATGATTCGGCCCCATGCGATGGCAAGATCCGGCACCAGGATGCGCCACGACACACCGTCGATCACCAAGTGATGGGCTACCAGCAACAATCGGCCGGTCGTGCCCGCGTCGAACCACACCGCCTGCAGCACGACCCCGGAGGCAGGGTCGAGCCGACCGGCAGCAGCATCGAGAGCGGCCCTGGCCGTGGTAGTGAAGTCTGGTCCGGATACCGAGCCGACCGGTATCCGGAGCAACAGCTCAGCGGCGTCCACCGCCCCGACCGGCCGTGCGTGGAGGCACTCATCGGCCTCCGAAGGCAGCCGGGTCTGCAGCCTGGCGCGAAGCATGTCGTGTCGATCTACGACGGCCTGCAGGGCGGCCACCAGAGTGGACTCATCGGCTCCGGCCGGCAGGGTCAGCAGCACCGGCTGGGAGAAACGGTCGAAGCGACCGCCACGCTCGAGCAGCCATCGCACGATCGGGAGCGCGGTGATGTCGCCGATTCCGCCGCCGGGCAGTTCCGCGAGCGGCCCGGGCCGCGGCGCGACGGAGGCCGCCACAGCGGCCAACGCCGCAACAGTCTTGTGTTCGAACACCTCTCGTGGCGTGAACACCAATCCCGCCGATTTGGCCCGGGCGACCAGCTGGATCGACATGATCGAGTCCCCGCCGAGCGCGAAGAACGAATCCTGCACCCCGACACTTCCGATGCCGAGCACGTCGCCGAAGATCGCGGCCAGCGTCTGCTCGGTCGGTGTCGACGGCGCCTGGTAGCCCGTGCTCGGGGCCGCGAACTCCGGCGCGGGCAGGGCCCGGTGATCGACTTTCCCGTGCACCGTCAGGGGAAGGGCGGCCATGTGCACGATCGCGGCGGGGACCATGAAGTCGGGCAGACGCTCATCCGCGAAGCGGCGGATCTCGTCGAGACGTGCGCCGGCACCGGGGTCGTTGACGTATCGGGCGAGTGCACCGAGCGGTTCGGCGAGCAGGTACACGTCGGTCAGGGCGGCGGGACCACGATCACCGGTGTGCCTGACGTAGACGACGTCCATCGAGTCGGGTGTGTCCGACCAGGTCACCGCGGCCGAGTATCCGCACTCCGTTCCGACGCGGTCGGCGTCGGCAGGCGCACACCCGCCATCGGCGGGGGCCGCGTCGAGCAGATTCCGCACCGGCATCGCGTCGGGGGCGTCGGCGAGCGCGTCGGCTGACGCGACCGCTTGCCGTAGCCCGGCGTGCGGTATTCCGGTGACACGCACCATGTCCGGCCTGTCTGTCCGGAGGTGCTCGACCAGTGCCTCCATGGTCGCGAACCGAGCCCATGGCTGTGCCGGTGCCGGGGCGAGCGAGCGGACCGGAGCCGTGTGCAGGACCACCTGGTAGCGGTAGCGACTGAGTTCGTTGATCGCTCGCATCCGACCGAGCTGGATCTCGACGCCCGTGATGCCGGTCAGGTGCTGCCGCAGGGCGATGAAGAACTCGGGGGCGAGCAGCAGTTCCCGCTCGGCGAGCAGTGCGCGGCGTACCCGCTCGCGCACGTTCGCGGCGGTGTCGGTCCCGTCGGCCCGCGCGAGCTCCACCCCGGCGGTGAAGTACGGCAGCAATGTCAGGTTCCGGACGTCGCCGAGGTACAGCGTCCCGCCGGGCGCGAGCAGTCGCAGGGCCTTGCCGAGCACGTCGAGCACGTATGCGGCGTCGGGAAAGTACTGCACCACCGAGTTGAGCACGACGGTGTCGAAGTGGCCTTCGGGGAGCCCTTCGGTCACGTGCGCGGGTTGGACCCGCAGCCGTATCCGCTCCGCCCACGGTTGTCCGGCCACCTTGGTGCGAAGGGACGCGATCGTCGGTGCGGCGAAATCGGTGGCCCAGTATTCGTCGCAGTCGGGGGCCAGTTCGGCGAGCAGCAGCCCGCCGCCCACACCGATTTCGAGCAGCCGGTGCGGCCGCAGTCGGCGGATCGACTGCACGGTCGCGTCCCGCCACTGCAGCATCTCGTCGCGGGGCAGCGGTTCGCCGGTGTCGCTGGCGTTCCAGCCACTGAAGTCCGCCGCGAGGGGTTCCCCTGCCGCGACGGGTTCGGTGTCCTGCGAGTACACGTCCTCGTACAGCGCCTGCCAGCTCTCGACCGCTGCCGATTCTCGATCGATGTCCGCGTGCACGGTCAGCTCGCGGTCGAGCACGACGTACCCGACCAGCTGCTTGCCCTCGGTGTCCCCCGGGACCTGGCGCGCGATCACCGCCGCCTGCGCGACCGCGGGATGCGACGTCAGGACCGCCTCGATCTCGCCGGGCTCGACCCGGAATCCGCGGATCTTGACCTGCGCGTCGGCACGGCCGGCGAAGTCGAGGTGCGCAGCCGTCACCTCCCCGGATTCGGTGCGCCCGCAAGGCGTCCAGGTCACGAGGTCTCCCGACCGGTACATTCGCTGCCCGGCTTCCTCGAACGGGCACGCGAGGAACCGGCTCGCTGTCATCGCCGGCCGGCCGTGGTAGCCGCGGCCGACGCCGGCCCCGGCTATATACAGCTCTCCGGGTACTCCGACCGGTACCGGTTGCAGAGCGGCGTCGAGGACGTACACCCGCACACCGTCGATGGGCGCCCCGATCGGCACCGTAGTCCGGGCCGGGTCGTCGGTGGTGGGAACGGCGTACGTGGTGGCGCAGACTGTGGTCTCGGTAGGTCCGTAGGCGTTGACCGCCAGGATGTGCGGATGTGCGGTGCAAAAACGGTCGACGGCCACCGGGGACAGCGCTTCACCGGCGGTGACGACGCAATCGACCTGCTCCCACACCCGGTCCGGCGCGATGACCGGATCGGTCATCAGGTGAAACATCGGAGTGGACACGAACATCGAGGTGACGCCGTGGTCGTGCACCGTGTGCGCGATGCCCGCCGGATCTGCTGGTCCGGGCTCGGTGAGGACGAGTTCGATGCCGTTGAGCAGGGCCGGCCAGATCTCGAACACGGATGCGTCGAATCCTGGCGACGACGTCATCGACATGCGCCGCCGAGGCCGGTTCGCCGGCCAGCCGTGGGCGACCAAATGGACCAGGTTGCGGTGGGTGATCACCACGCCCTTGGGTACACCGGTCGAACCCGAGGTGTAGATGAGATACGCCGGGTGTTCGGGCCTCAGTGGCATGCTCCGGTCGGCATCGGTGACGGTACGGTCGCCCGCATCCGGGTCGTCGACCGAGGCCGCGCTCGTGTCCAGCAGCAGGACGGGGCAGGCATGGGAAGGCAGTTGCCCGGCGACGCCCGACTCGCTCACCATCACGTGCACAGCGGCGTCGTCGAGGATGAATGCGGTGCGCTCGCCCGGATAGTTGGGGTCGATCGGCAGGTACGCCCCCCCGGCGGCCGACACCCCCAGCATGGCCACGATCAACGTCGCCGACCGGTCCAGGGCGACCGCAACGACCGACTCCGGGCCCACGCCCTGGGCGATCAACCGGTGGGCCAACCGGTTCACGCGAAGGGCGAGCTCGCGGAACGTCCAGTGTTCGGCACCGAACGTGAGCGCCACTGCGTCCGGGGTGGCCGATGCCTGTTCGGCGAACAGCATCGGTACGGTCGCGTCCGGGACGGCGGCCGTGGTGCCGTTCCACTGCCGCAACAGCTGCAGACGCTCACCCGGTTCGAGGAGGTCCACCAGCTCGAACCGATTGTGCGGAGAGGTCACCATCGCGGTGAGTACCCGCACGAAGCGAGCCGCGAACTGCTCCACGGTCTGGCGATCGAACAGGTCGCTGGCGTACTCGATCGTTCCCCGCATCCCGCCCGGCGCACCCGGCGTCACCGAGCGGTCGGACAGGTTGAAGAACAGGTCGAAACGGGCGACCCCCGCCGTCAGCGGCTCCACCGTCACCTGCAACCCGGGATAGTCCAGCACCGGAACGGGCAGGTTCTGCAACGCCATCGCGACCTGGAACAGCGCGTGATGAGCAGTGGATCGAACCGGGTTGAGCAACTCGACGAGCCGCTCGAAGGGAGCTTCCTGATTCTCGTATGCGGCCAGCGCTTTCGCCCTGACCTGGTCGAGAACGTCGGTGAACTCGTCGCTCTTGGAGAGATCGACACGCAACACCCAGGAGTTGACGAAGAAGCCGACCAGGTCGGCAAGCGCCTCATCGGTGCGACCGGCTACCGGACCACCGATCGTGATGTCGTTCCCGGCGCCGAGCTTGTGCAGGAGCACCGCCAGTGCCGACTGCACCACCATGGATGCGGTCGCTCCGCGAGACCGGGCGAGAGCATCGACCGACGCACGCAGCCACTCGTCGACGGTGAACTCGACCACCCCGCCCCGGAAGGACTGGATCGGCGGCCGGGGCCGATCGGTCGGTAGGCGGAGCTGTTGCGGCGCGTCCGCCAATTCGGCTCGCCAATAATCGAACTGGCGGGACAGTACGCTGTCTGGATCGTTCTCCGCACCGAGCACCTTCCGCTGCCACAGGGTGTAGTCGGCGTATTGCACCGGCAACGGATCCCAGGCCGGCTCCACCCCCGCCGCCCGGGCACTGTACGCGGTCATGACGTCACGCACCAACGGGACCATCGAGGCACCGTCACCGGCGATGTGATGGAGCACGAGCACCAGCACGTGCTCGTCGGGAGCTTGCCGCAACAAGGCCGCGCGTACCGGAATGTCGGCCGACAGATCGAACCGATACCCAGCCTCCGTCGCAATCGCGTCGACCATCCGTTCGGGGGCCACCGTTGTCACCGGTAGCGACAATGTCACGGTGTCGGCAGGCAGGATCCGCTGGAAGGGGACGCCCTCGTCCTCCTCGAACACCGTGCGCAGACTTTCATGGCGGGCAACCACATCGGTGAACGCCGCGACCATGGCCGCGACGTCCACGTCGCCACGCAGCCGTGTCGCCATCGGGATGTTGTACGTCGCGGACGGACCCTCGTATCGATGGATGAACCACAGGCGGTTCTGCGCGTAGGACAGCGGGATCCGCGCCGGTCGCGGCTGTGGGACCAGTGCGGGCCGTGCCACACCGCTCGCCGCGAGCCGCGGTATCAGTTCGGCGACTGTCGGCGCCTCGAAGATCGTCCGGATCGGCAGCTCGGCCCCGAGCGCCGAGCGGATCCGGGCGACGAGCCCGGTCGCCAGCAAGGAGTCCCCACCGAGGTCGAAGAATCGGTCGTCGAGGCCGACCCGGTCGGGCGCGCGGCCGAGTACCTCGGCGAACACGCCGACCAGCTCTCGTTCGAGGCTGGTGCGCGGCGGCCGGTACGCCGCGGCTCTGAACTCCGGTTTCGGCAGCGCGTTCCGATCGATCTTGCCGTTGCCCGTGATCGGCATCACCGCCAGCACCATCACCACCGCGGGCACCATGTAGTCGGGCAGCACGGACGCCACCGATGCCATGACCTCCGGCCCATCGACGCTCTCGCCCGCCTCGGGCACCACGTATCCCACGAGGTGTTCGATTCCGGCGTCGACGCGGACTTCGGCCACCGCCTGCGCCACCCGCCCATGCCGCAGCAGCGCCGCTTCCACCTCACCGAGCTCGATCCGCCGGCCCCGCAGCTTCACCTGAAGGTCGGCCCGTCCGACGTACTCGAGCCGCGGTGCCGCGGCCCCGTTGCCCAGGGCGGTCGTCCCCGCTGTCCACCGCATCAGATCGCCGGTCCGGTACATCCGCTGCCCCGCTGCACCGAACGGATCCGCCACGAACCGAGCCGCGGTCGACGCGAACCGACGGTGATACCCGCGAGCGAGAGCCGGTCCCGACAGGTAGAGCTCCCCGACGACGCCGATGGGCACCGCATGCAGGCGTGCATCGAGCACGAGCGCCTGGAATCCGCGTCCGGGACTGCCCAGTGTCACGTCGTCGCCGGGGTGCAGGTCGATGGTCGTCGCCTGCACTGCAGTCTCGCTGGGGCCGTATCCGTTGACCATGCGCCGACCCGGCGCCCACCGTTCCACCAGACTCGGCGGGCATGCCTCGCCCCCGACGCTCACAAAGGCGAGGTCGTCCAGGTCCGTCGGATCGAGGGTGGCCAGGACAGCAGGCGTGGTACACCAGTGGGTGATCCGCTCGGCGGCGAGCAACCGGGCGAGTTCGGCGCCGCCGTACACCCCGGGCGGCGCGATGACCTGGTGAGCCCCGGCGCCGAACGCGACGAGCAGCTCGAACACGGCCAGATCGAAACTCGGTGAGGCGCCGTGCCATACCCGGGCCCCGGCATCGGCCAATGTCGTCGCGTGCGCAACGAGATTCGCCAGTCCCCGATGGGTGATCACCACTCCCTTCGGCGTTCCCGTCGACCCCGAGGTGTAGATCAGGTACGCCGGATGATCCGGCCGCAGCGCGGCCGTCCGGTCCGCGTCGGTCACCGCTGTCGACGGCTGCGCGAGCGTTTGCACCACCTGGGGATCATCGAGCACTACCCACGGAATACTTCCCGGCATCCGATCGCGCTCGGCCGCGACCGTCAGTCCCAGCACAGCACCGCAATCGTCCAGCATGACTGCGATCCGCTCGGCGGGATAGGTGGTATCCACCGGTACGAACGCCGCGCCGGTCTTGGCTACCGCCCATATCGCGAGCACCGATTCGACCGACCGCGGCATGCCGATCGCGATGAAGCGTTCCGGACCCGCGCCGAGGCCGATCAGCAGCAGCGCCAACCGGTCCGACTGCTCGTCGAGCGTGCGATAGGAGATTCGGAGATCCCCGCACGATATCGCCGGTGCCGCCGGATGCGCGCAAGCCGCGGCCGCCAGGATCTCGGGCAGCAGCCGCGCCGGGACCCCGGGCGCACCGCGCACCGGTACCAAGGTCTGCCGCTCGGCAGGGTCGAGCAGATCGATGTCGCCGACCGGCACGGACCCCTCCGTCGTCATCGCCACCAGAATCCGTGTCCACCGATCCGCGAATCCCCGGACGATCTCTTCGTCGAACAGATCGGTCCGGTACCGCACTCCCACGCTCATGCCGGCGGCGCGGCCGTCTCCATCCCGGTGCTCGGTCACGGAGAACTGCAGGTCCGCCGTGCCGAGGTCGTCGCACAGGGTCGCCGCGACCGTGTCGCACGCGACGGGGGGCGGCTGCCGGCCGACATGATCCTCGAATGTCACCCGAAACAGTGGTGGGTGCGGCCCACCTGGCCGCAGCGCCGAGGCCAGACGGTGCGACGACATATCGGCGTGCTCGAAGGCACCCCGGTCGACTCTGCCGATGTCGTCGAGCAGGTCGGCGACAGTGGCCGCCGCGTCGACACGAGTGCGCAGCACGAGGATGTCCTCCGCCTCGGCCTCGGGCCCGGGCTGTTCGGTGCGAGCGACCGGAGTGCCGATTGCGACATCATCGACACCGCCGAGGCGCGCGACAAGCATCGACACCGCCGCGTGCAGGACGACGAACGAATCGACATCCTGTTCGGCGGCCAGCGTGACCACGGCCCGATGCAGCTCGGCGTCGACCGAGAACTCGACCGACGATCGCTCACCCGGCGTCGGAGTCGGGCGGGAACCGTCTGTGGGCAGGTCCGGTAGTGCCGACAGCCCGCCCAGAGCCGACTTCCAATAGTCCAAGACCTCCGTGTCCCGGTACCGGCGTTCCGCCGCACGCGCGCTTGCGCGGTGAATGAGATTGAGCGGTGTGTCCGGATCTGCGGTGACGAACTCGTCGAGGAGTTCCACGATCTGTGTGCACTGCTCGTGCACTTCGTCCTCGCGATACCGATTCGGGTTGGCGCGAAATTCGATCGTTGTCCTTGTCGGGGTACCGCTGCGATACACACTGATCAGGCGGTCTCCGACCGGTCCGCGGGAGAGCGCATGCAGAGAACCGGTGGCCGTTTCCAGTCTCAGTTCCTGGTCGAAGAGCATCACATTGACCAGCGGCACGGAAAATCGTGACACGGTGTCACCCGTGGAGCGTCGGATATCCTCGATCCCACAGCCCTGATGGCGTAGCGCACCGAGCAGCTCGAGCTGCATCCGTCCGATCACCTCGCCGAGGGGTTCGTCGGGATCAATCCGTATCCGCAGCGGCACGACATTGACCAGCATGCCGGCCGACCGCTTCAATTGTGCGGTTGTTCGAGCCGACACCGGAATGTTGACCAGCACGTCGTGGCTTCCCGATTGCCGTGAGAAGTAGCAGGCGAAGGCCGCGAGCACCACCACCGTCAGGTTCGCGCGCAGGGCCTCGGATCCGTCCAGGTGTTCGTCGGCTGTCTGCGACAAGGCGGCAACTTCGGTGAGGCTACGAGCAGCCGGGGCAACCTCGTCGTTCAGGCTTGCGGCCGGCATATCACCCATTCGCTGCGCCCAGTAGTCACGATCGACGGTGAAACGATGCGAGGCGCGGTACTGCTGATCCTTGTCGTAGAGGATGCGCAGACCCGTAGACCGTGCGGCGCCGGCCTCGCGGCCGGCGACGGCGGCCGAGTACAACTCGGCCCCCCGGTTCATCAAGATCATCGCCCCGTAGCCGTCCAGCACAATGTGGTGGGCTTTGACATAAATCCGGAAGTCGGATTCGCTGACGTAGAGGATCGCGATCTTGCACAGGCGATCGACCACAGGATCCATCGGTAGTTCGACGTCCCGGTGCAGCCACTCGTCGACGGCGGACAGCGGGTCACCCTCGTCGCGAAAGTCCAGCACCTCCGTGTGAAACTCGAGCCCTCGATCGACGATCTGGAACGGCTGCCCATCGACCTCGATCAGACGCAAATAGACGGTCTCGAACTCACGGGCGGCCGCGTCGATTGCGGCCCGCAACAGATCTAAATCCAATGCGCCGTGGAATTTCACATATTGGGCAATGACGAAGGGGATATCGGGTGTGAGTTGCTGCGCCATCCAGATCCCGCGCTGCGCGGGCGACAGCGGAAACGCTTCAGGGGGAATTCGGTTCGAATCAGGGATCTTCATGGGAGGGCTTCCGCAGTCGGTGCGGCCTCGCGGCCTACACGTCGGGATCCGTTCGAGGGCGCAGCGGTCGCGCGTGCGGATTATGTGAGGCGAAGACCGGGGATCCGGCAGCCGGGTTCTCGCGCGCCGTCGGTTCGATGCCGAGCGTGCCAGTGCAGACAGGGGACAGATCAGCCACGACGGGACAACATGTTTCAGACCTCGAGCATGCTGCCGGACGGTGCTCTCCGCCGGGTTTTCGATCGGCACGCGAGGGACGTTGTCGACGTGGCGGCCATGGCTTTGCTCCCTTCCGCCAGCGCTCCCGTCGGGCCGCGGCGGCTGATGTACGGCACCCGTGGTCCTCTACGCGGGATCGCTTCGATTCGCGATCCGCGCGAGAGCGCTCAGGGCTCCGGATCAAGCATGTGCGACGCCGTGTGCGACATTCTTTCGTGTGACGCACGCCCGAATATGGTGCGCGCCGACACAGTGCAAACCCGGCGTGGCGAGCTGAACAGCCTCTTTCAGCATAGGCACCCGCTGCGCACGTGGCAATGCTCCAGATTCGTCCTGACCCGAAATTCCACCCCTCCAGCCACCGGTATTCCGGCGGGTAGCGCAGACACCGAAGGCCCGAATCCCAGGCGGGATTCGGGCCTTTCTCGGTGTTTCTCTAGACCGTGAAGCCGAGGGCGCGCAGCTGTTCGCGGCCGTCCTCGGTGATCTTGTCCGGGCCCCACGGGGGCATCCAGACCCAGTTGATCTTCAGGTCCTCGACCAGGCCGCTGCGCACCAGGGCGTTACGGGACTGGTCCTCGATGACGTCGGTCAGCGGACAGGCCGCCGAGGTCAGCGTCATGTCGAGGGTGGCGATGTTCTCGCCGTCGACGGACATGCCGTAGACCAGGCCGAGGTCGACGACATTGATGCCGAGCTCGGGGTCGACCACGTCGCGCATGGCCTCCTCGAGATCCTCGAGATGCTTGACCTGCTCGGCCGTCAGCTCCACCTCGGGAGCCGGGGCAGCAGCTTCGGTGGCTTCGGCAGCCGGTGTCTCACTCATCACGCTTCCCCATTTCCCATGGCAGGCTTGGCATCTTCGGCCGAGGCGATCTGCACGACGGCGTCCTTGAACGCCATCCACCCCAGCAGTGCGCACTTCACGCGCGCCGGGTACTTGGCGACACCCGCGAGTGCGATGCCGTCGCCGATCATGTCCTCGTCACCCTCGACGGTGCCGCGGCTCGAGATCATCTCGCTGTAGGAGTCGACCACCTTCAGCGCCTGCTGCACCGGCAGCCCGATCACCTGATCGGTGAGGATCGAGGTGGCGGCCTGGCTGATCGAGCAACCCTGACCGTCGTAGGAGACATCGGCGATCTCGCCCGCGCCGTCGATGTTCACCCGCAGGGTCACCTCGTCACCACAGGTCGGGTTCACGTGGTGCACTTCGGCACCGAACGGCTCCCGCAGCCCGCGGTGATGCGGGTGTTTGTAATGGTCCAGGATCACTTCCTGGTACATCTGCTCCATGCGCATGGTTTATGCAACTCCGAAGAAGTTCTGAGCCTTCCGCACGGCCTGTACCAGCGCGTCGACCTCGTCGAGGGTGTTGTACACGGCGAACGACGCCCGCGCGGTCGCCGCGACACCGAACTTGCGGTGCAACGGCCAGGCGCAGTGGTGCCCGACCCGGATGGCGACACCCTGGTCGTCGAGGATCTGGCCAACATCGTGGGCGTGGATGCCGTCGACCACGAAGGCCACCGCGCCACCGCGGTCCACGTTCTCGGTCGGCCCGATGATCCGCACGCCGTCGATCCCGCGCAGCCCGTCGAGCGCGGCGCCGGTGAGCGTGTGCTCGTGGGCGGCGATCGCGTCCATGCCGAGGTTTTCGAGGTAGCGCACCGCGGCGGCCAGCCCGACGACCTGCGAGGTCATCGGCGTGCCCGCCTCGAAGCGCTGCGGCGGCGGCGCGTAGGTGGTCTTCTCCATGGTGACGGTCTCGATCATCGACCCACCGGTGATGAACGGCGGCGTCTCCTCGAGCAGCGCCCGGCGGCCGTACAGTCCGCCCACCCCCATCGGGCCGAGCATCTTGTGACCGGAGAACGCGGCGAAGTCGACGCCGAGCTCACGGAAGTTCACCGCCATGTGCGGCACCGACTGGCAGGCGTCGAGCACGACGAGCGCGCCGACTTCCTTTGCCCGGCGCACCAATTCGGCCACCGGCGCGACCGCGCCGGTCACATTCGACTGGTGGGTGAACGCGAGAACCTTTGTCGCGGGCGACAGTTCGAGCGAATCCAGGTCGATGCGGCCGTCGTCGGTGATGCCGTACCACTTGAGCGTGGCACCGGTGCGGCGCGCGAGTTCCTGCCACGGAACGAGATTCGCGTGGTGCTCGAGCTCGGTGATCACGATCTCGTCGCCCGGACCCACCTTGTACGGGAACCGGTCGTCGCCGAACGCGTTGGCCACCAGGTTCAGCGACTCGGTCGCGTTCTTGGTGAACACGATCTCCCCGGCCTCGGCGCCGACGAAGCGCGCGATGGCGACGCGCGCGTCCTCGTAGGAGTCGGTCGCCTCCTCCGCCAGCTGGTGCGCACCGCGGTGCACCGCCGAGTTGCGGGTGAGCAGGAAGTCGCGCTCGGCGTCCAGCACCTGCAGCGGGCGCTGCGCGGTCGCACCGGAATCCAGGTACACCAACGGTTTCCCGTCCCGGACCGTGCGGTTCAGGATCGGGAAGTCGGCCCGGATCCGGGCGACGTCGAGGGCGGGCACCGTCGCGGTCATGTCAGGCTCCAGCGGTCGCGGACGTGAAGCGCACGTAGCCGTTCGCGTCGAGTTCCTCGGCCAGCTCGGAGCCGCCCTCGGCGACGATCTTGCCGTTGACGAACACGTGCACGAAGTCGGGCTGGATGTAGCGCAGGATGCGGGTGTAGTGCGTGATCAGCAGCACGCCGCCGTTCTCGCGCTCCTTGTAGCGGTTGACGCCCTCGGAGACGATGCGCAGCGCGTCGACGTCCAGGCCGGAGTCGGTCTCGTCGAGGATCGCGATCTTCGGCTTGAGCAGACCCAGCTGCAGGACCTCGTGCCGCTTCTTCTCGCCACCGGAGAAGCCCTCGTTCACACTGCGGTCGGCGAAGGCCGAGTCGATGTCGAGTTCCTTCATCGACTCCTTCACCTCCTTGACCCAGGTGCGCAGCTTCGGCGCCTCGCCGCGCACGGCGGTGGCGGCGGTCCGCAGGAAGTTCGACATCGAGACGCCGGGGACCTCGACCGGGTACTGCATGGCCAGGAACAGGCCGGCGCGAGCGCGTTCGTCGACCGACATCTCCAGCACGTCCTCACCGTCGAGGGTGATGGTGCCCTGGGTGACGGTGTACTTCGGGTGGCCCGCGATCACGTAGGACAGCGTCGACTTGCCCGAGCCGTTGGGGCCCATGATGGCGTGCGTCTCGCCGGAGCGCACGGTCAGGTTGACGCCGTTGAGGATCTTCTTGGACTCACCCTCGGGGGTGGTGATCTCGGCGTGCAGGTCCTTGATTTCCAAGGTGGTCATCGAATTCGAATTCCTTCGTGGGGAGTAAGTGTGGTGTCAGATACCGACAGTGGCGAGCTCGGCCTCGATGGCCGCCTCCAGCCGCTCCCGGACCTCGGGGACCGCGATCTTCTGGATGATCTCGTGGAAGAAGCCACGCACCACCAGGCGGCGGGCGATGTCTTCCGGAATACCGCGAGCACGCAGGTAGAACAGCTGCTCGTCGTCGAAACGGCCGGTGGCGCTGGCGTGTCCGGCGCCGGCGATCTCGCCGGTCTCGATCTCCAGGTTCGGCACCGAGTCGGCGCGCGCGCCGTCGGTGAGCACCAGGTTGCGGTTGGCCTCGTAGGTGTCGGTGCCCTCGGCGGCCGCGCGGATCAGCACATCGCCGACCCAGACCGTGCGGGCATCGCCCTTGGGCGAGGACGGATCACCCTGCAGCGCACCCTTGTACAGCACGTTGGACTTGCAGTTGGGCTCCGAGTGGTCGACCAGCAGTCGCTGCTCGAAGTGCTGGCCCGCGTCGGCGAAGTACAGGCCGAACAGCTCGGCCTCGCCGCCGGGACCGGCGTAGCGCACGGTGCCGGAGAGGCGGACCAGGTCGCCGCCGAGGGTTGCGGCGAAGTGCCGCACGGTGGCGTCGCGGCCCAGCATCAGGTGGTGCGCGGTGGCGTGCACGGCGTCCTCGGCCCATTCCTGGACGGCGACGACGGTCAGCTTGGCGCTGTCACCCAGCACGAATTCGACGTTCTCGGCGTAGGTTCCGCTGCCGCGCTGGTCGATGACCACGGTGGCGACGGCGAAGTTGTCCAGGCGCACCTGCAGGTGACCGTAGGCGGTCTTGCCCTCGCCAGGGCCGGTGATGGTCACGGTGACCGGGTCGGAAAGCTCGGTCTCCTGGCCGACGGTGATCACGGTCGCCGACTCGAAGCCCGAGTAGGCCTGGGCGGCAACACGATCCGCGGGGGTACCGGCCTGGCCGAGGCGGGCGTCGGTGCGGTCGACGGTCTCCACCGTCACACCGGCGACCGGGGTCACCTCGACCGTCGCCTGACCGTCGCGCACCGCGGTGCCGTCGTGCAGGCCGCGCAGCCGGCGCAGCGGGGTGAAGCGCCAGGCCTCGTCACGGCCCGACGGCACCTCGAACTGGTCGACATCGAACGAGGTGAAGACCTCGCCCTTGTTGACGGCGGCGCCCGCGCCCGGATTCTGGGTCGGCGTCTCGAGCGACGACATCAGCCAACGGCCCCTTCCATCTGCAGCTCGATGAGCCGGTTCAGTTCCAACGCGTATTCCATCGGCAGTTCCTTGGCGATGGGCTCGACGAAGCCGCGCACCACCATCGCCATCGCCTCGTCCTCGGTCAGACCGCGGCTCATCAGGTAGAACAGCTGATCCTCGGAGACCTTGGAGACGGTCGCCTCGTGGCCCATCGTCACGTCGTCCTCGCGGATGTCGACGTAGGGGTAGGTGTCGGAGCGGCTGATCGTGTCGACCAGCAGCGCGTCACACTTCACCGTCGACTTGGAGCCGTGGGCACCCTTGTTGATCTGGACCAGACCGCGGTACGACGCGCGACCGCCGCCACGCGCCACCGACTTCGACACGATGGTCGAGGAGGTGTGCGGGGCCAGGTGCAGCATCTTGGCACCGGTGTCTTGGTGCTGGCCGACGCCGGCGAACGCGACCGAGAGGACCTCGCCGTGGGCGTGCTCACCGGTCATCCAGACCGCCGGGTACTTCATGGTGACCTTGGAGCCGATGTTGCCGTCGACCCACTCCATGGTGGCGCCCGCCTCGGCCTTGGCCCGCTTGGTGACCAGGTTGTAGACGTTGTTGGACCAGTTCTGGATGGTCGTGTAGCGGCAGCGGCCACCCTTCTTCACGATGATCTCGACGACCGCGGAGTGCAGCGAGTCCGACTTGTAGATCGGGGCGGTACAACCCTCGACGTAGTGGACGTAGGCGTCCTCGTCGACGATGATCAGCGTCCGCTCGAACTGGCCCATGTTCTCGGTGTTGATCCGGAAGTAGGCCTGCAGCGGGATGTCGACGTGCACGCCCGGCGGCACGTAGATGAACGAGCCACCCGACCAGACGGCGGTGTTGAGCGCGGAGAACTTGTTGTCACCGGCGGGGATCACCGAGCCGAAGTACTGCTGGAAGATCTCCGGGTGCTCCTTCAACGCCGTGTCGGTGTCGAGGAAGATGACGCCCTGCTTCTCCAGGTCCTCGCGGATGGAGTGGTAGACGACCTCGGACTCGTACTGCGCGGCGACACCGGAGACCAGCCGCTGCTTCTCCGCCTCGGGGATGCCCAGCTTGTCGTAGGTGTTCTTGATGTCCTCGGGCAGGTCTTCCCAGCTCTCGGCCTGCTTCTCGGACGAGCGCACGAAGTACTTGATGTTGTCGAAGTCGATGCCGTCGAGGTTGGAACCCCAGTTCGGCATGGGCTTGCGATCGAAGATGCGCAGGGCCTTGAGGCGGATGTCGAGCATCCACTCCGCCTCGCTCTTCTTGGCCGAGATGTCGCGAACGACAGCTTCCGACAGACCGCGTTGCGCGCTGGCGCCGGCCTCGTCCGAGTCGGCCCAGCCGTAACCGTAGTTGCCCAGCGAGGCGATGGTCTCGTCCTGGGTCAGCGGTTGCACCTGGTCGGTGGTCGTCGTCATTCGGCACTCCTTCCGGAGTCGTTCGTTCGTCCCGCCGCGGGCTGTGCGGCGGATGGGGTGGAGGCTGTTTTGGGGAGCGCGACCAGCGGTACGTGGGTGGTGCAGGCGCAATCGCCGTTGGCGATGGTCGCAAGTCGCTGGACGTGGGTGCCGAGCAGGTCCCGGAAAGCGTCCAGTTCGGCGTCACACAGCTGCGGGAATTCCTCGGCCACGTGGGCCACCGGGCAGTGGTGCTGGCAGATCTGCACACCGGCGCCGACCTGGCGGGTGGTGGCGGCGAAACCGGCGTCGGTGAACGCGTCCGCGATCTCCTCCACCTTGGCCTCGATCTCCGGAGCGGTGTGCTCGGCGACCGGCTCGATGCCGTCGACGATGACGCGAACCCGCTTGCGCGCGAATTCGGCGATCGCCGCGTCGCCGCCGATCTCGCCGAGCTGGCGGATCGCCGCCCCGGCCAGATCGTCGTAGGCGTGGCCGAGATTGCCACGCCCCGCTGCCGTGAGCTGGTACTGCTTGGCCGGTCGGCCACGGCCCTTCTGCTGCCACGGCGCCGACCGGCTCGCCCTGGCCTGACCCGCGTCGATGAGCGCGTCGAGGTGCCTGCGCACGCCCGCGGGCGCGAGCCCGAGTGCCGTGCCGATGGCGGTCGCGGTGATCGGCCCGTCTTCGAGCAGCAGTTGGACGATCGCCGCCCTGGTGTGCCCCTCGTGCACGGTCGCGACGGGCACGGGCGCCGTCCGGGCGCCGGTCGTCTTACGACCGGTCCCGTCCACGTCTGTCCGCAAACCCACGGTTTTCACAACACCAGTGTGGCGGAATTACTTCCCTAAATCTAATAAGGGTCGCCTATGCAAGGGTGCCCTGACCTGGGAAGTCGTCACTTCCACCGACACGGTGCCGGGTAAAAGCCCTGGTACCGCTTCCGGCACCGGATCAATTCCGCGCGCCGGGGTGACTCATCGCACAGCGCGCGGATCTATCGCCGGGGTAGCGGTTCGGTCGCCGGGCCCTCGAGCACGGCCCCGTCCGGGGTGAAGCGCGATCCGTGCAGCGGGCAGTCCCAGGTCTGTTCGGCGTCGTTCCACTGCACTATGCCGTGCAGGTGCGGGCATACCGCCGACACCTCGGTGGTCACCCCGTCGACGGTGCAGACGGCGGTGGGGCGCAACCCGTGGCGTTCGGTCCGGCCGCAGCCTTCCGGCGGCACCGTGTGCTCGCCCGCGCCGACCAGCCGCAGCCACCCAGTCGACAGGTACTTGGCCACGGCCACGTTGGATCCGGCGCCTGCCACGACCGAGATCACCTCGCTGAGCCGCCAGGCGGACAGCATGCCTGCCCACGGCGGCAGTGTGCCGGTCAGCCGTCCGGCCAGCGCGAGTGCGGCGGCGGCACCGTTGGTCAGTCCCCATTTCGCGAAGCCGGTGGCGACCAGGACATTGTCGCGGCCCGGGAGCAGCGGTCCGACATACGGAAGTTCGCCGACGGGGTGATAGTCCTGGGCCGACCAGCGGTTCAGCAGTTCGGCACCGGGGAACCAGCGGCCCGTCCAGTCGAGCAACTGCTGGACGTGGGCGTTCGCCGAGTCCTCCCGGCCCACGTCGTGGCCGCTGCCGCCGACGAGCAGCACATCACCGTCCTCGGCGGGGACTACGCGCACTGACCGGATGGGCCGCCCCGCGCTGATGTACATCTCCTGCGGCACCGGTTCCGGTACCCGCCACGCCGAGAGATAGGAACGCTGCGCGGTGAGGCGGGCGAAGAAGCCGCCACGGTCGAAGATCGGGGTGCCGGTGGCCACCACGACATTCGTGGCCGACACCTCGCCGTGTTCGGTGCCGATCACGACCGCACCGTCGCGGTGGTGCAGGCTCTGGGCACGGGTGGATTCGAAGATCGGCGCGCCGTGCGATTCCACCTCGGCGGCGAGGGCGGCCAGCATCGCCATCGGGTCGATCTGGGCTTGCTCGCGCAGCCGGACCGCGCCGTACGCCGGGAAACGGAACCTCGATGTCGTCGAGCAGCTCGGTGGGTAGTCCCGCGGCGCGGGTGGCCTCGAATTCCGCACGCACAGCGGCGGTTTCGGATGCCTGCTGGGCGTAGGTGAGCGCGGGGACCCGCTGGGCGTCGATGTCGTGCGCCGCGCAGAAGTTCAGCAGCCAATCCAATCCCTCGACATTGCCCGCGAGATAGCGCGACAGCGGCGCGATGCCGTGTCTGCGCGCGATGCGCTGAGCCCGGGTGCCTTGCAGCAGCGAGATCTTCGCCGTGGAGGCGGCCGTGGTGCCCGCGCCGACCCGCCTGGCCTCGAGCACCGCGACCTCACGACCCTGCTCGGCCAGCAGCAGCGCCGTCGCCAGCCCGACCAGTCCGGCGCCGATGACGACGGTGTCGAAGCGGGAACCGGCGGTGAGCCGCAAGCGGGCGGGGACCTCGGCGTTGGTCAACCACAATGACGTCATGTCCCGGTCATAGCCCCGTCGCGCCAACCGAAACGGCCGCCCGTGACAGACCGCCCGCCGCGGCGGCGCATGGCACGATAGCGGTGTGTCCAACCCGCCCACACCCACGTGTGTCCGCCACCCCGATCGACCGACCGGACTTGCGTGCACGCGGTGTGGCAGGCCTGCCTGTCCGGAATGCCTGCGGCCCGCGTCGGTCGGGCAGCACTGTGTGGACTGCGTGCGGCAGGGGCAGCGTGAGGTGCGGCAGGTGCGCACCGTCGGTGGCGGTCGGGCCGGTGCCGGTGCCGTTCCGTCTGTCACCTATGGGTTGATCGCGGTCAATGTGCTGGTCTACGTCATCACCGCCGCCCAGGCGGGCAGCGCGATGAACAACTATCGCGGGTCGGCACTGTTCCGGGAGTTCGTACTGGTACCGCTGCTGGTGGCCGACGGCGAGTGGTGGCGGTTGCTCGGCTCGGGATTCCTGCATTACGGCGCGATCCACCTGCTGGTCAACATGTTCGCGCTGTATGTCGTCGGACGCGATCTCGAGCAGGTACTGGGCCGGGTGCGGTTCGCCTGTGTCTACCTGGTCTCGCTGCTCGGCGGTTCCGCCGCGGTGATGGCCCTCTCGGACACGATCGTCGCGACCGCGGGCGCCTCCGGCGCGGTATACGGCCTGTTCGGCGCGGTCACCGTCACGCTGATCCGGCTGCGCCAGAGCCCGACGCCGATGTTGGTCGTCATCGGTATCAACGTGCTGATCAGTTTCTCGCTCCCCGGCATCTCGCTGTGGGGCCATCTCGGCGGGCTGGCCGCGGGCACGCTCGCCACGCTCGGCATCCTGTTCGTCCCCGGCTGGCTGCTGGCGCGCAGGCCGGAAGCGGCGCGGACGCCGGAAGCGGCGCGGCGCATCGGCTGGGCGGCGCTCGCCGCGGTCGCGGTGGCGTGTCTCGCGGTCATCGTCGCGGCCACCCTCGTGGTGCGCGGCGACCGGCCGATGGCGCCCGTCGAGGTGTCGGCGCCCGTCGTCGAGGCGCCGCAACCGCGTTAGCCGACGCGATCCGCGCTGGTCGGCGACGTGCGGCGGACCGGAACAGCGCCACGCGCGGCGCACCACACTAGGCTCCGTGTTCGTGGCGGTACTGGAGGGCGCGGCGCGCAAGACACTGGCGTTCGGGAGGCGGGCTCTCGGGCTCGACGTGCCGACGCTCGATCACACCGTCGCGGTGCTGCACCGCGACGAGAGCGAGGTGCCTGGGCTCGATCCGCGCGAGCGCGCGCAGCTGGACCGGATCCGGCTGATGGGCGCGACCGGCGCGGTGCTGATGGCGATCGCGGCGCTGGGCATCGGCGCGCAGCCGGTGCACCAGAACCCGGTCTCGGGCATGCGGGTGCTCGGCATCTTCGCGCGGGCGCACACCGGGTCGCTGGCGATGTGCATGTTCGGCACCGTGCTGGTGATCGGCGCGTGGCTGCTGCTGGGCCGGTTCGCCATCGGAGGGCTGGCCGGGTCGCCGCTGCACCGGTTGAGCCGGTCGCAACTGGACCGGACGCTGCTGCTGTGGATCATCCCGCTCAGCGTGGCGCCGCCGATGTTCAGCAACGACGTCTATTCCTATCTGGCCCAGAGCGAGATCGCCGCGCGCGGCATCGACCCCTACCTGGAGGGTCCGGTCGCCGGGCTCGGCATCGACAACGTCCTCACCAACAATGTGCCGACGATCTGGCGCGACACCCCCGCGCCGTATGGCCCGCTGTTCCTGTGGATCGGCCGTGGCATCGCGGAGCTGACCGGCGACAACATCATCGCCGGGGTGTGGGTGCACCGGCTGCTGGCGCTGGCCGGTGTCGCCTTGATCGTGTGGGCGCTGCCCCGGCTGTCCGTGCGCTGCGGTGTCGCTCCGGTGAGCGCGCTGTGGCTGGGCGCGGCCAACCCGCTGGTGCTGTTCCATCTGGTCGGCGGCGTGCACAACGACGCGCTCATGCTCGGTCTGATGCTGGCCGGCGTGGAGCTGATGCTGCGCGCGATCTACGGCAACGGTGGCAAACCCGATCGGTTGACCGGCACGAATCCGGCACCGTTCGACGCTCGTGCCTATGCCCTGCTGATCGGCGGCGCGGTCGTCATCACGTTGTCGTCGTCGGTGAAGCTCACCTCGATCATCGCGCTCGGCTTCGTCGGCATGGCGCTCGCCAGACGCTGGGGCGGCGACTTCCGCGCCGTCGTCAAGGCGGCCCTGGTACTCGGCGTCATCGCCGGGGTGACGACACTGCTCGTGAGCTGGCTGAGCGGACTGGGATTCGGCTGGGTCTTCACCCTCAGCGTCGCCAACGCCGTGCGCAGCTGGATGTCGCTGCCGACCGTCATCGGCATCATCACCGGATTCGGCGGGGTGCTGCTCGGGCTCGGTGATCACACGACGGCGCTGCTGTCGATCACCCGGCCGATCGCGGCCACGGTCGCGGCCTACGTGACGGTCCGCATGCTGGTCGCCACCGGCACCGGCAGGCTGCACCCGGTCGGCGCGCTCGGCGTCTCGCTCGGCGCGATCGTGCTGCTGTTCCCGGTGGTCCAGCCCTGGTACCTGCTGTGGGCGATCGTGCCGCTGGCCGCCTGGGCCACCCAACCGGTGTTCCGCGTGCCCGCGGTCGCGTTCTCCGCCGTCGTCTCGATGCTGGTGATGCCGCGCGGTGCGGAATTCCAGGTCTTCCAGATCATCGGCGCTGCCCTCGCGGCCGCGGTCTGCTTCGCGCTGTTCTTCGCGCTCACCCGCCACACCTTGCCCTGGCGGGCTCAGCCGGGGGTGTCGGCTCCGTCACAGGAGGGCACGGCTTACCGTGTGACGTCGTGAGGGAGCGAAGCGAGCGAACCATAGGCACAGCACCCTTTGGCACGCCGGAGCCGAGCGCTAGCGAGGCGGAGTCGTGACAACACGCCCTGGACCTGCCGTCAGCATCGACGGTGTGGTCAAGCGCTACGGCGAGACCACCGCGGTCGACGGCCTGCGATTCGACGTCGAACAGGCCCAGGTGTTCGCGCTGCTCGGCCCGAACGGCGCGGGCAAGACCACCACCGTCGAGATGTGCGAAGGCTTCGTCCGCCCCGACGCCGGCACGGTGCGCGTCCTCGGCCTCGACCCGATCGCCGACTCCGAACAGCTGCGCCCGCGCATCGGCGTGATGCTGCAGGGCGGCGGTGCCTACCCGGGCGCCCGCGCGGGCGAAATGCTCGACCTGGTCGCCGCGTATTCGGCCGACCCGATCGATCCCGACTGGCTGCTGGCGACCCTCGGTCTGCAGGACAACCGCCGCACGCCCTACCGTCGTCTCTCCGGTGGTCAGCAGCAGCGGCTCGCGCTGGCCTGCGCGCTGGTCGGCAGGCCGGAGATCGTGTTCCTCGACGAACCCACCGCCGGTCTGGACGCCCAGGCGCGGCTGATCGTGTGGGAACTGATCGACGCCCTGCGCCGGGACGGGGTGAGCGTCGTGCTCACCACGCACATGATGGACGAGGCCGAACAGCTCGCCGACCAGCTGGTGATCATCGATCACGGCGAGATCGTCGCCCAGGGCACGCCCGCCGAGGTCACCGCGCACGGCGCCGCCGGTCAGCTGCGCTTCTGCGCCCCACCCAAACTCGATATCGCGTTGCTGAAATCGGCGCTGCCGGAAGGCTTCTCGCCGCGCGAGACCTCGCCGGGCACCTATCTCGTCGAGGGCGAGATCAACCCGCAGGTGCTGGCGACCGTCACCGCCTGGTGCGCCAGGATGGACGTGCTGGCCACCGACATCCGCATCGATCAGCGACGCCTCGAAGACGTCTTCCTCGAACTGACCGGACGGGACCTGCGCGGATGACCGAGACCACCAGCCGGTTCCTGCCCGGCACGTTCGCCCCCGGCCCGCGACCGGCCTCGCGGCGGGCGATGCTGACCGCGCAGACCGGGCTCGAGCTGAAGCTGTTGCTGCGCAACGGCGAACAGCTGCTGCTCACCATGTTCATCCCGATCACCCTGCTGATCGGGCTCACCCTGCTGCCGTTCGGCGAGCTCGGCGAGCACCGGGTCGAGAAGGTCGTGCCGATGGTCATGATGACCGCGGTGATGTCGACCGCGTTCACCGGCCAGGCCATCGCCGTCGGCTTCGACCGGCGCTACGGTGCGCTCAAGCGCCTCGGCGCGACGCCGCTGCCGCGCTGGGGCGTGATCGCGGGCAAGTGCGCGGCGGTGCTGATCGTCGTGGTGCTGCAGGCGATCCTGCTCGGCGCGATCGGTGCGGCCCTGGGCTGGCGGCCCGGACTCGGCGGACTCGCCCTCGGCGCGCTGGTGATCGCGCTCGGCACCGCGACCTTCGCGGCCATGGGCCTGCTGCTGGGCGGGACGCTCAAGGCCGAGGTCGTGCTGGCACTGGCCAATATCCTGTGGTTCATCATGCTCGGCGTCGCCAGCCTGGTGCTCGTCGGCGATTCGCTGCCCACCGCGGTCACCGTGCTCGTCCGGTTGGTCCCGTCCGGCGCGCTGGCGTTCGCGCTGGAAGCGGCGCTGTCCGGGGCGATCGACTGGTTCGGGGTCGCGGTGCTCGCGGTGTGGGGCGTGGTGTGCGGGTGGCTCGCGACCCGGCTGTTCCGGTTCAGCTGAGTGACCAACGACGCACTGTAGTAGCCCTGGTATCGGTCGGGAATTCGCGGCCAGTACCATCGTGACGTGCTGTATCGCGCCTTCCTGGGACTCGTCGACCGGCTGCCGCTCCCCTCGCTGCGGGTGCAGCGGCTCATCGCGTTCGCGGTGATCCTCAGCCAGGCCGGCATTTCCGTGACCGGCGCCGTCGTGCGCGTCACCGCGTCGGGCCTGGGCTGCCCGACCTGGCCGCAGTGCTTCCCCGGCAGCTTCACCCCGGTGGGGGTGTCGGAGGTGCCGGTCGTCCATCAGACCGTCGAGTTCGGCAATCGGCTGCTCACCTTCGCGGTGACGCTGTGCGCCGCCCTCATCGTGCTCGCCGTGGTCAGGGCGCGGCGCCGCCGTGAGGTGCTCGTCTACGCGTGGCTGATGCCCGGCGGCACAGTCGTGCAGGCGATCATCGGCGGCATCACCGTGCGCACCGGGCTGCTGTGGTGGACGGTGGCCGTGCACCTGCTGGCCTCGATGGTGATGGTGTGGCTGGCGGTCGTGCTGTACGCCAAGATCGGTCAGCCCGACGACGGCATCGACACCGTTCAGGTGCCCGCTCCCCTGCGCTGGCTCACCGCGCTCAGCGGTGTCGCGCTGGCGGGTGTGCTGATCGCGGGCACGCTGGTCACCGCCGCCGGACCGCATGCCGGTGACAAGAGCATCGAGCGCCCGGTCGCGCGTCTGCAAGTAGAGATCGTCACGCTGGTGCACCTGCACTCACAGTTGCTCGTCGGCTATCTGGCGCTGCTGGTCGGCCTCGCGTTCGGCCTGTTCGCTGTCGGCATCACTCCGGCGATCCGCGTCCGTCTGTCCGTGCTGCTCGGTCTGGTGGTGTCCCAGTCCCTGGTCGGCGTCGTCCAGTACTTCACCGATGTCCCCGCCGCGCTGGTCGCCATCCATGTCGGCGGTGCCGCGGCGTGCACGGCCGCCACCGCCGCGCTGTGGGCCTCGCTGCGTGTCCGCGAGCAGGTCGACGCGCCCGCCCCGGTGTCCCAGCCCGCGGCGCACTGATCACCTGACAACGACAACAGCCCGCGATCTCGAGGATCGCGGGCTGTTGTCGTGCCGGAATCAGGCGCCGGCGAAGAGCTTCCCGTTGCGCGCCTTCGGGAAGCGGGTCTGGTGGGCGACCCAGCCCGCCATCTTCTTCCAGTGCGACGCGGTCGGGGTCACGACGGAGACCAGCTCGCGGTTCCACTCGTCGGTCTCGGCGAGGCCGTCGACCCGCTCGACGAGGGCCTTCGCGGTCGCCATGTCGGCCACCACGCGGTCGCCGAGGATGCCGTCGGCGCCGACCAGCGTGATACGCACGCCCTGCTCGCCCATGTACTGCAGCACGGCCGTACCCGAACCACCGTGCTCGGCGACGAACTTGACGACGGACTTCTCGACCTCGGCAGGCACCTTCACGGCGACGGGGGCGGCGGTGGTAGCACTCATGACCGTGAGTTTACCGGCCGGTACTTCCGAGTCCACCCCCGAGTGGCGTCGAACACGAGGTGTACAACAGAGACTCATGCGCGCCATTCAGGTTTCCGAGCACGGTGGTCCCGAAGTCCTGCAGTACGTCGAGGTGGCGGATCCGCAGATCGGGCCGAGTCAGCTGCTGGTCGACACCCAGGGTGTGGGCGTCAACTACATCGACATCTACTTCCGGACCGGACAGTATCCGCAGGCGACTCCTTATATACCGGGCTCCGAAGGCACCGGCATCGTGGCGGCGGTCGGCGCGGACGTCACCGATTTCGCGGTCGGTGACCGGGTGGCCTGGGCCGCGGCGCCGGGCAGCTACGCGGACAAGGTCGCCGTCGACGCGGCCGTGGCGGTGACGGTGCCCGACGGCGTCGACCCGACCGTCGCGGCGGCCGCCCTGCTCCAGGGCATGACCGCGCACTACCTGGTCGAATCGGTGTTCCGCCCCGAACCCGGCGATCCGGTCCTCATCCACGCGGGCGCGGGCGGCGTCGGGCTGCTGCTCACCCAGATGGCGGCCGCCAAGGGCGCGCGGGTGATCACCACCGTCTCCACCGACGACAAGGAAAAGCTCTCGCGCGCGGCCGGCGCCGCCGAGGTCCTGCGCTACGGCGACGACCTGGCCGCCCAGGTCCGCGAGCTGACCGGCGGCGCCGGCGTCGCCGCGGTCTACGACGGTGTCGGCGCGAGCACCTTCGAGGCCGGCCTCGCCTCGCTGCGCGTGCGCGGCACCCTGGCCCTGTTCGGCGCGGCCAGCGGCGCGGTCCCCCCGTTCGACCCGCAGCGCCTCAACCCGGCCGGTTCGCTGTGGCTGACCCGCCCGTCACTGGGCGCCTACACCCGGGATCGCGCCGAATTCCTGTGGCGCGCAACCGATGTCTTCGACGGGATCGCTGCGGGCACGCTGACCTTCCGGATCGGGGCCACCTACCCGCTCGCGGACGCGGCCCAGGCCCACCGAGATCTCGCCGGACGCAAGACCACCGGTTCCATCGTCCTGCTGCCGTAGCCGCACAGCCTCTGACCAGCCCCGGCCGGTACCCGACGCCCAGCGCGGTACCGGCCGGGGGTGTGCAACCCCAACGACGCGACCGATATCGGCCCGGTGCCGCCGATCGAAGTGGACGCACGGCATGGCCTCGTACGGGTGAACACGCAGTCTGCGACCACACCGGCAGTCACCGGCGCCGTGCGCGCCCGCGTGGGGATCCACAGTCAGTAGTCGCGGCCGGTGAGCCCCCGGTAGACGAAGCGTGTGATCGACTCGATCGCCTCCTCGTCGGTCAGCGCCACCGACCCGTCCTCGACCATGCGCAGCGTCCCGTCGACCGCGGCGAACATCAGCGCCAGGCTGGCATCGACCGTGCCCGGCAGCCGCAGCCCGCGCTCGGGGAAATCGGAAACGTGGTCGGCGATATCGGCGCGCTGCGCGGTGCCGAAACCCGCGATGATCCTGGCGAATTCGGGGCTGACCTGGGCTGCCTGCCCCATCGCCCGGAGCACCGCGGCGTTCTCGCGGGCGAAGGTCCAGTAGCCGCGCACGTGGTAGCGCACCGCGGCCGGATCGGTGAAGTCCCCGTTGTGTTCGGGATCGGCGGCGCGTTCGTCGCCCGCTGCGGCGATATCGGCCAGCAATGCTTGCAGCAGTTCCTCTTTGCTCGCGAAGTGGTTGTAGAACGAGCCCGCGGCCCGGCCCGCGGCAGCGGTGATGTCGGTGATCTTCGCGTTCAGATAGCCGTGCTCGGCGAACACCTGTCGCGCGGCGTCCTTGAGCGCCTGCTCTGTCTCCGCGGATTTCTCGCGCCTGCTGCCTGCCACCCGAGGCCACCTCCTTGACAAGCACGGTACCAACGCTGAAACTGAATTCATATTCACTGAATGTGAATTCATTTCTTGTCGCAGGAGGTAGTTCTCATGTCCGACCAGGTACTTGTCGCCGGTGCAGGCCCGACCGGTCTCACCCTCGCGATCGATCTCGCGCGGCGCGGGATCGGTGTCCGGCTCGTCGACCGGGCCGAGAAGCCCTTCCAGGGGTCACGCGGTGACGGCATCCAGCCGCGCACGCTGGAGGTGTTCGACGATCTCGGCGTCCTCGGCGCGGTGCTGTCCGCCGGACGCGACCTCCCGGTGATGCACGCGTACTTCGCGGGTGAGTTCGTCGGCGAGCGCCGCATGGCGGAACCGGTCGCACCGACACCGGACGTGCCGTACCCGAACGGGTGGGTGCTGGGCCAGTCCGACACCGAGGCGATCCTGCGGAGCCGGTTGGCCGAGCTGGGTGGACAGGTCGAATTCGGTACGGCGCTGGTCGATTTCACGCAGGACGACACGGGCATCACCGCGACACTGCTGCGCGACGGCGTCCGCGAGACCGTCCGCGCCGGCTATCTGGTCGGTGCCGACGGCGGCGCGAGCACAGTGCGCAAGCGTCTCGGTATCGCGTTCGAGGGCAGCACCGACGACTCGATGAAGATGCTGCTCGGCGATGTCCGGATCGACGCCCTCGACCACGAGTACGGCTATTGGTTCGCCGCCGCGGGCGACCAGCCGATGAACGGCTTCGCGCTGTCACCGCTGCCGGGCGGGCGCCGCTTCCAGTTCGCCGCGCCACTGGCCGCGGACCGAACCGCCGGCCTGGCCACCCTGCAGGACCTCGCCGACCGCCACGCCCCAGCGCTGGGCCTGACTCTGAGTGAGCTGTCGTGGGTCACGGTGTGGCGCCCCAACATTCGTCTCGCCGAACGCTTCCGCGACGGCCGGGTGCTGCTCGCAGGCGATGCCGCCCACGTCCACCCGCCGACCGGCGGACAGGGCCTCAATACCGGTGTCCAGGACGCCTACAACCTCGGCTGGAAACTGGCAGCCGCCCTCGACGGCGACACCGCCCCGCTCGACACCTACGAACCCGAACGCCGCACGGTCGCGGCCCGCGTCCTCGGCCTGAGCACCGAACTCCTCGACAAACTCGTCGACGGCGACGAGGACGCGATGCACCGCGGCCCCGAAACCCGCCAACTCGACATCACCTACCGATCCCCCACCGACCACGGTCCGCTCGTCGCAGGCGACCGCGCACCGGACGCCCCACTGCACGACGAAACCGGCCGGCCGATCCGCCTGTTCGACCTCTTCCGCGGTCCGCACGCAACCCTGCTGCGTTTCGCGCCGGCAACCGACCCATCCGACGCTGCGCCCCACGCCGTCACAACGGACGAGAATTTCCCGCATTCCGACATCTCGGCGGACCGCATACCCCTCGACGATCCTGCCGTTCGCACGGTCGAGATCCGCCGCGCCGACGCCCCGGCCCTCCCAGAAGCCGCCGACCGGCTCACATCCACACTCGTCGACACCGACGGTCACGCATTCACCGCCTACGCGGCCACCCCCGGCACCCATATCCTGATCCGTCCGGACGGCCACCTCGCCCGCCGTTGGTAGACCACGCCACCGGGCGCCAGGCACCGACACGATGACGGCCCGAACACACCGGTGGCCGGGCATCCCTGCCCGGCCACCGGTGTGTTCGTTCGAGAAGTATCAGAGCCCGACGAAGCTACCGAGCGTGGTCCACCCGAGCACCGAGTCGACGGCCAGACCGCAGAACACCACCGCCAGGTAGTTGTTCGACTGCAGGAACAACCGCAGCGGCTTCACCGATTCACCGCGACGCACCCCGGCGTAGAGCTGATGCGCCATCAGCAGGAACCACGCACCGGCGACCAGCGCGACGGCGGCGTAGATGACACCGGTCGCGGGTACCAGGGCGAGCGTCGCCAGCACGGTCAGCCAGGTATAGATGACGATCTGCTTGGTGACGACCTGCTCGGTCGCGACCACCGGCAGCATGGGCACGCCCGCCGCGCGGTAGTCCTCCTTGTAGCGCATGGCCAGCGCCCAGGTGTGCGGCGGCGTCCAGAAGAAGATGACGGCGAACAGCACGATCGCGGGCCAGCCGATGGTCCCGGTGACCGCGGACCAGCCGACGAGGGCGGGCATGCAGCCTGCGGCGCCGCCCCACACCACGTTCTGCGAGGTCCGGCGCTTGAGGCCCTTGGTGTAGACAAAGACGTAGAACAGGATCGTCGCGACGACCAGCACGCCGCTGAGCAGATTGGCCTGCCACCACAGCCACGCGAACGAGATCGCGCCCAGTGCCACACCGAAGACGAGCGCGTGCCTGGTCGGCACCGCGTCGCGCGCCAGCGGGCGCCGCGCGGTCCGCTTCATCACCTTGTCGATGTCGGCGTCGGCGACACAGTTGAGAGTGTTGGCGCTGGCCGCGCCCATCCAGCCACCGAACAGGGTGACGAGGATCAGCCGGATGTCGACGGTGCCGCGGTCGGCCAGCAACATGGTCGGGATGGTGGCGACGAGCAACAGCTCGATGACACGCGGCTTGGTGAGCGCGATGTAGGCGAGCGGCTTGCGCAGTATCTTGGAGACGAGACCGTCCCCGGTGAGGCGATCGGCCAGTGCCGTCGAGGAATTGTGCGCACCGCTACTACCCGGCTGGGGATCGATCCGCACTGTTTCTCCTCGCACGCTGTGCTTCGCATCCGGCATTGGAACGAGCAGCGCGCGGCTGCGGCGCGGCCACTACTACAGACGATGGTAGACCCACGCCGGTGCCGCTCCACGCCAGGCCCCTGCCACCGTGGGCACGGTCACTGCCGCTCACACGGCCGTCGCGTGGCCCCACCCCACGGTGAACCGGCATCGACATGCAGGTGAACGGCACTGCGGACGCGCCACCGCCCTGCCTGCCGATGGATGCCGCCCACACCGGAGACGACGCCCAGGTCCGCACTACACTCTCTACCAGGGTTCGCGCCGCTCCCACCGAGCACCACCACTAGGGTGTGGATGTACATCGGTACGCACCCCCGGCCGCGTGCGATCCGTTCGAGACACATCGCAGCTGCCATGTATCGCCGTCGACGAAACCTCAGGTCAGGAGAACCACGGTCGTGTCAGTCACAGACGACATTCGCGCCCTCACTCAGCGGAACTACCCCAGCGACTGGACGGACCTCGACACCAAGGCCGTCGATACCGCCCGCGTCCTCGCCGCCGATGCCGTGCAGCAGGCTGGCAACGGGCACCCCGGCACCGCGATGAGCCTCGCGCCGGTCGCCTACACCCTCTTCCAGCGCACGATGCGCCACGATCCCGCGGAACCGCGCTGGGTCGGTCGCGACCGGTTCGTGCTGTCCTGTGGGCACTCCAGCCTCACCCTCTACATCCAGCTCTACCTGGCCGGCTTCGGCCTGGAGCTGACCGACCTCGAGCACCTGCGCCAGTGGGGCTCGCTGACCCCGGGCCACCCCGAGTTCCGGCACACCGACGGCGTCGAGATCACCACCGGCCCGCTGGGCCAGGGCCTGGCCTCCGCGGTCGGCATGGCGATGGCCGCCCGTCGTGAGCGCGGCCTTTTCGATCCGGAAGCGGCGCCGGGCACCAGCCCGTTCGACCACTTCATCTACACCATCGCCTCCGACGGCGACCTGCAGGAGGGCGTCACCGCCGAGGCCTCCTCGATCGCGGGCACCCAGCAGCTGGGCAACCTCGTGGTGATCTACGACGACAACGAGATCTCCATCGAGGACGACACCGACATCGCCTTCACCGAGGACGTCGCCAAGCGCTACGAGGCCTACGGCTGGCACGTGCAGATCGTCGAGGGCGGCGAGGACGTCGTGGCGATCGAGGCGGCCATCGAGGCCGCCAAGGCCGAGACCGACAAGCCGTCGATCATCATCCTGCGCACCATCATCGGCTTCCCCGCGCCGAACAAGATGAACACCGGCGGCGCGCACGGTGCGGCGCTGGGCGCCGAGGAGGTCGCCGCGGTCAAGAAGGCGCTCGGCTTCGATCCCGAGAAGTCCTTCGACGTCGACCCGGCCGTCGTCGAGCACACCCGCCAGGCCCTGGCCCGGGGTGCCGAGGCGAAGGCGAAGTGGCAGCTGGACTTCGACAAGTGGGCCGAGACGAACCCGTCGAACAAGACCCTGTTCGACCGCCTGCAGACCCGCTCGCTGCCCAAGGGCTGGGTCGAGGCGCTGCCGACCTTCGACACCGACCCGAAGGGCATGGCCACCCGCAAGGCCTCCGGCAAGTTCCTGGCGGCCGTCGCCGACGAGCTGCCCGAGCTGTGGGGCGGCTCGGCCGACCTGGCCGAGTCCAACAACACCACCATGCCCAACCAGCCGAGCTTCGGCCCCGAGTCGATCTCGACCGGCATGTGGAAGGCGCAGCCCTACGGCCGCACCCTGCACTTCGGTATCCGTGAGCACGCGATGGGCTCGATCCTCAACGGCATCGCGCTGCACGGCCCGACCCGCCCCTACGGCGGCACCTTCCTGGTGTTCTCCGACTACATGCGCCCGGCCGTTCGCCTGGCCGCGCTGATGCGGGTGCCCGCCATCTACGTCTGGACCCACGACTCCATCGGTCTCGGCGAAGACGGCCCGACCCACCAGCCGGTCGAGCACCTGGCCGCGCTGCGCGCGATCCCCGGCCTCAATGTCGTGCGCCCCGGCGACGCCAACGAGACCGTGCACGCCTGGCGCACCATCCTCGAGCGCGACTCCGACGAGCACACCTCGCACTTCCACACCTTCGACGCCCCGCACCAGGACGGCCCGTCCGCGCTGGCGCTGACCCGCCAGGACATCCCGACCCTGGAAGGCACCAGCTACGAGGGTGTCAAGAAGGGTGGATACATCCTGGCCGAGGCCTCGACCGGTGCACCGCAGGTCATCCTCATCGGCACCGGTTCCGAGCTCCAGCTCGCGGTCGCCGCGCGCACTACCCTGGAGGAGCAGGGCATCCCGACCCGCGTGGTCTCGATGCCGTGTGTGGAATGGTTCGACGCGCAGGAGCAGGGCTACCGCGACGAGGTGCTGCCGCCTTCGGTGCGCGCCCGGGTGGCTGTCGAGGCCGGTATCGCGATGCCGTGGCACCGGTTCGTCGGTGACGCGGGCGAGGTCGTCGGTATCGACCACTTCGGTGCGTCGGCCGACTTCAAGACGCTGTTCCGCGAATTCGGTATCACCGCCGATGCCGTCGTCGCCGCCGCGCTGCGTTCGACCGACAAGGTGAAGGGGTAAAACCAATGGCACAGAACGAGAATCTCGCCGCGCTCTCGGCCGCGGGGGTCTCGGTGTGGCTCGACGATCTGTCCCGTGATCGGATCAAGTCCGGCAATCTCGCCGACCTGGTCGCGACCCGCAGCGTCGTCGGCGTCACCACGAACCCGAGCATCTTCCAGGCCGCGCTGAGCAAGGGTCACGACTACGACGGTCAGCTGAAAGAGCTTGCCGCCCAGGGCGCCGACGCCGACGCCGCGATCCGCACCATGACCACCGACGACGTGCGCGCCGCCTGCGACGTGCTCGCCCCGGTGTTCGAGGCCACCGGTGGCGTCGACGGCCGCGTGTCGATCGAGGTCGACCCGCGCTTCGCCTTCGACGCCGACAAGACGGTCGCCCAGGCGATCGAGCTGTGGAAGATCGTCGACCGCAAGAACCTGTTCATCAAGATCCCGGCCACCGAGGCGGGCCTGCCCGCCATCACCGCGGTGATCGGCGAGGGCATCAGTGTCAACGTGACGCTGATCTTCTCGGTGCCGCGCTACCGCGCGGTGATGGGCGCCTACCTCGACGGTCTGCGCAACGCCCAGATCGGCGGCCACGACCTGGCCAAGATCCATTCCGTCGCTTCGTTCTTCGTCTCCCGCGTGGACACCGAGATCGACAAGCGGCTGGACGCGATCGGCACGCCGGCGGCGCTCGCGCTGCGTGGCAAGGCCGGTGTGGCCAACGCCCGGCTGGCCTACGCCGAGTACCAGGACGTGTTCGACGGTGGGGCGCACACCTCCACCTACAACCACCTGGCCGCGCAGGGCGGCAACCGCCAGCGGCCGCTGTGGGCGTCGACCGGGGTGAAGAACCCGGACTACTCCGACACCCTGTACGTCACCGAGCTGGTGGGCCCGAACACGGTGAACACCCTGCCGGAGAAGACGTTGCAGGCCTTCGCCGATCACGGCGAGGTGCTCGGCGACACGCTCAGCGGCCGGGCCACCGAGGCCGCGCAGGTCTTCGCCGACCTGGCCGCGGTCGGCATCGACCTCGACGATGTGTTCGCGCTGCTCGAGCGCGAGGGCGTCGACAAGTTCGAGTCGGCGTGGATCGAACTGCTCGAAGCCACCACCGGCGAACTGCGCACCGCGTCGGCGGGGGGCAACTGACCCGATGGCCGGCGCAGCATCGACGGATCCGGCGGCGGGGCTGTGGCATAACCCGCTGCGCGACGAACGAGACAAACGGGTTCCCTTCATCGCGGGCCCGTGCTGCATGGTGATCTTCGGTGTCACCGGAGATCTGTCCCGCAAGAAGCTGATGCCGGCCATCTACGACCTGGCGAACCAGGGGCTGTTGCCCCCTGGTTTCGCCCTGGTCGGGTTCGCCCGGCGTAACTACGCCGACGAAGACTTCGCCGCCGTCGTCCTGGACGCGGTGAAGCAACACGCACGCACACCCTTCCGCCAGGAGGTCTGGGACCATCTGGCCGAGGGGCTGCGGTTCGTCCAGGGCAGTTTCGACGACGACGCGGCCTTCGCGACGCTCGCCGACACCCTGCGCAACCTGGACGCCACCCGCGGCACCGGCGGCAATTACGCCTTCTACCTGTCGATTCCGCCGAACATGTTCCCCGTGGTGCTCGACCAGCTCTCCGAGCACAAGCTGGCGCAGCCGGTCGGCACCGACGCCGACGGCTACCTGCCGTGGCGGCGCGTGGTGATCGAGAAGCCCTTCGGGCACGACCTGGCCAGCGCCAAGGAACTCAACGCGCTGGTCAACCGGGTCTTCCCGGAGGAGCAGGTCTTCCGCATCGATCACTACCTCGGCAAGGAGACGGTGCAGAACATCCTGGCGCTGCGCTTCGCCAACGAGTTGTTCGAGCCGCTGTGGAACGCCAACTACGTCGACAGCGTGCAGATCACCATGGCCGAGGACATCGGCCTGGGCGGGCGCGCCGGGTATTACGACGGGATCGGCGCCGCGCGTGACGTCATCCAGAACCATCTGCTGCAACTGCTGGCGCTGACCGCGATGGAGGAACCCACCTCCTTCGAGCCGGAGCAGCTGACCACCGAGAAGATCAAGGCGCTCTCGGCGACCAAACTCGTCGCGCCGCTGGACGAGACGACCGCGCGCGGCCAGTACACCGAGGGCTGGCAGGGCAGCGAGCCCGTGGTCGGCCTGCACGAGGAAGACGGTTTCGACCCGCAGTCGCGGACCGAGACCTACGCCGCGATCACCCTGCACGTGGAGAACCGCCGCTGGGCCGGTGTCCCGTTCTACCTGCGCACCGGAAAACGCCTGGGCCGCAGGGTGACCGAGATCGCGGTGATCTTCAAACGCGCGCCGCACCTGCCGTTCGACCAGACCATGACCGAGGAACTCGGCCAGAACGCGCTGGTCATCCGGGTGCAGCCGGACGAGGGCATCACCCTGCGCTTCGGTTCCAAGGTGCCCGGCTCGGGCATGGAAGTGCGCGATGTGAACATGGACTTCAGTTACGGCGAGGCGTTCACCGAGTCCTCCCCCGAGGCCTACGAGCGGCTGATCCTGGACGTGCTGCTCGGCGTGCCCTCGCTGTTCCCGGTCAACGCCGAGGTCGAATTGTCCTGGCGCATCCTCGATCCCGTGCTCGAGCACTGGGCGGCCGATGGCAAGCCCGAACCCTACGAGGCGGGCACCTGGGGTCCCACCTCGGCCGATGAGATGCTCGCGCGCAGCGGGCGGGAATGGCGGCGCCCGTGATCGTCGACATGCCCGACACCACCACGGCCGATGTGGCCAAGCGGATGGTGCAGCTGCGCGAGACCAACGGCGTCATCACCCAGGGCCGGGTGCTCACCCTGGTGGTGTGCACCCTGGATTCCTCCGAGGCCGAGGACGCGATCGACGCCGCCAACGACGCCAGCCGTGAACACCCGTGTCGAGTGATCGTGCTGGCCCGCGGTGACCGCGACGCCGACACCCGGCTCGACGCCCAGATCCGGGTCGGCGGCGACGCCGGCGCGGCCGAGGTGATCGTGCTGCGCCTACAGGGTCCGCTGGTGAACCACGAGAGCAGCGTCGTCACGCCGTTCCTGCTGCCCGACACCCCCGTGGTGGCGTGGTGGCCGCGTGGCGCGCCGGAGTTCCCGTCGCTGGACTCGGTGGGCAAGCTGGCCAAGCGCCGGATCACCGACGCCACCTTCGCGCGCGATCCACAGGCCACCATCAAGAAGCGCCGCTACTCCTACGCGGTGGGCGATACCGATCTGGCGTGGAGCCGCATCACCTACTGGCGCGCACTGCTGGCCGCGGCGCTGGACGAGCCGCCGTTCGAGCCGGTCACCTCGGTGACCGTGTCCGGGCTGGCCAGCGAGCCAGCCCTGGACACGCTGGCGGGCTGGCTGGCCTCGCGCCTGAGTTGTCCCGTCGTCCGCAGGACGGGCGAGCTGCGGGTGGAGCTGCACCGCGGCACGGGTTCGATCGCCATCAGCCGCCCGCAACTAGGAAGAACAGCAACGCTGACCCGCACCGGTGAACCCGATCAGCGCATCGCGCTGGCGCGCCGGGAAACTCGCGACTGCCTCGCCGAGGAACTGCGCCGGCTCGATGCCGACGAGATCTACGCCGAGGCGCTCGCCGGAATCGAGAAGGTGACCTATGAGTGACCACATCGACGTGCACGACGAGCTCGGTGCCGAATTCCCCGCCGACACCATCGAGGTCCACGACGACGCCGACGGTCTCGCCGATGCCGCCGCCGAACGATTCGTCGACGTGATCGTCGCGGCCCAGGCCGAACGCGGCACCGCCTCGGTGTCGCTGACCGGTGGCAGCGACGGCATCCGCCTGCTCGAGCGAGTCCGGCAGAACCCGGGCGCCATCGACTGGTCCCAGCTCTACGTCTACTGGGGCGACGAGCGTTTCGTCCCCGCGGGCGACGCGGATCGCAATGAGCTCCAGGCCAGGCAGGCACTGCTCGACTTCGTCCCGCTCGACCCGGCCCACGTCTTCCCGATCGCCGCCTCGGACGGCCCGTACGGCTCCCCGGAGGAAGCGGCCGCCGCCTACGCCCAGGCGATCCACACCGAGCTCGACGAACGCGGCGAGATCGACCTGACGGTCCTCGGCATGGGTCCCGAAGGCCACATCGACTCCCTGTTCCCGCACTCCCCCGCGATCCGGGAACAGACGGATTACGTTGTCGCCGTTCATGATTGCCCGAAGCCGCCGCCGACCCGGGTCAGCCTGACCCTCCCGGCGATCCACCGTTCCCGCCACGTGATGCTCGTCGTCAGCGGCACCGGCAAGGCCGCGGCGGTCGCCGCCGCCGTCAACGGGGCCTCCCCCGACGATGTCCCGTCGGCAGGCGCCGTCGGTATCGAGTCGACCACCTGGGTGATCGACGAGGCGGCCGCCGCCGACCTGCTGCTCGACGAGAAGTAACCGCTTGACGAAAGGGCCGGGCCCAGCCGGGTCCGGCCCTTTCGCATGCCACCGCGGCACGCGGTCACCCGCCCCTCACGGCCGCCCCCCACGACCCGTCGATATCGTCGGGGGTGTTCTACCGGCCGAAAGGGTGACCACCAGCATGATCCAGACCGAGACGGTGACGATTCCCGGCCATGTGCACGGCTATCCGCAGGTGGCGTTCGGCGGATATGTGGCCGGAATGCTGGCCCGCCGATCCGGCGCCGGCACCGTGCGCGTCGATTTCCGCCGCGCTGTCCCGATCGACACCCCGATCGCCCTGGCCGCCGCCGAACCCGGGCACGCGACACTGACCGACGGGGACGGCACGCTGCTGGCGCAGGCCTCCCCCGCCACGCTCGGCCACACCGCGCCGCCCGGTCCCTCCTGGTCGGCGGCCAAGCGCGCTGCCGAAGCCGCGCTCGCGAGCCCGAAACGCCCGGTCACCGACTGCTTCGGCTGCGGTGTTCAGTGCGCTCCCGGCCACGGCCTGCGCATGTTCCCCTGGCCGGTACCGGAGCGTCCGGTCATCGCCGCGGCCTGGACTCCGGATCAGGGCCTCGCGGACGACAACGGGGAACTGCCGCTGGAGATCGTCTGGGCTGCCCTCGACTGCCCCGGCGGTATCGCCGCCTGGGTGTTCCAGGGCATGGCCCACGGCGCGGTCACCGCGGCCCTCACCGCCACCCGGTTCCAGCCGGTCCTGGCGGGCGCGGAGTACATCTCGCATGCCTGGGCGATCCGCAGCGAAGGCCGCAAACACACGGTGGGCGTGGCCCTTTCCACGCGCGGCGGCGAGCTGTGTGCCCTCGCCGAGGCCCTGTGGGTGGCGCCGCGCGAGGAGACCCCGCTCCCGGCTTCCGAGTGATAGCGCCGCCCCCGGCTCCCGGGCGATAGCTCGGCCTCGGCTTCCGGGCGATAGCTCGGCCTCGGCTTCCGGGCGATAGCTCGCCGGCGACTTGCCGCCTCTGCGACGAAGTTAATCGCCACGGGCGAACTCGACGTCGCCCACGCCCGTGGTCAGTGAGATGTACTCGCGCGCTCCAGCAGGCGATTACGCAGGTGGGCGAGGATTTCCTCGCGGGCAGGGCGCGCCGCGGGGACGAGGCGGGGCATGCTCAGGAAGGCGTGGGTCGCTGCGGCATAGCGGGTCAGTGTCACCTCGACGCCTGCTCGGCGCAGCCGGTCGGCGTAGGCGGGCGACTGGTCCTCGATGGTGTCGAGACCGGCCGACAGGATGAGGGCGGGGGCGACGCCGGTGAGATCGTCGGCGTACAGCGGCGAGATCGTCCTGGCATCGAACGACGAAGGTAGCGCGATCCGTTGTACCGCACGGCAATTGGCGGGCGATGCGGTCGGGGCGTCGGCGTTCTCGGTGAACGACGGATACCGGAACACGGCGTCGGTCCAGTCGAGCTGCGGATTGATCAGGACCTGGCTGCGCACCGGCAGCCCGCGGTCGACGGCCCTGATCGCGGTGAGGGCCGCGAGCGTGGCGCCCGCGCTGGCGCCGAGCAGGGCGAGGCGCTCCGGATCGGCGCCCCATCGCGTGGCCTGCTCGACTAGGCGAGGCACGGCGTCGTAGGCATCCCGGACGGGTTCGGGCACCGGATGCTCCGGTGCCAGGCGGTAATCCACGGAGGCGACCACCGCCGGGGTGCGCGCGGCCAGATGGCTGAGCAGCCAATCGTCCTGGGCCGGAACACCGCCGATGAGACCGCCACCGTGGAAGGCGACGATCAACGGCAGCCCGGTGCCGCCGCTCGTCGGCTGGTAGATCCGCACGTCGAGGGTGCGACCCGCGAGCTCGAGGGAATGCGTCGTGATCCGCGCACCGGGGTCGGGCTTGCCGAGGACGAAGGCGCCGAGCGTGGATCCCAGGGTGCGCGCCTGGGCGGCGCGCAGTTCGACGACCTCGGCCGGGGTGATCGTGTCCCAGTCCGGTTCGGGCTTGAGTGCGGCCAGTATCCGCATTCGCAGGGGGATTCTGCCTCGCATGATGGGTCCTCCGGGCGTCTCGTCGTGCTGTTCACCGGCCGCTGAGTCAGCGGGTAGCACTACGGTGCCAGGAGTGACCGGCGGTGCGCTTTCGGAAACATGCGGTCCGGCACGATCGCCGCACACGCCCGGGTCGAGTTCGACCAATGTCACCGCACAGCACCGTCGTACTGGATCCGGCGGCGTGCCATCACCTGGCCGACGTCAGGGCTGGAGGTTGTGGTCATTCGACCCGGCCGGCTGCTCGCACCGCTTCCCGCTACGGGCAGGTCCATGCCGATGTGCTGGACGGTGTGTCGACATCAGCCGGTCGATGTCGGTCCAATGCGGCGGTCGGGAGCGTGCGAGCGCCTAGCATCGGATTCCTGGCATGCCGACGGGATCGGACGTCGACTCGACTGCGGGCGAGGAGTGGGTGCGATGGGCGAAGTGGCGAGGAGCTCGCTCGACCTGGATGCGGCATTTCGGACCGCGCTGGCCGGTCTCACCGCGGCTGACCGGTGCGATGCCGTCGGCGCGATCGATGCCGCGCGGGGGCTGGAGCTGTTCGAATCCCAAGTCACCAGTAGGCATCTCGATCTGGCGGCGCGGCGGCTCGGTGCCGCCCGGCAGGGGTACTACAGCATCGGGTCATCGGGACACGAAGGCAATGCGGCGGTGGCGGCCGCACTGCGGGTCGACGATCCGGCGCTGCTGCACTATCGATCGGGCGCGTTCTTCGTCCAGCGGTGCAGGCAGATTCCGGGGGCCGACCCGATCCGGGACGTGCTGCTCGGGGTTGTCGCGGCCGCCGCAGATCCGATTTCCGGTGGCAGGCACAAGGTGTACGGGAGCAAGCAAGCCTCGATCATCCCGCAGACCTCGACGATCGCGTCGCAGCTGCCGCGCGCGGTCGGGCTGGCGTTCGCGCTGGACCGGGCCGCACGGCAAGGCATTGCGTGTCCGTGGCCCGCCGATGCGGTGGTGGTGTGCAGTTTCGGTGACGCTTCGGCCAATCATTCCACCGCGGCAGGGGCGATCAACGCGGCGGTGCACGCCGCGTATCAGGGTGTGCCGATGCCGCTCGTGTTCGTCTGCGAGGACAACGGGATCGGTATCAGTGTGCCGACGCCGCCGGATTGGATCGAACGTTCCTACGGTCCACGCCCAGGGCTCACCTACCTCGCTGCCGATGGCTGCGATCTCCCGGATGTCCTCGGTGCCGCCGAAGACGCGGTGACCCTCGCGCGGACGTGGCGGGTGCCGGTCTTCTTGCACCTGCGCACGGTGCGCCTCGGCGGGCACGCGGGATCGGATGTCGAGGCCGCCTACCGTGGCCCGGCCGAACTCGCCGCCGACCTGGCTCGTGATCCGTTGCTCGGCACCGCCCGCTACTTGCTCGGTGCGGGGATCTGCGATGCCGTCGACCTCCTCGACCGCTACGAGCGCATCGGTGCTCGGGTCCGCGACACGGCCGACGAGGTGCTCCGCGAGGCCCGGCTCGACTCCGCGGCGGCGGTGACGGCTCCCCTCGCCCCGTCCAGTCCCGACGCGGTCCGCAGCGACGTCGCCCGGAGCGTCGGCAACCGCGCAGCCGATGTCCTCGAGCTCGGCCCCGGCGGCGCACCGGAGGACACCGGGTCGCACCGCGATTCGGCCGTCCCCGCACTGCCGCCGATGACACTCGCCCAGTCGATCAACCACACGCTGGGCGAACTGCTCACACGCGACGACGTGCTGGTCTTCGGCGAGGACGTGGGCCGCAAGGGCGGCGTCTACGGCGTCACGAAGGGCCTGCGGAAGCGATTCGGGGCGCGGCGGGTCTTCGATACCCTGCTCGACGAGCAGACCATCCTCGGGACGGCGCTCGGGACCGGGCTGGCCGGGTTCGTGCCGATCCCGGAGATCCAGTACCTGGCCTACGTCCACAATGCCGCCGACCAGATCCGTGGTGAAGCGGCGACGCTGTCGTTCTTCTCCAACGGCCAGTACCGCAATCCCATGGTGGTGCGGATCGCCGGGCTCGCGTATCAGAAGGGCTTCGGCGGCCACTTCCACAACGACGATTCCCTGGCGGCCCTACGCGATATCCCCGGCGTCGTCCTGGCGGTGCCCGCCCGCGCCGACGACGCCGCGGCGATGCTGCGCACCTGCGTCTCCGCCGCCCGGGTCGACGGCCGCGTCTGCCTGTTCGTGGAACCGATCGCGCTGTACCACACCAGGGATCTGCATCCCGGCGACGAATCCTGGCTCGCCGCACCGGCTTCCGAGCATGTCCCGATCGGCAGCGCCCGGCTCTACGGCGACGGCGCCGACCTCACCCTCGTCACCTTCGGCAACGGGGTCCCGATGTGCCTGCGCACCGCGGACCGCCTGGCGGCCCAGGGCATCCACGCCAGGGTGCTCGACCTACGCTGGCTGAACCCACTCCCGGTCGCCGACCTGCTCCACCACGCCGAGGCGACCGGCCGCGTGCTCGTCGCCGACGAAACCCGGCGCAGCGGCGGAGTGTCCGAGTCGGTCTACGCGGCGCTCGTCGACGCGGGCTTCCACGGCACACTCGCCCGCGTCACGAGCGAGGACAGCTTCATCCCCCTCGGCCCCGCGGCAGACACCGTCCTGCTGAGCGAGTCCGCCATCGAAGCGGCGGCACAGCGGGTGGTCCAGCGGGTGCGCTAGCCCGGCGGTGCGCAGGCAAAAACCCCACCGGTCGCGCAAGCGGGTCGGCGGGGTCGAGCAAAAGGAGTTCGCGCGAACTCAGGCGAACTTGATCTCCAGGCCGATGCCGAGGATCGCGATCAGCCACACGAGGCCGACGAAGATGGTGATGCGGTCGAGGTTCTTCTCGACGACGGTGGACCCGGACAGGCTCGACTGGACGCCGCCACCGAACAGGCTGGACAAGCCGCCACCCTTGGCGCGGTGCAGCAGCACCAGCAGCACCAACAGGACGCTGGTGATCACAAGGAGGATATCGAGGAACAGCGACATGGCGCCCATCCTATGGGGTCGACGCCCGGCTGGTCTAACCAGGCTCGACGGCGACCAGGTGGGAGACCGTCTCAGCATCCGCCGACCAGTGCGCGACGGTCTGTTCGATCTCCTGGTCGCGGGCGGTCAGCCGGACCTGATGCTGATGCATGTGCTCGGCCCAGGAGCGCACGACGAAGGCTTCGACGAATCGGTCGACGGTGCCGACGTCGCGATAGAGCCGCCACTCCATCGCGCCGGTGCGCTGCCTGGACCGGCCGACCATGGCCATCGCCGCGGTGAACCCGGCGACATCCTCGGGCGGCACGTCGTAGCCGCGCATCACCAGGACCGGGCCGTCCTCGGGGTCGGGTTCGACGACGAGCTGCGGTTCGGGCCAGAACGCGGCCGGTGACAGGTCGATGTCCTCGACGTTGTGCCGGATCGGCCACCACAGCGTGCTCGCCGCACAGCAGGCCAGCAGCACCGCCGCGACCAGCAGCGCCGCCTCCGCGCCGTACGCGCCGGCGACCAGACCCCACAGCAGCGAGCCGATGGCCTGCCCGCCCATGAACACCAGCATGTACACCGACAGGCCACGTGCCCGCACCCAGGCGGGCAGCAGCAACTGCATCGTCGAGTTCAGCGTCGCCATGGCGAGCAGCCACGCCAGGCCTGACCCGACCAGCAGCACCAGCACGATAGGGACGCTCGGCACCAGCGCCGTCGCCACCGCGCCGAGCCCGAACAGCACCGCGGCCAGCGCCAACCGCTGGGTCGGCGTGAGGAGCACCCGCAGCCGGGACATGCCGAGCGCACCGCACACCGCGCCGAGGCCGAGCGCGCCGAGCAGCAGACCGTAGCCGTCGGAGGCCAGCCCGAGCCGGTCGTGCGCGATGACCGGCAGCAGCGACCACACCGCACTGGCGGGCGCGATGAACAGGATCGCGCGGAACAGCACCCGCCGGATCGCGGGCGCGGCCCGGATGAACCGCGTGCCCGCCTGCAGCGCCGCGAGCGGACGCTCGCTGGGCAGGGTGCGCACCCGGGTCGGCCACCGCGACACCAGCAGCACCGCGACGATGCCGACGAACGACAGCGTATTGAACCCGAACACCACCGTCGGCCCGGCGATCGACACGATCACACCGGCCACCGCGGGCCCGACCGCGCGGCCGATATTGATGCTCATACTGCCCAGCGCCGCCGCGGAGGTGATCTGGTCGCGCGGCACCAGTTCCGGCTGGATCGCCTGCCACGCGGGTGCGGTGAGCGCCTGCCCGCAGCCGAGCAAGAACAGCAGGGTGAGCAGCACGGCGGGTGTGGTGTGCCCGGTGGCGGTGAACACGGTGAGGGTGAGCGAGGCCAGCGCCATCCCCGTCTGCGCGCCGATCAGCAGCCTGCGCCGGTCGACCAGGTCGGCGAGCACTCCGGACGGGATGGACAGCAACATCACCGGCAACGCGAGCGCGGTCTGCACGAACGACACCAGCGCCGCCGCGTTCGGCTGGTCGACCAGGATCCACTGCGCGCCGACCGTCTGCATCCACGTGCCCAGATTCGACACCAGCTGCGCGATCCACAGCGCCCGGAACACCGGCGACCGCAACGGCGCCCACGTCGATACCGGTTCCGCCGCCACACTGCTCACCCGCCGAGCATATCCCCGGCGACCTTCCGCGACGGTGCGCGCAACGGCGGGCCACCCCGGTGCGGTCGCGCGACGGATTCGCCGCAGCTCGAGCCGAATTCACCCACCCGCCACGTACGATGGGCTACATGTCGGCAACCCTGCTCCGTCTCGCCGCGCTCTGTGTGCTCGCCACCGCCGCGGCCACGGCCTGTTCCTCCTCCGATTCCGGGAAGGCGCCGGACGACACCGCGACCCCGATGGGACACACCTACATCTCCACCGAGGTCGAGGGCGACCCGATCCCCGGCGGCGGTCCGATGACACTCACCTTCGCCGACGGCCGCATCGTGGCGAACTCCGGCTGCAACACCAGCAGCGGCACCGTCGACCTGAGCAACCACGTCCTGCAGACGTCCCCGCTGGCGAGCACCCTGATGGCGTGCACCGATGAGGTCGGCAACGCCGACGCCTGGCAGAACTCCTTTCTGGAGTCCGATCCCGCCTGGCGTCTGGACGGCGACAAGCTGACCCTCACCGACAAGACCGCCACCATCCACCTCACCGACAAGAAGATCGTCACCCCGGACAAGCCGCTGACCGGCACCACCTGGGTCGTCACCACCCTGATCACCGCGCAGGGCCAGGTCCGCTCCACCACCCTCGACGAGGTCGGCCCCAACCTGACGATCGGCGCAGGCGGCACCGTCAACGGGATGGCCGGCTGCAACCGGATGACCGGCACCGCGGGCGTCGGCCCCGGCGACGCGGTGAATTTCGCCGTCGCCACCACCAAGATGATGTGCGCACCAGACGTCATGCAGATCGAGAACGACGTACTGCGCGCCCTCGACGGCCGGACGACGGCCACCATCGACGGTGACAGCCTCACCCTGCGCAACGACAACGGCAACGGCCTGATTCTGCACGCGCAGTAGCGACGAACGACGAAGGGCCGGAAACCATTTCGGTTTCCGACCCTTCGCCACAGCTCTACCCGATCAGGGCAGGGGCCCACCCGCGGCGATCGCCGACAGGGTCGCGAACTCGTCCGCCTTGAGCGAGGCACCGCCGACCAGCGCGCCGTCGATGTCGGCCTGACCGACCAGCTCGCCGACGTTCTTGGCGTTGACCGACCCGCCGTAGAGCACGCGGACACCCGCGGCGACCTCCGGGGAGGCCAGCTCGGCCAGCTCGGCCCGGATCGCGCCGCAGACTTCCTGCGCGTCGGCCGCCGAGGCGACCTTGCCGGTGCCGATCGCCCAGACCGGCTCGTAGGCGATGACGATCTGCGAGATCTGCTCGGCCGTCAGGCCTTTCAGCGAACCACGCAGCTGCTCGAGGTTGTACTCGACGTGCGTGCCCGCCTCGCGGACGCCCAGACCCTCACCGATGCAGACGATCGGGGTGATCTCGTTCTTCAGCGCCTGCTTGGCCTTGGCCAGCACGGTCGCGTCGTCCTCGTTGTGGTACTGACGACGCTCCGAGTGCCCGACCACCACGAAGGTGCAGCCCAGCTTGGCCAGCATCGGCGCGCTGATCTCGCCGGTGTAGGCGCCCGAGTCGTGTACCGACACGTCCTGCGCACCGTAGGTGAGCAGGAGCTTGTCGCCCTCGACCACCGACTGCACACTGCGCAGATCGGTGAACGGCGGGATCACCGACACGTCGACCTTCGCGAAGTACTTCTCCGGCAGCGCGAAGGCCACCTTCTGCACCAGTGCGATGGCCTCGAGGTGGTTGAGGTTCATCTTCCAGTTGCCCGCGATGAGCGGTTTACGTGCTGCCATCGCTCAGCCCTCCAGCACCGAAATACCGGGCAGCTCTTTGCCTTCCAAGTATTCCAGGGACGCGCCACCACCGGTGGAGATGTGCGAGAAGCCGTCGTCGGGCAGGCCGAGCGTGCGCACGGCAGCCGCCGAGTCGCCGCCGCCGACGACCGTGAACGCGCCCTTGCCGGTCGCGGTCACGATGGACTCGGCCACCCCGCGGGTGCCCGCGGCGAACTTCTCGAACTCGAACACGCCCATCGGGCCGTTCCAGAACACCGTCTTCGCCTCGGTCAGCAGCGCGGAGAACCGCGACACCGACTCGGGGCCGATGTCCAGGCCCATCCAGCCGTCGGGGATCTCGGTGGACGCGACGGTCTTGGCGTCCGCGTCGGGCGCGAACTTGTCGGCCGCCACGATGTCGACCGGCAGGTGCAGCACGTCGCCGAAGCGGTCGAGCAGCGACTTGCAGGTGTCGATCATCTCTTCCTGCAGCAGCGAGGTGCCCACCGAAAGGCCCTGTGCGGCAAGGAAGGTGAAGCACATGCCGCCGCCGATCACCAGGGTGTCGACCTTGGGGGCCAGCGCCTCGATGACGGCGAGCTTGTCGGAGACCTTGGAGCCGCCGAGCACCACCGCGTACGGGCGGGCCGGGTCCTGGGTGAGCTTCTGCAGCACCTCGACCTCGGCGGCCACCAGCGTGCCCGCGTAGTGCGGGAGCACCTGCGCGACGTCGTAGACCGACGCCTGCTTGCGGTGCACCACACCGAAACCGTCGGAGACGAACGCACCGTCGTCGCCGACCAGCTCGACGTAGGCGGCGGCCAGCTTGGCCCGCTCCGCGTCGTCCTTGCTGGTCTCGCGCGCGTCGAAACGCACGTTCTCGAGCAGCAGCACGTCACCGTCGGTGAGGCCTTCCGAGCGCGAGAGCGCGTCGTAGCCGACCACGTCACCGGCGAGCTGGACGTTGCGGCCCAGCAGCTCGGCCAGTTTCGCGGCCACGGGGGCCAGCGAGAACTTGGCGTCGGGCTCGCCCTTGGGGCGGCCCAGGTGGGCCATCACGACCACCTTGGCGCCGGCCTCGACCAGCGCCTGGATGGTCGGCACCGAGGCGATGATGCGGCCCGGGTCGGTGATCTGGCCGTTGTCGTCGAGCGGGACATTGAGGTCGGAGCGCACGAGCACACCCCGGCCCTCGACACCCTCGGCCAGCAGATCTTGCAGTGTCTGGACTGTCATCGGGCTCAGAGCGACTTGCCGACGAGATCGACCAGGTTGGCCAGGCGGTTCGAGTAGCCCCACTCGTTGTCGTACCAGGAGACGACCTTGACCTCGTTGCCGATGACCTTGGTCAGCGGCGCGTCGTAGATCGAGGAGTGCGGGTCGGTGACGATGTCGCTCGACACGATCGGGTCCTCGTTGTACTTCAGGATGCCCTTCATCGGACCCTCGGCGGCGGCCTTCATCGCGGCGTTGATCTCGTCGATGGTGGCGGCCTTGGTCAGGGTCGCGGTCAGGTCGGTGACCGAGCCCGTCGGGACCGGAACGCGCAGCGCGTAGCCGTCCAGCTTGCCCTGCAGCTCGGGCAGCACCAGGCCGATAGCCTTGGCGGCACCGGTGCCGGTCGGCACGATGTTCAGGGCCGCGGCGCGGGCGCGACGCAGGTCCTTGTGCGGCGCGTCCTGCAGGTTCTGATCCTGGGTGTAGGCGTGGATGGTGGTCATCAGACCCTGCTCGATGCCGAACGAGTCGTGCAGCACCTTCGCGATCGGGCCGAGGCAGTTGGTGGTGCACGAGGCGTTGGAGATGATGTTCTGGGTGCCGTCGTACTTGTCGTCGTTGACGCCCATCACGATGGTGATGTCGTCGCCGGTGGCAGGCGCGGAGATGATGACCTTCTTGGCGCCGGCGGACAGGTGGCCCTTGGCCTTCTCGGCGGCGGTGAAGATGCCGGTCGACTCGACGACCACGTCCACGCCCAGGTCGGCCCACGGCAGTGCCGAGGGGCCCTCCTTGATCGCGAGTGCCTTGATGCGCTGCTCGCCGACCACGATGGTGTCGCCGTCGACGGAGACGTCCTGCGGCAGCCGACCCAGGATGGAGTCGTACTTCAGCAGCGTGGCTAGGGTGCTGATGTCGGTGAGGTCGTTGACCGCGACGATCTCGATATCGGTCTTGCCGACAGCCTTCAGCGCCTCCACCGCACGGAAGAAGTTACGTCCGATACGACCGAAGCCGTTGATACCTACCCGGACAGTCACGTTATCGCTCCTCAGCTTTCAAGCGGATTCATTCCGACCGGCACCACACTAGTAGCCGTGTTCGACTTCACGACAGCCACCTGTGATTTGTGAGGTCCGGCCCCCGGCCTGCAGGATCCCAGAATAAAGGGCAGAGCGGTCATGCATGACCGCTCTGCCCTAAACGTCGGATTCACCACAGCGAGCGGCGAACACCCGCGCTACGCGTCGTCGAGGAGTTCCGCCGTCACCGCCGATTCGGTGTCGGGGATGCCGAGGTCCTTGGCCCGCCGGTCCGCCATCGACAGCAGGCGCCGGATTCGTCCGGCCACGGCGTCTTTCGTCATCGGCGGTTCGGCCAGCTGACCGAGCTCCTCGAGCGAGGCCTGCCGGTGCTGGACACGCAGCTTGCCCGCGGCGGCCAGATGGTCCGGCACGTCGTCGGCGAGGATCTCCAGCGCCCGCTCCACCCGCGCCGCCGCGGCGACGGCCGCCCGCGCCGACCGGCGCAGGTTGGCGTCGTCGAAGTTGGCGAGCCGGTTGGCGGTGGCCCGCACCTCGCGGCGCATCCGGCGTTCCTCCCAGGTGAGCCTGGTGTCCTGCGCGCCCATCCGGGTCAGCAGCGCGCCGATGGCCTCGCCGTCCCGCACCACCACCCGATCGGTGCCGCGGACTTCACGCGCCTTGGCGGTGATACCGAGCCGCCGGGCCGCACCGACCAGCGCCAATGCCGCCTCCGGGCCGGGGCAGCTCACCTCCAGCGCCGAGGAACGCCCCGGCTCGGTGAGCGAACCGTGCGCGAGAAACGCACCGCGCCAGGCGGCTTCGGCGTCACCGATGCTGCCGCCGACCACCTGGGCGGGCAACCCGCGGACGGGACGTCCGCGCACGTCGAGCAAACCGGTCTGGCGCGCCAGCGCCTCGCCTTCCTTCGACACCCGCACGACGTAGCGGGACGTCTTGCGCAGCCCGCCCGCGCCGAGCACGTGCACATCGGAGCCATACCCGTAGAGCTCGAAGATCTCCCGGCGCAACCGCCGCGCGATGGACCCCATGTCCACCTCCGCCTCGACGATCACCCGGCCCCCGACAATGTGCAGACCACCGGCGAACCGCAGCAATGCCGACAATTCCGCCTTGCGCGAGCTGACCTGCGACACCACGAGCCTGCTCAGCTCGTCCTTCACCTCGGCTGTCATCGCCACGAGACGCGCTCCTTTCCCACCGACCCGGAACGCACATCTCCGACCGTGTGCCGTCCCTCGACTCGAAGCCCTGCCAGTTGCGACCGCGGCTGCCGGATCAGCTGATCCAGTGCGGCGGCCAGTTTTCCGGGATGATGCCGATCCGTTCCCGGCTCGGCGACATCGCTGAACGTTACCCGTGCACGCAACTGTTCGGCGGCTCTTGCCACATGTTCCCGCTGCCGCCCCTCGGGCACCGACGCCGAGTCGACGAGTACGTCGTCGACCGCGAAATCCGGTGCGTGCTGGGACAATACATGCAGATGACGTTCGGCCGAAAAGCCGGCCGTCTCCCCCGGCTCGGCGGCCAGGTTCAGCACGAGCACCTTGCGCGCCCTGGTATGCACCAGCGACTCGTGCAGTTGTGGCACGAGGACATGCGGAATGACGCTGGTGAACCACGAACCAGGGCCGAGCACAACGACATCCGCGTGCTCGATGGCCGAGGTCGCCTCGGGGCTGGCAGGCGGATCGGACGGAATCAGCCGCACCCGCCGGACCTTACCCGGCGTGGTCGCCACCGCAACCTGACCGCGCACGCACCGGCCGATCCGCGGATCCGCTTCCAGGCCCGACACTTCGGCCTCGATGTCGAGCGGGATCGGCGACATCGGCAGTACCCGCCCGGTGATCCGCAGCAGCCTGCCCACCTCGTCGAGCGCGGCCACCGGGTCGCCGAGGACATCGGTGAGCCCGGCCAGGATCAGATTGCCGACCGAGTGACCGGCGAGCGCGCCCGTGCCGCCGAAACGGTGCTGCACCGTCGTCGCCCAGACGCCGTCGGCGTCCTCGGCGAGCGCGGCCAGCGCCATCCGCAGGTCACCCGGCGGCAGCATGCCCAGTTCGGCGCGCAGCCTGCCCGACGACCCGCCGTCGTCGGCGACGGTGACGACCGCGGTGATCCGCCTGGTCAGCCTGCGTACCGCCGTCAGGGTCGCGTAGAGCCCGTGTCCGCCGCCCAGCGCGACGACGGCTGGGTCGGCTTCCCATCCACTCATTCGCGCCCCAGATCCCGGTGCACCACGCGGACGACGTCCACCGCCGTGTGCCCGGTATCGGCGCCGATGCGTTCGCCGAGCGCCTCGGCGATCGCGACACTGCGATGCTTGCCGCCGGTGCACCCCACTGCCACCGTCATGTATCGCTTCCCCTCTTGGCGGTATCCGGTCGTGGTCAGGTCGACGAGATGGTGGCAGGTCTGCAGGTAGTCCTGCGCGCCCGGCCTCGACAACACGTAGTCGCTGACCACCGATTCCTGGCCCGTGTGTTCCCGCAGCTCGGGAATCCAGTGCGGGTTGGGCAGGAATCGGACATCCAACACCATGTCGGCGTCGAGTGGAACACCGTACTTGAAACCGAACGACTGCACAGTCAGTTGCAGCGCGGCGGGCGCGCCTGCGCCGTACACCTCCTCCAGCTTGCGGTGCAGCTGGTGGATCGACAGCTCGGTGGTGTCGATGACGACATCGGCCGCCGCCTTCACCGCGGCGAGCCGGACCCGCTCCGCGGTCAGGCCCGCCGAGAGGGTGCCGTCGGGGCTGTCGCTCTGCAGCGGGTGCCTGCGCCTTGCGAAGCCGAACCGCCGGATCAGGACGTCGTCGGAGGCTTCGAGGAACAGCACTCTTGTCCGGATGCCCGCCGAGCGCAGCTGCTCGGTGACGCCGGAGAGGTCACCGGTGAAGAACCGGCTCCGCACGTCCATGACCAGCGCCAGGCGCCGGATCGGCGGTTCGGCCGCGGCGCCGAGCTCGATCATCCGCCCGATCAGTTCGGGCGGCAGGTTGTCGGTGACGTACCAGCCGAGATCCTCCAATACGCGCGCGGCGGTGCCGCGGCCCGCGCCGGACAAGCCGGTCACGATGACCACTTCTACTGGTTGCTGTTTTTCGGTGGCCGACCCGGTCTGTCCGGGTACCGCCCCCGCATTGTTGTTCGATTCGACGCGTGTCATGTCCTACCGGATCCGTTTCTGGGTGCCTTTCGATCATCCCGCACCGGCTCGGGTATCGGGCGCAGACACACAACGTACGGCACTCGCAATCTTGCGTCCTGTGATCCGCCCCCGTCTCCGGCTACGGGCTGTTCAGTGCTTCCAGCACCGCTTTCGCCGTGGAGACGCCGATGCCAGGCACCGATGTGATCTCTTCGACAGTCGCGTCCTTGATGCGGGCGACCGAGCCGAAGTGGGTGACCAGCGCGGTTCGCCTCGCCTCGCCGAGTCCGCGCACCGAGTCCAGCGCCGATGCCGTCATCCGCCGCGAGCGCTTGCTGCGGTGGAAGGTGATCGCGAAGCGGTGTGCCTCGTCGCGCACGCGTTGCAGCAGGTAGAGCGCTTCGCTTGTGCGCGGCATGATCACCGGGTCGGGTTCGCCCGGCACCCATACCTCTTCGAGCCGCTTGGCCAGGCCGATCACCGCGACATCGGTGATGCCGAGTTCGTCGAGCACCTCGGCGGCCGCGGCGACCTGGGGTGCGCCGCCGTCGACGACGTAGAGGTTCGGCGGGTAGGCGAAGCGGCGCGGCTTGCCGGTGGTCGGGTCGACGCCGGGGCGCGAGGCAGGCTCGTCGGTCTCGTCGATCTCGACGTCGACGACCTGCTGGCGGTCACGGGCCAGCCTGGCGAAGCGGCGGCGCGTCACCTCGGCGATGCTGCCGACGTCGTCGGAGCGGCCGTCGCCCGCGGCCTCCTTGATCGCGTAGTGGCGGTAATCGGATTTGCGGGCCAGGCCGTCCTCGAACACCACCAGCGAGGCGACGACGTCGGTGCCCTGGACGTGGCTGATGTCGACACACTCGATCCGCAGCGGTGCGCTGTCGAGGTCGAGGAAGTCCTGGATGTCTTGCAGCGCTTGTGATCTCGAGGTCAGGTCGCCCGCGCGCTTGAGTTTGTGCTGGGCCAGTGCCTCCCCCGCGTTGCGCTGCACCGTCTCGGCGAGCGCCTTCTTGTCGCCGCGTTGCGGCACGCGCAGCGAGACCGCGGAACCACGCAGCCTGCTCAGCCAGTCCTGGATCTCCTCGGCGTCGGCGGGCAGTTCGGGGACCAGCACCTCGCGCGGAACGACGACCACATCGCCGTCGGCGTTCTGCTCGGCCATGGCGGCCTGTTCGCCGTAGAACTGGGTGAGGAACTGTTCGACCAGCGCCGCGAGTTCGGTGCCGGATTCGGCGACGTCGAGCGCGTCGCCGGACTTGTCGACCACCCAGCCGCGCTGGCCGCGCACGCGGCCGTCGCGGACGTGGAAGATCTGGACGGCGGCTTCGAGTTCGTCGGTGGCGAAGGCGATCACGTCGGCGTCGGTGCCGGAGCCGAGGACCACCGCCTGCTTCTCCAGCGCGCGGCGCAGCGCCTGCACGTCGTCACGCAGGCGCGCCGCGGTCTCGAAGTCCAGGTCGTCGGAGGCCTCGTGCATGCGCCGTTCCAGCGCGCGCACCAACTTGTCGGTCTTGCCGGAGAGGAAGTCGCAGAAGTCGTCGACGATCTGGCGGTGCTCGTCGGCGGTGACCCGCCCGACGCAGGGCGCCGAGCACTTGTCGATGTAGCCGAGCAGGCAGGGACGCCCGATCTGGCTGTGCCGCTTGAAGACTCCGTTGGAGCAGGTGCGCGCGGGGAACACCCGCAGCAGCAGGTCGAGGGTCTCGCGGATCGCCCAGGCGTGGGCGTAGGGGCCGAAGTAGCGCACACCCTTCTTGCGGGCGCCGCGGTAGACGAACAGGCGCGGGTACTCCTCGTTCAGCGTCACCGCCAGCACCGGATAGGTCTTGTCGTCGCGGTAGCGGACGTTGAACCGCGGATCGAATTCCTTGATCCAGTTGTATTCGAGCTGCAGCGCCTCCACCTCGGTGGACACGACCGTCCACTCGACGCTCGCCGCCGTGGTCACCATCTGCCTGGTCCGCGGATGCAGCGAGTACACATCGGCGAAGTAGGAGTTCAACCGGCTGCGCAGGCTCTTGGCCTTGCCGACGTAGACGACCCGCCCGTGCACGTCCCGGAACTTGTACACACCGGGTTCGACGGGAATAGTGCCCGGCGCCGGCCGGTACGTCGCGGGATCTGCCACCCATCCAGCCTAGCGAGCACATCCGACAGGCCGGTCGCGCTGATCCGTCAGCACTCGGCCACCCCGCGCGACGGTGCGCCGGGCGAACCCGGGGACTCGCCTGTGTAGCGTGGGTGGCCGGCTTCCGTGCCGGAAAGGATGTCCGATGACCAACGCGCCCGCTGCCCCACCCCACGCCGACGACGACCTGTTCGACGAGGCCACTCCGCTGGGGGTCATGCCGGGCACCGTGCGCGGTGCGCGGCTCATCGCCGGGGTCGCGACCGCTGTCGGCATCGTGCTGATCGCGATCACCGTCGCGCTGGGCACGGGGGATTCGCTCGGCGCGCTGATCGCGGGCTATCTGCCGACTTTCGCGCTCACCCCGCTGGTGCTGTTGTTCGGCCTCAGCGGTGACCTGGTCCGGAAGGCCGCGATCGGGGTCGCCGCGCTGGCAGGTCTGGTGTCGTGCACCGGGATCCTGACCGGGCTGCCGCCAGGTGCGGTCGGCATCGTCGCCAACGGTGCGGTCGCCGCGCTGCTCCTGCGTCCGTCGGCCCGAGCTTGGTTCACCCGCGAGCGCTGACCTCCCGCCCGCGAGTGGTGCGACCGCAACCGGCGTAGGCGGCGTGCGGATCAGTCGGCCGTGCGGATGCCGTGTTCGGCGAGTGCGTCGATGAGCGCGCGGGGACGCTGGGTGGTCGGAACCGCGTCGACGAGGGCGAAGCGGGCGCCGAGGGTGGTCGCGCCGCCGTCGGCTTCGGCGCTGTCGCCGATCATCAGGACCCGCTCGGGGTCGACGCCGAGGCGGTCGGTGGCGGCGCGGAAGATCTGGGTGTCCGGCTTGATGGCGCCGACCTCATAGGACAGGGTCATCGACCCGATCAGGTCAGCCCAGCCGCGGGCCGCGAAGGCGGGCCGGATGTCGAAGGCGATATTGCTGACGATGCCGATCGGAATGCCCTGGGCGGCCAGGGATTCCAGAACCGCGCCGGTGTCGGGATACGGGGTCCACGCCAGCGGGTCGATGAGTCGTTCGTAGAGGCGCGCGGCCTGGGCGTCGGCGACGCCGGAGCCGCGCAGCACTGCGAGATAGGCGTGCCGGTGCAGGGCCGGGTCCAGGTCGCGGTTGTCCCAGGCGTGCTGGCCTGCCGCGTCGAAGGTCATGAACTGCTCGACCGGGGCCGTCATCCGCCGCAGCACTTCGGCTTTCGCCGCGATGTCGAACGGTGCACCGTCGTCGTCGATCAACTCGTCGGCCCAGGTCCGGTCGTCCTCCAGGCGGAAGACCGTACCGGAGAAGTCGAACAGCACCGCGTCGATATCCATCTCGCCAGGGTAGCGAGGCCTGCGCGGGGTGCCAGGTGGAAAAATGGTCCGGCAACCGAACATTCGTGCCATCGTCACCGGCACGTCGACGGCGCGGCAACCGGTCGCCGGCGGGCGCTGCGGCAGAAAAAGGCGGCAGGGGTGGGCCGCGCGGGGTTACGCTGCCAGGATGACGCCAAGGCGACAGACGTGGATCGGGGCCGCGGCGGCCGGAGTGCTCACGGTGGGTCTGCTGACGGGCTGCGCGTCCGACGACGCCGCGGCAGCCGAATGCACGAGCACGCCGAACGGCACGCCCGTCGCGGCCGCGCCGGCGACCGGCGCCCCGACCACACAGAATCTCAGCACCAACCCGGAGATCGCGTCGGGCTACCGCTCGGACATGACCGCGGTGCGCACCCGCACCTACGCGGTCTCCACCGCCAATCCGCTCGCCACCGAGGCCGCGTGCCGGGTGCTGCGGGCGGGCGGCACCGCCGCCGACGCACTGGTCACCGCGCAGGCGATGCTCGGGCTCGTCGAACCACAGGCCTCCGGCATCGGCGGCGGCGCCTTCCTGCTGCACTACGACGCGAAGTCGCGCACCGTCGAGGCCTACGACGGCCGCGAGACCGCGCCCGCCGCGGCCACCGAGAACTACCTGCGCTGGGTCAGCGACACCGACCGCACCGAACCCGCCCCGAACACCCGTGCCAGCGGCCGGTCCATCGGGGTGCCCGGCGTGCTGCGGCTGCTCGAGCTCGCCCACCGCGAGCACGGGATGACCGCGTGGAAGGAACTGTTCGACCCGGCGATCAGCCTGGCCGACAGCGGTTTCGCGATCAGCCCGCGGCTGGCCGGGCAGATCGCCGAGTCCGCCAAGGACCTCTCCGCCGACGAGGGCGCCCGCGGGTACTTCCTCGAAGCCGACGGCTCGCCCAAGAAGTCCGGCACCGTCCTCACCAACCCGGCCCTGGCCAAGACGATGTCCGCCGTCGCCACCGACGGCGCGCAGGCCCTCTACACCGGTGCCATCGCCCAGGACATCGTCGAGGCGGCGGGCAGCACCGCGGGCGGGCGCACTCCCAGCCTGCTGACCACCTCCGATCTGGCGGACTACCAGGTCAAGAAGCGCAGCGCGCTGTGCACCGGCTACCGCAAGTTCGAGCTGTGCGGCATGCCCGCACCGTCCTCGGGCGGCAGCACCGTCGCCGCGACGCTCGGCATCCTGGCCAACTTCGACATCCCGGCCCTGCGCCCGCAGGACCTCGACGCCAACGGCGGGCGCCCCGACGCGCAGGCCGTGCACCTGATCTCCGAGGCGGAGCGCCTCGCCTACGCCGACCGCAACAAGTACGTCGCCGACCCGGATTTCGTTCCGCTGCCGGGCAATTCGGTGCTGTCGCTGGTGCACCCGCAGTACCTGAAGCAGCGTTCGGCGCTGATCGACCCGCAGCGCAGCATGGGCACCGCCAAGCCCGGCGACCTCGGTCCGGTGCCGCTGGGCAACGGACCTCAGCCGCCCGAGCACGGCACCAGCCACATCTCCGTCGTCGACAAGTACGGCAATGCCGCCGCGATGACCACCACCGTCGAGTCGGCCTTCGGCTCGTTCCACTTCGTCGACGGCTTCCTGCTGAACAATCAGCTCACCGACTTCGCCGCCGATCCGCTCGACCCGGACGGCACCCCGGTCGCCAACCGCCTGCAGCCCGGTAAGCGCCCGCGCAGCTCGATGGCCCCCACCCTGGTGTTCGACCGCGACGACGCGGGCAACCGCGGCGACCTCGCCCTGGTGACCGGTTCGCCCGGCGGCGCGGTGATCATCCAGTTCGTCGTGAAGACCCTCGTCAACGTCCTGGACTGGGGCGTCGACCCGCAACAGGCGGTCTCCGGTGTCTCCTTCGGCGCGGGCAACACCCCGGTGACCGGCATCGGCGGCGAACACCCCGACATCAATGCCACCGACAACGGCGACCACGACCCCCTCGTCCAGCGCCTGCGCGCCATGGGCCACCAGGTCTCGGTGGCCCCCCAGTCCAGCGGCCTGAGCGCACTACAACGCGACGGCAAGGACGGCTGGATCGGCGGCGCCGACCCCCGCCGCGAAGGCGCCGTCCTCGGCGACACCCGCTAGCGGGTCAGTCCTGGCCGGACGAATACCTGGCGCCCAGTTCACGCAGGCGTTCGATGGCGTCGGCGGCGTGGGCCTTGTCGTTGGAGCGGATCGCCAGCATCGGGACGTAATCGTCGTCGGCCAGCTCGAGGCGGGCCCAGGACTTGCGGTCGGGGAACGCGGCGCCGCGGATGTAGGGCCAGGGGTACTCGTGGTCGCCGAGGATGTTGCGGACCGAGACGCCCGCGGCGCCCGCGCGGACCCGGGGGCGGGTGAGCAATAGGACCGCACCCGCGCCGAGGACGCCGATCAGGATCATCGCGATCTGGTCGGCGAACCGGAAGTTCACGCCGGTCGAACCGGTGCGCAGCAGCAGGCCGCCCGCGGTGAAGAAGACCAGGATGACGATCGCGACCACCACGGCGGTGCGGATCGCGCGGCGTGGCCGTACCTCGAACTCCCACTCCGGCGTGGGGTCGGGTGCACCCGCACCGCGCCGCCAGGTCCGCACCACCGGCACGGTCACGCCGATCGCAGGGCGCGCAGGGTGAGCGCGGCGTCCAAGGCGGCGGCGCAGGCCTGCTCGCCCTTGTCCTCGGCGGAACCGGGCAGCCCGGCGCGGTCGCGCGCCTGCTCCTCGTCGTTGGTGGTGAGCACGCCGTTGGTGACCGGGGTGGCCGCATCCAGCGAAACCCGGGTCAGGCCTGCGGTCACCGCGTCACACACGTACTCGAAATGCGGTGTGCCACCACGGATCACGACACCGAGCGCGACGACGGCGTCGTGCGTGCGGGCCAGTTCCTGGGCGACCACCGGCAGTTCCATCGCGCCGGCGCAGCGCACCACGGTCACCTGCTCGACGCCCGCTTCCTTCGCGACCCGCTGCGCGTTGGCGACGAGGGTGTCGCAGATCTCGGTGTGCCAGCGCGAGGCGACGATGCCGAGTTTGACGTCTTTGGCCTGTGCCAGCGCGAAGGACGGGACACCCGTGCCGCTCATCGTTGCTGCCTTTCGGGAGTGTGCGTGGTGGTCACTGCGCGGTTTCGCCCAGATCCAGGTCGTCCAGGCCGATCAGGTCGTGGCCCATCCGATCCCGCTTGGTACGCAGGTAGTGCAGGTTCTCGGCATTGGCACGCAACGGCATCGGCACCCGCTCGGTGATCCGCAGGCCGTAGCCGTCCAGACCGACGCGCTTGGCCGGATTGTTGGTGAGCAGGCGCATCGACCGGATGCCCAGATCGACCAGGATCTGCGCGCCGGTGCCGTAGTCACGGGCGTCGGCGGGCAGGCCGAGATCGAGATTGGCGTCGACGGTGTCGCGGCCGGTGTCCTGCAGCTGGTAGGCCTGCAGCTTGTGCATCAGGCCGATGCCACGGCCCTCGTGCCCGCGCATGTAGAGCACGACACCGCGGCCCTCGGCGTCGACCATCTCCAGCGCCGCGTCCAGCTGCGGACCGCAATCGCAGCGCAGCGAACCGAAGACATCGCCGGTCAGGCACTCCGAGTGCACGCGCACCAGCACGTCCTCGCCGTCGCCGATGTCGCCGCGCACCAGCGCGACGTGCTCGGCCTCGTCGAAGATGCTCTGGTAGCCGACCGCCTTGAAGTCACCGTGCGCCGTCGGAATCCGCGCCTCGGCCACCCGCACGACATGCTTCTCGTGCTTGCGCCGCCACGCGATCATGTCGGCGATCGAGATCATCGCCAGATCGTGCTCGTCGGCGAAGACCCGCAGCTCGTCGGTGCGGGCCATGTGCCCGTCGTCCTTCTGGCTGACGATCTCGCAGATCACGCCCGCCGGGCGCAGTCCGGCCATCCTGGCCAGATCGACCGCGGCCTCGGTGTGGCCGGGACGGCGCAGTACGCCGCCGTCCTTGGCGCGCAGCGGCACCACGTGACCCGGCCGGGTGAACTCGTCGGCCTTGGCCTCGGCACTGGCCAGCAGCCGCATGGTGACCGCGCGGTCCGCGCCCGAGATGCCGGTCGTGATGCCCTCGCGGGCGTCGACCGAGACGGTGTAGGCGGTGCCGTGCTTGTCCTGGTTCATCGCGTAGGCGGGCGGCAGGCCGAGGCGGTCGCAGTCGTCACCGGTCAGCGGCACGCAGATGTAGCCGGAGGTGTAGCGGATCATGAACGCGACCAGCTCCGGGGTCGCCTTCTCGGCCGCGAAGATGAGATCGCCCTCGTTCTCACGGTCCTCGTCGTCGACGACGACGACAGCCTTGCCGGCCGCGATATCGGCGACCGCGCGCTCGATGCTGTCCAACCTGGTCACGTCTGCTTGCTCCGTATTCTTGGCGGCTGGCGCCGCGGATTTCTCGGCCTCTCGGCCTCGATTCTTCCTACACAGTACGGCGTGCTCCAGGCGCTTTCGGTGCCGCCCGGGGCCGCGGTAGGTCAGCCTCGCTGGGCGAGTCGCTCCACGTACTTGGCGATCACGTCGACCTCGAGATTCACCGTGGTGCCGACGGGTGCGGTACCGAGGACGGTCAGCGCCAGCGTGGTCGGGATCAGCGACACCTCGAACCAGTCGCGGTTGCCGTCGGCGGCGGGCTCGTCGGCGATGCCGAGGCCCGACACGGTGAGGGAGACGCCGTCGACGGTGATCGAGCCCTTCTCCACCACATAGCGCGCGATCGCGTCCGGCAGCGAGATCCGGACGACCTCCCAGTTCTCCGACGGCGTCCGCGAGAGCACCGTGCCGGTGCCGTCGACGTGACCCTGCACGAGATGGCCGCCGAGGCGGCTGTTCAGCGCGGCGGCGCGCTCGAGGTTGACCCGGGAGCCGGCGACCAGACCGCCGATGCTCGACCGGTTCAGCGTCTCCGCCATGACGTCGACGGTGAAGCTGTCGCCGTCGACCACGTCGACGACGGTGAGGCAGACACCGTTGACGGCGATCGAATCGCCGTGCCCGGCATCGGAAGTCACCAGCTTGCCGCGGATCGTCAACCGGGCGGCGTCGGCCAGCTGTTCGGTGGCGACGATCTCGCCCAGCTCTTCGACGATCCCTGTGAACATGCCTGACTCCCTTGTCGCGTCATCCGTACCCGTTGGGCCCAACAGCAGGTGGGCGGCCGCTATTCCCGGCGGCACCCGCTCGCCGCACAGCCTAGTGGCGGGCCGGGTGAGGCCGGTCGGGTCGGGGTCGAATCGGACCGCGGGCACGAGCACGCCCAGGGAAACGAACGGCGGCGCATCGATCCGGCGGCGAATGCGGGCAGAGATGACGGAACCCCGCCGTTAATCACTCCGGCGGTAATTGTTCAATCGAATTTTCGGAGAATCGGTCGCGACCATTCCTCCGGCAGCTCTAACCTGGACTTACCCTGAATTACGAACTGGAAACACGGTGATTCGAATGCTTGCGCCGGGCGGGCCATTGACGCAATATTGTTATGTCGCCGATTCCTGCTGTTCAACTATTCGTCTCGACCTGGTCGGCGGCGCATTCGGCCCGCGGCAAGGCAGCCGCAGGCAGTTCGACCCAGGGATAGTCCACCACTCCAGGAAGTCAGACAATACTGTGGGTCACAACAGGTTCGATACATGTGGGGGTGCCGTGTGAGCACATTGGTCGATTCCACGCTGGAAATTCGGTGCGTCCGTTATCGGCGGGAACTGCACCTGCCCGCGACGATCGATCCCGATTCCCGCCGCATTCTGCTGTTGATCGGCGCGCACTACGGCGCGGTCACCATGCCGGGCGACCTGGGCGAGCGGGTGCAGGCCCGGTTGCAGGGCGCCGCGATCGCGGGTCCGGTCGTCGACCACCCGCGGGCCAGGCGCTGGACCTTCCTCACCGGCCCGTGCCGCCCCGACACCCTCACCCCCACCGCCTCCGCGGAATTGTTCCGGCTCTACACGACGGTCGCGTGCCACGGCAGCCAGATCGTGCTGCCCTCACCCGACGACGAGCGCACCGGCTACCGCACCTGGGTGCAGGCGCCCGTGGCGGCCGACACCCGGCCGCCGCTGCACGCGGTGATCGAAGCGGCGCGGGCGCTGGGCACCCGCACACTCCGCTCGCTCTGATCGAATGCGCGACCTACGGCTGCCAGACAGCAGTCGCGATGCTGCGCAGCGTCTGCACCGCGGCGCCGGGATCGGCGGTGTTGTAGACCGCCGAGCCGGCGACGAAGCAATCGATGCCCGCCGCGGCGGCCTGCTCGATGGTGTCGAGGTTGATGCCGCCGTCGATTTCGACGACCAGCTGCAATTCACCCGCGTCGACCAGATTGCGCACGATCCGCGCCTTCTCCAGCACGCCCGGAATGAACGACTGCCCGCCGAAACCGGGTTCGACACTCATCACCAGCAGGGTGTCGAATTCGCGCAGGATCTCCAGGTACGGCTCGATCGGCGTATTCGGCTTCACCGACAGCCCGGCCTTGCCGCCCGCGGCACGGATGTCGCGAGCCACCGCGATCGGGTCGTCGGTCGCCTCGGCGTGGAAGGTGACGTTGTAGGCGCCTGCCTCGGCGTAACCCGGCGCCCAGCGGCCCGGGTCGTCGATCATCAGGTGGCAGTCGAACGGGATGTCGGTGGCCTTCAGCAGGCTCTGCACCACCGGCAGGCCGAGTGTGAGGTTCGGCACGAAGTGGCCGTCCATGACGTCGACGTGGAGCCAGTCGCAGCCTTCGACAGCGGCGGCCTCGGCGGCCAGGTTCGCGAAGTCCGCAGACAGGATGGACGGGGCGATCATCGGCTTGGCAGGGCGGGAGAACGTCGGTGTGGACACAGCGCGCAAGTGTAGCGACCAAATGGTGATTGCCCTGCCTGGATGTGGGTAGCCTCCATAGAGTGACCAATATTTCGGCGGAACAAGGGCTGTTCAGCGCCCCGGTGGAGATTCGCGTAGCAGCTTCGTTGACCCAGCTGCCGATCCTGCGCGGACTGGCCGAAACCCTGGTCCTGCTCAGCGATTTCACCCTCGACGAGGTCGCCGATGTGCGCCTGGCTGTGGACGAGGTCTGCTCGACGCTCATCGCGATCGCGGCGCCCGGAACGACGCTGACCTGCGAATTCGTGGTCGGTGACAGCGAACTGATGGTGCGGGTCGACGGTGTCGCCGCGGCCGAGGGCATGCCGGATCAGCGCAGCTTCGGCTGGCATGTGCTGCGCACGCTCAGCGACGAGGTGAGCGCCGATCAGCAGGGCTTCGACCCGGTCGTGTCCGGTTATCCGACGACGGTCCGATTCCGTCGGGTCCGGGGGAAGGCGTAGTGCGCGGCGAGGACACCACCGAAGACCACAAGCCCGACCAGGAAACCCGCGCCGAACCGCAGGCCGCCGACAACGGCGCCGCGGCGGAGAACCCGGCCGAGGAGATCGTCGCCGAGGACGCCGAGACCGAGGAGCCGGTTTCCGGCTACGACGATGTCAGCGCGCTGTTCGAGCGTCTCGCGGCGACCGAGCCCGGCAGTGTCGCGCACGCGATCGCGCGGGACGCGCTGATCAACCGGTGCATTCCGCTGGCCGATCACATCGCCAGGAAGTTCAGCGGGCGCGGCGAACCGTTCGACGATCTGTCGCAGGTGGCGCGCGTCGGCCTGGTGCACGCGGTGGACCGGTTCGATCTGAGCCGCGGCTCGAACTTCCTGTCCTTCGCCGTCCCGACGATCATGGGTGAGGTCAGGCGCTACTTCCGCGACAACACCTGGGCGATGCGAGTTCCCCGGCGGGTCAAGGAGACCCACCTACGCATCGGGGCAGCGGTCGACCAGCTGTCGCAACGGCTCGGTCGCTCCCCGACCGCGAAGGAGATCGCGGCCGAACTCGACGTCGACCCCGACGAGGTCACCCAGGCGGTGATCGCGGGCAACGCGTATCAGCCCACCTCGATCGATGCCGCCTCGGTCGGGCGCGACAGCGATGCCTCGCTGCTCGACACCCTGGGCGAGGAGGAATCGCAGTTCGACCGGGTCGAGGAGTACATCGCGGTGCGTCCGCTGCTGGCGGGCCTGCCCGAACGCGAGCGTCGCATTCTGACGATGCGCTTCTTCGAGTCGATGACGCAGACCCAGATCGCGGCCCAGCTGGGGATCTCCCAGATGCACGTCTCGCGCATCCTCGCGAAAACCCTTGCCCGCCTGCGCGAATTGTCCGAACGGGACTGAGGTTCCGCCCCGCCGGGACAACGACGTCCCTACGCCCCCTGCCGTTCGCGCCGCAGCCGGGCGGGCGCCCGCAGCCACCAGGCGCTGTCGACGAGTTCGGCCAGCTGATCGGGGTCGACCACCGCGAGATCGACGAGGACGTACGGGCTCCCGTCGTAGTGCGGTGTCGTGTAGAACGCCGGATCGCCGGAGGCCAGCAAGGCTTCCTTCTCCCCCGGTTCGCACAGCAGTGCCAGCCCACCCTCGGCCTCGACCCGCAACCGCGCGAAGCCCTTCCCCCCGACCTTCAGCCCGGGACTACGCCACCAGGTGCCCTCCTCGACGCCCGGCAACGCCGTCGCCATCGCCACCACCTGTTCCCACGTCATCGCCATGCCCTGATTCTGCGCCTGTGCGGGCGCCGGGCGATTGGACGAATGTCACGTGCCGGCGGGCTACGACGTGCGCGTCGTAGCCCGCCGCCCGCTAGTCGACAGGCTTGCGCAGAGCCGCCAGGAACATCGCATCGGTGCCGTGGCGGTGCGGCCACAGCTGGGCCGACGGACCGTCGCCGAGGTCGGTGACACCGGGGAGGAACTCGCGGGTGTCGAGTTGCTCGGCGCCGGAGCGGCGGACGAAATCGCCGACGACCGCGACGGTTTCGGGCAGGTGCGGTGAGCACGTCGAGTACACGACCACGCCACCGGGGCGCAGCAGGTCCCAGGCGGCGGTGAGCAGTTCCCGCTGCAAGGTCACCAGTTCCGGCACGTCGGCGGGGGTGCGCCGCCAGCGGGCCTCGGGCCGGCGACGCAGCGCGCCGAGGCCGGTGCAGGGCGCGTCGACGAGGATGCGGTCGTAGCCGGGGGTCAGGCCGCTGTCACGGCCGTCGGCGACGTGCACGGTGACGGGCAGCCCGCGGGTGGACTTGCGGACCAGTTCGGCCCGGTGCTCGGCCGGTTCGACGGCGTCGACGGTGAACAGGTCGATCGCGGCCAGCGCGCCCAGCAGGGCCGCCTTGCCGCCGGGACCTGCGCAGAGATCGAGCCAGCGGCCCGCGTCGGGGCCGTTCAGCGGTGCCTTGGTCAGCGCGACGGCGACGAGCTGGCTGCCCTCGTCCTGGACCGCGGCGATGCCGTCGCGGACCGGCTCGAGCTGACCGGGGTCGCCGCCTTCGAGGTACACCGCGTACGGCGACCAGCGGCCTTCCTCGCCGCCGGTGACCAGTGCGAGTTCTTCGGCGGTGATCTCACCGGGCCGCGCGACCAGGTGCACGACCGGGCGCTCGTCGTCGGCGGCCAGCAGCGCACCCAGCTCGCCCGCCTGCGCGCCGAGCGCGTCGGCGAAGGACTGGGCGATCCAGGTGGGGTGGGCGTATTCGAAGGCGAGGCCGCCGACGGGATCGGCGGGCGCCAGCTCGGCCACCCACTCCTCGACGGTCTTCTCCCCTGCCCGGCGCAGCACAGCGTTCACGAAACCGGCACGGCCCTGGCCGAATTCGGCGCGGGCCAGGTCGACGGAGGTATCGACGGCGGCATGCGCGCCGGTGCGGGTCCGCAGCAGCTGGTAGACGCCGAGCCGCAGGATATCGAGGATCGGCCCGTCGATCTCGGCCACCGGCCGCCCCGCGCAGGCCGCGATCACCGCGTCGAGCTGCCCCTGCGAGCGGCACGCGCCATAGGTGAGTTCGGTCGCGAACGCGGCATCACGCCCACTGATCTTGCGCTCCCGCAACAACTTCGGCAGCACCAGGTTGGCGTAGGCGTCGCGCTCGCGCACGGCCCGCAGCACATCGAGGGCCACTTCACGCGCGGGATCGACCGGCTCGCCGCGCCGCTTCCGCGGGCTCGGCACACTGGGATCCGGCCGATCCTCGCGCCTGCGATCCGTCTTCGGACCGGCCTGACTACCGCCACGCTCACCAGCTGAGCGTTTGCCACCGCGGGCCGAGTCGCCGCTCGGGCGCGAGCCACCGGCACGGCCTGCCGCAGCGCCACGGCTCCGCGAACCTTCCTCGCGGGCACCACGATCCGCCGCGGGCCGACCACCGGTCTCACCGCCACGTCCTTGCGGAGCACCCGACCGCGATGCACCCGATCGCTCGTCGCGACCGCGCCGCTCGTCCACGCGTTCGCCGCCGGCGCGCGCACCGGAGCGTCCAGCGCCCCCGCGATCGTCAGAATGACGCCGTTCACCCGCACCACGACCATGCTCGTCGCCACCACGCGCAGCGCGATCACGGTCGTCGGTTCGGCGCCAGTCGCTCGCTCCACGGCCGTTGTCATCGTCACGCCGACGGTCACCCGTGTTGCGTGCCGACCCGCCGTACCGGCTGTCACCAGCGTCGCCCCGGTCATCAGACCAGCGCGAACCACCGGATCGTTGCGGCGTTGCGCGGTCGGAACCGGCGCGCACGGTGCCACCGCCCTTGGCCGCGCGGGCCGCCCAGCCACCGTCGACGTTCTTGCCCGTGACCTTGCGTTCGTCGCGCGGCGTATTTCCGCCGCGCTGGTCGGCTTCCCGGCGTCGCCTGCGATCCGAGGCACTCATGCCTGCACCTCGCTGACGCTCGGCTCCGGCATGACTGCCAGGGCAGCTGTGTTTGTCGGCCGCTCGCTGCGCTCGCTCATCCAATCACCGTGCCAGCTGCCAGGCGGGCGCCGCGGGCCCAGTCCAGGGCGTTCATCATCTTCTTGCCGGGTGGCTGGACCTGGCCGAGCCGGACCGCTGTGGTCGACGTGCCGACGAAGACGCCGGACTTGCGCACCTCGATCTCGCGTTCGGGCAAGGTTTCCTCCACCATCTCCACCGGGCCGAGCTTGAGGCGCAGTCCGTTCATCTCGGTCCACGCGCCGGGCGCCGGGGTGACGGCGCGAATGCGGCGGTGGATGGCCAGTGCGGTCTCGTCGAACCGGATCCGGCCGGCTTCCACGGTCACCTTCGGCGCGTAGGACACACCGTCGCCGGATTGCGGAATCGCTTGCAGCGTCCCGTCTTCCACGCCGTCGAGGGTCTTGTCCAGCAGGACGGCGCCCGCCTCGGCCAGCCGGGCGAGCAGTTCGCCCGCGGTGTCGGTGACGCCGACCTGCTCGGTCATCACGCCGTACACCGGGCCGGTGTCCAGGCCCGCCTCGATCAGGAAGGTCGACGCGCCGGTCAAGTCGTCACCGGCATCGATGGCCGCCTGCACCGGCGCAGCGCCACGCCAGGCGGGCAGCAGCGAGAAGTGCAGGTTGATCCAGCCGTGGGTGGGGATGTCGAGCACCTGCTGGGGCAGCAATGCGCCGTAGGCCACCACCGGGCAGCAGTCCGGGGCCAGGTTGGTCAGTGCCGCGACGAACTCTGGCTCGGTGGGCTTGCGCGGGGTGAGCACCGGGATGCCGTGTTCGTCGGCGAGCTGCCCCACCGGTGACCGCATGATCTTGCGGCCGCGGCCCGCGACGGCGTCGGGGCGGGTGAGCACGGCGACGACCTCGTGGCGCTCGCTCTCGATCAACCTGCGCAGCGACGGCACCGCGGGTTCGGGTGTGCCTGCGAAGACGACGCGCATCAGCGGCCACCGCCGACACCGCTGGACTCGCGGACGGTGATTCCGGCACGGAACCAATCGGATTCGCGGATGGTGCGCATCGCGTCCTTGCGGTCGGCCGGCTCGAGCTTGTTCACGAACAGCACACCGTCGAGGTGATCGGTCTCGTGCTGCACGCATCGCGCGAGCAGCCCTTCGGCCTCGAATTCCACGGGCGCACCGGCACTGTCGACGCCGGTGACACGCACCCGCATCGCGCGGCGCACGTCATAGCGCACGCCGGGAATCGACAGGCAGCCCTCGGGCCCGACCTGCTCGTCCGCACCGATCGCCGTCCATTCCGGATTCACCACGTGCCCCGCGGCGTCACCGGTGTCGTAGACGAACACCCGCAACCCGACCCCGATCTGCGGCGCCGCCATCCCGACCCCGCCGTCGTCGTGCATGGTCTCGGTGAGGTCGGCGATCAACTGGCCGAGCTCGGCGCCGAACTCGGTGACCGCATCCGCACGGGAACGCAGAATGGGGTCGCCGAACAGGCGAACGGGCTGAATGGTCACGCGGCGGCTCCCGGCTGGACGAAGTGCGGTCGTCCCATTCTAGTGACCGCGGACGGTGCTCCCGCCCGGCGTCGCCGTCAGGAGTTGCCCGCGATGATCACCTGCGGGATACCGGTGCCGAGCGCGACCGGTTTGCAGACCGGAGCGGTCGCGTGCGCCGGGTCGAGGACCCGCAGCAATAGCTGCTGCACGAAGGGGTCGTAGACCAGGTGGAAATGGCCGGTCAGGTCGTCGGCGCAGAGGTCCTGGAGGACGAGGTTCTCCGCGCCCGCGCCGTGCAGGGCGATGTTCTCGAAAGGCTGGATCATCTCGTCGACCCTGCTGCCGACGGTGACGTAGCGCGGGCCGGGCACGGTGTCGCCACCGGCATTGAGCTCGACCATCAGCGGTTCACCCTGCGCCTGCTGGACCGCGGCCGTCGAGGTGACCTTCGCGTAGACATCCATCATCCCGGGGACTGCCTGACCGACCGGCACGAGTCCGTACATGACGCCGCCGTAGCTGGGCGAGGCGAGCCCGACCCAGGTGCCGACCTTGGGCGCTCCCCCGAGCTTGTTGACGTAGTACCGGCTCACGGTCGCGCCCTGGGAGAAGCCGACCAGGTCGATCTTCGCCGCACCGGTCACCGCGAGCACGTCGTCGACGAAGGCCGCGAGCTGGGCGAAGCTGATCCGCATGTCTTCGGTGCCAAAGGTATCGGCGCCCGGCGCGCCGCCGTAGTTCAGGGCGAACACGCACATGCCCGCGTCGACGAGCTGCGGACCGATACCCGCCCAATCGGAGTACGCACTGGAGTCGGTACCGTGCACGAGCACTACCGGACGCGGATGTTCGGCGGTCGGCTTACAGCCGAAGTTGTTGACCCCCACCGGAACCGCGCTCGGATGCCCGTCGAGATAGCGGGCGGCGGCGAGATGGTCGGTCTGCCGCGGGCCCGGTTCGTTCGGCACGACGGCAGGCCGGTACCCCGCGGGTTCGGCTCCGGCCGGCGAGACCATGCTCCCCAAGGTCGCGGCGACGGCTAGCGCGATCGCGCCCGCCCGTCGCTTTTGTGCCATTCCCCAAACCCACCTGCGCCGCGGATGTCCCATATCCCAAAGAGATACACCCTCGGCGTGGGTTTCGCACCCCCACGAAGGGGGTAGGGCTGCCCCGAATTATCGGGGGTTCCGTGACGGCACCGACCGCGGCCTGTTCCGGTGCGTCGCGCACCCTGCCGTCGCACTGCGACATGCTCGGCAGGGCACGCTCGCCCCCGTCCCCCGACCGGGCGCGACACACCGGGAGCTCACTTCTCGGACGTGGTGTCGCCCCCGGGCGTGATGTCGTCCTCGGCGAGGATGCGGTACAGCGCCCGCCGGGTCTCGGTGAGCACCTCGGCGGCCTTGGCCGCCTGCTCCGCCGTGCCGACCTGGGCGACCTGACCGACCGCGCCCATGACCTGTCCGACCAGGCCGCGCAGGTCCAGCGCCTGGGCGCCGACGTCCTGCTTGACCTCCGCCCACGGGTCGCCGAGCTCCTCACGATTGGCCTCGACATAGGCCTTGCCCTCGTCGGTGAGCTGGGCGGTCTTACGACCGGCCACCTTCTCGATGAGCACCAGACCCTCGTCCTCGAGCTGGGCCAGTGCCGGGTAGATGGAACCCGGGCTGGGACGCCAGACGTCGTCGCTACGCTCGCGGATCTGCTGGATCAGCTCGTAGCCGTGCATGGGCCGCTCGACGAGCAGCAGCAGCACCGCGGCACGCACGTCACCGCGCCTGCCCCGCCCGCCGCGGCCGCGTCCACGACCGAAGCCGGGACCGAAACCCGGCCCGAACCCGGGGCCGAAGCCCGGTCCGAACTCGGGACCGTGCCCGTGTCGCCCACCCCGGCGGAACTGCCGCCGATCGGGACCGAATTCCGTAGGGCCGGGTCCACGTCCACGACCGAAGTGTCCGAATTCTCGTTTCTCTGCGTTGTGCATGACAGCCTCCTCAGGCTCTCTCGTTGTTCTTGACACTATCGACGATATATCGGCAATGCATCGAGCGCAAGGGGTATTCTGAATTCACCATGACGGAGCCGCGCCGGCCGATGCGCCTGGCCGAACTGGTCGCCTCGCTGTCGCTGGCCACCGACCTCGGCCTGGGCCAGCCGCAGGAGCACGTCCTGCGCCAGACCGTGCTGGCCACCCGGCTCGCCGCGGCCGCGGGCCTGTCCGACGCCGATCGCGCTGCCGCGTACTACATTTCGCTGCTGGCCTGGGTCGGCTGCGTCGCCGACTCCCCCGAGATGGCGCGCTGGTTCGGCGACGACCTGCGGATCAGGGCCGACAGCTACCAGATCGACAAGACCGGGCTGCCGATGCTGACGTTCCTGCTCGGCCACCTCGCCACGACCGGCTCCCCGCTGCGGCGGATCTCGGTGACCAGCCGGTTCCTCGCCGGCGGCGTGCGCGACAGCATGGACTCGTTGCTCACCCACTGCCGGACCGCCGCCGACATCGCCGAGCGCCTCGACCTGCCCGCCGCGGTCCGCACCGCACTACCGCAGGCGTTCGAACGCTGGGACGGCCACGGCGTTCCCGCGGGCCTGCGCGGCGACGGGATCATCCCGGTGATGCGCGTGGTCCACATCGCCGACGACGCCGAGGTGCACGCGCGGATGGGCGGCGTCGAGGCCGCCGTCCGGATGTTGCGCTCGCGCAGCGGCACCGAGTTCGATCCGGAGCTGGTCGAGCTGTGCGTTCGCGACGACGGCGCGCTGCTCGACGGACTGGACCGGGTCGATGCCTGGCAGCACGTCATCGACGGCTGCGCCGCGCTCGACCGCCCCGTTCCCGAAGCCGAACTCACCGACGTGCTCACGGTGTTCGCCGACTACGCCGACGCGAAAGCCACCTGGTTCCTGGGCCATTCGCGCGCCGTCGCCGAGCTGGCCGCGGCGGCGGCCCGCGAGTACGGCCTGCCCGCCGAGCAGGCGACCACGGTGCGGCGGGCCGGACTGGTGTGCCGGCTCGGCACCATCGGCGTCTCGACCGGCATCTGGAACAAGCCGGGACCGCTGACCCCGGGCGAACGCGAACGGGTGCGGATGGTCCCTTACCTCACCGAACGCATCCTGGCCCGCAGCCCGCACCTCGCGCTGCTCGCGGGACCGGCATCGATGGTCTACGAGCGGATGGACGGCTCCGGCTATCCGCGCGGGCTCACCGGCTCGATGCTGCCACCGGCCGCGCGCCTGCTGGCCGCCGCGCAGATGGCGCGCGCGCTTGCCGAGGACCGCCCGCATCGCCCGGCCGCCGACCCCGACGACCGGGCGCGGCTCCTGCGCGCCGAGGTGACCGCGGGCCGGCTCGACGGCGATGCCGTCGCGGCGGTGCTGGCCGCCGCGGAGGGCCGCAGGCCGCGCAGGCGCGCCCAGGTCGCCGGGCTCACCGCGCGCGAACTCGATGTCCTCGCGCTGCTGGTGCGCGGCCGGTCCACCCGCGAGATCGCGCAGGTCCTCGGCATCAGCCCGCGCACCGCGGGCAGCCACGTCGAGCACATCTACACCAAGATCGGGGTGCACAGCCGCGGGTCAGCGGCGGTGTTCGCGATGCGCCACGGCCTGCTGCCGGACGAGGATCAGCCCGCGAAGATCGGGTGATCACCCGATGTCCGGCCGCCGCGCGCGGCCGAGACTTCCGGTATGACTACCTCCACCGCTCCCCGGCAGACGACCGGATCCCCGGTCGCCGACACGTTTCTCGCCGCGCTGATCCGGCGCGACTTCACGGCCATGACCGCCTGCCTCGCTCCCGAGGTGCGCCTGCGCGGCCTCATCCCGCCCGGGGCGTTCGACGCGCTGGGTTCGGGCCCGACCATGGACCGGTTCCGCGGCTGGTTCGGCGGACCGGACGAGTTCGCCGTCGTCGACGCCGGTCACGAACGCCGCGGCGACAAGCTCGCCCTGCACTGGCTGGTCCGGATGCGGCCCGCGCACGATCCCGGCGCGGCCCGGATCGCCGAGCAGCGGGTCTTCCTCACGACCGAGCGGGACCGGATCACCACGATCGATCTGCTGTGCTCGGGCTGGCAGCCCGCCGGGTGAACTCAGCCCTGCCCGGCCAGCTCGTCGATCCAGCGGGTCAGCCGCGCGCCCTCGGTCACCATCAGTTCGGGATCGCGGAAGGTGTTGGCGAGCAAAGAGATTCCCTGATACGCCGCGACGAAGGCGACGGCGAGTTCGGCGGCGTCGGGCCTGCCGAGTGCGGTGAACTGGGCCCGCGCCCAGTCGATGAGCAGGCTCATCAGCCGTGCCGGTTCGCCGCCGAAGGCGTCGGGACGCTTGTCGAGTTCGGCGGCCAGCGAGCCGGTCGGGCAGCCGTAGCGCGCGGCGAGATCGCGCTGGTCCACCCAGCTCGCGACCATCGCCTTCAACCGCTCGGCAGGTCCCGGCAGCGGGTCGATCCCGGCGACGATCCCGGCCAGCACGCTCGCGTGGGTGTCGATCACTGCCTGGACGAACTGGTCCTTGGTCTTGAAGTAGTAGTAGACGTTGCCGACCGGCACCTCGGCCGCGACGGCGATGTCGGCGATGGTCGTCTTCTCGACGCCCTGCTCGTAGAAGACCCGTGCGGCCGCCTCGACGAGCCGCTCCCGCTTCCCGATCTTCGGCCGCACCTGCGCCACTGAGTCAGTCATACAACTAACTATAGACAGCCCCGACGAGCGTTGCTACGGTGAGTTAGTCAGCCAACTAACTCAGGAGTTCTCATGATCGTCGTCACCGGTGCCACCGGCAATATCGGACGCCAGCTGGTCGGTCTGCTCGCCGCGGCGGGCGAGCGGGTCAGGGCCGTCTCGCGCGGTGCCACCCCCGTCGACCTGCCCGCGGGCGTGGACCACGTCGTCGCCGACCTGGGCGACCTCGACAGCCTCTCCCCCGCCTTCCGGGGCGCGGACGCCCTGTTCCTGCTGATCACCGGCGAGCAGCTGATGACCGGACCCGAACCGGCCCAGCTGCTGAAGGCCGCGTCCGCCGCCGGTATCCGCCGGGTGGTGTTCGTGTCCTCGCAGGGCGCGGTGACCCGGCCCGGCTCGGCCGGCTACGCGCGGACCGTCGCGTTCGAGCGGGCACTGGCGGAGTCCGATCTCGCCTGGACCGCGCTGCGGCCGGGCGCGTTCTTCTCCAACACCTATGCCTGGATCGAGCCGGTGCGCACCGCGCGCACCGTCGCCGCGCCGTTCGGCGATGTCGGCCTGCCCTCGGTCGACCCGGGGGACATCGCGGCGGTCGCGGCCGTCGCCCTGCGCGCGGACGGGCACGCCGGTCACGCCTACACGCTGACCGGTCCGGCCGTGGTGACCCCGCGCGAGCAGGCGGCCGCGCTCGCCGTGGCCGTCGACGAGCCGATCGCCTTCGTCGAACTCAGCGCGGAGCAGGCGAAGAAGAACATGCTGCGGTTCATGCCCGAGGCGGTCGCCGACCACACCCTGACCATCCTCGGCACGCCGACCGTGGCGGAGCAGCAGGTCAGCGGCGATATCGAGCGGATACTCGGGCGCCCGGCGACCTCGTACGCGGAGTGGGCACTGCGGCAGCGGGCGATGTACCGCTGAGTGGGGTCCCCCGGCTCAGCTCACGCCTCGTCGTTCAGGCGAGCCCGCAGCGTGGGCAGGCCGGGTCCGGCGAGTTCGTCGACACCGGCGGTGCGGCCCGCCATGACCATGACCAGCGCGATCGTCGGACCGCTGACCAGCGGACCGGTGCCCGTGGCGAAGGGCCCGTCGGTGGCCGCCAGGCGCAGGCCGGCGATGGTGGTCTTGCTGGGCACGGTGAAATCGCGGCTCGCGTAGAAGTCCGCGACCGCGGTGGCCGCCTCGATCGAGGGGGTGGTGGACAGTCCGAGCGGGCGCCGGATGTCCTGGCCGTGGACGACGACCTCGCCGAGCCAGGCCGCGGTGTGCCCGGACGCCGCGGTCGTGCTGGACACGACTTCCCGGAACCGGGTGAGCGTCTCGGCGGGCGTGGTACCGCGATGTTCGGCGAGCCGGCGGGCATTGTGCAGGTCGAAGTCGAAGCGGGCGCCGAGGACACTGGCCAGCCAGCGCAGCCGCCCGATACTCGCCGCCGCGGTGAGATGGGCGACGACCTCCTCGACCACCCAGTCCCCGCACAGCGATCGACGGGCCCACTGCTCGTCGTCCAGGCCGGCGAGGTCGTCGGCGAGGGCCGCCCGTTCGGCGTGGGTCATCGCCCACAGTTCGTCGCTAGAGCGGGTTGTCGCCACGGGCACCTCCAGGGCGCGGTTCGGGGACGCGCGGGCGCGCGCCATCGTCAGTGCAGACGACGCCGAGCGCGCGAATTCATCGGGCCCGGTGTCAGCCCTCGGCGGTAGCGGGCACCGGTTCGCCGCGCTGGGCGGGGGCCGACCGGCGGCGGTCGTTGGCCACGGCGGTGATCACGCAGGTGCCGAGCGGGCCTTCGCGGTCGTACATGGTCGCGGTGCTCACCGCGACACCGGCGTTGCCGACGTGGTCGAGGGCCTGCATGCCGAGTTCCGGGCCCACCGGCAGGCGGGACAGGGTGAGGGTCATGTCGGCGTTGATGTAGCCGACGCCGCTCGAACCCCAGTGGCAGACCAGGTTGGTGAGGTCGCCGGTGGCGGCGGCCCGCTGGAACGGGGTGAACGGTTCCCCGGCCACCAGCGGGGGCAGGTTCTGCCAGGTGACCTTGCGCCCGGCGTCGAGCGCCGCGCCGACGTCGGCGATCCAGTCGCCGTCACCGGACTTGAACAGCGGGAGGGCGCCCTGCGGATCGTCCCGGCGTTCCGCGGGGGCGGGCAGGTCCCGTCGCGGCTGCCAGATCGTCCCCGGCGGGTCGTCGGTGGCGGCCAGGAAGGTCACGGTGGCCCTGGCCCGCGTCTGGTCCTGCTGGACGAGCCAGGAATCGACGACCTTGATGCGGTTGCCTGCCCGCACCACCGCGCTGTGCAGCGTGATCGGCTCCCGGGTGACCTGCTGGAACAGGTCGACCGAGAGCCGCGCCGGCACGAACCCCGTTCCCGGACTGTGCTTCTCGGCCTCCCGTGCGAGCAGACCGCAGACCGCGACGCCGTGCAGCTGGTTCGGCGACCAGCGGCTCACCGCCAGATCGCTCGCCACGTACATCCCGTCGCGCGTCGTGAAGAACTCCACCACGATCCTCTCTGCTCACCCGAGGTCATGGTAGGACAGGGCCGTCGCCGCCGAATCCGACGGGCGCTCGTCACCCGGTCACAGCCGGGCTGCCGGCCCGATCAGCCGATGTCGACCGGGTCGACCTGCACCCGCAGGGGGTCGTCGGATCGGTGGGAGCTGCGGACCGCCTGGGCAGCGGTCAGGGCGCGCGCCAAGGGCGCGCCCGCGGATCGGCCGACTCGCAGCAGCATGCGCTCGACCTCCGCCGGAGAATCGCTGCCGGAGAACGGTTTCCGAGCCGTCGGCGGCAGCGGAACCGGACCGAGTACCTCGGTGCCGTCGGGCAGCGCCGCCGCGTCGAGGAACTCGGCGATCGAGGCGGACGTGCCGTCGACGGCTGCCAGGCGCACGGCGGGCGGGAAGCCGACCTCGGCGCGCGCCGCGAGTTCGGCGGCGGCGTGGTGGACGGGGTCCCAGCGGACCAGTGCCTGGACGGTGGGCAGGGCGGGCTCGGCCATCACGATGACCTGTCCGCGCGGCCGGACCAGGGCGGCGGCGCCCATCCAGCGGCGCAGCGTGTCCTCGCTCGCCCGCAGGTCGGCGCGGCCGAGCAACGCCCAGCCGTCGAGCAGCAGCGCCACCCCGTAGCCGCCGCGCACGAGCGGTTCGGCGCCGACCGTGGCGACGACCACCTGGGCGCCCGGCTCGACGGTATCGAGGACTTCCCCGCCGCCCGAGCCCCGGATCGGCACGCCGGGGAACGCCCGGCCGAGTTCTTCGGCGGTGCGCGCCGCGCCGATCACCATCGCCCGCAATGCGCGCGCGCCACAGGCCTGACAGCGGAAGGCGGCCTCGGTGATACCGCACCACTTGCACTGCGGGCTCGCCGCCTGGCCGTCGGCGGATTGGGGCAGCGCCAACGGCCCGTTGCAGTGCCGGCAGCGAGCAGGCGTCCGGCATTTCGCGCAGGCCAGCGAGGGGACGTAGCCGCGCCGGGGCACCTGGACCAGCACCGCGGCGTTCTCCTTGATCGCCGCGCGCGCCGCCGCGAAGGCGACACCGGGCATCCGGACCGCCCGCGCGAGCGCGTCCCGCTCCAGCGCGAAGTCGGTGTCACCGGGCGCGCTGATCCGCGGCATCACCTCGCGCAGCACTTGGCGCTCGGCGAGAAGGTCACGGGCCCAGCCGGATTCGACCACGGCCTGGATCTCGGCGGTCCGGGCGAAACCGGCGGCGACGAAGGCCGCGCCCGTCTCGTGGGCGCGCAGCATCGCCACCTCGCGGGCGTGCGGATACGGCGCACGCGGTTCGGCGTAGGTGTCGTCGCCGTCGTCCCAGAGGGCGATCAGCCCGAGGTCGCGCGCGGGCGCGAACACCGCCGCGCGGGTGCCGACCACGATGCGCGCCTGCCCGCGCAGCACCGCCAGCCACCGCCGGTACCGCGCCGCGGGCCCCAGCCCCGCCGACAACCCGACCGCCGAATCCCCCACCAGCCGAACACATTCGGCGAGCAGCCGATCGAGGTCACGCTGATCCGGCACCATCAGCACCGCGCTGCGCCCACCGGCCACCACGGTGGCGGCGAGTTCGGCCAGCCGCGCCGCCCAGTCCTCCCCCGGCAGCGCCTGCCACGCGGCGCGCGCACCCCTACGCTGCCGCAGCGCGCCGACGAACGCCTCGCCGTGCACGTACCTACCCCATGCCGAAGTATCGACGCTCAGTTCCATTGCCGCACTGGATGATTCACCGTCGGAACCGGGAGTCGACGGCTGCTGCGCCACCCCCGCCTGCGCTCCGGGCTCAGCTCGCGGACTATCGGCCAGATCCTGCCCACGGGGCGAATCGACAGTCGACGATTCTCGCGCTGTCGCCGATTCCGGTCGCGTTCGATCGCTGGAGTACTCGTCGAGAGCGGAATCCGTCTCGGAATGCCCCGTGTCCACCCCGGACCGATCGCTCACCGGCTGCTGGCCGCGACCACTGACGGCCGGGTCCTCCGCTGCCGCCGGGACCGGCTCGACCTCGTCGATTGCGATCGCATCGGTGGCGGATTCCGTTGCGGCAGTGGATTTTTTGGTAGCACCAGCCTCGGTGCGGGCGTGGCGAGGCGGGATGGCCAGGCGCAGGACATCGGCCCGGGTACCCGCATAGCGGGCGGCGACGGAGGTGGCCAGGCGCAGGATCTCCGGGGTGAGGACGCGTTCCGGGGAGACGACGCGCTCGAGCTTCACCATCTTGCCGGTGTGCTCGCTGCGCGGGAGACGCTCGAGCAGGTACCCGTCGACCAGGCGGCCCGCGAAACGGACGCGGACCCGCACGCCGGGCTGCGCGATCTCGTCCAGTTCCGGCGGCACCAGGTAGTCGAAGTCACGGTCCAGGTGCGCAGGCGACAGCAGCGGGAGCACCCGAGCGATCGGGCGTCCCGCTGCTGTCGTTGTGTCGTCCGCTGCCACGCGGGCGTTGAGTCTTACAGGCCGACGGCCGCGCGCAGCTTGTCGGCGCGGTCCGTGTGCTCCCAGGGCAGGTCCACATCGGTGCGGCCGAAGTGACCGTAGGCCGCGGTCGGCGCGTAGATCGGGCGCAGCAGGTCCAGGTCGCGGATGATCGCGCCCGGACGCAGGTCGAAGACCTCCGAGATGGCGGCCGAGATGCGGACCGGGTCCACCTTCTCGGTGCCGAAGGTCTCGACGAACAGGCCGACCGGGGCCGCCTTGCCGATCGCGTACGCGACCTGCACCTCGACCCGTTCCGCCAGCCCGGCGGCCACGACGTTCTTGGCGACCCAGCGCATGGCGTAGGCGGCCGAGCGGTCCACCTTCGACGGGTCCTTGCCGGAGAACGCGCCACCACCGTGGCGGGCCATGCCGCCGTAGGTGTCGACGATGATCTTGCGGCCGGTCAGGCCCGCGTCACCCATCGGGCCGCCGAGCACGAACTTGCCGGTCGGGTTGACCAGCAGCCGGATGTCGGAGGTGTCCAGGCTGGGCAGCTCCAGGTCGCCGACGACGGCGTCGAGGACCTTCGCGCGGATATCGGGCGCGAGCAGGTTGTCCAGGTCGATATCGGCCGCGTGCTGGGTGGAGATGACGACCGTGTCGAGGCGGACCGGGCGGTCACCGTCGTATTCGATGGTGACCTGGGTCTTGCCGTCGGGACGCAGGTACGGCAGCACGCCGGACTTGCGGACCTCGGTGAGCTTGCGCGAGAGCCGGTGCGCGAGCGCGATCGGCAGCGGCATCAGCTCGGGGGTGTCGGTGGTGGCGTAACCGAACATCAGGCCCTGGTCACCGGCGCCCTGGCGCTCGATCGCGTCGTCGGAACCGCCGACGCGCGCCTCGTGGGAGGTGTCGACACCCTGCGCGATATCGGGCGACTGGGCTCCGATCGCGATGTTGACACCGCAGGAGTTGCCGTCGAATCCCTTTGCGGAGGAGTCGTATCCGATCTCGAGGACCTTCTCCCGGACGATCCGCGGGATATCGGCGTAGGCCGAGGTGGTGACCTCGCCCGCCACATGGACCTGACCCGTGGTGACCATGGTTTCCACCGCGACCCGGCTGCTCGGGTCCTCCGCGAGCAACGCGTCGAGGATGGAATCGCTGATCGCGTCACAGATCTTATCCGGATGACCTTCGGTCACGGACTCACTGGTGAATAGCCGACTACCTGTCGTACGCACAGTTATTCCCTCTCCCTCAACGGGTTACTCGTTCCTTATCAGACTATTCCAAACCACCGACTAGGTGGCGCAGTGCACACAGACTGTCCTGGACTGTTCACCGAACCGGCGAAGCCGCCCACAGACCGTGTCCGTACGCAGTACACTGCGCGACGATCATTGCAGCGCAACAGATCTCGCGAAGTAAGGGGGACCGTACCCCGGTCAGCGCAGCAGCGGGACGAGCGCGTCGAGCACCCGGCTGGCCAGCAGCGCCTTCGAACCGTGATCCAGGGCCTGTTCGGTGCCGTCGGCGCCGAGCAACCAGCCGTCGTTGGTGTCGACCTCGAACGCCTTGCCCTCGCCGACCGCGTTGACCACGAGCAGATCGCAGCCTTTACGGGCCAGTTTGGCGCGCGCGTGGGTGAGCACGTCACCGTTGTCGTCCCCGGTCTCGGCGGCGAAGCCGACGATCGCGGTGCCTGCGAGCCTGCCGTCGGTGCGGGCGTCGACCAAGCCGGCGAGGATGTCCTCGTTCTTGGTCAGCGGGATCATGTCGGGCTCGTCGGCGCCCTTCTTGATCTTTGCCGCAGCGACATGGGTGGGCCGGAAATCGGCCACCGCGGCCGCCATGATCACCGCATCGGCACCGAGCGCGTGCTTGTCGACCGCGGTCTTGAGCTGGTCGGCGGTGGTGATGTGGACCAGGTCCACGGCGGCGGGGGGCGCGAGTTCGATGGTGTTGCCCGCGATCAGCGTCACCTGGGCGCCACGCTGGGCGGCCACCCTGGCCAGGGCGTAGCCCTGCTTGCCCGAGCTGCGGTTACCGAGGAAACGCACCGGATCCAGCGGTTCCCGCGTGCCACCGGCGGTGATCACCACGCGGCGGCCGGTCAGGTCGCGGGGCAGCGCGTCGGGACGCTCGAGCAGCAGCGAGGCCAGACCGAAGATCTCCTCCGGCTCGGGCAGCCTGCCCGGACCGGTGTCGGTGCCGGTGAGCCGGCCCGACGCGGGTTCCATGACATTGGCGCCGTGCGCTCGCAGCGTCGCGACATTGGCCACCGTCGCCGGATGCTCCCACATCTCGGTGTGCATCGCGGGCGCGAACAGCACCGGACATCGAGCCGTCAGCAACGTGGCGGTGAGCAGATCGTCGGCGCGCCCGTGCGCGGCGCGCGCCATCAGATCCGCGGTGGCGGGGGCGATGACGACCAGATCGGCCTCCTGGCCGATCCGGACATGCGGCACCTCGGGCACGTCGGCGAACACACCGGTGTGCACCGGCTGGCCGGACAGCGCCTCGAAGGTCGCCTTACCGACGAACTCCAGGGCCGATTCGGTGGGAATCACCCGCACCTGATGACCGGTCTCGGTGAACCGGCGAACGAGGGCACACGCCTTGTAGGCGGCGATGCCCCCGCTGACCCCGACGACGATCCGCATGGTCTCTACGCCTCCGGAAAAGAGATTGTCACTCGCCCTCGGTGTGCTCGAGCAGGTCGGAGTGGATTTCGCGCATGGCGACCGACAGCGGCTTCTCCTGCAGGCCGGGCTCGACCAGCGGGCCCACGTACTCGAGAATGCCGTCACCGAGCTGGTTGTAGTAATCGTTGATCTGACGCGCGCGCTTGGCGGCGTAGATGACCAGGGCGTACTTGGACGAAGTGCGCTCGAGCAGCTCGTCGATCGGCGGGTTGGTGAGGCCGATCGGGGTGTCGTACGCGGGCGCGGCTGCGATGTCCGTACTCACTAGGGGAGGCTCCTGCGGGGTTAGTGGGTCAAGAACTCGAATTTGTGCTAACGAACAACGATACCAACTGCTCGCAGGCGGTCGTCACCTCGCTGTTCACGATGACCGTGTCGAACTCGTCACAGGCCGCCAATTCGACCCGGGCGGTCTCGAGCCTGCGCTCGATCACCTCGGGCGTCTCGGTGCCGCGTGAGCGCAGGCGCGAGACCAGTTCCTCCCAGCTCGGCGGGGCGAGAAACACCAGCAGCGCTTCCGGCATCGCCTGCCGGACCGACCGTGCACCGGCCAGGTCGACTTCGATCAGTACTGAAGATCCTGCCGCCAGCGCTTCCCGCACCGGAGCGGCGGGGGTGCCCGATCGCTGCAACCCCCCGTGGATGTCTGCCCATTCGAGTAGTTCGTCCGCCTCGATCATGGCGTCGAAATCGGCTCGGGAAACGAAACGGTAGTCACGGCCGTCGACTTCCCCGGGCCGGGGGGCCCGGGTCGTCGCCGACACGCTGAAGACCAGTTCGGGCAGGCGTTCCCGCACGCACCGCACGACCGTGGACTTACCCACGGCCGAGGGGCCGACCAGTACAACCAGCCGACCCTTCCGCGTGTGTTCGACCACCTGAATCAGGCGTCGAAGTCGAAGCGAGCCAGCAGCGCCTTGCGCTGACGGTCGCCCAGGCCACGGAGACGCCGGGTGGGGGCGATCTCCAGCTCGGTCATGATCTCGGCAGCCTTGACCTTGCCCACCTTCGGCAGAGCCTCGAGCAGCGCAGAGACCTTCATCTTGCCGAGAATCTCATCGGATTCGGCGTCGGTGAGGACCTGCTTCAGGTTGGTACCGCCACGCTTCAGGCGCTCCTTGAGCTCCGCCCGAGCACGGCGAGCGGCAGCCGCCTTCTCCAAAGCAGCGGCGCGCTGCTCGTCAGTCAGCTGGGGAAGGGCCACGGTTCCTCCGTCTCATCGTTCATTGCTAGATCTACCGCCGGTTACCCGGACGGTCTGTGCGACCGTACCCACGACGCCCGCCGATTGCGAACCCGACCCCCAGGTCAGGGCGGGATTACGGATGCCGTATGGGGCGCGCGGGCCCGATGCGGTGACCACCGATTCCTCCGCACCGATCGTACCGCCGAATTGAAAAAATATACCCCCACCTGCGCTTTTACCGATATGGGCGATGTTAGCCACCAGGTTGCGTGCAGTGTGGTCATCGGCACGGCAAACCCGGCGGTGCCCGACCAGGGGCTTTCCCGAAATTCCCCGCGTGTCGCTGGATTTCGTACCGCGTGTCGTCAAGATCGGGAACGAAACCGCTCCAGAACCGCGCCGGTGGCGGTCGCGGTCACCTCGTCGATCCAGGCGGGAATCGGTGCCGCGCGGGCGATGTAATCGCGAACCAAACCGTACGGAATCGCCTTCACCGCGGCCTCGGCCAGCGCCGTCGCGCGCTCGTCGGCAGTCCCGAATTCGGCGACGACGGCAGCGAGCAGGGCCGCGTTCATGGCGTCGTTCACGGTGGCGATCTCGGCCCGGAGATCCTCGGGCCCGACGTCGAGCAGTTCGTCGCGATGGAACATCTTCATCGCCCTGGCCTCGGTCGGGTGGGCGCGACAGTAGCGCGGCAGATAGGTGGCCGCGGCGAGCAGCGGCGACGGCCCGGCCAGCGCGGCGAGCAGGCCTTCGTGGAAGCGCCGGATCGAGCGCAACCACAGGCGGGCGAGCAGTTCGTCACGTGAGGCGAAGCGCACATAGATCGACCCCGTGTGCACGCCGGCGGCCTTGCCGATCGCGGCGATCGCGGGCCGGGTGATCGCCGGATCGACCAGCAGGTCGCGGGCCGCGTCGAGCACCTGATCGTCGGTGAAGAGACGGGGTCTTGCCACCGGCTCAGCCTAGTGGCACAGTTTATGAATATGAATTCAAGAACTAGTTTTCCGCTGGCCGGGGCCGCAGTGGTGTTCATCGCCGCCGTCCACACGATCATGGGCGTCGTCCTGCTCGCTGCGGGCGATCAGGACACCGAGCTCTCGTTCTGGTTCACCACGTTCGGTGTGGTCGGGATCGGTCTCGGGGTGGCCATGATCGAGCTGGAGCGAGCGCGCGGTTTCGTGCCGGCATCGGTGCTCGTCGCGCTCGCCGTGACGACGGTGGTCGGGTTGGTGTACATGCCGGTGTCGGGATTCCTCACCCTGCTGGTGCCGCTCGCCGTCGGCGCGGCGGGCTGGTGGCGTGGGCGGATCCCCGTGTCGGCCGCGGTGTGACCGGGCCCGGTCACACCGGCAGCCCGGGTGGTGCGATCACGGTCTAGGCGTCGACGGCGCCCGCGCGCAGATGCTGCAGGATGGCGAGGACCCGGCGATTGTGGGCCTCTCCCACGGGCAGGTCCAGCTTGGTGAAGATCGCGTTGATGTGCTTCTCGACAGCGCTGCGCGTGACGAACAGCTGCTGACAGATCGCCGCATTACTCAGGCCCTGCGCCATGAGTTCGAGCACCGCGCGCTCGCGCTCGGTCAGCCGTTGCAACGGCGAATCGGCGCGATTGTGCAGCAACAGCTGCCGCACCACCTCCGGATCGAAGGCGGTGCCGCCCGCGCCGACCCGCTCGACCGCGTCGAGGAACGCGCCGATCGCGGCGACCCGATCCTTGAGCAGGTAGCCGATGCCGCCGGTGCCGGTCAGGAATTCGGCCGCGTGCCTGCGTTCGACGTACTGCGAGAGCACCAGGACCGCGATCCCCGGCTGGTCCCGCCGGATGTCGAGCGCCGCCCTGATGCCTTCGTCGACGTGATCGGGCGGCATCCGGACATCGGCGATGACGAGGTCGGGCGGGCGGACCCGCACCGCGGCCAGCAACTCGGTCGCGGTGCCTACGGAGTCCACGATCTCGTGTCCCTCGGCGGTCAGCAGCTGGGCCAGGCTCTCGCGCAGCAGCGCCGAGTCCTCGGCCAGGGTTATCCGCACGGAACCTCCACGGTGACGATGGTCGGACCGCCCGGCGGGCTGTCCACCCTCATCGTGCCGTCCAGCGCGGTGACGCGGGTGGCGATGCCGGCCAGCCCGTGGCCGCCGGGGTCGGCGCCGCCGTTCCCGTCGTCGCGCACGCGCAGGCGCACGAGCGGCCCGTCGCGTTCGACGCCGACGGCGATGGTCTCGGCCCCGGAATGCTTGATGGCGTTGGTGATCGCCTCGCTCGCGGTGAAGTAGCAGGCCGATTCGACCGGTCGCGGCGCACGTTCGGTGAGCGCGTAGTCGAGCCGGGTCGGCAACGGTGTCCGGTCGGCCAGGGCTTCGAGCGCGGCGTGGAGTCCGTCGCGGGCGAGCATGGCCGGGTAGATACGCCACGACACCTCGCGCAGTTCGTCGAGGATGTGGCCCGTCTCGGTGATCGCCCGCCGTTGCAGCTCGCCGCGCCGATCCTCGTCGGCTTCCCGCTGCACCCGGCCGAGCAGAATCGACAGCGCGACCACCCGCTGCTGCACGCCGTCGTGCAGGTCGCGTTCGATGCGGCGGCGTTCGTCGTCGATGACGTCGACAACGTCGGCGCGGGTCGTGGTCAGCTGCGCCACCCGCTGGGCCAGCTCGCCCGAGCCGGGCCGCACGCTGCGCCGCAGCGCCCACGCCTCGGCGCGCACCACCCCGACCAGTCCCTGCACCCCGAGGAAACACAGCACCGCGCCGGGCAGCACGACCACCGCCACCGTCGTCCAGGTGATCTGGCCCGGTTCGGTGGCGTCGACGATCGGCACCGCCGCGCCGGTGCTCGCGCCGTACACCAGGGCCGCCGCGGCTACGACGCCCGCACCGCAGAGCCCGAGCACCACCGCCCCGACCAGCCCGAGCACCGCGCGGACCGTCAGGTACCCGGCCGCCCGCGCACCCCGGGGAGCCACGGTCGCGGGAACACCGAGCAAGCGGGTCACCCGCCATCGCTCGATCGCCGCGACCCGGTCGGTGGCCGGCGTCGCGACCGGCGCGACGAGCACGCCGAGCAGGTCCAGCGGCACGGTGAGCACGCCGAGCAGGTATCCGCCGATCGCGGCGGCGGCGCGCGCGGATCCCGCCGGGGAGGAGCTCATCGCACAATTCTCGCCCGGCCCGGCCATACCGATAATCCGGACCCCGATGCCGCCGCCGTCGCGCCGGTCCGACGGGCCGGTGTGCGCCCTCGCGGCCGATGGGCTCCCGCGGCGATCACCAGGGCGCGGGCGGGCATGGCCGCGATCGTGCCGGTCCGGCCGGTGCGGGAATCTCATCGCCCGGCGATCCGCGGCTGACGCAGGCGCCGGGCGACGAACACCGCGACGGCCCCGAGCACGACGACGACCACGGCCTTCTGCAGCAGGCCGGCGTAGGTCTCCACGATGTGCCAGTTCTCCCCGAGGAAGTACCCCGCGAACACGAAGACCGCGTTCCACAGCAGGCTGCCCGCCGTGGTCAGGACGGTGAAACGCCCGATCGGCATGCGTTCGACACCGGCCGGGATCGAGATCAGGCTGCGGAAGATCGGGATCATCCGGCCGAAGAACACGGCCTTGTCGCCGTGGCGGGCGAACCAGTCCTCGGTGCGGTCCAGGTCGGACAGGCGTACCAGCGGCAGGCGGTCGACGATGCGGCGCAGTCGGTCGCGGCCCAGGGCGGCGCCGAGACCGTAGAGGGCGAGGGCGCCGACTACCGAGCCGAGTGTCGTCCACAGCAGGACCTCGGCGAGGCTGAACCGGCCGCGGCTCGCGGTGAAGCCGGCCAGCGGCAGGATCACCTCGCTGGGCAGTGGCGGGAAGAGGTTCTCGAGTGCGATGGCGATGCCCGCGCCGAGGCCGCCGAGCTGTTCCATGAGCTGGACCGCCCATCCCGCGATGCCGGTGAGTTCGGCCGAAGTGCCTGTCGTTTCCATGCTTTCGACGCTAGGAAGCGGGCGGGCGGCGATCAGTAGCGTCGGCCACCCGGTCCGTGCCGGCCGACCGCAGTCGGGGGGTGGGGTTTTCCGCACCCCGGCCGCGGGGCGTGCACCCTCGTCGTCGGCGCGGAGCGTGCCTAGCGTCGAAACTATGCGACAGAAACTGTTTCGTGCCTCTGTGGTCATTCTGGGCACCGTGCTGACGGCCGCGCTGGTGGCCGCCACCGTCCTCGTGGCGGCGCGTTGGCGGGTCGTCGGGGACACGGTCGAGGCCGGCGCGCGCTGGAACGACACCGACGTGGTACTGCGGATCACCGACGGGGAGCGACAGCGCCAGTGGCAGTACGGCGGCAGCGGGCAGTCCACGCCGGACCCGCACAGCCGATTCCGGATCGGCAGCATCACCAAGACCTTCGTCGCGACCGTGGTGCTGCAACTGGTCGACGAGGGCAAGGTCGACCTGGACGGTCCGATCGCCGCGCAGCTGCCCGACCCGATTCCCCACGGGGACCGGATCACGGTGCGGCAGTTGATGAATCACACCAGCGGGCTCTACGACTACATGAAGGAACCCGGCATGTCGACGAACCGGTGGCGCGGCGACGACCGATTCCGCAGTCACGCGCCCCGCGCTCTGCTCGCCACCGCGGTGCGCCACGACCCCTATTTCGCGCCGGGCGCCCGCTTCCGGTACTCGAACACCAACTACATCGCGCTCGGCCTGCTCATCGAGCACGTGACCGGGCGCCGCTACGGCGACGCGATCCGCGACCGCATTCTCACTCCCCTGCGGTTGACCGCCACCACCGTTCCCGGCGACGACCCCCGTATCCCCGCGCCCGCCCTCACCGCACACCGCGACATCGACGGCGTCGGCCGCGTGGACGTGACCGAGATGAACCCGTCGCTGGACTGGGCGGCAGGCGAAATGATTTCCACCACAGCCGATCTCGACGCGTTCTTCGCGGCATTGCTGGGTGGCCGCCTGATCAGCCCCGCCGCGCTGGACCGCATGCGCGAGACCGTCCCGATGGGCATGGGATTCCACTACGGCCTCGGCCTGCAGCGTTTCGATCCACCGTGTGGTGACGATCTGTGGGGGCACGGCGGTGAGCTGCTCGGTTACGTCACGTATGCGTTCCGGTCGACCGACGGCCGCGCACTGACGATGGTCCTCGGCTCGGCGGCCTCGTCGGACGCGCTGTCGCTGTTCGCCACGGTCACAGCGACGTACTGCCTCGCCTGATCGTGGGGCGTGACCAACGGAAGACGACGAGGCCGGGGCGGCGTGTCGCTGCCCCGGCCTGTCGCGTTGATCGTCACCCCTGCAGGAAGGCGAACTCCTCCTGCAGCTGAGCCGTCTTCTCGCACAGCGCCGTCACCGACGGGCCCGCGTTGAGAACCTCGCGGGACACGTTGGGCACCACGGCCGCCAGGTTCGCCTCCGGGACCAGTGCCCGGATGGAGTCCGCTCCCCCGCCCTGCGCACCGACTCCGGGCATCAGGATGGGCCCGTTGAGGGCCGACAGGTCCGGCGCCTCGGTCAGCGTCGCGCCGACGACCACACCGACGGAGCCGAAGCCGTGGCCCGCGTTGCGCGCCGCCGCCTCGTCGACCATCGTCTGGGCGATCGTGCGCCCGTCCGCGCCGGTGATCCGCTGTAGTTGTGCCCCTTCGGGATTCGACGTCGCCGCGAGGACGAACACGCCGCGGTGGTTGGCGTGCGCCAGGCTCAGCGCCGGGTCCAGGGACCCGAAACCGAGATACGGCGAGACCGTCACCGCGTCCGAACCCAGTGGCCCGTCACCGAGCCAGGCGTGCGCGTAGGCGTCCATGGTGGAGCCGATGTCGCCGCGCTTGGCGTCGGCCAGCACCAGGGTGCCCGAGGCGCGCAGCACCTCGATGGTGCGTTCGAGCACCGCGAGACCGCCGGAACCGTAGGTCTCGAAGAACGCGACCTGCGGCTTCACCAGCGCGACGCGGCCGTCGAAGGCCTCGACGCAGATCTCGGCGAACGCCTCGAGCCCGTCGACGTCCTCGGTGAGCCCCCACGCCCGGAGCAGGCCGGGGTGGGGGTCGATGCCGACGCACAGCGGGCCGAATTCCCGCATGGCGTGCCGCAACCGGTGACCGAAGCTGTGCATGTCAGCCACGCAGCACCGAGTGCAGCTGCTGCAGCGAGCGCACGCCGATGCCGCCGTTGATGCTCGCCTCGATGCCCTGCACCGCCGCGGCCGCGCCCTGCACAGTGGTGATGCACGGGATGTTCGCGCCCACCGCGGCGGTGCGGATCTCGTAGCCGTCCACGCGGGGGCCCGAGTTGCCGTAGGGGGTGTTGAACACGATGTCGATCTCGCCGTCGCGGATCTGCTCGACGATCGAGGCCTCCGGCATGCCGGTGGCCGGATCGGTGGCTTCCGGGTCGGAGTGCTTGCGCACCTGCTCGCACGGAATGCCGTTGCGGCGCAGGGTTTCCGCGGTGCCCTCGGTGGCGAGGATGCGGAAGCCCAGGTCGTGCAGGCGCTTGATCGGGAACACCATGGCGCGCTTGTCGCGGTTGGCGACGGAGACGAACACGGTGCCCTCGGTCGGCAGCGAGCCGTAGGCGGCGGCCTGGCTCTTGGCGAAGGCGGTGCCGAAGTCGGCGTCGATACCCATGACCTCGCCGGTGGACTTCATCTCCGGCGACAGCAGCGAGTCCACGCCGGAGCCGTCGGCGCGACGGAACCGGTGGAAGGGCAGCACGGCTTCCTTCACCGCGACCGGCGCGTCCAGCGGCACGTGGCCGCCGTCGCCCTCGGGCGGCAGCATGCCTTCCTTGCGCAGGTCGGCGATGGAGGCGCCGAGCATGACGCGTGCGCAGGCCTTGGCCAGCGGCACCGCGGTCGCCTTGGAGACGAACGGCACCGTGCGGCTCGCGCGGGGGTTGGCCTCGAGCACGTAGAGGATGTCGTCCTTGAGGGCGTACTGCACGTTGAGCAGGCCCTTCACGCCGATGCCCTTGGCCAGCGCGATAGTGGAGCGGCGCACGGCCTCGATGTCGCTGCGGCCCAGGGTGATCGGGGGCAGCGCGCAGGCGGAGTCACCGGAGTGGATGCCCGCTTCCTCGATGTGCTCCATCACGCCGCCGAGGTAGACCTCCTCGCCGTCGCACAGGGCGTCGACGTCGATCTCGATGGCGTCTTCCAGGAAGCGGTCGACCAGCACCGGGTGATCCGGGTTGAGCTCGGTGGCGCGGGAGATGTAGCCCTCGAGCGAGGTCTCGTCGTAGACGATCTCCATGCCGCGACCGCCGAGCACGTAGGACGGGCGCACCAGCACCGGGTAGCCGATCTCGGCGGCGATCTTCTTCGCCTGCTCGACCGTGGTGGCGGTGCCGTACTTGGGCGCGGGCAGTCCGGCGGCGACGAGCACGTCACCGAATTCGCCGCGGTCCTCGGCCAGGTCGATCGCGGCCGCGGAGGTACCGACGACCGGCACGCCGGCGTCGGTGAGCCGCTGCGCCAGGCTCAGCGGGGTCTGGCCGCCGAGCTGCACGATCACACCGGCGACGGTGCCCGACTCGGTTTCCGCGTTGTACACCTCGAGCACGTCCTCGAAGGTGAGCGGCTCGAAGTAGAGACGGTCGGCGGTGTCGTAGTCGGTGGAGACGGTCTCGGGGTTGCAGTTGACCATGACGGTCTCGTAGCCCGCGGCCGAGAGCGTCTGTGCCGCATGGACACACGAGTAGTCGAACTCGATGCCCTGACCGATGCGGTTCGGGCCCGAGCCCAGGATGATCACCTTGTCGCGCTCACGCTGCGGCGCGACCTCGGACTCCGCGCCGGGATCCAGCTCGTAGGAGCTGTAGTGGTACGGGGTCTTGGCCTCGAACTCCGCGGCACAGGTGTCGACGGTCTTGTAGACCGGGCGCACGCCGAGGCGATGGCGCAGCGAGCGCACACCGGCCTCGCCCGCGAGCTCGGGCCGCAGGGCGGCGAGCTGACGGTCGGACAGGCCGTAGTGCTTGGCGCGGCGCAGCAGGTCCTCGTCGAGCACCGGCGCGTCGAGGACTTCCTGGCGCAGCGTGACCAGTCCGGCGACCTCGGCGACGAACCACGGGTCGACACCGGAGGCCAGCGCGACCTCCTCGATGCTCGCGCCGTAGCGCAGGGCCCGCTCGACCTGGTAGATGCGGCCTTCGGTGGGCACGCGCAGGTCGGCGAGGATGGCCTCGATCGCCTCGCGCACCGACGCGGGATCGCTCGGGTCCTTGGGCGCCCACTGACCGTCGTCGGTGGTCCAGAAGCTGGCGGCCTTCGTCTCGAGCGAGCGCAGCACCTTGCCGAGCGCCTCGGAGAAGTTGCGGCCCATCGACATCGCCTCGCCCACCGACTTCATGGTGGTGGTCAGCGTGGCGTCGGCGCCGGGGAACTTCTCGAACGCGAACCGCGGCGCCTTGACGACGACGTAGTCCAGGGTCGGCTCGAAGCAGGCCGGGGTCTCGCCGGTGATGTCGTTGACGATCTCGTCGAGGGTGTAGCCGATGGCCAGCTTGGCGGCGATCTTGGCGATCGGGAAACCGGTGGCCTTCGACGCCAGCGCCGAGGAGCGGGAGACGCGCGGGTTCATCTCGATGACGATCAGGCGACCGTCCTTCGGGTCGACCGCGAACTGGATGTTGCAGCCGCCGGTGTCGACGCCGACCTCGCGCAGGATGGCGATGCCGAGATCGCGCATCTTCTGGTACTCGCGGTCGGTGAGCGTCATCGCCGGGGCGACGGTGACCGAGTCACCGGTGTGCACGCCCATCGGGTCGACGTTCTCGATGGAGCAGACGATCACGACATTGTCGCGGCCGTCGCGCATGAGCTCGAGCTCGAATTCCTTCCAGCCGAGGATGGACTCCTCGATCAGGACGTTCGCGGTGGGCGACGCGGCGAGGCCGCCACCCGCGATGCGGTCGAGATCCTCGTCGTTGTAGGCCATGCCGGAACCGAGGCCACCCATGGTGAACGACGGGCGCACCACGACCGGGAAGCCGAGTTCGCCGACGGTGTCGCGGACCTCGTCCATGGTGTAACAGACACGGCTGCGGGCACTTTCGCCGCCGACCTTGGCGACGATGTCCTTGAACTTCTGCCGGTCCTCACCACGCTGGATGGCCTCGAAGTCGGCGCCGATCAGCTCGACGTTGTACTTCTCCAGCACACCGCGCTCGTGCAGCGCGACCGCGGTGTTGAGCGCGGTCTGCCCGCCGAGGGTGGCCAGGATGGCGTCGGGCCGTTCCTTGTCGATGACCTTCTCGACGAACTCCGGGGTGATCGGCTCCACGTAGGTGGAGTCGGCGAACTCGGGGTCGGTCATGATGGTCGCCGGGTTGGAGTTCACCAGCGATACGCGCAGTCCCTCGGACCGCAGCACCCGGCACGCCTGGGTACCGGAGTAGTCGAATTCGCACGCCTGGCCGATCACGATCGGGCCAGAGCCGATCACCAGGATGTGCTTCAGATCCTCGCGGCGAGGCATCAGGCTCCTTCCATGAGACCGGCGAAACGGTCGAACAGATATGCGGCGTCGTGCGGGCCTGCGGCGGCCTCGGGGTGGTACTGCACCGAGAAGGCGCGACCGTCGATCAGTCGCACACCCTCGACGGTGCCGTCGTTGGCGCAGATGTGGGAGACCTCGGCCTTGCCGAACGGGGTGTCGAACACCTCGCCCTTCTCGCCTTCCAGCGCGAAGCCGTGGTTCTGCGCGGTGATGGAGATGCGGCCGGTGCCCTCTTCGACCACCGGGATGTTGATGCCGCGGTGGCCGAACTTCATCTTGTAGGTGTCGCGGCCCAGTGCCCGGCCCAGGATCTGGTTGCCGAAGCAGATGCCGAACAGCGGGATCCCGCGCTCGAGCACGCCCTGGGTCAGCGCGATCGCGCCGGTCTGGGTGGCCGGGTCGCCGGGGCCGTTCGACAGGAACACGCCGTTGGGGTTCAGCGCGAGGATGTCGTCGAGGGAGGTGTTCGACGGCACCACGTGGGTGCGGACACCGCGCTCGGCGAACATGCGCGGGGTGTTGGTCTTGATGCCCAGGTCGACCGCGACGACGGTGAAGCGATGGTCGCCGACCGGCTCGATCGTGTACATGCCGTCGGTGCTGACCTCTTCGGCCAGGTCCGCGCCGAGCATGGAGGGCTGGCCGTTGACCCGGGCCAGCAGCTCGTCGTCACCGGCGAGGGCGGCACCGGAGAAGATGCCCGCCTTCATCGAGCCGCGGGTGCGCAGGTGGCGCACCACCGCGCGGGTGTCGATGCCGGCGATGCCGACCACGTTCTGCTTGTCGAGCTGGTCCTGCAGGGTGCCGGTGGCGCGCCAGTTGGAGGAGATCGGCGAGGGGTCGCGCACGGCGTAGCCGGCGACCCAGATCTTGCCGGACTCGTCGTCCTCGTCGTTCCAGCCGGTGTTGCCGATCTGCGGGGCGGTGGCCACCACGATCTGGCGGTCGTAGCTGGGGTCGGTCAGGGTCTCCTGGTATCCGGTCATCGCGGTGCAGAACACCGCCTCGCCCAGGGTCTGGCCCTCGGCGCCGAAGGCGGTACCGCGGAACACGCGGCCGTCCTCCAGCACGAGGGCTGCCTTCACTTTGCTCATTCGTCGTCTCCCGTCGTCGCCCTGGTCGCATCCGCGGTCCATGCCGGGTACACCGTCTTGTCGTCGCCCCGGAATCCGGTATCGATCTCGGTTCCGGTCGGCAGTGTCCAGCGAATTACCAGCACACCATTCTCTGTCATCACTTTGCCCGCGTGTCCGCGTTCGGTGCGCACGGCCGTGACGGATTCCTGCGGAATCCAGATCGGCGTCGCCCCGTCGCGTTCGAGCAGGATTCCGCGTTCGAACCGCGTCAGTTCGGCGGTCGCCCGGAATCCCAGGTCACCGACCGCGATCCGGTCCTGCCAGCTGGGCGCGATGGTGCTGCCCAGGTAGAGGCCGGTGGTCGGTTCCAGTAGTTGTGCGCCCAGCTCGGCGGGCACCGTCGGCAGTTCGCCGATCCGTGCCTGCTGCCGCGAGGCTTTCTTCTGCCAGGCTCGGTACATCAGCCACAGGCACAGGAGGAACAGGGCCAGACACCCCAGCACCCACAGAGTTCTTTCCACGTTCCTGGCCCTCCTAGATCCCGGCAGCCTTGCCCTCGCGGGCAGTTACCCGGCCGCGCAGCACGGTGGCTGACACCTGCGCCGGGAACGTCATGTCCTCGAACGGCGTGTTGTTCGAGATGCTCGCCAGTTCGGCGCCGTGCACCGTCCACTCGGCGTCGGGGTCGATCAGCGTCAGGTTGGCAGGCTCGCCGACCGCGATCGGGCGGCCGTGGTCGTCGAGGCCGACGATCGCGGCGGGCTTCTCACTCATCACCCGCGCGACACCGCGCCAGTCGAGCAGGCCCGGCTGCACCATCGTCTGCACGATGATCGACAGCGCGGTCTCCAGGCCGAGCATGCCGGGGCGGGCCACGGCGAACTCGCAGCATTTGTCCTGCTCGGCGTGCGGGGCGTGGTCGGTGGCGACACAGTCGATGACGCCCTCGGCCAGCGCCTGGCGCAGGGCGGCGACGTCGGCGGACTCGCGCAGCGGCGGGTTCACCTTGTTGACCGCGTCGTAGGTCTCCAGGCGCGAGTCGTCGAGCAGCAGGTGGTGCGGGGTGACCTCGGCGGTGATCGAGATGCCCTGGGACTTGGCCCATTTCACCAGTTCGACGGTGCCCGCGGTGGAGGCGTGGCAGATGTGCACGCGGGCACCCGCGTCGCGGGCCAGCAGCGCGTCACGGGCGACGATCGACTCCTCGGCGGCGCGCGGCCAGCCGGCCAGGCCGAGGCGGGCGGCGTTGGGGCCCTCGTGCGCGACGGCGCCCTTGGTCAGCCGCGGCTCCTCGGCGTGCTGGGCGATGAGCACGCCCAGAGAGTTCGCGTATTCGAGGGCGCGGCGCATGATCAGCGGGTCGTAGACACAGTGGCCGTCGTCGGAGAACATCTTGACCTGGCCGACGCCCGCGGCCATGGTGCCCATCTCGGCGAGCTGCTTGCCCTCGAGCCCGACGGTGACCGCGCCGACCGGGAACACGTCGACCAGGCCGACCTCCTGGCCGCGCCGCCACACGTGATCGGTGACGACGTGCGAGTCGGCGACCGGGTTGGTGTTGGCCATCGCGAACACGGCGGTGTAACCGCCGAGTGCGGCTGCGGCCGAACCGGTTTCGATGGTCTCGGTGTCTTCGCGGCCGGGCTCACGCAGGTGGGTGTGCAGGTCGACGAAGCCGGGCAGCAGGATCTGGCCGTTGCCGTCGATCACCTCGGCGTCGGCCGAAGCCTCGATGCCTGTGCCGATCTCGGCGATGACGGTGCCGCGCACCAGCACGTCGACCGGTTCGCCCTCACCGTAGGGCAACACATTCTTGATCAGCAGTTCACTCACGCCGCCACCTCCTGGGTGCCGACGAGCAGCCGGAACAACACGGCCATCCGCATGTGCACTCCGTTCGTCACCTGTTGCAGGACTGCCGCTTTCGGCGAATCGGCGACCGCCGACGCGATCTCCATGCCGCGCAGCATGGGACCGGGGTGCAGCACCACCGCGTCGTCGCCGAGCACACCGAGCCTGCGCTCGGACAGTCCGTAGTTGATCGCGTACTCGCGGGCCGACGGGAAGAATCCGCCGTTCATCCGCTCGGCCTGCACCCGCAGCATCATCACCGCGTCGGCGCCGGGCAGTTCGGCGTCGAGCGAGGTCGCGACCCGCGCGGGCCAGCTCTCCACGCCCACCGGCAGCAGGGTGCGCGGCGCGACCAGCACCACTTCGGCGCCGAGGGTGTTGAGCAGGAAGACATTCGAGCGCGCGACCCGGCTGTGCAGGATGTCGCCGACCAGCACGATCCGCTTGCCCTCGATGTCGCCGAGGCGCTGACGCAGGGTCAGCGCGTCGAGCAGCGCCTGGGTGGGGTGCTGGTGGGTGCCGTCACCGGCGTTGATGATCGAGGGGGCGGCGCGGTTCTCGTCGCGCGCCCACTGTTCCATCCAGCGCGCGATCTGGTGCGCGGCGCCGGAGGCCGGGTGGCGCACGATGAGCGCGTCGGCGCCCGCCGCGTGCAGGGTCAGCGCGGTGTCGCGCAGCGATTCGCCCTTGGAGACCGAGGAGCTCGACGCGCTCACGTTGATCACGTCGGCGCTCATCCACTTGCCCGCGACCTCGAAGGACACCCGGGTGCGGGTCGAGTTCTCGTAGAACACCGTCATCACGGTGCGGCCGCGCAGGGTCGGCAGCTTCTTCACCTCGCGGCCGAGCAGGGCCTGTTCGAAGCGCTCGGCTTCGTCGAGGAGTTCGGTGGCGGTGCCCCGATCGAGATCGGCGACCGTCAGCAGATGCTTCACTCCTGCCCCTCCTGGTGCAGATACACACCGTCGTGTCCGTCGTGTTCGGTCAGCAGGACCGAGATGTCCTCGGCGCGCGAGGTCGGCACGTTCTTGCCCACGTAGTCGGCGCGAATCGGCAGTTCGCGGTGGCCGCGGTCGATGAGCACCGCCAGCTGCACCGCGCGGGGGCGGCCCAGGTCGCGCAGGCCGTCGAGGGCCGAGCGGACGGTGCGGCCGGAGAACAGTACGTCGTCGACGAGGACGACCAGGGCGTTCTCGATGCCGCCGTCGGGCACCGAGGTGCGCTCCAGCGGGCGGTGCGGACGGCTGCGCAGGTCGTCGCGGTAGAGGGTGATGTCGAGCGAGCCCAGTGCGGGCCGCACGCCGGAGAATTCCTCGATCTTGGCAGCCAGCCGGTTGGCCAGCGTGGTGCCGCGGGTCGGGATGCCCATGAGAACCACCCGCGGTGCGTCGGCGTCGCCGGAATCCAGGGCGGTCTTCTCGATGATCTGGTGCGCGATGCGCGCGACGGTCCGGTTCACGTCCGATGGCGACAACAGCTCGCGGCCGGCTGCCACCCACTCCGGAGTGTGCCGCTGCGATGTTTCGCCCGCGCCGGTTTTGGCCGCCCGTTCGGGCACAGCCATGCCGACCTCCTTCCCCGCCTCACCGGACGGTCCGTTAAAGGATGCCTAATTCGCGCTCCACCTTATCAGCGTCCGAACCCACCTTTGACCAGGCAGTCCTGCTTGTGAGCGCCGCCACGGCGCCGCGCACCGACACCGCGCCTGCGTCGCCGGTCACACCCGGACTGAAAGTCCTGTGAGCGCGCCGGTTTCACCTCCATTCCCGCTCAGCTCGCCATTTCCCGCCGCACAACGCACGTGACGGTATTCACGAACCGACCCGAACCACATCGCCTGCCACTCACACGGGCAGGCTCCCGGTCATCGAGTCGCCGCACCGGATCCGACGGTATTCGGTTGCGGGTGGTGGACGCAGCGGGTGCAATCGGAGCATGGGATCGCGAGGGCTGGTGGGGCGGGTCGCCGTGGTGACCGGGGTGAGTCGCCGGAACGGGATCGGGTTCGCGGTGGCGCGGCGACTCGCGGAGGACGGGGCCGCATTGTTTCTCACGCATTGGGCTCCGCACGACGCGCAGCAGCCGTGGGGCGCTGAGGACCCGGCGTCATTGTGCCGCGAGCTCGGTGCGATGACGCGAGTGGCGGACCTTGCCGTCGACCTGGCCGAGGCGACCGCCGCGGAGCGGGTGATCGACGAGGCGGTGGCCGCCTTCGGCCAGGTCGACATTCTCGTCGCCAACCATGCGCGTAGTGGCGGCGACGGGAGCCTGTTCGACGTGGATGCGCGGATGCTCGACGGGCATTGGGCGGTCGACGCCCGGTCGGTGTTGCTGCTGACCCAGGCGTTCGCCCGCCGGTACCGCCGCGATGCCGGACCGGAAGGTGAGCATGGTCGGGTGATCTGGATGAGCTCGGGGCAGCACCTCGGGCCGATGCGGACGGAAATCGCTTACGCCGCGGCGAAATCGGTCTTGGCGGGCCTCACGGCCACAGTCGCCGACGAGCTGATCGAGCGCGGAATCTTGCTCAACACGGTCAATCCGGGCCCGGTGGACACGGGGTATCTGTCAGAAGCAACGACCGACCGCGACCTCTCGGTTGTCGAGGAGGTACGGGCCGCGTTCCCACGCGGGCGGGTGGGAACGCCCGACGACCCGGCGCGGTTGATCGCATGGCTGGTGTCCGATGAGGCCCGCTGGGTGGTCGGTCAGGTGATCGACTCGGAGGGCGGGTTCCGGCGTTCCCGCTGGTGATCCGGCTTGTAGGCCATCGAGTAGCCGACTACACTGTGACGCGCACCACATTCGTAAGCGCGGATGTGGTGCCGCCGTTGAGCGTCAGCGTGACCCGATCGGAGCGCCGGGCCACGGTGATCTTTCGTGACCCCCTCGTCGATGAGCCGGGCCTGCCAGTCGCTCCGCTCCTGCTCGACCGCCGCGTCGGCGCCGCGGCGAGCGATTCCGCACGACCTTTCGGCAAGGAGATGACGTTATGGCTGTTGCCGTCGAACTCGATTTCACCGGCGCGACGATGGAGCAGTACGACCAGGTCTTGGCGAAGATGGGCTTCACGCACGGCGGAACCGGCGGGCCTGGTTTGATCTTCCACTGGGCCAGGAAGACCGATGACGGGTTTCATGTCACTGACGTGTGGGAGTCCGCGGGCCAGTTCCAGGAGTTCGCCGAGACCACCATCGGACCGCTGACCAAAGAGGTCGGCTTGACCGCCGAACCCACCGTCACCATCCACGAGATCCACAACTATCTGACCCAGGGGAGCTGAGCCGATCGCCGGCCGTGGGGAGCGCGCACGGCCGACGGTCGAGGTCAGGTCGTGGCCGCGCGCAGCACCTGCGCGAACCACGTGAACACCGGGGTCATATCCGGTTGCTCGGGCCAGCCGTTCACGATGCCGAGCAACCGCCAATAGCGTTGCACGCGTGGGTCATCGGCGACTTCGAGCCGTTCGAGGATCCAGTGCCGGAGCGGTGGGTCGTCGGGGCGGCCGAAGGTGCTCGCGTACCTCGCCGTGAGTGCGTCGAGCACCGGGATCGCGGCCGCGGAGCCGGGGGTGATGCCGGCGGTGACGGCCGCACCGATCTGGGTGCGGACGGCTTCGGTGAGGTCGTGGTGCAGGCCGGTGGTGTCGCCCGCGGCGCGTTCCCTGGCCTGGTACTCGGCCATGCGCCGGACGGCGTCGCGGAAATCGCTGTCCTGCACCAGTTCCGCCAGTTCCATCCAGGCCGCGAGCTGGTCGGGCGTCGGGTCGTCGGGCAGGTCTGGCATGGCGGCGCGGACGAGGTCGACCATGGCGGGGTTGGCGGCGTAGCGGCCGAAGGTGTCGTCGACGAAATCCTGGATCAGGCGGTGTCTTTCAGCGGCGGACAGGGTGGCGAGTCGGTGCATGAGATCCATCTCCGGTGGGGTGGGTTCCCGGGCGGCCACCGCGCGCAACACCGCTCGTCGCACCCGCAGGGTTCGGATCTCGACGTCGAGCGCGTCCGCGTGCGTCGCGGCGACCTCGGTCATCGAGGTTTCGCGGGCGAGCACGCGGCGCACGGTGGCGAGGTCGATGCCGAGGGTGCGCAGGGTGCGGACCAGTTCCAGGCGGGCGAGGGCGGCGGTGTCGTAGCGGCGGTGGCCCGCCGGGTTGAGCGTGGTCGGCGCCACGATGTCGCGGTCGGCGTAGAAGCGGATCGCCTTGACCGTCAGTCCGGTCCGCTCCGCGACTTCCCCGATCGTGAACAGCGTGTCGTCGTCCATGTCGCTCAGCGTGCCGTCTCCCCTCGGGGGAGAAGCAAGCCCGGATCGTCGACGACGATGCGTACGCCCGCGCCGAGCAGGTCGGCGGCGGTCAGGCCGAACATGGCGTGGAAGGTGTCGCTGAAATGGGAGGGGCTGGCGAACCCGGCATTCGCCGCGGCGGTGGTGAGGTCGGCGCCGTCGGCCACCGCCCGGCCGACGGCGAGCATGCGCGCCCATACCCGGTAGCGCCGGAAGGTGGTGCCCGCCTGGGCGGAGAACAGGTGCAGCAGACGGGATTTCGACAGGTGGACCGCCGCGGCGAGCTGATCGGCGGAGATCGCCGCGGCCGGATCGGCGCACAGGATGGCTGTCGCCGCGGCGATCCGGGGATCGATGTCGGGCATACCCGCGCCGCACGCGAGAGCGAGGACGGCGGCAGGCGCGGAGTCGGCGGCACAACGGATCAGCGTGGCCTCCTCGACGTGTCCGAGGCCGAAACCACCTGTCTGTTCGAGCATCCGGCCCCGGCAGGCCGCAGCACGCGGTGAGCCGGAGTCGAGATAGCAGAACAGCATTCGCCCGTCGGCGACGATCCGGTGCGGGGTCCGCGGCGGGACCAGCACACTGCGGGCCGTCCGGGCACCGATCGCGTCGGCATGCACCGTGAACGGTGTGTCGAGCCCGACCGCCAGGCACGCCACGGACCCGGAATGCCGGTCCAGTCGCAGCGACGGGCCGAGGTAGATCGCGTGCCCGGCGCCCAGCCACACCGTCGCCGGGGTATTGCACGTTTCCGGAAGTGGCGCTCCGCCCATGCCAGTCATGCTTGCACGACAGGTGTCGGACGAAGGAAGGGACCGGCGTGGTCGGCGAAGTCGTAGGTGCGGTGCTGCTGGTGGGTGTGGGTCTGGTGCATGTGGTGCCGGGTGTGGTCGCGTTGGCGCCGGGGCGCGCGGCGGCGGTCTACGGCACGGCGGTCACGAACCGGGACCTCGAGCTGTTGCTGCGTCATCGCGCGGTGTTGCTCGCCCTGGTGGGGATCGGGTTGATCGTCGGCGCGTTCGTGCCGTCGGTGCGGGCGGTGACCATCGCGGCCGGAATCATCAGCACCAGTTCGTTTCTCGCGCTCGCCGCTGTGGTCGGACTCGGTGATCTCGGCGCCAGGACGATGCGGGTGGCACGGATCGACGTGGGCGCTCTTGCCGCGCTGGTCGTCGCCGCGCTTCTGTTCGGCTTCGCCGGGTGAGGCCGCGAAATCCGGCGCTGCGACACGGGCTACCCGACCTGGTCCACGACTGCCGACTGCCCACGAGATCACCGCCGAGTGACGTCGTCTACGAACCCCGGTGCGCAGCCAACTGACCGCTCCTCGACATCCCCGCGAGATCATCACTGTGACAGCTCATTCCGCGCCCTACCCCCAGGTCGCCATGTCCGGGTCGACGCCGTGCGCCTGGGCATTGGCGTCGATGAGCGCACTCAGCCAGGCGGTCAGTCCGGGTTCGATGGCGTCGTAGAACGCGGTGTAGCCCGGGTCGGCCACGTAACGCCGGCCGAGACAGACGTGCATCGCGTGGGTGCAGTCGAAGTAGACCGCGATCGAGGCGCGATGCCGTTCGGCGAGCGCGTCGGCGCGGGGGCTACCGGGGGTGACGCCCGCGCGCAGGGCCTCGGCCAAGTCGGCGTGCAGGGCGGCGGTGTCGTCGGTGATGCGCTGCCACTCCCCCGCCGACCTGACCGCGGCGCGTTCGGCGTACTGGGTCCACTGCGGGGTGTCGCCCCACTGTTCGCGCGCCTGGTCCACCCAGGACGGCTGCCAGTCCGCACCGAAGATCGCGACCTGATCCTGCGCGGACAGCAGGATGCCCGACTCTCTGGCCTCGATCATCCGGTCCATGGCCGCGGTCATCCGCTGCAGGCGCAGCGTCTTGGCGTGCAGTGCCGCGCGTTGCCGGCGCAGCGTGGCCATGGCGTCGGCGGCAGGCGCGTCCAGCAGCGCACCGATCTCGTCCAGTGCCACGCCCAGTTCCCGGTAGACGAGCACGCGCTGGGCGCGGGCCAGGTCGGCCGCCGTGTACAGGCGGTAGCCGGCGGCGGTGCGGTCGGACGGGTGCACCAACCCGACCGCGTCCCAGTGGTGCAGCGTGCGCGTCGTGACGCCGAGCAGTTCCGCGGCGGTGCCGACGGTAAGCGGTTCGGACACGGCATCCAGTGTGCCGCGCCCGTTGACCGTCACTGCTCGGGCGCCTCGATGCCGATCGACCGCAGGTGCGCGGCTTCCGGGCTGTCGGGGTCCCATGGCCTCGCGGCCGTCATGATGACCCGGATGTTCTCCGGGGTCCGGACTTCCAGTTCGATCGAGTTCCACGGCATCAGCCGCGGGCCGGTCGTGCAGCCGGGTGACACCGCTTCGCAGGCGGCGGCGATCGCGTCGATCTCACCGAGTACACAGGAGAAACTCACTGTCATCGCGGGTGTGTCGTCCTGCTGTTCGCCCGAGACCAGCAGAACGTCCTGAAATGCCCAGCGGCGCAGATGGGTCAGCTGACCGGGGACGGAGAACAGGTCGAAGAAGCCGAGCCCACGGGCCCAGAAGTCCGTCGACACAGCCAGATCGACGGTCGGCACCGTGACGAACATCGGCATTCCGTAGAGGCCGTGAAACTGCCCGGGCGCAACGGTATCGGGGCCGGGAACCGGAACCGGGCTGATCTCGAACGCGGGGAAAGATGTGGTCATGCGAGCATCGTCGACCCTCACGCGACGTCAGGGTCAAGCCGGATCGATCGCTCGCGCACCGCGACCACGACACCCCCAGCCCGCTGGTCGGCTACAGCGGTGCGGGCGGTTCCGGCGCGGGCGGCCGGGTGGGCAGGGCGCTGACCGTCAACGCCAGCATGACCAGCGCGATGCCCGCCAGCTCCGGCACGGTGAGCCGCTGGCTCAACGCGAGGGCGCCGACGACGGCCGCGGTGGCCGGGAGCAGGGCGAGCAGCAACGCGAACCGCGCCCGCCCGACCGCGGTCAGCACCACCTGATCCAGCGCGTAGGGCACCGCGCTCGACAGCACGCCGACGCCGAGCCCGAGCAGCCAGGTGCGGGGATCGGCGAAGACCGACGCGTCGATCGCGACCTGCGGAATCAGCACGAACGGGGCGAGCAGCACCGCGGCGGCCGTCATACCGACGGCGAGCGAATCCTGGCCGTCACCGGCGTCGGCCACCCGCTTGCCGACCAGGATGTAGCCCGCCCACAGCACCGCCGAGGCGACCGCGAACCCCACCCCGACCGGCTCGACGTCGAGTTGCACCCCGGCCAGCAGCACCACCCCGACCGCCACCAGCACCACCGCGAGCAGATCCCTGGCCCGGCGCGAGCCGAGCGTGGCCACCGCGACGGGGCCGAGGAATTCGATGGCGACCGCGGTGCCGAGCGGAATCCGCGCGATCGCCTCGTAGAACACGATGTTCATCGACACGGTGACGATGCCGAACCCGGCCGCCACCGCGATCCCCCGCCGCGTCCACCGGCTGCGCCACGGTCGTCGCCAGGCCAGCAGCGCCACGCCGGCGGCCGCGGCGCGCAGCCACGCGACGGTCGCCGGTTCGGTGGTGTCGAACAGGAAAACGCCCAGTGCCGCACCGACATACTGCGATGTCGCGGCGACGACGAACACCAGCGGCACCGACCAGCCGGGGAGCACGGCACGGCCGGGCCGCTCGGTCGTCGAGGTCGCAGTCACTCCAGGAGTAATCCACAGCCGGTACCGGATTTCAACGCGAGACGGGAACGTGACCCATGCCACTGTCCCGAAATGTCACGGGACGGCGCGGATCGGCGTCTTATGGGCAACACCGACAGACAGGACCACCATGAGCGAGGAAATGGACTCGGCGACCGGGGCGTTCGTGGCGCACCGCAATCTGCTCTTCACGGTCGCCTACGAGATGCTCGGCTCGGCCGCCGACGCCGAGGACGTCTTGCAGGAGACCTGGCTGCGCTGGGTCGATGTCGACCAGGCCGAGATCCGCGACCCGCGCGCGTACCTGGTCCGCATCACCACCCGCCAGGCACTGACCCGGCTGCGCACGCTCGGGCGCCGCAAGGAGACCTACGTCGGGCCGTGGCTGCCCGAGCCGCTGCTCACCACGCCGGACATCGCCGAGGACGTCGAGCTCGCCGACAGCGTGTCGATGGCGATGATGCTGGTCCTCGAGACGCTGGCGCCGGTCGAACGCGCGGTGTTCGTGCTGCGCGAGGTGTTCGACCTGGCCTACGACGAGATCGCCGCCGCCGTGGACAAGACCCCGGCCGCGGTGCGCCAGATCGCGCATCGGGCGCGGGCCCATGTCGCCGCGCGCAGACCGCGCGGGGTGGTGTCCTCGGCGGAGAGCCGGCACGCGCTCGAGGCCTTCGGGCGGGCGGTCGAGACCGGTGACCTGCAGGGCTTGCTCGATCTGCTCGCGCCCGACATCGTGCTGCTCGCCGACGGCGGCGGCGTGGTCAAGGCCGTGGTGCGCCCGATCGTCGGCGCCGACCGGGTCGCCCGGCTGATGGCCGCCGGGCTGCCCCGGGTCGGCGGCCAGGTGTCGACCGAGCTGGTCCAGATCAACGGCGCTCCCGCACTGGTCATCCGGATCGACGGGGTGCTCGACAGTGTCGTCGCGACGCGCATCGACGACGGGTCGATCACCGGTCTCTATGTGGTGCGCAATCCCGAGAAGCTGTCGCGGATCGAGCAGGCGACCCCCGTCGCCCGCTGATCCGCGACCGCTTCGTCAGGGCAGCCCGACCCAGCGGTCGAGCGCGTCACGCAGCGCGGGGGCCGCGGTGTCGGTGGCTTCCTCGACGGCCGCGGCCCAGCCGACGAAGGCGTCGGGCCGGATGAGGAGGGCGTCGGCCGGGCGATCCTCGGTCTTGGCCGTGACGATCACGATCCTCGGCTCCCGCGCCGTGGCGATCTCCCGCAGGTCCGCGCGGTCGGCGAGATCGAGGAAGACGGGCCGCGCGGTGTGCAGGAGGTCCGCGACGCTGGTCGTGCCCTGATCCGTGAGCAGCGCCAGGTCGGGTGCGAAGGCGCCGGCCAAGGGGTGCGGATCGGCGCCGGGCATCGGATAGCGGACGTCGCCCGCGGAAATCATGCCCGCCAGGCGGCGCAGCGCGGGCTCGTCGGCGACCAGTTCCTGGAACACCGCGCGCAGGGCGTCGGCGGCGTCGTCGTGGCCACGGCGCAGCGCCGCCTGCGCGCGAGTCTGCTGTAGCGCCCGTCCCGCCGCGGCGTGCCGTTCGTCGTGGTAGGTGTCGAGCAGGCCGGCGGGCGCCCAGCCCTGCACGGTGGCTGCCAGCTTCCACGCCAGGTTGACCGAGTCGAGCATGCCGACGTTGAGCGCGGTGCCGGTGGCGGGCAGCAGGTGGGCCGCGTCACCGGCGAGCAGGATCCGGCCCGCCCGGTAGCGGTCGGCCCGTCGCGCCTGGAACTGGTAGCGGGACAACCGGATCGGCTCGCCCAGCGGCAGCTCGGCGCCGAGCACCCGGCGGGCGCTGTCACCGAGTTCGGTGAGCGTCATCGGTTCGTCGTTGTCGTACTCGGTGAGGTCGTCCTCGGTGGTCTGGAAGAACATCGTCCGCTCCGCCGGGTCGACCGGGCCTATCGCGAAGACGCCGCGATCGGTGCGGTTGAAGCCGGGACTGATCGGGCCGTGGCCGGGCACGTCGAGACCACCGTCGGCGAGGACGGTGACCGAGTCCGGCACCGTCACCACGCCGAGGCGGTTGACCTCGGGAAAGATGTTGCCGGGGAACAGGATTCCGGCCAGTTCCCGGATTCGGCTGCGCCCGCCGTCGCAGCCGACCAGGTACTGCGCACGCACCCGGTACGGCCCGTCCGGCCCCTGCACGTCCACGGTCACCGCCGTGTCGTCCTGACTCACCGCGACCACCTCGTGCCCGCGGCGGATCTCGGCGCCGAGTTCGGCGGCGCGCTCGGCGAGCAATTCCTCGACCCGCGCCTGCGGGATCCCCATCGCGTCCATGGGACCGTCGGCGAGGCTGGTGAAGTCGACTTGCATCCCGCCGAAGGGGAAGATCGGCGCCGGGATCGGGTTGCCCACCGCGGTGAAGCGGTCGAGCAGGCCGCGGTATCGCAGCACATCCAGGATCCGGCCGCCGAGGCCGCTGGCCTTGTGCGCGGTGCCCGGCTCCGCGCGCCGCTCCAGCACCACGGGTCGCACACCCGCCAGGGACAGTTCCCCGGCGAGCATCAGTCCGGCGGGGCCGGCGCCGACAACGATCACGTCGGTCTTCATCTCACGCACTGCGTAACTCCCATTTGTCGCTGGTCCGGACTTCGACGTGCGATTCTGCAGGACGACCGGGGTCTTGCGGCAAGCCCCCGGGTCGGCTATATCTTGGAAGGGGCAAGGAGCGGCGGACGCTCCGATTCCCCCTTTCCCTCTTCGCACATCCTCCTCGGGCACCGCACTGTTCTGTGCGGCTATGCGAACATACGTTCGAACGCGCGGTAGACTGGCGGGCATGTCGCTGCCCCTGCAAGGTTCACTGTTCGACGGTGATGCGGTTGCGCTGGGTTCGATCGAGACGATCCGGCGCACACAGCTCGACGCGACAGCCTGGGTGGATATCCTCCCCGGCTGGCTCAGCGGCGCGAGCGTCGTCTTCGAGCGACTAGCCGAACGGGTGCCGTGGCACGCCGAGCGCAGACCCATGTACGACCGGGTCGTCGACGTGCCCCGGCTGGTGTCGTTCTTCGGCGAGAACGACCCACTGCCCGACCGGATCCTGGTCGAGGCACGCGGAGCCCTGACCAGCCACTACGCGACCGAACTCGGCGAGCCGTTCCGCACCGCGGGACTGTGCTTCTACCGCGACGGTCGCGACAGCGTCGCCTGGCACGGCGACACGATCGGCCGCGGCGCCACCCACGACACCATGGTCGCGATCGTCTCGGTCGGCGCACCACGCGCGCTGCTGCTGCGGCCGCGCGGTGGCGGGGCCAGCGTGCGGTTCACCGCGGGGCACGGCGATCTGCTGGTGATGGGCGGTGCGTGCCAGCGCACCTGGGAACACGCGGTGCCCAAGACGTCACGGCCGGTCGGCCCGCGCATCAGCATCCAGTTCCGGCCGCGCAACGTGCGGTGATACGCACGTTGGCCGGCCCGACCACCCGGCCGGCGAAGTAGCCTGAGCCGCAACCGATCACGGGGCGCTCAGCACCGAGTGCACCAGTTCCCGCACCCCCGCGCGCAACCGGTCGACCTCACCGGCCCTGGCCATCTGCTGCGCGAGTTCCCCGCCGATGATCGACAGCAACAGCGCGCCCACCGTCTCGGCGTCGATCTCCGGGCGGACCTCGCGCAGCAATGCGGTGATGTGCTCGGCCCAGAAGGCATGGAATTCCGCGCTGCGCGGATGCGGGGGCATGGCCTTGTAGGCGGCGATGAGTTCGACGTCGGCGGTCACCATGGTCGTCATCGCGTCGAAGAAGGCGAGTAGCCGGTCGGTCGCCGGCGCGCCGGGCCCCAGCGGCGGCGGTCCGCTTGCCACCGCCGCCATCATCTCGCCCGCTCCCTCGGCCACCAGCTCGTACAGCAGGCCGGCCCGGCTGCCGAAGCGATGGAAGATGGTCCCTTTGGCGACACCCGCGGCCGCGGCGACCCGATCCATCGTCACCCCCGCCGCACCGTGTTCGGCCAGCAGCGCGGCGGTGGCCTCGAGGATCGCTCGACGGTTGCGCGCGGCGTCGGCGCGTTCGGCGGGGCGTTGGCCTGTCATCGCATCGCTTCCTCGGCATCCGCCGATCCGTTGACAAGTTGACCGCCGGTCCATATCGTTCGAATTATCTGGACCGGCAGTCAACTTATGGAGTTCTGATGCAGGCAATCGTAATGACCGAGACCGGCGCACCCGAGGTGCTGGTGCCGCACGACGTCGACGAACCGCGACCGGGTGACGGACAGGTCGTCGTCCGCGCCGAGGCGATCCCGGTGCTCTACCCGGAGACCATGGTGCGGGCGGGCGCCTACCCCTTCCCCGCGCCGCTGCCCGCGGTGTTCGGATTCCAGGCGGCGGGCACGGTCGTCGAACTCGGCGCCGGCGTGGACCCGGCCCTGCTCGGCGCCCGGGTCGTCACCGACACCGGCGGTTTCGGGGCGTACGCCGAATTCGTTGTCACCGCGACGGATTCGGTGGCCGTCATCCCGGACGGCCTGACCACCGACCTCGCCGCCGCGACCCAGATGCCCGGGTCGGTCGCCTTGGCCCTGGTCGCCGCCGCGGCACCCGCTCCGGGCGAGACCGTCCTGGTCGAGGCGTCGGCCACCGGCGTCGGCAGCTGCCTCACCCAGCTGTGCGCGGCACGGGGCGCGCGGGTGATCGCCACCGCCGGTGGGGCGGAAAAGGCTCGCCTGGCCCGCAAACACGGCGCCGCCGAGGTGGTCGACCATTCCGTGCCCGGCTGGGCCGATCAACTGCGCGAACTCCTGGCGGGCAACACTGTCGATGTCGTCTTCGACTCGATCGGCGGTGACTCGCTGACTCCGCTCCTCGACGTCGTCACCCCGCTCAGCGGTCGTATCCTCAGTTACGGCTGGCTCGCGGGCGCACCCGCCCAGCTCGGCGCCGTCGACCTCATCCTGCGCGGCCTCACCCTCACCGGGTGCGCGGGAACCGCGTGGCTCGGCGAAGTCGCCCGGCAACGGCCCGCCGCCCTCGAGGCCGCGGCACAGGGGCTGTTGACCATCGGGGTCGACTCGGTGCTTCCGCTCACCGAGGCGGCGCACGCACATCGCAAGCTCGAGAATCGAACGGCACTCGGCGCGGTGTTGTTGCGACCGTAGGGGTATGCCGTGCCGCTGTCTGCCTCACCGATCGGGTCGCGCGCGAGGTAGACCGGTGGGCTGATGCGGGTCGGCCGGATCAGTCGGGAACACACGGTAGCCTGGCCGTATAAATTCGTGTCGGACCCTTCTGTCATGGTGGTCATGGTGGAACTGTTACCGGTTGGCGCACTGTGGGTTCGAAGTGCTCGACGCAGCACGGCCTGCGAGCGGGCGCGTGTTCACGGAGGCTAGTGGGGGCACATCTGGCGAGAAGTGGGGGGTGTTGATGGCCAGGTTCGAAATCCCGGCAGGATGGGTGGCACAGGCGTACCGTTTCGCGCTCGACCCCACCCCCACTCAGCAGCGTGCCTTGCGTTCGCATGCGGGGGCGGCGCGGTTCGCACACAATCACATGCTCGCCCTGGTGAAAGCGGTCATGGATCAGCGGACCGCGGAACGCAGCTACGGCATCAGCGACGACGAGCTGACCCCGTCACTGGGGTGGTCGTTGCCCACCCTCCGCAAAACCTGGAACACCCGCAAGGCTGCGGTCGCGCCGTGGTGGGGTGAGAACTCGAAAGAGGCCTACAACACCGGATTGGACGCACTCGCGCGTGGTTTGGACAACTGGTCGAAGTCCCGCACCGGTCAGCGCGCAGGCAAATCGGTTGGGTTTCCGAGGTTCAAGACTGCCCGGTCACGGCGGTCGGTGCGGTTCACCACCGGGGTCATCCGGGTCGAACCCGACCGTCACCATGTGACCTTGCCTCGGCTGGGGACGCTTCGCACCCACGAGTCCACTCGCAAGCTGGCTCGCAGGATCGGCGACGGGACCGGGCGGGTGCTATCGGCGACGGTGTCGCAGGACTCGGCGGGGCGCTGGCACTGCTCGTTGCAGACTCTCGTGCACGCCAAAGCCAAGCCAGCGCACGCGCCACGGTCCCCGTTTCCGGTAGTGGGCGTCGATGTCGGCGTGAAAGACCTCCTTGTGATCGCCGCACCGGACGGGACCGAACTCGAACGTGTCCGGGCCCCGAAACCATTGACCCGTGCCCAAACCCAGCTGCGGGTGTTGCAGCGCACCGCCGCCCGCAGGCACGGTCCCTACGACCCCGTTGCGCGCTCTAAGCAGACGCCGTCAAAGCGGTGGCGGGCGGTCCAAGCCCGGATCGGGAAAACCCACGCCCGCGCTGCGAATGTGCGCCGGGACGCATTACACAAGGCCACCACCGCTCTGGCCCAGCACCATCGGGTCGTGGTGGTGGAAACATTGAACGCTTCGGGTATGCGTTCTGCCGGTGGGGTTTTCAAGCGCGGTCTGAACCGAGCTCTCGCCGATGCCGCGCTCGCCCAGGTACGAGCAATGTTGGCATACAAGACCCGCTGGTACGGATCCGCATTGTTGGAAGCCGACCGATATTTCCCTTCCTCGAAACTGTGTTCGGCGTGTGGTGGGCGAAAGCCAAACCTGCTTCTGGCTGAACGTACATATCAGTGTGAACACTGTGGTGCCGCGATCGATCGTGATCGTAATGCCGCGGTCAACCTCGCCCGACTCGGCGAAACCCGGATATCGGGTGAACAGAGTCCCGCCGACAGTGGGTCGGTGGCAGGACGTGGAGCCATCCGTGAGACCGGACCCGCGCGAGCGGTGATGGCTGGGGGCTGTGAAGCGCCAACCCCGCACAACCCGAACAGGGTTGGTCAGGCGGGGACCGTCGACTCGCAAGGGACGGCTGCCTGATGAAGAGCACTCTCACTCTCCAGAAGGCAACGGTTGTGGCCGTTGCTCGCGGTGCGGGGCCGGAGCAGCGAGCGGGCCGGCCAGGGCCGAGCTGGCCGTGGAGGCCGCGGAGGCCGCGGGCCAGAATGTCGTCGCCCGGTTCGATGCCACCGGATTCGAAGCCGCCGCCATCTCCGCGGTCGCCATGACACGCAGCGGCGCCCGGCGGCGGACCTCGTCGACGATCACCTCGGTGCGCATCGACCGGCCATTCGGGTTTGTCGCGGTGGACCGGCCGACGGGGCTGGCCATCGTCGCAGGTCAGGTGACCCGGCCACCACTGGAATGGGTCCGGCCTACAGACTCCGAACCCGCGCCGGGGCGGTTCCCCGGCGCCCCGTGGTGAGAGCGGTAATCGTGATTGCCGATCCCGTTGCTCGGCAACGGGATTCGGTTTCGATGTGGCTCGGGTAGGTCGTATCCTGGTAGAGGTCCGCAATCGGTTGCACAGGGGGTCGTGGTGATCGTCGTTGTCGCGGACGAAACCGAACTCGAAGGCGCAGAAGAGGTCGTCGGCGCGGCGATCCGGGATTGGGCGTCCGCGGTGGGCGGTGTCGCGGTGTTCCGTTGCCATGTGCCGGAGAGCCGGGGCGGATCGGTCGAGGTCGATGCACTGGTGTGCACGCCGCAAGGCGCCACCGTGGTGGAGGTGAAGGGGTTCACCGTCCGCCAGGACGGCACGCTCGCCACCCCGCCCAACGGGCCGTGGACGGTCGGTGGCGAGGAGGCCGCGCTCTATCACGCAGTGCGGGTGCCGAATCCGTTCGTCCAGGTGCGGCGGCAGGTGTTCGCGGTGAAGAACCTGCTCCAGCAGTCCGGGATCTTCGGGTGGGTGAACGCGGTGGTCGCGCTGGTCCCCCAGCCCGGATCGCAGCTCACCCTCGAAGAGGCCCGCATCGCCGACGGATACCGGGCCGTCCTCGTCGATCGCGACGACGCGACGGCCCTGCACGACTACTTCCACGCCGAGACCGGGCGCACGGTCCGGCTCAGCGTCAACGATGTGCGCCAGGTGTTCGCGGCACTGAATCTCAGCCATCTGCTGCCCACCCGGGTCGCCTTGGCGGACCAGGGTTTTCCCGCGCGGCTCGAGCCGTCGACCACCGGCCGACCTGCCGCGCCGTCCTCGATCGAACTCGGCGAGGCCGAAGAGATGGACGCTGCCGCGGGTTCCGGGCAGGGTAGTTCCTCGCGGGTGAGTACACGGCTCGCGCAGGCGAGTACGCCCGCGTTTCTCGCCGCGATCGATCGGCTCGCGCATCGGCCGCACACATCGTCTGCCGCCGCCGAGGTACCTGATGCGACGCACGGTCACGAACAGCGCGCTCCTGAGCAAGAATCCGGTGCCGAGGAGCGATCCGAGACGGCACCCGCTCCGGGAAGTGCCGAGGCGCCCGGCGGCGAAATGGCCGGTGCGGTCTCGCCCTTGGCGGGGCTGGTGAATGTGCCTGCCGCAGCAGAGGGTTCACAGGGTGCCGCTTCGCAGAACACGTCCGCCTCGACAGAAACCCCCGACGACAGCGAAACTGCCGCCCCGCCGATGGATCACATGGCCGCAAGCGAGACCACCGAGGCGGAAACCGTTGTAGTTCCATCGACCAGCACGGGCGAAATCGCGCTTTCTGGTGTCGACGTCGCATCGGACGGTGAAGTGAGCGAGGCAGATTCGACCGCCCACGCCAGTTCCGATGACGCGCGTGACTCCGGGGACGACCCCGTTGCCGGCGAAGCATCCGACGGAGACGACTACGCCGCCGCGAATACTCCGTCACCCGACGAAGCAACCGCTCCTGCAGCGGACCCCGGCGAAGGCGTCACAGACGGAGACACCACCGACGCCGCCCTGCCGACCGCCGTCGAATCGGCAAGTGTTGTGTCACTGACCAAGTCAGCCGCTGAGTCCACCGCAGAACCCTCGGCGGACACCGACGACGGCTCGGCCGGCGCACCGGCTGACGACCGCATCGCCGCGAGCGAGGTTATGAGCAGGGAGATTCCGCCCGACAGCGATCCGGACGACGCATACGAATCGCAGGGATACGACGATTCGGACTACGAGTCTTGGCCCGAGGACGGGGATCCGGAATATTCGGCGCCCGAAGCGGCGAGCGCTGGGTATGCCGCCGCCGGAGGCGCGGTCGGTGCTGCTGCCGGGGTGGCCGGGGCCGCAGCATGGTCGGCCGGTTCGGCCAACGACCCCGATCCGTCGTACCGCGAACCAGAGGAGCAATTCGACAGCTCCGAGCATTGGACCGACTGGGTGGACCAGGACCGGACTCCGGCGCGGTCGACCGCGTCGAGCCGGTTGCGGGAGCGAGGACACAACACGCAGACCGGGTCGTCGCTGCTCGAACGGTGGCGCAATACCCCGGTGCGGGAGCGGAACGAACACAAGCAGCGCCGGATCCGGATCGGTCCCGGCGTGGGATTGATCCTGTTCATCGCACTGTTCGGGGTGGGATTCTTCGCGATCACCGCGGTCCAGGCGAGCCGGTTCGAGATGTCGGACTACGACCGGATGTGCGGCGACCGGAAACCGTTCCCGAACGCCGCCGAATACCAGCGCGACGGCGTGCGGCCGATCTACCTCTCGGGTGATCTCGCCACGATGGTCGCCACCAGCGATTCGAGTGCCTGGCATCCGAGCGACATGTCGTCGGTCCAGCTCATCGCGTGCATGCAGCAGGTGAGCCTGGGCGACCTCGTCCAGACCTGCCAATTCCCCGCTGCCCCCGGCACTCCCATCGGCCGTACCGTCAACCTGTTCCGGGCGACCTACGAGATCACCGTCTACGAGCTGCGCACCGGACGCGAGGCCGGGCGGGCCATCATGATCGGCGAACGCTTTTCGGCCGACCCCGCGAACACCGACCCCGACCGGTGCCGCGCCGCCGCCGACGCTCCCGACACCCTCGGCCGAAGGCTGGGCCAACCATCGACCGCGCAGGTCACCGGCTTCCTGGCACCACTGGTCCGCGCCGATCGCTGAACCGGGTTGACCTCGAGTGCACTCGAGGTAGCAGGATCGCCTTCGTGCCCCGCGCACACCCGACACCGCGCCACCCAGCGCCGGTCGCGCCTCCGCCGGTTTCCCGTACACCCACCGGCGGAGGCCGTCGGGACCCTCAGGCCACCGCCGGGACCTCGCGCGGCCGAGTCGATCCCGGAGCGCGGCGATGCCGTGGTCCTGCCCTCGCGAATTCGGTCGCGAGGGCAGGACGATCGTCAGAGGTTGACGCCGAAGTCGCGGGCGATGCCTTCCAGACCGGACGCGTATCCCTGGCCGATGGCGCGGAACTTCCACTCCGCGCCGTTGCGGTACAGCTCACCGAAGACCATGGCGGTCTCGGTGGACGCGTCCTCGGACAGGTCGTAGCGGGCCAGTTCCTCGCCGTTACTGCGGTCCACCACCCGGATGTAGGCATTGCGCACCTGCCCGAAGGACTGGCTGCGGTTCGCGCCGTCGTAGATCGAGACCGGGAACACGATGGATTCGATCGTCGCCGGGGTATTGGCCAGATCGACGTTGATCGCCTCGTCGTCGCCCTCGCCCTCGCCGGTCCGGTTGTCACCGGCGTGCTCGATCGCGCCCTCCGGCGACTTGAGGTTGTTGAAGAAGACGAAGTGCCCGCTCGAGACAACCTTCTTGTCGGCGCCGAGCCCGATCGCGCTGGCGTCGAGATCGAAGTCCGTCCCGGTGGTGGTCCGCAGGTCCCAGCCGAGGCCGACCGCGACCGCGGTGAGGTTCGGCGCCGCCTTGGTCAGTGAGACGTTGCCGCCCTTGGACAAACTGACACCCATACCGATATCTCCTATCGATCATCGCGGCACGAAAGGTACCGACCATTCGCACACTAGCACGTGCCACTGTCTGGTTTACTCCGAATCCGACGGCGCTGAAACCCGAAACCCACTGGTGGGTAAGCGAATTGGTGAGCCGTGACGCGGCGGTTCGGTGCGCGGAGTTCGACACCGGAACCATACAGTGGCACGTGTTAGTGTGATGCGTATGCCGGATGGTGAATCAGACCAGGAGGGATCTCGCGGCACGCGTGAACCTCGATGTCGCCAGCACTGGACTGTTGCGCGGTCCCGCTGCTGCCCAGGCGAGGCCGACGCGTGCTGACCGTACTGAGCGTCATCGCCGGCATCGTCGTCGTCCTGCTCATCACCGCGTTGACGGGGTACTTCGTTGCCCAGGAATTCGCGTACATGGCGGTGGACAGATCGCGACTGAAGGCGCGCGCCGAGACCGGGGACAGGGCGGCAGGACGCGCGCTCGCCGTGACCCGGCGGACCTCGTTCATGTTGTCGGGCGCCCAACTCGGTATCACCGTGACCGGTCTGCTCGTCGGCTATGTGGCCGAGCCGTTGATCGGGCGCGGGCTGGGCGAATTGCTCGGCGGGGCCGGTGTGCCGGTGGCGGTCGGTGTGGCGGTAGGCACCGTGCTGGCCATCGTGTTCTCCACCCTGGTGCAGATGCTGTTCGGTGAACTGTTCCCGAAGAATCTCGCGATCGCCCGGCCTGAGCCGGTCGCACGCCGGCTGGCCCGTTCGACGACGGCCTACCTCCGCGTATTCGGCTGGCTGATCTGGCTTTTCGATCAGTCGGCGAACGTATTGCTGCGGGTGCTGCGGATCGAGCCGGTCCACGATGTGGAGCATTCGGCGACCCCGCGCGACCTCGAGCACATCGTCGCCGCCTCCCGCGAGGCAGGCGAACTGCCCAGAGAGCTCTCGACACTGCTGGACCGGATCCTCGATTTCCCCTCGGAGAACGCCGAGCACGCGATGATCCCGCGTGCCCAGGTCGACACCGTGCCGGTCGACGAACCCGCCGAACAGGTCCTGGCCCGGATGGGTTCGGGACACACGCGATACCCGGTCGTCGGCACCAGCAGTGATGACCTGCGCGGTGTCATCCATCTGCACGATCTGCTCGACGGGCCGGTGACCGGCACCGCAGAAAGCTGGATGCGTCCGGCGCTGCTGGTCCCCGAGTCGCTGCCGCTGCCCGAGGTGTTCGCCCGGCTCAGTGCCGCCAAAGAAGAGATGGCCTTGGTCGTCGACGAATACGGCGGATTCGCCGGCATCGTCACCGTCGAGGACATCGCCGAGGAACTGGTCGGTGAGATCGCCGACGAACACGACTCCGGCGCCGCCGAGGTCATTGCCGACGGTGAGGGCTGGATCGTCGCCGGTGACCTGCATCTCGACGAGGCAGAGCGGCTGCTCGACCTCGAATTGCCGCACGGTGACTACGAGACCATCGCGGGGCTGGTGATCAGTACGTTCGGTGGACTGCCGCAGGTGGGTGACCGGGTGGACATCACGGTGCCACCCAGCGGCGCCGATTTCCTCGCCGGGCAGCGTCCGGCGGCGCGGACGGTTCTCGCCGAGGTACGGGCGGTCGGTAAACACGTTCCGTCCTCGGTGTCGCTGACCATCAGATCCGGGCGAGGCGACCATGAGTAACCCCTGGGTCGTCGTCGCGGTCACGATCTTGTTGATCGCGGCCAGCGCGTTCTTCGTCGCCGTCGAGTTCGCGCTGATCGCCGCCCGGCGGCATCGGCTCGAAGACGCCGCGCCGACCAGCAGGGCCGCGCGGGCCGCATTGCGCAGTTCGGCCGAGCTGCCGGTCTTGCTCGCCGGTTCCCAGCTGGGCATCACCGTCTGCACACTGGCGCTGGGCGCGATCACCAAACCCGCTGTGCACCACTGGATCACCCCGCTGATCGAGCAGCTCGGGGCACCGCTGTGGGTAGCTGACGTCGCGGGCTTCGTGCTGGCGCTGATCGTGGTGACCTTCCTGCACCTGGTGGTCGGCGAGATGGCACCGAAGTCGTGGGCGATCGCGCACCCCGAGAAGTCGGCCACCCTGCTCGCGCTGCCGATGCAGCTGTTCATGACCCTCACCCGACCGGTGCTGGTCTCGCTGAACCACGCCGCCAACCGGTGCCTGCGCGCAGTCGGCGTCACCCCGGTCGACGAGGTCGATGCCGGACAGAGCCCGGCCGGCCTGCGACACCTGGTCGAACACTCGGCGACCGTCGGCACCCTCGACGAGCGGTACCGCGGAAACCTGACCAGCGCACTGGAACTGGAGCAGCTGACCGTCGGCGACATCGTCGCACCGGACACCGCGCCGAGCTCGGTGACGCCCGAAGCCGATACCGCGGCGATCCAGGCTGCCTCGCGCGCCACCGGCCATCTGCGGTTACTGGTCCGCGACCGTGACAGCGTGCGCGGAGTGGTCCATGTCCGCGACAGCCTCACCGCCGCACCCGGCACCACCGCGGGCGAGCTCATGCGGCCGGTGCTGGAAATCGCCACGACGGTGCCGGTGTACGAGGCGCTGCGCACGATGCGCGAAACCCGCAGCCACCTGAGCCTGGTCACCAGTCCCGACCGCGCGGAGCTGGTCGGCCTGCTCACCATCACCGACGTCCTGGAACGGCTGCTGCAGTCGGCCGCCGAGATCTGATCCACCTCCACCGACCGAACGAAGGTGTCCTCGTGAACACACAGCTGACCTGCGCCACGCGCACTCATCGCGGCTTGGTCCGGGCGGGAAACGAAGACTCCGTCCACGCCGGGCCCAGTCTGCTGGCGCTGGCCGACGGGATGGGCGGCCACGCCGCGGGCGAGGTCGCCTCCGGGCTGATGATCGCCGCGCTCCTGCCCCTCGAACACGACCACGAGGGCGAACTGCTCGACCGTCTCGAGCAGGCCGTCCTGCGTGGCAACAACGCCATCGCCGAGCAGGCAGCCCGTTCGACCGAGCAGCGTGGCATGGGCACGACGCTCACCGCGATGCTGTTCGACGGCACCCGGTACGGGCTGGCTCATGTCGGGGATTCCCGCGCCTACGTCCTGCGCGGCGGCGAACTATCCCAGATCACCCACGACGACACCTTCGTGCAAAGCCTCGTCGACGCAGGCCACATCACCGCCGAACAGGCCAGAACCCATCCTCGCCGGTCGCTGATCCTGCGCGCGCTCACCGGTGAGCCGGTCACCCCGACGCTGGTGCTCGGAGATGCCGAACCCGGCGACCGATACCTGCTGTGCTCGGACGGATTGTCCGACGTGGTCACCGAGGAGAAGATCGGCCAGTTCCTGCGCTCGGCAGGCACCGTGGCCGAGTGCGCCGACCAACTGGTCGAACTTGCCCTGCTCAACGGCGGCCCCGACAACGTCAGCGTCATCGTCGCCGATATCGTCGCCGGCGACTGACCACCCCCGGCGGCAACGTCAGCCCCGACGACCACTCACAGGATCGGCAGGTCTGGCGGGAGCTGCATGGCGACCGCGATCAGCGAGTGCACGCGGGTGGCGATGATGTCGAGCAGCCCGTGGATCTCGACGGGCGCTGTCTCGGTGACGGTCTGCAGGTTCCTCAGGTCGTCGTCGAGGCGTGCGAGGACCTCGTTCATATCCCGGGGACTGGAATTGAGCGCGGTCGCGATCTCCTCCAGCGGTATGCCCTGGGCTTCGAGGCGCTGGATGAGGTGGATGCGTTCGGCGTCGGCGGGGTTGTAGAGGCGGTAGTTGCCCGCGCTCCGTTGGGCAGGCGCGAGCAGACCGATGCTGGTGTAGTGGTCGATCGTGCGCGTACTGACTTCGGCGCGGGCGGCGAGTTCACCGATCTTGAGCAAGGCTTCGGTCATCACGACCTCCTTCCGCAGCAGAAGCTAACCATACAGCGGCACGTGCTACCGTCGCCAATGCGAGCGGCACGCGTTGTGCACAGATTCGCACCGGCCGGGTGAAACGGCGACAGCCGCACATCCGACAAGGATGCGCGGCTGTCGTCGCAAGGCTTCACGCCGAGACGGCGATCTCCCATTCGTAGATCGTCAGTTCCGACGCTCCGGTGGTGTGGACCGGGTCGGCGTGTGCGATAGCCGTTGCGGCGTCGAGGCTTTCGGCCAGGACGACATAGGCGCCACCGGTGCCGTCGGTGAACCGGCCACTCTCCTGCAGCTGGCCCTTCGCGAGCAGTTCCTGCAGGAACGCGCGGTGCGGTTCCACCACGGACGGGTCGAAATGCGGTGTGCGCATGACCATCACGAGGTACTTGTTCGTCACGACCGGTCCTCCGGCGCGGGACGCGTGGCCCTGGTGGCGGCCGCGGCGGCGCGCACCTGCGGCGCCACCTGCACGACCTGGCCGAGCACGCCGTTCACGAACGACGGCGAATCGTCGGTGGACAGCTCCTTGGCCAGCTCGACGGCCTCGTCGACCGCGACCACCGGGGGAACGTCGGTGGCGTGGAACAACTCCCACACCGCGATCCGCAGAATCGCCCGGTCGACGGCAGGCAGGCGGGACAGCGTCCAGTCCTGCAGGTAGCCCTCGATGGTGCCGTCGACCCGGTCCAGGTCGTCGGCGACGCCTTCGACCAGGACCGAGGTGTAGGCGTGCACGGGAGCCACGCTCTGGTCGCGGGTAGCGAGGTCAGCGCGTTCCGCGAGCAGGTCGGAGACGTCGACATCGCGCGCCTCCGCCTCGAACAGCAGGTCCACGGCTCGGCGGCGCGCCTTGTGGCGCGCGCCCAGCTTCTTGAACGAGCCCTTCTTGTCTGCCGGCGAGTCCGTCACGATCAGGCGTTGACGCGGCCGAGGTAGCTGCCGTCGCGCGAGTCGATTTTCAGCTTGTCACCGGTGTTGATGAACAGCGGGACCTGCACCTCGGCGCCGGTCTCCAGGGTGGCGGGCTTGGTGCCACCGGTGGAGCGGTCACCCTGCAGGCCGATGTCGGTGTGCTGCACGACGAGCTCGATCGTGACGGGAAGCTCGACGTACAGCGGCGCGTTCTCGTGCACCGCGACCTGCACGCTCATGTTCTCCAGCAGGAACCGCGCACCCTGACCGATGGTGGCCTCCGGGATGGAGATCTGGTCGAAGGTGTCACCGTCCATGAAGATGTAGTCGGTGCCGTCGTGGTACAGGTAGGTCATGTCGCGACGGTCGACCGTCGCGGTCTCGACCTTGACACCCGCGTTGAAGGTCTTGTCGACGACCTTGCCGGACACGACGTTCTTCAGCTTGGTCCGCACGAAGGCGGGGCCCTTACCCGGCTTCACGTGCTGGAATTCGACGATCTGCTGGAGCTGACCGTCGATCTTCAGCACAAGGCCGTTCTTGAAGTCGCTGGTGTCCGCCACTGTCCTCGGATCTCCTCGTTCGTTTACTGCGGTCTCTGGGGGACCGGCGTCACTCGACGACGGTCAGGTCCTTGCTGGTGAGGGTGAGCAGGTCCGGGGCCCCTTCGCGCACCACGAGCGTGTCCTCGATCCGGACCCCGCCGCGGCCGGGAAGGTACACACCTGGTTCGACGGTCACCGCCACGCCAGCAAGAAGTGTACCGGTACTCGTTTTCGCCACTCCCGGCGCTTCGTGGATCTGCAGCCCGACCCCGTGTCCGAGGCCGTGCACGAACTGCGGGCCGTAACCCGCGTCCTCGATGACGCCCCGGGCGGCCGCGTCGACCTCGGCGGTCTCGGCGCCCGGTTTCAGCGCCTCCCGGCCCGCCCGCTGCGAGCGGGCGACCAGTTCGTAGATCTCGCGCTGCCAGTCCTCGGGCGCGCCGAGCACGAGCGTGCGGGTCATGTCGGAGTGGTAGCCGTCGACGACGGCGCCGAAGTCGAGTTTCACGAAGTCGCCCGTGGCCAGCACCGCGCCGGTCGGGCGGTGATGCGGAACGGCGGAGTTCACGCCGGCGGCGACGATCGTCTCGAACGAGACGGCTTCGGCGCCGTGCTCGAACATCGCCCATTCGAGGTCGCGCGCCACCTGGCGTTCGGTGCGGCCGGGCCGGATCAGGCCGCGCTCGAGCAGGCTCGCCAGGCCGGCGTCGGCCGCCGCGCAGGCGGCGCGCAGCTGGGCGATCTCGTAGGGGTCCTTGACCATGCGCAGCTGCTCGACCAGGCCGTTGGTCGGCACCAGTTGCAGCCCGGTCCGCTGTTCCTGGAACGACTGGTGCTCGGCGACGGTCACCACATGGCTCTCGAAGCCGACCCGGCCGAGTTGCCACTCCCCCGCCAGCTCGAGGATGCGGCGCGCGGTGGCCCGCGAGATCTCGGCCCGCAGGTCGGGCACCTGCTGGGCCACCTGGGCGGAGTAGCGGCCGTCGGTGCCGATGACGGTGCGGTCCTCGGCGCCACGCATGTCCCAGGAGTGCACGAGCAGCACGGCATTGGAGCCGGTGAAGCCGGTCAGGTAGCGGATGTTGACCAGATCGGTCACCAGCAGCGCGTCGACGCCGTTCTCCACCAGCAGGTTCCGCAGGGCGCCGCGTCGTGCCGCGAAATCGGGACCCGTGTAGTCAGCACACATGGGTCAACGCTACCGCCGAACGAGCGACACGTCGGCACCGAACCCGGCACTTTTCGCGGCGTGGGCGCATCCGTCGGCGCCACAACTGGAGACGGTGTTGTCCACATCGCCCGGAGTTGTCCACATTCGCGGTCGAGGCCTCGCTCCGCCGGGCCGGGCGCAGCACGATCGACACCATGACCACTGCCGCGTTCTGCCTGCTCATCGCCTGGTGCCTGCTGCTCGGTGTCCTCGATATCCATGCCCGCCGGCTCCCCAACGCGCTCACCGGCGCCGGTGCCGGTGCGGTGTTCCTGTACGCCCTGTGCACGGACAACGTGGCGACGGCGGTGATCGGGGCCGCGTTGTTGACGATGCCGTATCTGGTCACCCATCTGCTCTCGCCCGCCGCGCTGGGCGCCGGTGACGTGAAACTCGCGGTGAGCCTGGGCGCCGCCGCCGCGATCGCCGGGCCCCCCGCCTGGGTGTGGGCCGCGATCGCCGCGCCGCTGCTCACCGCGACGGCCGCGGCGGTGGTGCTCGGCGTGCACTGGCTGCGCTCGGCGCTGGGACACTCGGCCGAGGACGTGCGGTCGGCGCCGTCCCGGCGCGTGATGCCGCACGGTCCGGCCATGTGCCTGGCGACCGTGACCGCGATGGCGCTGGCATGACCGCCGCGACGCGCCGAGCCGATCACGCACCTGACGCGGCACCCCCGGTGGTGTTCCGGAGCGGGTCGGTGCAGCACGATCGGGCGGGTGGCCGCCACCGCGCGGCCCTGCGCACCACCGACGTGCCGCTCGTCACGTCGGACCGCGTGCCCGCCCACGCGCGTCGACATGGGAAGATGGTCGGCGTGTTGCGCTGGATAACTGCCGGAGAATCCCATGGTCCCGCTCTCGTTGCCCTCCTGGAAGGGATGGTCGCCGGAGTCGAGGTGACATCGGACGATGTCTCCGCACAGCTCGCGCGCCGTCGGCTCGGTTACGGGCGCGGCGCCCGCATGAAGTTCGAGGCCGACAAGGTCACCCTGGTCGGTGGCGTGCGCCACGGCCGGACCATGGGTGGTCCGGTCGCGATCGAGATCGCCAACTCCGAGTGGCCCAAGTGGACCGAGGTGATGTCGGCCGACCCGGTCGACGAAGCCGAGCTCGCCGGGATGGCGCGCAACGCGCCGCTCACCCGTCCGCGCCCCGGGCACGCCGACTACTCCGGCATGCTCAAGTACAACTTCGACGATGCCCGGCCGATCCTCGAGCGAGCCAGTGCGCGCGAGACCGCGGCCCGCGTCGCGGCGGGCACCGTCGCCCGTAACTTCCTGCGCCAGGCCTTCGGCGCCGAGGTGATCTCGCACGTCGTGTCCATCGGCACCGCGGCCAACACCACCGGTGTCATCCCCGGCCCGCACGATCTCGACGCGGTCGATGCCAGCCCGGTCCGCGCGTTCGACGCCGACGCCGAAGCGGCGATGATCGCCGAGATCGAGGCGGCCAAGAAGGACGGCGACACCCTCGGCGGCGTCGTCGAGGTGATCGTCGCAGGCCTGCCCATCGGGCTCGGTTCGTTCACCAGCGGTGAGCAGCGGCTCGACTCGCGCCTGGCCGCGGCCCTCATGGGCATTCAGGCGATCAAGGGCGTCGAGGTGGGCGACGGTTTCGAGACCGCGCGCAGGCGTGGCAGCCAGGCGCACGACGAGATGCGTCCCGGCCCCGACGGCGTGCTGCGCTCGACCAACCGGGCGGGCGGCCTCGAAGGCGGCATGACCAACGGCGAAGCCCTGCGGGTGCGCGCCGCGATGAAGCCGATCTCGACCGTTCCGCGCGCGCTGGCGACCGTCGACATGTCCAGCGGCGAGGAAGCCGTCGCCATCCACCAGCGCTCGGACGTGTGCGCGGTGCCCGCGGCGGCCGTGGTCGCCGAATCGATGGTGGCGCTGGTGCTGGCGCAGGCCGCGCTGGAGAAGTTCGGCGGCGACTCGCTGGCCGAGACCCTCGACAACATCACCAGTTACGTCAAGCGGATCGGCAACCGCCCGCACGTGCCCGCGGACAGCCGTACGTCGTGACCGGGCCGGGGCAGGAGGGGGCCGCGGAGGACAACGACGCGGGCCCCCCACCGACTGTCGGCACCGAAAGGTCCGCCGGCGACTCGCCCAGTACTGCCGGCGAGACCGCGGACACCGAGCAGGCGATCGCACCTCGCGCGCGCGTCGTGCTGGTCGGGCCACCCGGCTCGGGCAAGTCGACGATCGGGCGCAAGCTGGCCAGGGAACTCGGGGTCGAGCTCTACGACACCGACGCCGGGATCGAGGCCGACACCGGCCGCACCATCCCCGAGATCTTCGCCACCGACGGTGAACCGGAGTTCCGCCGGATCGAAGAGGAGGTGGTGCGCCGGGCCGTGCTCGAACACGACGGCGTCGTCTCCCTCGGCGGTGGGTCGGTGCTGTCGGCGCAGACCCGCGAGGTGCTGCGCGGGGCGACCGTGGTCTACCTGGAAATCAGTGTGGGCGAAGGACTTCGGCGCACCGGTTCGAGCAATGCCAGGCCGCTGCTCAACGGCACCGATCCCGGCGCCAAGTACCGCGAACTGATGCGCATCCGGCGCCCGCTCTACCGCGAGGTCGCCACCGTTCGGGTGCGCACCGACGGACGCAGTCCCGGCCGGGTGGTGCGGATGATCCTGGCCAAGCTCGGCCTGGAATCGGTGCGCACCGACCTCGAGGCCGAGCGCAACACCGGTGGAACCGGCTCTGCCGCTTCGGGTTCGGTCACCAGCAGGCCCGGCATCGGCAGCAATCGGTCCAGGGCGCGGCGCCGTGCCAGGGCGCGCGCCGCGGCCGCCCGCCGGGCGAACGAGCAGAACACGATCGACCGGACCGGTTCAGCGACAACACGATCCGGAACCGACACCGCACCGACCGGTGACACCGCGGGCACTCGCAGCGGCACACCGCAGGGCGAGGCCGCCGGTGCACGCACGACCGGGACCCGACGGTCGCGGCGGACCAGATCCCGCCGCGGTGGTGTCCGCATCCGCTCGACCGCGGGGACGAACCGGGACGCCGACGGCAGGGCCGCCGCGCGCACGGGGGGCGCCGAGCACGCGGCGCAGTCCGGCGCCGCATCGCCAGAGCGCCCGGCGGGCCAGCGCACCGGCGCACCGGCGCCGACCGGGCAGCGGACCGGAGCGGGCCAGTCCGGCGAGGCGGCGCAGGGCGATCGCACGCGACGCAACAGGCCGCGGCGACGCGGCGGCAGACGCAAGAACAACGACCAGAAAGAATCGGAGCAGCGCACGTGACAGAGCCGACCACCATCCAGGTCCGCACCGCCGACCCGTACCCGGTGATCATCGGCCGCGGGCTGCTCGGCGACCTCGTCGAGGCGGTCACCGCGGGCAACGCCGTGCGGACCGTGGCGATCTTCCATCAGCCACCGCTGGCCGAAACCGCCGAGGTGGTGCGGAAAGCGCTGGCCGACACCGGGATCGACGCGCACCGCATCGAGATCCCCGACGCCGAGGACGGCAAGGACCTGGCCGTGGCCGGGTTCTGCTGGGAGGTGCTCGGCCGGATCGGGCTGACCCGCAACGACGCCATCGTGAGCCTCGGCGGCGGCGCGGCCACCGACCTGGCCGGCTTCGTGGCCGCCACCTGGATGCGCGGCGTGCGCATCGTGCACGTGCCGACCACGCTGCTGGCGATGGTCGACGCGGCGGTCGGCGGTAAGACCGGCATCAACACCGAGGCGGGCAAGAACCTCGTCGGCAGCTTCCACGAGCCGAGCGCCGTGCTGGTCGACCTCGCCACCCTGGAGACGGTCCCCCGCAACGAGATCGTGGCGGGCATGGCCGAGATCATCAAGGCCGGTTTCATCGCCGACCCGGTGATCCTGGACCTCATCGAAGCCGACCCGGAGGCCGCTCTCGACCCCACCGGTGACGTGCTGCCCGAACTGATCCGGCGGGCCATCCAGGTCAAGGCCGACGTCGTCGCGGCCGACCTCAAGGAGTCGAGCCTGCGCGAGATCCTGAACTACGGGCACACCCTGGGCCACGCCGTGGAGCGCCGCGAGCGCTACCGCTGGCGCCACGGCGCCGCCGTGTCCGTCGGCCTGGTCTTCGCGGCCGAGCTGGGCAGGCTGGCGGGTCGCCTCGACGACGCCACCGCCGACCGGCACCGCACCATCCTGGAGAGCGTCGGCCTGCCGGTCACCTACGACGGTGACGCGCTGCCACAGCTGATGGACGCGATGCAGACCGACAAGAAGACCCGCTCCGGAGTGCTGCGTTTCGTGGTGCTCGACGGCCTGGCCAAGCCCGGCCGCCTCGAAGGACCGGATCCGTCGCTGCTGGCGGCGGCCTACTCGGCGATCGCCCGCGAAGGCTCCACCGGCGGTCCCATCCTGCTCTGAGACGGGTCGTGCCCGGCAGGAAAACCTGCCGGGCACGATCACCCCGAGTCTCAGGTAGCGGGCGCGAACTCCGGTTCGGTGACGGGAGCAGCGGATTCGGTGGCGCGCCGCCCGCGGCGGTGACCGAACGCGACACCGGCCAGCGCGGGCAAGAAGATCAGCAGCATGATGAACGCCGCGGCGGATGTCAGTTCGAACAGCGCCCCGGAATCGCCGAGTTCGATCCTCGGCAGCTGATCGAGCACCCAGCACACCGCGCCGCTGGCGAGACCGGCGACGGCGCCCGCGGACAGCCAGCGCACGGTGAGATCGGCGGCAGTGCCCGAACGGCCGTCGCGCACGCCCCAGGCGACGACGACGGCCACGAGCACCACGAGGCAGGCCATACGCCACACGGTGCCGTAGGTCGGCGCGAACGCCATCGCGAATCCGAGCAGCAGCCGTAAGGCGACGACCAACGCGCCGAGAACGGTGGCTCGCAACACCCAAGCGGTCATGAGCAACACCTTAACCCGTAAAAACTAGAACAGGTATCAATTCCGCGGATCAGGTACTCGCGAGCGCCGCGGCCATCTCCGCGCGCGGCGCCGGCAGGCCGGTGAACTGCTCGACCTGACCGTAGGCCTGGTTCAGCAGCATCTGCAGGCCGCTGACGACCGTGTGCCCGGCCGCCTCGACCGCGGCGGCCAGCGGGGTCGGCCAGGGGTTGTAGATCGCGTCGAGGACGACCGGCGCGACGGCAACGGCCTCGGCGATCGTCGCGGCCGCCTCGGCGGGCACGGTACTGACCACGGCCCCTGCCGACGCACACACCGCGCGCACCCGCTCCGCGTCGAGCGGCACGACCGATGGCCGCATGCCGAGCCGCTCGGCCAGCTCCACCGCGCTGCGGGCCCGACCGGCATCGCGCGCGATCACGGTGACCGACTTCGCGCCCAGTTCCGACAGCGCGAGCAGCGCGGGCCGTGCCGTACCGCCCGCACCGAGCACCACGGCCTCGTCGATCGCCTCGACGCCGCCGCCGCGCAGGGCGCCGAACACGCCGTCGACGTCGGTGCAGTCCGCCCGCCACCCGGTCTCGGTGCGGACCAGGGTGTTGGCCGAGCCGACCAGCACGGCCCGCTCGGTGCGCTCGTCGGCGAAGGCCAGCGCCGCTTCCTTACCCGGCATGGTCACCGAGAGCCCGACCCATTCCGGGCCGAGGCCGCCGACGAGCCCGGGCAGCCGCGCGGCACCGCATTCGATCCGCTCGTAGGTCCAGTCGAGGCCGAGCGCGCGGTAGGCGGCCAGGTGCAGCTGGGGCGAACGCGAGTGCGCGATCGGCTTGCCGAGCACCGCCGCCTTGCGAAGCTCAGCCACCGTAGGGCCGGGAGCTGTCGAGGATGCCGCTGCGCTGCGCCTGGGTGACCAGCCGCAGGTGTTCCTGATAGCTGTCGGTGAACAGGGTGGTGCCCTCCTTGTCGACGGTGACGAAGTACAGCCACTCCCCCGGCGCCGGATTCTCCATGGCCCGCAACGCGTCCAGCGACGGGGCCGCGATCGGAGTCACGGGCAAGCCCTGCATCGCATAGGTGTTCCACGCGGTTTCCCGGGCACGATCGGCGTTGGTGGTGGCCACCTCGGTGGTGTCCAGGGTGTAGTTCACCGTCGAGTCGAACTGCAGCATCTGGTCGACCTTCAGCCGATTCACGATCACCCGGGCCACTTTGCTCATGTCCTGCGGTTTAGCCTCACGCTCCACCAGGGAGGCGGCGACCAGGGTCTCGTACGGTGTCAGGCTCGTGGTGAGACCCGACTGCAGCAGTCCGGTCGACTCGTAGCGCTGCACACTCGCGGTCACCAACTGCCGCAAGATCTGCTGCGGTGTCCCGCTCGGATCGAAATCCCACGTGCCCGCCGCGATCAGACCTTCCAGCTGCCTGGACCGGTCCGGGGATTCCCGCACGCCCTTCATCGCCCATTCGGGCACGCCTAGTCCGGCCAGGTCCGCACTCGCGCCCGCGGCGTCGAGCTGTTCGTAGGTCACGCATTTCTTCTGGTCGGCGCCGTAGCAGCTGGCCTGCGCGACCTTGCGGTAGATGCCGTCGTATCGCCCACCGGTGCTCGCGTCGTGCTTGTCGTGCAGCAACCGGCCCTCGGAGACGGTCACGTTGCCGACTCGCGACTTCCCGCCGACCAGCGTCGTGACGGCGGCGGCGGCCGGGCTGTTCACGCCGACCGCGTAGTACCCCGGCTGCACGCTGTTCATGCCCGAGTTCCGTACGGCCGCTTCGTAGAAGGCTTCGCGGCTGGCGACCACGCCGCGCTCGTGCATGGCACCGGCGATCTGCGTCGCGGTGTCACCGGAATGCACCTGGACAACGACGAGCGCACCGGGCGGACCGGCGAAATCCGCGGGCGGGGCGAAACTGCTCATCAGCTTGTAGCCGGCGAAACCGGCGGCGGAGACGAACAACACGACGAGGACCGCGCCGACGACCCAGAGGTTGCGGCGGCGACGTTTACGCTCGGCCGCCTTGCGCGAGGCGATCCGCGATCGCTTGCTCCGCCCCGACGGCGCCTTGCCACGGCCCGAGGCCTCTTTGCCGCGCCCACGCTCGGCTTTGGCCCGTCCGGCCGCGCCTGCCCCGCCCGCGGGCGGCCGCTGGCCGACGCGACGGGGCGCTGCGGCCGGTTCGGGTTCCGGCTCGGGCTCGGGCTCGTCGTCGTAGACCTCGTCCTCGTAGCGCGGGATGACATCGGTGCCGTCATCGTCGTCCCAGCCGGGGGGCTCGGCCGCGGGCGGCTCGTCGCGGGCCGTGCGGGCGTCCAGACCCCAGTCGTCGCGCCGGGGGTAGCGCCGATCAGCTTCCCGCGCCCGGTAGCGTTCCTCGGCCCTGGCCCATCGGTCGGTCATGCATCATCTCCGACCACGCTTGCCGTGTCTGCTGCGTCCTTCAACACCGAACTCCGCTCGTCCAACCATCCTTGCAGAATCGACACGGCTGCTGCCTGGTCGATCACCTGCCGCTGGCCACGTGCGCGAACTCCGCTGTCGCGCAGCGCACGTGCAGCAGATACCGTAGTCAAACGTTCGTCGGAAAGGCGTATCGGAATCGGGTCGATCACCCGGCGCAACTCTCGGGCAAACTTGCGCGCGATGGTGGCCGCGGTGCCGTTTTCACCGCGCAACGTGCGCGGGAGCCCGATGACCACCTCGACGGCTTCGTACTCCCGCACAATGTCGGCAATTCTTTTGATGTCGGCGGGTGGACCGGCCGCGCGCCCGCCGGATTTCGCCGGTTTGGCGCGCGGCACGGTCTCCACCGGAGTCGCGAGGATGCCGTCGGGGTCGCTGGAGGCGACCCCGATCCGGACGCTGCCGACATCGATGGCGATGCGGCGGCCCCGTCCGGGGTCGGTCGCCGCGTCCGGGCGGTCGGCCGGGTCCTGTTCCGCCGGACCAGCAGTGGCGGACATCAGCCGGCGAGTTCGGCCACCCGGGCACGGACCGCGGCCAGACCGGCCGGGATACCCGACGGATCCGAACCCGAGCCCTGCGCCATCTCCGGCTTGCCACCACCGCGACCGGCGATGCTCGGGCCGAAGCTCGCGACCAGATCGCCTGCCTTGATCCCGAGATCCTGGGCCGCCTTGTTGACCGACACCACGAACGGCGCCTTGCCCTCGGTGTTGCCGAGCAGCACGACCACCGCGGGATCGCTGCCGAACCGGCCACGGATGTCGGTGGCCAGGGTGCGCAGGTCGCCCGCGGCGACGCCCGCGGGCGCCGCGGCGGCGACCAGCAGCAGCGAGCCGATCCGCTCGGCCTGCTCGACGAACGTGCCCGCCGAGGACAGCACCGCGGCGATCTTGGTGCGCTCGAGTTCCTTCTCGGCCACCTTGAGCCGCTCCACGAGCTGCTCGACCCGGCCGGGCACCTCGTCCGAGGGCACCTTCAGCGAGGACGCGACACCGGCCAGCAGCGCGCGCTCCTTGGCCAGGTACCGGTAGGAGTCCAGGCCGACGAAGGCCTCGACGCGCCGCACACCCGAACCGACCGAGGACTCACCGAGCACGGTGATCGGGCCGATCTGCGAGGAGTGCTCGACGTGCGTGCCGCCACACAGCTCCATCGAGAACGGGCCGCCGATCTCCACGACGCGCACCTCGTCGCCGTAGTTCTCGCCGAAGAGGGCCATCGCACCCATCTTCTTGGCGTTGGGCAGGTCGGTGACGAAGGTGTTCACCGGGAAGTTCGCACCGACGGCGTCATTGGAGACGGCCTCGATGTCGGCCTTCTGCTGGTCGGTCAGCGCACCCTGCCAGTTGAAGTCGAAACGCAGGTAGCCCGGCTTGTTCAGCGAGCCTGCCTGCACAGCGTTGGGACCGAGCACCTGACGCAGCGCCGCATGGACCATGTGCGTGCCGGAGTGGCCCTGGGTGGCGCCCTTGCGCCACGCCGGATCGGCCTGCGCGAGCACGACATCGCCCTCGGTGATCTGGCCCTGCTCGACGGTGGCCTTGTGCACCCACAGCTTCTTGGCGATCTTCTGCACGTCGTTGATGCGCAGCTTCAGACCGGAGGCGGTGATGGTGCCGCGGTCGGCGATCTGGCCGCCGGACTCGGCGTACATCGGGCTGCGGTCGAGGATGACCTCGATATCGGCACCGGCCTGGGCGGCGGGCACCCGCACGCCGTCGGCGATCAGGGCCAGCACCTTCGCCTCGGAGGTGAGCTCGTCGAAGCCGGTGAACTCGGTGGCGCCGCGGTCGACCAGTTCCTTGTAGACGGTCAGGTCGGCGTGCGCGTGCTTGCGGGCCTGGGCGTCGTCCTTGGCGCGCTTGCGCTGCTCGGCCATGAGCGAGCGGAAGCCCTCCTCGTCCACCGAGAGGCCCGCCTCGGCGGCCATTTCGAGGGTGAGGTCGATCGGGAAGCCGTAGGTGTCGTGCAGCGCGAAGGCGTCCGAACCGGTGATCTGCTTGCCGCCCTTGGACTTCACCGCGGTGGCGGCGTTGTCGAAGAGGGTCTCACCGGTGTTCAGGGTCTTCAGGAAGGCGGTCTCCTCGCCCACCGCGACGGTGTCGATGCGGGCGAAGTCGGTGCCGAGTTCCGGGTACGACGGCGACATCAGGTCGGAGACGACCTTCATCAGCTCGGCCATCACCGGCTTCTCGGCGCCGAGCAGGCGGGCCGAGCGCACGATGCGGCGCAGCAGGCGGCGCAGCACGTAGCCACGGCCGTCGTTGCCGGGGTTCACGCCGTCGGCGATCAGCATCGCCGAGCTGCGGACGTGGTCGGCGATGACGCGGAAACGCACGTCGTCGGCGTGCTCGACGCCGTAGGAACGGCCGGTCAGCTCCTCGGCCTTGTCGATGATCGGGCGCAGCAGATCGGTCTCGTAGACGTTCTCCACACCCTGCAGGAGCATGGCGACGCGCTCGACACCCATCCCGGTGTCGATGTTCTTCCTCGGCAGCGAACCGACCGGCGGGTGACCCAGCTTGGGGCTCAGCTCACCGCGGATGTCCTGCATGAAGACCAGGTTCCAGATCTCGAGGTAGCGATCCTCGTCGGCGACCGGGCCGCCTTCCTTGCCGTAGGCGGGGCCGCGGTCGTAGTAGATCTCCGAGCAGGGGCCACCGGGACCGGGCACGCCCATGTCCCAGTAGTTGTCCTTGCCGTCGCGGAACTGGATCCGCTCCTTCGGGATTCCGGCGACGCGATGCCAGATCTCCGCGGCCTCCGGGTCCGACTCGTAGGCGGTCACCCAGATGCGTTCGGGATCGAAACCGAAGCCGCCCTCCTCCTGGGACTTGGAGATCAGCTCCCAGGCGAGGGTGATGGCACCCTCCTTGAAGTAGTCGCCGAAGGAGAAGTTGCCCGCCATCTGGAAGAACGTGTTGTGGCGAGTGGTGACGCCGACCTCGTCGATATCACCGGTGCGCACGCACTTCTGCACGCTCGTGGCGCGCGAATACGGCGGCGCCTCCTGCCCCAGGAAATACGGCTTGAACTGGACCATGCCTGCGTTGACGAACAGCAGGTTGGGGTCGGCCAGGATCAGCGAGGCACTGGGCACCTCGGTGTGTCCGGCACGGACGAAATGGTCCAGGAAACGCCGTCTAATCTCGTGGGTCTGCACAGCAGTCCAGCTTACCGCCTGCATTCCACCTGTTTTCCGCCGGAGTCCGTGGTCTCGGCGACACTGCGCGCGGGGCTACTTCCCGCGGATGATGCGGCGCAGTTTGCCGAGCCTGCCGCCGACCTCGCGCTCGAAGCCGTGGTCGGTCGGCTGGTAGTAGTCGGTGCCGACCAGGTCGTCGGGCGGGTACTGCTGGGCGAGGACACCCTCGCGGGCGTTGTGCGGGAATCTGTAGCCCTGCGCGTTGCCGAGGGCGGCGGCACCCGCGTAGTGGCCGTCGCGCAGATGCGGGGGTACCGCGCCCGCCTTGCCCGCGGCGATGTCGGCCATGGCGGCGCCCAGCGCCGAGGTCACCGCGCCGGACTTGGGCGCGGTGGCGAGGTGGATGGTGGCCTGGGCCAGGGCCAGCTTGGCCTCGGGCAGGCCGACCAGCTGCACCACCTGGGCGGCGGCGGTGGCGGTCTGCAGGGCCATCGGGTCGGCCATGCCGATGTCCTCGCTGGCGTGGATCATCAGGCGGCGGGCGATGAAGCGGGGGTCCTCGCCCGCGGTGAGCATGCGCGCCAGGTAGTGCAGGGCGGCGTCGACGTCGGAGCCGCGGATGGACTTGATGAAGGCGCTGATCACGTCGTAGTGCTGATCGCCCGCGCGGTCGTAGCGGACGGCGGCCTTGTCGACGCTGGCCTCGACCAGTTCCACGTCGACGAGGCCGTCGAGGGACGACTCGGCCGACGCCTCCAGCGCGGTCAGCGCGCGACGCGCGTCACCGCCGGCGATCCGGACGATGTGGTCGAGCGCGTCGTCGGACACCGTGTACTGCCCGTCGAGCCCGCGCGGGTCGGCGATCGCGCGATCGAGGACCTGCCGGATGTCCGCGGGCGTGAGCGACTGCAGTTGCAGTACCAGTGAGCGCGACAGCAGCGGCGACACCACCGAGAACGACGGGTTCTCCGTGGTCGCGCCGACGAGCAGCACGATCCGGTTCTCGACCGCGGCCAGCAGCGCGTCCTGCTGGGTCTTGGAGAACCGGTGCACCTCGTCGATGAACAGGACGGTCTGCTCCCCGACCGACAGCCTGCGGCGCGCCACATCGATGACGGCACGGACTTCCTTGACACCCGCCGACAGCGCCGACAGCGCCTCGAACCGGCGGCCGGTGGCCTGCGACAGCAGCGAGGCCAGGGTGGTCTTGCCGGTGCCCGGCGGGCCGTAGAGCAGCACCGACGCCGCGCCCGAACCCTCGACCAGGCGGCGCAACGGCGAGCCGGGACCGAGCAGATGCTGCTGGCCGATCACCTCGTCGAGCGACTGCGGCCGCATCCGGACCGCCAGCGGCGCACCGGGGTCACGCCGGACCACCGCGTCGAGACCGTGCTCGGGCGCGGCGTGTTCTCCGGGCACGTCGAACAGGCTCTCGCTCACGTTCAGCAGGGTACCGACGCGGTCGGACAGGTTCGCGGCGGCGGAGGCGGCCCGACGCGACGTTGAACGATTGACCAACTTTACGAACAGGACTTGCGCGTAAGCCGGTCCGTGGGATGAGATCGCTCCTCGTGGTCGAAAACAACGCCGTCATCTCCTCCGCGACAGGGCAGTTCGCCCGGCGCACCCTGTTCACCGGCGGGACGGCGGCGGCCGCGGCCGCGGTGCTGGTGCTGAGTACCGCGACGGCGCATGCGGCGAGTGCGGTGTTCCGGCACGGTGTCGCCTCCGGTGACCCGCTGCCCGGCGCGGTGATCCTGTGGACCCGCGTCAGCGTCACCGACGAGGCCACCCCGGGCTCCGGCCTGGGCGCGCCCGCGACGGTCCGCTGGGAGATCTCCGCGAACGAGTCCTTCGCCGGCATCGCCGCCTCGGGCACGGTGACCACCACCGCCGACAGCGACCACACCGTGAAGGTCGACGCGACCGGCCTTGCGCCCGCCACCGACTACTTCTACCGCTTCACCGCCCTCGGCGAGACGTCCCCGATCGGCCGCACCCGGACCGCGCCCGCGAACGACAGCGACGTCGAGCGCCTGCGCCTGGGCCTGGTCTCCTGCTCCAACTGGGAAGCAGGCTGGTTCGGCTCCTACCGGCACCTGGCCGCCCGCACCGATCTGGACGCGGTCGTGCACCTGGGTGACTACATCTACGAGTACGGCCGCGGCAAGTACACCGGACGCAGCGGCGCGGTGCGCGCGCACGATCCGGCCGCCGAGATCGTCAGCCTGACCGACTACCGCACCCGGCACGGCCAGTACAAGACCGACCCCGACCTGATGGCGCTGCACGCGTCGGTGCCGTTCATCTGCACCTGGGACGACCACGAGTCGGCCGACAACTCCTGGCGCGAGGGCTCGGAGAACCACGACCCCGCCGTGCACGGTCCGTGGAGCGCCCGCCGCGCCGCCTCCGCGCAGGCCTACCTGGAGTGGATGCCGGTGCGCGCCGCCCGCACCGGCACCGAGGTGCAGATCTACCGCAGACTGCGGTTCGGCACCCTCGCCGAACTGTCGATGCTCGATCTGCGCAGCTACCGCGACCACGAGGCGGGCCCCGGCGCGGGCTGGCGCCACGCCGACGACCCGGCCCGCACCATCACCGGCCGCGCCCAGATGGACTGGCTGACCGCTGGTCTGACCTCCTCCCCCGCGCGGTGGAAGCTGATCGGCAACTCGGTGATGGTCGCGCCCCTGGTGTTCCCGCCGCTGGAACCGGCGACCACCCAGGCGATCACCGAGGCGCTCGGCGTGCCGCAGGGCGGCCTGACCGTCAACGGCGACCAGTGGGACGGCTACACCGCCGACCGGCGCACCCTGTTCCGGACCATCGCCGACAACAAGGTGGGCGACGTCGTGTTCCTCACCGGCGACATCCACACCTCCTGGGCTGCCGATCTGCCGCTGGACGCCGCGAACTACCCGGGCGGGCCGACGGTCGGCGCGGAGTTCGTCATCCCGTCGGTCACCTCCGCCAGCGTCGGCGATCTGCTGAAGATGCCGCCGCGCACCGCGTCGGTCCCGGCCGAAGAGGCCATCAAGGCGGCCAATCACCACCTGCGCTACACCGAACTCGACTCGCACGGTTTCGGCGTGCTCGAGGTGACCCCGGCACAGGCGCAGATGGACTGGTTCTACGTCGCCGACGTCACCGACCCGGCGACCGGCGTGCGGCACGGCGCGTCGTTCGCCGTCCCGGCGGGTGGGCGCGTCGAACCGAGGCCGACCCCGGTGCCCTGAGCACGCCGCCGCGGAAACTAGTCGGCAGCGCCGGACTGAATCGACAATCGGACCAGGATCACCGTTCCCGCAGCGAACATGAGCAACGCCGGCCAATTCAGAACGCTTCGATACCCCAGCCCGGAAAACGTCCAGAAACACAGCGGCAGGAACGCTGTCATCCAGCCTGCCAGGACGATAGTCGATCGCGGCCCCGGCACCACCGAGCACGATCGGCAGCGACAAACCCCATCGGGTGTGCACGGCGAACAGCCACGGCGTCAAGGTGGAGACGATCAGATAGACCGGCAGAAACCAGAAATGCAACGCCGGCAACCAGCCGACAGCTCCGCGAATGTCGGTGCTCAGCCCGAGCGCGCCGGCAAGAGCGAGAATCGGGACCGCGATGCCGACATACACGGCAGTGGGCAGGAGCAGGCGAAGCGCCCGGCTGTGCGCCCACTCCGCGGATTCGCGCTTCCGCCTGGTTCACGAATGGGCTGCGGTGAATCCGCCAGCAAGAAAGAAGAGCGGCATTACTTGCATGCCGAGCGTCAGCCATTGCGTCGGTCGTCCATGGGAAATCCTTGCGAAGCTACGTCGGGTTCAGACATCGCGCCATAGCTCGAAACACGCAACCCCCCTGCGTTCGTATGGCTCGGTTACTCCGCCCAGCGCTCTTCCAGCATCGCCGACACCTGCTCGGCGAAGTCGCCGACCGCGTCGTCGCCGGTCACCCGCGCGTCCTCGGCCAGCGCCGACCAGCGGTTGATCAGGGCTTCCGAGCGCGGCACGGACAGCCCGTGTTCGCGCGCGGTGGCGATGCGGGTGTGATCGGCGGGCAGGAACCAGTAGGTGGACAGCCACACCCAGATCAGGCGCGCCTCGAGGATCCGCTCGGCCAGTACGGTGTCGTCGGCCAGCGACGGCCACACCCCGACCACGACCGAGCGCCAGGCCTCGACCATTTCCCTGGCGCGGCCGCGCGAGAGCTCGAAATCGCAGAGGCAGCCAGGGAACGACACGAGCGCGTAGGCGATGTCGAGGGTGGCGTCGCGGAAACCACCCCACTCGTAGTCGAGGAACCGGGCGCCTTCGTCGTTCATGATCACGTTGTCGGGGCACAGATCCGACGGGCTGAACGCGCGATACCGGCCGCCGGTGAACAGGCGATTGCCGTGCACGATGCGCTCGGCGATCTCGCCGGGCACCTCGATGCCGAGTTCGGCCTCGAGCAGCCCGGGGACGTCGGCGATCGCGGCCTGGGCCTGCTGGGCGATCCCGTCGACGCGATGCACCGAGTCGACCCGGCGCATCAGGGCGACGAAGTCCGGCTCCCGGCCGACGGTGGCGGCGTGCATCCGGCCCAGCGCCTGCGCGAAGGCCATCAGCGCGTTGCGGGTGCCCGGCTCGGTGCGGGTCTGCAGGACGGAGGTGAGCAACGCGTTGTCGCCCAGATCGGACAGCACGAGGAGCCGGTCGGGCACGCTGTGCGCGATCAGGTAGGCACCGGGGCGCTGTTCGCGGCTCAGCGCGGTGGTGAACTGGTAGGACACCGCCTCGCGCAGGAATGCCGCGTCGATGTTGGTGACTCCGGGCGCCATGCCACCGGTGCTGCGGTCCTGAGCGGAACCGCGCACCTGCTTCACGATCAGCGTGCGCGGCAACGAGAAAGCGTTTTCCGCAACACGCACGCGTAGGACTGTCGTCCTACCACTGCCACTGAGCTCCATCGGATCGCTCAGCTTCACCGGAGCACCCATTCGCTTTGTGAGCAACTGTTGTGCTGCGGACACGACGTCGGCGGCGCGTTCGGCCAATAGTGCGGTCATCGCCTCTCAAGCTACTCGTACCTGGTCACTTCTAGCGAGCGGTTACACAACCTTTCCGCGTCGCCCGGCGTGTTGGCACCGAGGTTGCGCGAGTGTGACTGTTCGCTTGACACACCCGACTGTCGTCGGGTTTTCTCAACGTCAACTGCTGTGCGCCACACCGCAAACCGGTTGAGTCGAAAGGTCTACCACAGTGACCGACACACCGTACGCCGCATCGAGCGATTCACCGGGTGGACCGCCGCGATCCGGCGGTGGCGGACAGTTCGCCGAGGACACCGGCCGCCACGAGGGCCAGGGTCAGCCGCCCACGTCCGGTTCCGGGCCGAGCAGGCATGGAATGGCCGGTGGCGCAGGCTATCCGCAATTCGAAGGCCCCGGCGCCGCGCAGTACGGCGAGGAACCGCTCGAGCCCGCACCGCCGATTGCCGGTCCGGGTCCCGCCGCACCACAGTACGGGCCCGCGGGCACCGGTCCCGGCTACGCCGCGCCGCAGGCGAGACCGGACAACCTCGGGTACGCCGCCGCCCCCGCGCCCGGCGTGTCGGCCATCGGCGGCGGGCAGACGCCGGGTTACTACCATTCGGGAACACAAGCGCTCGATGTCGGCCGCTCGCTGAGCTACGGCTGGGAGCGGTTCCGCACCAATCCGGGTCCGTGGCTCGGCGTCACCGCGGTCGGGGTGCTCATCTATCTAGCTGTCCTCGCGATCGTCCAGATTTTCGATCCCACCTCGCTGTTCACCGTGCTGTTCCTGTTCCTGACGGTCGCGGTGTCGCTGTGGCTGCTGCAGGCGGTGATGATCCGCGGCGCGCTCTACGAAACCGACGGTTACCCACCGGCTTTCGGATCGTTCTTCCGATTCGTGAACGCGGGCAATGTCTTGCTGACGGCCCTGCTGGCCTTCGCCGCGACCCTGCTCGCCTCGTCGCTGTGCCTGCTGCCGGGCCTGGTCGTCGGATTCCTGTGCATGTTCTCGCTGCACTTCGTCATCGATCAGGACTACGGTCCGCTGGAGGCGATCAAGGCGAGCGCGGTGCTGGTGCTGGCCAATGTGTGGGCCTCGCTGCTGCTCGCGCTGACGGTCACGCTGGTCACCCTCGTCGGCGCGGCGCTGTGCGGGCTCGGCCTGTTCGTCGCCGGTCCGGTGTGCGCGATCGCGGTGACCTACGCCTACCGGATGCTCACCGCGGGGCCGGTCGCCCGGGTCTGAACCCGGGGTTCAGTGCTCGAGCGGGGTGCGCATCCCGATGGCCCGCTTGAACCGGCCGACCGGACCTTCCTCGTCGCCCGCGCGCGGCCGCAGCTCGAGCACGAGGACGCCGGCGACGACGATGCCGAGCAGGTTCACCGCCAGCTGACCCGCCGACTCGAACGCGCGCTGCCACTGGCCGATGGTCGCCGCCACCACCGCGTACCCGGCGGCGGGCACCGTGGTGACGGAGATGAACACGCCGATCAGGGCCGCCGATTTCGCCGTCACCAGCGACAGCATGCCCGCCGCGCCGGCCAGGATCGCCACGACCAGCGAGAACGGCCCGACCTGGTAGATGAAGTCCACATCGTGGGCGCCGACGACGCCTTCGGTGGTGATCCAGCCGAGCTGCTCCCACAGCAGGGTCGCGGCCAGCGTGATCACCATCGCCGCCGGGAAGGCCACGGCCAGCGCGATCACCGAGCGCCGCGCCAGCCGCCAGTTGCGGCGCACCAGCGCCACCGACAGCGCCGCCAGCGGACCGAACTCGGGGCCGACCACCATCGCGCCGACGATGGTGACCGGGGAGTTCGTCGCCACACCGACCGAGGCCAGCAGGCAGGCGATGGTCAGGAACGCGACGAAGGTGGCGTTGAGCGAGGACTCCTCGTGGGTCTCCTCGATCAGCTGCTCCCAGACCACGGCTTCGCTCGGGTCACCGGGCGCGGCCCTGATCGCCCGGTCGGCGGCATCGGAGAGCACCACTTCGACGGGTCCGAGCGTGATGCCACCGGTCTGCTCGATCCCGAGGGCCTTGACGTCGGCGAGAACCTTGTTGGCGGCCTCGCGCGCCACGTCGGCCTGCACGAGATCGCCGTGTGGTTCCACGGCGATCCCGCGCGCGACCGTCAGATGGGTGACCCCCGCGTCGGCTTCGAGCGCCCGCACGAGGGCGTCGGTCTGCTCGGGCGGACTGATCACACGCAGATGCAGCACCGGTGGCCCTTCTGGTCGGTGCCGCCGAGGGCGACACGAGAACTGACCAGAAGGTACCGGCTACGATCGGCGACCGCTATTTCTCGGCGGCAACGGCTTTCGGCGCGTCAGCGGCGGCCTTGCCGTCGCCCTTGACCTCGGGCTTGGCGTCGATGCCCGCTTCCTTGCGCTGCTGCGCGGTGATCGGCGCGGGCGCGTCGGTGAGCGGGTCGACGCCGCCACCGGTCTTCGGGAACGCGATCACCTCGCGGATCGAGTCCTCGCCCGCCAGCAGCGCGGTGATGCGGTCCCAGCCGAAGGCGAGGCCGCCGTGCGGCGGGGCGCCGTAGGCGAAGGCGTCGAGCAGGAAGCCGAACTTCTCCTGCGCCTCGTCGTGGCCGATGCCCATCACCTTGAACACGCGTTCCTGCACGTCGCGGCGGTGGATACGAATGGAACCGCCACCGATCTCGTTGCCGTTGCAGACGATGTCGTAGGCGTAGGCAAGCGCCGAACCCGGGTCGGTGTCGAAGGTGTCGATCGACTCGGGCTTGGGCGAGGTGAACGCGTGGTGCACCGCGGTCCAGGCCGAGTAGCCCAGCGCGACGTCACCGCTGGCGGTCGCCTCGGCGGTGGGCTCGAACATCGGGGCGTCGACGATCCAGACGAAGGCCCAGGCGTTCGGGTCGATGAGGTCGCACTTGCGGGCGATCTCGCCGCGCGCGGCGCCGAGCAGGGCCCGGCTCGACTTGACCGCACCCGCGGCGAAGAACACGCAGTCGCCCGGCTCGGCGCCGACCTGCTTGGCCAGTCCCTCACGCTCGGCGTCGGTCAGGTTCTTGGCGACGGGGCCGCCCAGGGTGCCGTCCTCGTTGATCAGGATGTAGGCCAGGCCCTTGGCGCCGCGCTGCTTGGCCCATTCCTGCCAGGCGTCGAGCTGACGCCGCGGCTGGCTCGCGCCGCCCGGCATGACGACCGCGCCGACGTACTCGGACTGGAACACCCGGAACGGGGTGTCCTTGAAGTAATCGGTGAGCTCGGTGATCTCGACACCGAAGCGCAGATCGGGCTTGTCCGAACCGAAGCGGCGCATCGCCTCCGCGTAGGTCATGTGCGGGATCGGGGTCGCGATGTCGTGCCCGACCAGCTTCCACAGCGCGGTCAGGATGTCCTCGGCCAGCAGGATCACGTCCTCCTGGCGCACGAAGCTCATCTCGAGGTCGAGCTGGGTGAACTCGGGCTGACGGTCGGCGCGGAAGTCCTCGTCGCGGTAGCAGCGCGCGATCTGGAAGTAGCGCTCGATGCCGCCGACCATCAGCAACTGCTTGAACAGCTGCGGGCTCTGCGGCAGGGCGTAGAAGCTGCCCGGCTGCAGACGCGCGGGGACCAGGAAGTCGCGGGCGCCCTCGGGGGTCGAGCGGGTCAGCGTGGGGGTCTCCACCTCGATGAACTCGTGGCGGGCCAGCACCTCGCGGGCGGCGGCGTTGACCTTGGAGCGCAGCCGGATGGCGTGGCCGGGTCCTTCGCGGCGCAGGTCGAGGTAGCGGTACTTGAGGCGGGCTTCGTCGCCGGGGGTCTCGTCGAGCTGGAACGGCAGCGGGGCGCTCTCGTTGAGCACGACCAGGTCGGTGACGTTGACCTCGATCTGGCCGGTCGGCAGGTCGGGGTTCTCGTTGCCGTCGGGACGCTGCTCCACCACACCGGTGACCTGCACACAGAATTCCGCGCGGAGCTTGTGGGCCTGTTCGGCAGCTTCGCCCTCGCGGAAAACCACCTGCGCGACACCGGAGGCGTCGCGCAGATCGATGAAGGTCACGCCACCGTGGTCACGACGCCGGGCCACCCAGCCGGTGAGGGTGACGGTCTGACCGGCGTGCTCGCTTCGCAGCGAACCAGCCAAGTGGGTGCGCAGCACGGTATTCCTTTCGACGACTCGTCGCACCGGCGGAGAAGACCAGGTGCACTGCCATCGTAGTGAGACACGATCCCCGAGGGAAAACCGATATCTCGGCCGGCCGTGTCAAGCTTGTGACGCATGCCCGCGGGCGAGGGGTCCGCCTGCGGTGAATCGCGCTGCAGGACAGCTGGACAACGAGCGAAGGCGAGTACCGCGATGACCTTCAACGAAGGTATGGAGATCGATCCCGGCCGGGCTTCCTCGGGCGGCGGGCCCGGTATGGGCGGCAAGCTCGCCGTCGGCGGCGGCGCGGGCGGTCTGATCCTGCTCGTGATCACGCTGCTCCTCGGCGGTGATCCCGGGTCGGTGCTCGGCAACTTCACCGGCGTGCAGGACACCCAGCAGAGTCAGCCGGGCACCGCGGGCACCCCCAGCCACTGCAAGACCGGCGCCGACGCGAACAAGTACGTCGACTGCCGGGTGGTCGCGACCGCGCAGAGCCTGGACGGGGTGTGGTCGCAGGAGCTGCCCGAGCAGACCGGTCAACGCTACGTCGAGCCCGAGCTGGTGCTGTTCTCCGGCGCCGTGTCGACCGGCTGCGGCAATGCCACCAGCGACGTCGGCCCGTTCTACTGCCCCGCCGACCAGACCGCCTACTTCGACACCGCCTTCTTCCAGGATCTCACCGACCGGTTCGGCGCCAGCGCGGGCCCGCTGGCCCAGGAGTACGTGGTGGCCCACGAGGTCGGCCACCACATCCAGAACCAGCTCGGCGACATCGGCCGGGCCCAGCGCGACCCGCAGGGCGCCAAGTCCGGCGCGGTGCGCACCGAGCTGCAGGCCGACTGCTACGCGGGCATCTGGGCCCATTTCGCCGACAAGCAGCCCGCGCCGGGCAGCACCCAGCCGTTCCTGAAGCCGCTGTCGGACAACGACATCCGCGACGCGCTCTCGGCCGCCAACGCCGTCGGCGACGACCGCATCCAGCGTTCCGCCGGGCGCGGCGTCAACCCCGAATCGTGGACGCACGGGTCGTCCGAGCAGCGCCAGAAGTGGTTCCTCACCGGCTACAAGACCGGTTCGGTCAAGGCCTGCGATACCTATTCCGCGAGTGACCTGAACAACCCGCCCGGGCTACGCTGACCCCCGACGCGACACCGACACATCGTTTTCGACCGAGGGGAACCCATGCGCCTGACCATGACCGGATTGCTCGTCTGCGCTCTCGCCCTGCCCGGCGCGAGCGCCGTCGCCCATGCCGACCCGGCGCCGCTACCCCTGATCAGCGTGACCACGATCCCCGACGGCTGGACCCAGCGCACCGATCTGCGGCCGGTGCTCCAGGTCTTCGACGACGGCAAGGCCGTGCATTCCCCGGACGCGGTGAGCAAGGACCGCAAGCCCGAGACCGCGGCCAAGCAGGTGACGGGAACCGTGGCCGCGGACGTGATCTCGGCCGCGCGTGACGAGATCAACGCGCTGAAAGAGGTCGACTTCGGCATACCGGACGGCGAGGGCAAGGGCACCGCGATCATCGATCTGATGCCGGAGGACCCGGCGGGCGACGCTCATCTCGTCGTCTACTCCCCCGACTCCGCCAACGGCCTGAACCCGGACCAGCAGGCCGCGCGCAAGCGCTTCACCGACCTCTACAAGAAGCTGGTCGACGCCTTCAAGGAAAAGCGCTGAGCTGACGACAACACCGCCCCGGACACCTGATCATGGTGTCCGGGGCGGCGTCGTATGAGCTCAGAACCGGTCTTCGTCGGCGTCGCGTTCGTCCTCGTGGACCGCGCCGATGACCTCCGGCGTGGATTCACCGAGCGGGCCGGTGAGGTCGTCGTTGCCGGTGCGGCTCTGGTAGGGCTGCACGGTGCGGCCGTGTTCCTCGTCGTTGCCGCGCTGGCCCGCGCCCGCGCCACCACCGCCGCCCATGAAGCCGGAGCCGCTGGTGCCCGCGGTCGTGGTGTTGCCGAGACCGGTGCCACCCATCGCGGTGGTCATGACGCGACCGCCGGGCAGTGCCGAACCGGGCACGGCGGTCGTGGCTTTCGGGGTCCCCGTGCTCGGGGTGCCTCCACCGGCGCCGCCGGTCGATCCGCCGCGGGCGGTGCCGAGCGCACCGAGCGCCCCACCGGTGCCACCGCCCGTACCGCCGGAGCCCAGGCCCGACGGAGTGGTCGCGCCGGGCGTGGGGGTGGTGCTGGTGGGCGAGGCGCTGGCGGCGGCGGTGGAGTCGTCGCCCGTGCCCGACAATGCCTCTTCGGCCTGGGTGAGCAGCGGCTCGGCGATGTTCTCGGACGCGGCGCTGAGCACTTCCTCCGGGGAGGGCAGGCCGCTCTGGCCGACGAGCTGCTGCACCACGCCGCCGAGTTCGGCGGTGTGCCCGGCCAGCTGGCCGCGGGTGGTGTTGACGACGGTCACCGCCGAGCCGAGGTGTTCGGTCGCGAGGCCGATCAGCGTGGCCTGGGTGGGCGGCAGCATGATCGTCGGCGCGAGCGCGGTGGCCTGCGCGGCGAAGGTCGTCGCGATCGCCGACAGCTGCGCATTGCCCGACTGGACGACGGCAGCGGCCTGCTCGGTGAGGGCGGAGATGTCGAAGCCGCGCTGGCTGGTCTCCTGGCCTTCGACCTGGGCCTGCTGGCTGGTGGTGGTCGCGGCGTCGGAGGCCTCGCCCTCCCACAGCTGCTGGACGGTCTTGAGGCCGCCCTGGGCGACGCTCATCGCCGAGTCGATCAGCGTGGACGAATTGCTCAGCAGCGTGGTCGGATCGAGCGAGCCGAACACGCCGGTGCCGAAACTGCTCAGCAGCTGCAGGATCGGGTCGAACAGCGAGTCGATGCCGGGCAGCGCGGGAATCGACACCCCGTTGAGCAGCGCGGAGACCGGATCCTCGGTCAGCGAGGTCGCGGCGGCCGAACTCGCGCCGTTGCCCGTGCTCGCCGCGCCGGAGGTCGACGTGCCGGTGAGTGCGCTCTTGGCCGAGTCGAACGCGGTCTGCGCGGTGGCCAGCGCGGGTGCGGCGGCCTGGGTGAGCGTGCTCTGCACGCCGCTCAGCGCCGCGGACGCGTCGGTGGCGACACCGGACAGGATGTCCTGCGCGTCGACGGTGCCGCCCGTGCCGAGCCCGGACAGACCCGACAGCCCGGCCGGGGAGACCGCGGCGTTCTGGGTCTCCTCGGTGATCTTCTGCGCGAGGGTGAAGACCGGATCCTCGCTGGTCGCGATGTCCTCGGGCAGCTGCATCAGCGGGACGTCGAGGATCGCCTGAGCGCTGTAGTCGACCGGGACGGCGCCGAACGCGGACTGGGTCGCGGCGTCGGCGGCGGCCAGGGCGGTGTCGGGCGTGATGACGCCCGCGTCGCCGCTCAGCGGCTTCATGCGATGCCTCCGATCCCGGCGGCCTGACGCGCCAGGTCGGCGGCGTTGGCGACATCGGTCGCGTCGAAGGTCACCGAGGACTTGAACGCGGCGTCGGAGAGTTTGGAGAACTTGGCCGACAGATCGTTGATGTCCTTGGCCTGCAAGGCCTGTGCGGCCGCGAACATCGCCAGGTAGTCGGCGCCGATGAGCCCGAACACCGGGGTCATCGCGGCGACATTGCCCGCCGCGTCGGTGATACCTGCCGCGGCGATATCCCCCGCCACTGCGGCGTTCGTCGCCGCGAACGCGGTGACGGCATCGGTTTGCACCGAGAGATCGGTCATGCGAATCCCCCAACTCGTCGTGAAAAGCCTGCCCTGAGACCGCGATCGGTGGCTGCGAAACTCCCGTCGCGGCCGCCCGAGGGCGCAGTGCGCCAAATATAACCGAACACCCCGGCCTCTATCGAGCCGTGTCGGCTCCGATCTGCGGGATTCGCTTTCAAAACTAGAACATGTTCTATATCCTCGGCGAAATGAAGGTCGCAGTGACCGGCGCAGCCGGCTACCTCGGAACCAACCTGATCCCGCAGCTCGTCGAGCGTGGCCACGAAGTGGTGGCCATCGATCGCGCCGCACCGACCACGTCCGATCCGGCCGTCACCTGGATTTCCGGTGACGTGCTCGATCCGGCGTCGATGCGCACGGCGCTGGCGGGCGCCGAGGTGGTCTACCACCTGGTCGCGCTGATCACCCTCGCCGAGAAGAACGATCTGGCGTGGCGGGTCAACACCGAAGGCGTGCGGGTCACCGCGGAGGCGGCACTCGAGGTCGGCGTACGCCGGTTCGTGCACACCAGCTCCATCCACGCCTTCGACCAGTACCGCGCCGGCGGGCATATCGACGAGACCACGGGCCGCTCCGTCGACCCGGGCCTGCCGGTGTACGACCGGTCCAAATGGGCGGGCGAGCAGGCGCTGCGCCCGGTGATCGAGCGCGGCCTCGACGCGGTGATCGTCAACCCGACCGGCGTGTACGGCCCGATCGACAACCCGAAGCAGCTGTCCCGGCTCAATCGCGTCACCGCCGACGCGATGCGCGGCCGGGTGCCCGTCATGATCGGCGGCGGTTTCGACCTGGTCGACGTGCGCGACGTCGCCAGCGGCCTGATCCTCGCGGGCGAGAAGGGCCGCACGGGCGAGAACTACCTGCTCGGCGGGTACATGACCGAGTTGATCGATCTGTGCCGGATGGCCGCGGCGCGCACCGGCGCCAAGGGCCCGCGTTTCGCGATTCCGGCGAAGGCGCTCGGCGCCGTCCTGCCGGTGGTCGAGCCGATCAGCAGGCGGCTCGGCTCCGACATCCTGTCCAAGGCGGCACTCGGCGCGCTGCTCTCGGCGCCGATCGTCGACCACGGCAAGGCCGAACGCGAGCTCGGCTACCGGCCGCGCCCGACCGAGGAGACCGTCGCCGACCTGGTCGACTTCCTGCGCGCACCGCGCAGCGTCTGACCCCACGCACCCCTACTCCGCCACGACCGCACGGATGATGTCCGCCGTCGCCTGCTGTCCGGCGGCGTTGGGGTGCACCGGTGTCGCGTTGAGCTGGCCGGGCACCGGCGGCTCGACCCACCGGGTCGCGAGGTCGCGGCAGGCGTCGTGCCCGATGCTCGGGGTGTAGATGTCGATGTAGCTCACGCCGTTGACTTCGGCCTGTCGCCGCAACGCGGTATTGAGCTCTTTCTCGACATCGCGCGCGTAGGCGATATCGCCGGGGCTGAGCGGAACCTGCGGATAGCAGCTGCCCGATTCCGGCAGCACCGCCGGATATCCGACGACATACACGCGCGCGTTCGGCGCGAGCGTCCCGATGCGCCCGATGGCCGCACCCATCCCGGGCTCGTAGGCGGCGATGTCGTCGCTGAACCGCGATCCCCAGGTGTCGCGACACGGTGTGCCGACGCCGGCGGCATTACCGAGATTGAGCGTTACGCACTCGATGACCATGGTCTGGAACAGATTGCCGTCGTTACCACCGATCTGATAGGTGACGACCCCGGTCCGCGGCGACAGCGCGTCGAATTGCGGTGGCTGATCGGCATATTGGGCGGTGCTCATATGCGCGGTCGCCGCCGAGGCGCAGCTGACATCGGTGAGTTCCCACCCGGTCGCCGCGGCCAGCCGATGCGGATAGTTCTGCGCCGATCGCGTGCACAGCGGCGGGCTACCGGGAGTGGGATCGAGCAGGCCGGGCGCGGCGGTGTAGGAGTCACCGATCGCGACATAGGACACCGGGGGAGCCGAGATGGCACCCGGAAACAGCAGGCCGAGGACGAGCTGAGCGACGGCCGCGGCAACCAACGGTCTTTCCATCGAACACTTCTTACCGAGACACCCATACCACCAAAAGCCGGGCCACACGGTCCGCCACCAGCAATTTTACGCGCGCAGCGACTAAAATGCGGCCGTCCAGTCTGGTTTTCCGCGGCAGCTCGTCAGCAAGACATCACGACCACGCTTGACACTACATCGAACACATGTTCGACTCAGGGAGTGCGGTGGCAAGCCCAGACCCTCGACGCCGATGACGGCGCCCTGCCCGGATTGACCCGGGCCGGGCTGGTTCGCAGCGTCCGCACCCCCGAGTTCGACGGCATCACCTTCCATGAGGTGCTCTGCAAGAGCGCGCTGAACAAGATGCCGGAGAGTTCCTCGCTGCCGTTCCGCTGGACGATCAATCCGATGCGCGGGTGTTCGCATGCCTGCCGGTACTGCTTCGCGCGCGGCAGCCACGAGTATCTCGGCCTGGACGCAGGCAACGATTTCGATTCCGAGATCGTGGTGAAGACCAATGTCGCCGCGATCCTGCGCCGCGAACTGGCGCGCAGGTCCTGGCAGCGCGAACCGGTGGCGCTCGGCACCAACACCGACCCCTATCAGCGTGCCGAGGGCCGCTATCGCCTGATGCCGGGCATCATCGGCGCCCTCGCGGACTCGGGCACGCCGTTCTCGATTCTCACCAAAGGTCCACTGCTGCGCCGTGATCTGCCGCTGCTCACCGAGGCGTCGCGGCGGGTGGCGGTGAGCGTCGCGGTGTCGATCGCCATCCTGGACCCCGACCTGCACCGCAGCCTCGAACCCGGCACGCCCACTCCTCGCGCGCGCCTCGACCTGGTCCGCGCACTCGCCGACGCGGGTTTCGCCGTCCACGTCATGGCGGCCCCGATCATCCCGTGTCTCACCGACGGCAGCGCTCATCTCGACGCGCTGTTCGCCGCGATCGCCGACGCGGGCGCCGACAGCGCCATGGCCTTCCCCATGCACCTGCGCGGCAGCACACGCGGCTGGTTCCTGAGCTGGCTGGCCACCGAACACCCGGCCCTGCTGCGGCGCTACCGCCAGCTCTACGGCCGCGGCGGCACTGTCACCCCTACCTACAGCGCCTGGCTTCGTGAACGGGTCGACCCGCTGCTCGCCGCCTACGATCTGCGCCGTCCCCAGGGCCGCACCACACCGACGCCGCCGACCACGGCACCCCCGGATCCCCAGCTCGCGCTGTTCGGTTGAGCCCGGCGCTCACACGAGCGAGGCGACCTCGGAATCGGTGAGCACCACCGGTGACACGACGTCCTTCACACGCACCAGACGCACCCCGCGATACAGCGGCCGCTCCCCCAGTCCGGCATCGCGCGCCTCGGCCCGCAACTGCTGCACCAGCACCTCCGAGACGACGACGGCGGCGGCGAGTTCGCTGGCGGCGAGCGCGTCGGCGAGCTTGCGCAGCCCGAGCAGATGCAGCTCCCGCCCACTGCCCGCGTCGGTGTACATCGCCAGCGGCACCAGCTGGATGTCCGCGCCCGCGGTCACCTTCAGCACGATCCGGCTCAGCCTGCCCGGGAACACCAGCAGCTGTACGCCGGTCGCGTCCGCGAGGTCGATGCGATGTTCGCCGAGCAGCCGGTGCGCGCGGATCTCGGTGCCGCTCAACCACATCCGCCTGCGCCGGAATGCGATCACATAGCCGAGTGTCGGCACCGCGACGACGAGCCCGAGGGCGATCGCGTACGGCCAGCTCAGCCACACCGCCGACAGCAGCGTCACGCCGACACCGACACCGAGCGCGGCCAGCGCTAGCCTGCGCAACATCGGCGCGAACACTTCGGGCGCCACCAGGTCGATGCCGACCGGTTCCGCCGCCCGCCCGGACTCCCCGTCCACCATGTCCCTCTCCACCCGCACCGGCTCGTCCGGTCCGAGGCGCGGTCAGACTACCGCGCCCCGACCCGCCGGGCTCAGTTGCCGAGTGCGCTGCGCAGTACGCCGATGACCTCGCCCAGCGGCACCTGCCGCTGCTCGCCGGTCGCCATTTCCTTGACCCCGATCGAGTGCTCCTCGAGATCGCGATCGCCCAGGACCAGCGTGTATTTCGCGCCGGAGCGGTCGGCGCCCTTCATGGCGCCCTTCATCCCGCGTCCGCCGTAGGCCAGGTCGACGCTGATCCCGGCGCCGCGCAGATCGCCCGCGAGCCCGACCAACCGCGCCTTGGCCGCGTCACCGAGCGCGATGCCGTAGACCTGGCAGCGCGCCGGATCGGCCGCCGCCTTGCCCTCGGCCGCCAGTGCCAGCACGGTCCGGTCGACACCGATGCCGAACCCGATGCCCGACAACGGCTGCCCGCCGAGTTCGGCCATCAGCCCGTCGTAGCGGCCACCGCCACCGATGCCCGACTGCGCGCCCAGCTGATCGTGCACGAACTCGAAGGTGGTCTTGGTGTAGTAGTCCAGGCCACGGACCATGCGCGGGTTCACCACGTACGGCACGCCGAGGGCCTCGAGGTGGGCGAGCACCTGCTCGAAGTGTGTCTTGGCCGACTCGGAGAGGTGATCGATCATCAACGGCGCGTTCGCGGTCAGCTCGCGCACCTCGGGCCGCTTGTCGTCGAGCACGCGCAGCGGGTTGATCTGGGCGCGGCGGCGGGTCTCCTCGTCGAGCGGGAGGCCGAGCAGGAACTCCTGCAGCAGGTCCCGGTACTGCGGACGGCAGGTCTCGTCGCCGAGTGAGGTGATCTCGAGCCGGAACCCGTCCAGGCCCAGACCGCGGAACCCCGCGTCGGCGATGGCGATGACCTCGGCGTCGAGCGCGGGGTCGTCGACACCGATCGCCTCGATGCCGACCTGCTGCAACTGCCGGTACCGGCCTGCCTGCGGGCGCTCGTAGCGGAAGAACGGACCGGCGTAGCAGAGCTTGAGCGGCAACTGCCCGCTCTTGTCCAGACCGTGCTGGATCACCGCGCGCATCACGCCCGCGGTGCCTTCGGGGCGCAGGGTGAAACTCTCGCCGTTGCGGTCGGCGAAGGTCCACATCTCCTTGCTGACCACGTCGGTCGACTCGCCGACACCGCGCGCGAACAGGGCGGTCTGTTCGAATACCGGCAGCTCGATGTGCCCGTACCCGGCGAGTCGGGCGGCGTTGATCAAGCCGTCGCGGACGGCGACGAACTCGGCCGAGCCGGGGGGCACGTAATCCGGGACCCCCTTCGGGGCGGTGAAGCTGCTGGTCTTGGTCACGATCATCCAGTTTTCCCCACGGGCGCCCCTGGAGTCCAACCGGTTACCCTCTAGACGAACCTGACGACACGGGAGGAACGCGGTAGTGCCGAGTAACGAACAGCGACGGGCGGCGGCCAAGCGCAAGCTGGAGCGCCAGCTGGAACGACGGGCCGAGCAGGAGAAGAAGCGCAAGCGCCTCGTGATCGCGGGCTCGGTACTCGGTGTCATCGTGGTCGCCGCCGCCGTGACCGGCGTGTACTTCCTCACCAAGGGCGGTGACGAGCCGGAATCCTCGGCCACGGCGAGCGCCACGACCACCAGCAAGCGCGAACTGCCGCCCGCCGCCGCCGCGCCCGCGGTCGCCGCCAAGCCGGCCACCGTCGACTGCGCCTACCCGGTCGGCGCCGAGCCCGCGTCCAAGCCGGTGGCGCCGCCGACCACCACCACGGTCGCCTCCGGCCCCGACGCGCCGAAGACCAAGGTGTCCATCGACTCCACCCAGGGCCCGATCGGCCTCGAGCTCGACAGTGCCGAATCGCCGTGCACCGTCAACAGTTTCGTGAGCCTGGCCCAGCAGGGCTACTTCGACAACACCAGCTGCCACCGCATCTCGGCCGAGACCGGCTTCGAGATGCTGCAGTGCGGTGACCCCACCGCCACCGGCATGGGCGGCCCCGGCTACAGCTTCGCCAACGAGTATCCGACCGATCAGTACCCGGCGAACGATCCGAACCTGGAAAGCCCGATCAAGTACCAGCGTGGCGTGATCGCGATGGCCAACTCGGGGCTGACCCCCGAGGGCACCAACGGCAGCCAGTTCTTCCTGGTCTACGGCGACACGATCCTGCCGCCGAAGTACACCATTTTCGGCACCATCGACGAGGCGGGCCTGAAGACGCTGGCGAAGGTCGGCGCCGCGGGCGACGACGGCTCCATGTCGGCGGGCGGCGGCAAGCCGAAGATGCCGATCAGCTTCAACACTGTCAAGGTGGGCTGACAGCCCCCGCATACGGCACCGAACGGGCCGGACACCGCCACGGTGTCCGGCCCGTTTCCGGTGAAACCGCCCCGACACCGCCGGAAGATCATCAGAGGCAAGGCAATCCTTGGGATCATCCGGCCGATCCCCGCACGTTCCGTATTTTCTCCCCCGCCACTCCGCGTCCACCGAAACTTCTCGACACCTCCCTTGCGTGGCTCCGCCAGACATACAGCCGTGTCCTTCGCGCGGTAGGCTCAGATGTCCACTTCCACAGCAGCATCGGGGAGCAGTCATGGCGGAACTCGACGACATCGGCAGCGAAACTGCGTCCATGATGCGCACCATGCTGCAGATGGCCACCCTCGTCGCCCTCAAGTCGCGTGAGCACGGCCAGAAAGAGGCCGAGGCCCGCGCCAAGGCGGTCGAGGCGAAGATGAAGGAAGCCAAGGAACTCCAGATCCGCGAGGCCCGCGATCTGAAGGCGAAGGACCCGCGCAATTACGAGCTGGGGCAGATGATGTCGGTCGGCACCAAGGCGACGCAGGCGCGTGGCCTCACGCTCGAGAAGGACCCGTCCTCACCGTTCGCGAGCACCGCGGCCTCCGTCGGCGCGAACGCGCCGCAGGTGGGCTACGACTCCGTCGAGCGGCGCGCGGCCATCGCCGCACATCTCGAACGGGCAGGTGTCGCACCGGAATTGGCCGAAGTGCGGATGCTGGTCGAGATGGGGCAGGGCATTTCGCCGGACGAGGCGATCCGGCGCACGAACGCGGGCACCCGCCGGGCCGGTCTCGAACGCGGCATCGATCCGCGCGGCATCGAACGCGGCCGCTGAGCGTCGTTGCCGGTCGAACGGCGGCCGGATCACCGGCCGCCACCGACCTCCGCACCTCGCGGGTTCGGCCCCGCGCTACGACGCCGGTTTGGTCTTGAGCCAGGGACCGGTGACCTCCGGGTCGGAGAACATGTCCTGATCGGAGCCTTCCTGCACCCGTAGCGGCAACGGATCCAGCATGTTCTTGTGCCCGTTACGCACGCTGCAGTACTTGAACGGCCCACGCGGATCGAACAACTTCGCCATGTGCTGATCCGCGTGATCGAGGAACCACACGCTGATGCCGGGGCCGCCTTCCAGCCGGAAGTGCTCCCATGCCTGCCACAGCGCATCCAAACGGATGACCGCCTCGGTGTGCCGCCACCACTCGGGGCACCAGACGGTGTCACTGATATCGGTGACCTGCCTGCGGTAGACCTTGCTCAGGTACCCGTTGACGAACTCGACGACGTTGGGATACCCGTTGGTCAGGTCGTTGGGTCCTTGCATCTGCTCGTTCACAGTGGCTTGACCTCCTCGATGTCACCGATCTGATCCGGCGGAGTGGAACTCGACTGCACCGGCGTCCCGATGAGATCGTCGATGCGGGTCTTGCGCGTGGGATCGTTGTATTCGATCGACCGCTTGACCGCCTCGGAGTACTCGGATTCCCACCAGGGCACGGTCCGGACCAGCACGGCCGGCTGACCCGAGGTGAACACCACCGCCCGGCCGCGCGGCAGCGTGGCCAGTCCCTGCGCGGTGAAGGTCACCGAGGAACTGAGCGAGCGCGAATAGCTCTTGTTGTTGCCCGACTGCGACATCGATTGCGAGATCGAGTCGTACTCGCCGATCGCCTCGGAGCGGTCACGCAGGAACGCCATGTCGTCGACACCGCTGCCGAGCACCTTGATATTGGCGGCCGACCACAGCGCGCTCATTCCCGCGTCGCCCCAGCAGCGCGCGCCCTGGGCCCACGACTGCAGCACGGTCATCACCACGATGCCGCGCGAACCGAAGTGGCTGTACTGCTTGGGCAGGTCCTTCCAGCGCACCACATTGGCCGCCTCGTCGAGAACCGCGAGCAGCGGAATCGGCAGCCGGCCACCGGAAGACAGCGAAGCCTTGCGCATCGCCACGTCGATGACCGCCTCGGTGAGCGCGCTCACCAGCGGCGCGGCCGACCCGCGACCCTCCAGCGACAGGCAGTAGAGCGTGCCGTTGCGCTCGACGAACTCGAGCTCGTCGAACTGCAGGCGGTCGCCGCTGCCGCGGGTGATCCACGGATGCACGTTCGACATCTGCAGGCAGCGGACCATCTTCTTGGCCGTGCCGAAAATTCCGCTCTTGGTGCGCTGTTCGGCGTTGTACTGCATGGCGAGGCCGGCCGCGGTGAAGTCGTGGCCCGCACCGCGCAGATGCTCGATCGGCTCGCTGTTCTGCGGGTTGGTCACCCACTCCCACACCTGGGTGATGGGCTTGCTCGCGATCGCGGCGGCCAGGAACAGCCCGGCGAGCAGGTCCTCGGCTTCCGGGTCGAAGAAGCTGTCGGTGTTGTCGGCGCCGCCGCTCTCGGCGTCGGCGAAGTGACCCGCCAACCGGGCCGCGCGCATCTCGCAGCCCTCCTTGCGGTGGTCGACCCAGGCCAGCGGATCCCAGAACCACGTCGGCCGTTCGCCCGCCACGCCCTGCGGGTCGAAGACGAACGTCGCGCTGCCCTTGGCCTCGCGCACATTCCGGGTCGCGTCGACCACGTCACGCTTGTTCGACGTGGTCAGCACCGGCCCGATGGCCGACAGGATCGCCGGGATCACGCGCGAGGTGGACTTGCCCTGACGCGGACCCCAGATGTCGAGGTGCAGATCCTCGTAGGAACCGTAGAGCGGGGTGCCGTCGGCGACGGCGATGCCGATCGGCACACCGGGCGCGTCGTTGGTGCCCAGGCGCACGCCGAGTTCCTTGGCCTTGGTCCGCACCCCGTCCTCGGTGATCGAGGCGATGGCGCTGCCGCTGCCCATGTGATCGGCCTTGTCGTCGATCGACAACCGGCCGGCCACCGCGCGCGTCTTCATCTTCTTGCGGATCACCACATACGCGATGGCCGCGGCGATGACCAGCAGCACGATCACCGTGGACGCCCGCGGCCAGTGCAGTTTCCCGCGAGCCAGATCCGCGACCACCGCGATCGGGTTCACCGGAATGTTCTGCGGCACCACCGACAACGCGTTGCCCAGGTGCAGCGCGACGGCGAGGGTGATCAGCGTCGCAAAGCCGAACACGATCAGGATCAGCGTCGTGTCGGGTCCGATCGCGGCCGGATCCGTCACCTTCTTCTTCGCCACGTGTGCCTCCTTGTGGACCTTGTCGGATGGTGGGTGGGTGCTCTCAGCGGAACGCGTCGAGGCGCCAGCCTTGCGGCGTCTGCACCACGGTCGCGATGACCGTGCCCGGCGGTAGGGCCTCGGTCCGCCCGTTCGGGTAGACGACGGTCTGCTCGATGCCGATCTTGTACTGCGCCACCGCGGGATCCGCGCTCGGCGGCGCCTGCTCCCCCGAAGCGAAGGTGAACGCCTCGACGTGCGCCTTCGCCTTGCCCCAGTCCGCCCACTGCAGCGTCGGTTTCGGCGTGTCGGTGGTCCCGGCCGAACTGTCCAGCATACGTATCATGCTGGGCCCCAGCCATTTTCGCGCCCGCTGGAGGGACTCGCCCGGCTGCTCGGTCGCCGGGTTCCAGGTGTAGACCTCGCGCAGGGCGACGACCGCGACACCGTCGGGCGTCGTCGGGTCGACGGTGGTGGCCGCCTCGAGCAGCCGGGTGGTCGACGTGGCGCCGTCCGGGCGCGCGGTATCGGAGTCGCCGCCGCAAGCGGCGACCGAAGCAAGGACCGCCACGAGCATCACCGCCGGAATGGTGCGGATTCGTGTTCTCTCCCACCAGGTTATCCCCGGTGCGCAGCGCCGTGTGGTCACAACACCCTCCTCGCCCGAGCGTCACCCGGCACCGCCACCTCGACGACGCCACCGCCGCCACCGCTGCTCGACGGCGGCACCGCCTGGATCAGCTGACCGTTGCCCGCGTAGATCCCCACCTTCGCCGGACCTTTGGGCCCGAACCCGCTGAACACCAGGTCACCCGGCGCGACTTTCGCGATGGGCACCTCCCGGCCGGACTCCCATTGCTGTTCGGCGGTGCGCGGCAACGTCACCGCGCCCGAGGACGCCGCGAACACCGCGGCGGTGGTGAGTCCGGGCCCGTCGAATCCGCCGTTGCTCGGGCCCTGCGCGCCACCGCCACCCCAGACGTACGGCGCGCCGAGCCAGTCGTGTGCCGCCTCGACGATCTGCGCGCCGCCGCCACCGGGTTCGGGGGTGAACCGGCCCTGCGCGCCGGGCGCGCGGTACTGCGGTTCCATCGCCAGGATGTTGGTGACGTAGGGATGGGTCTCGGAGTAGTGCGCCGCAACCTGATTGGGCATGCCGCCGGAGGCGAGCACCGCGCCCTCACCGGCGTTGTACCCGGCCAGGGTCAGCGCGGTCAGGTCGCCGGAGACCTTGCCCGCGGCCATCCAGCCCGCGATCTTGTGCGCGATCGCGCACATGTAGCGGGCCTGGCCGATGATCGCGTCGCCGTCGTCCCACACGCTGGCTGTGCCGTTGCCGTCGGCGTCGATGACGTAGGGCAAGCCGTCGTCGGGATTGATGCTCACCGCGGTGCCGGGCAGGAACTGCGCCAGGCCCTGCGCGCCCGCGGGCGAGGTCAGCCCGCGCCGGAAACCCGACTCCTGCTTGGCCTGTGCGGCCAGCAGCGACGAGGAGATCTCCGGGCAGACGGTGCCCGCCCGGCGATACCAGATCTCCAGTTCCGCGGGCACCTTGCCGTCGGCGAGTGCGCCACCGGCGCTGCCGAATCCGCGCACACAGTTCGGGTCGATCGAGAACGCCCGCGCGCCACCGACATCCGGGGTCGGCGCACCGTCGAGCCACGGCATCGGGTCGATCTGGCGGCCACCGGTGAAGCGACCGCCGGGCACGATCTCGAAATGCAGGTGCGGGCCGCTGGATTGGCCCGCGGAGCCGACCATCCCGATCGGCTGGCCCGCGGTCACCGTCTCCCCCACCCGCACCTTGACGCCGTGATCCCACATGTGCCCGTAGACGGCGGAGAAGGCGCGCCCGTTGGTGTCGACGGAATCGACGACGATCCAGTTGCCGAAGCCGGAGGCCGGACCGGCGGCGACGACCCGGCCGTCGGACACCGAGTAGATCGTCGTCCCGTCGGTGGCCGCCATGTCGATGCCCCGGTGATCGCCACCGCGGGAACCGAACACGTCGGACACGGTGAAGGTGCCGGTCTCCAGTGGCAGGGTGCGGCGCAGCGGACCCACGCCTGCGGCCAGCGACGGCGTGCCGGTGACGGCCGCGTTCGACGTCGGCGTCGCCGATGCCGCGGCGCGGGCGTCACCGGAGGACTGGCCGCCGAGCGGCGGCAGCGTCGGCGCCGACGAACCGTCGAGCACGCCGGTGGTTTCGCAGGTCTCGTCCGCGGAGGGCAGCACGATGACCAGCACGAGCGCGATCAACCCGATGACGGAGCCGAGCGCGGACATCAGCATCGTGCGGGCGTTCACCGGCCGCCTCCAGGCGTTCCGCGCCGGGCGCCGGGATCCGGGTCCGCCGCGGCGGTGATCACGTGCGGCGCCGGGTTTCGTTGAGCGTGTCGGCGAGCGTGCGGTTCATCTCGGCGGCGGCGGCCAGCTGCTGTTGCAGCAGCACCACCTTGCGGCGGAGCGCGGTGGCGTCCATCCGGTCCAGGCTCGGCCCCTCGGCCGCGCGCACCCAGTTGCGCACCGAATTGGCGTGCACACCGATCTGTTCGGCCACCACCCGGCAGGCCTCGGACTCACTGCGCAACTTGTCGGTCAGGGCGACGACCTGCTCGACGGCGGCGTTGCGGACCTCGGGCGAGACCCGGCGGTAGGACCGGTGCGGCATCATTGCCGGCCTCCGTTCGGTGTCGGCGGTTCGGGCGGTGTCGTCGACGCCTGCCCAGGCGTGGCGCGCGGATTGTCGCCGAACTCGCTGAACCGCTGATTCGTGTCGTGGATTCCGCTTTCCTTCTCCGACACCGTGAACTCCATGTGGAAGGGGATACCCGGACGGCGATCCTCACCGATCTTGAGCAGGAATTTGCCGGTGCCGGGCGGCGACGGCCGCTGCTGGCCGGGGCGCAGCGCTTCACCGGTGAGCGCTTGCGGCGCCGACCAGCCGGTCACCATCTCCTGCTCGGCGGAGGTGAAGGGCACGGTGGAATCGAGCCTGCTGATCTCCTCGGCGGGCAGTGCACCGAAGATTTTGGCGCGGGCACGTTCCAGGAAGCCGATCGCCTTGGCGATCGCGGCGTCCGAACCCAGCGCCTGCAGGTCCTTGATGGTGTGGCTGATCATGATCAGCGCGGTGGCGAGGCCACGCTGCAGACGGGTCAGCTCGTCGACGCGGTCGACCATGAAGTCGCCGAGGCCGAGCACCTGCCACAGCTCGTCCATCACCACCTGGAAGTAGCGCTGCGGACCGAGTTTCGCGTCGGCCAGCACGTGCGCGGCCTCCACCGAGGCGAATCCGTCGGCCCAGCAGGCCAGCATGACCGCGGCCTTGAGCTTCTTGTCGCCGGTGGGGATGTGCGAGACGTCGATGCACACCGCGACGGCGCCGGTGTCGATGGGAACGCTGGTCTGCCCGTTGAAGATCGCGCCGAACGGGCCCTGGGTGAGCGCGCGCAGCGAGCGGCGCAGGTTCTTGATCGCGTGCTGGTATTCGTCCTCGTTGTCGGCGCCCGCGTCGAGCATCAGTTCCGCGCCGCCGCCGACGATCACCTCGAGCAGGTTCTCCATGATCGGCGGCTTGTCGGGGGCGTAACCGCTGCCCGGCTGGTACAGGATGCGCAGCGCGGTCGCGATCAGCGTCTCCTCGAAGTCGGCGACCCTGGCGCCACGCACCAGTTCCACCAGGCCGGCGATCAGCGTCACCTGCCTGGCCCGCAGATCCTGCAGCACTTGACGTTGCAGCGCGGGGAACTCCTCGAGGCGCGGCACCACCGAGCCGAGCACACCAGCGGCGAGCGGGTTCAGTTTGCCGTGCCCGTAGCCGAGGTCGATCACCTGACCGCCGACGAGCTCGACCATCTTGCGGTAGTCCGGTTTCACGTCGGCCAGGATCAGCGGGGTGATGCCCTGGGCGATGCCACCCAGCACGATCCGGCGCACCAGCGAGGACTTGCCGAAACCGTTGAGGCCGAGCACGAACAGGCTGGGCGCGGTGATGAAGCTGCCGCGCATGAACCAGTTCATCGGGTCGAAGCAGACCGGCGCGCCGGTGTGCAGGTGCGAACCGAGCGGGGTGCCGATCAGTGGCGCGCCCGCGCCGACCGACCACGGCCACAGGCCGGCGACCTGGGCGGTGGTGGCCCGGTACTCGACCGGGCGGCCGACCACGTTCATCTTGCCGCCGCCGGGGCCGGAGTAGCCGCGGTCGGTCAATTCGGCGGTGGTGCGGTCGAATCCGTCGCTGACGACGGCCTCGGTGCGCGCCTGCGCGTTGTTGCGGCGAAGGTCGTCGGTGTGGATGCGGAAGGTCGCCCAGGCCGCGCGCAGTCCGGACTGCTCGCGGGCGATCATCTCGTAGCGGGCGCGGGTGGCGTCGTCGAGCAGCGCCGGGCCGGACTGGGCGCGCCGGTCGGCCTTGCTCGACTTGGCCGAGCGGCCGGTGCCCATCGCCCGGTCGGCGACGTCGTCGGGCCGGTCGGCCTTCACCGGGCGCAGCGGCTTGAGCCTGGCCGGCTCGGTCGGACGCGGCTTGCGGCGCGGATCCTTCGCGCGCTCGTGGTCCAGCCGCGGGCCGTGGTCCTCGGCGCGCAGGCCGCGCTCGACGCGGGCTTTGGCGGCGCGGTCGGCGTCGGGCCGCGGACCACGCGGCCGCCGCTCCCCCGCGGCAGGCCGTTCGCCACGGCCGCGCGCCTCGTCACCGCGCCTGCCCCGCGCCTCGTCCTCGCGTGGCCTGCGGTTCTCACCGGTGTGCTGCCTGCGGTGCTCGTCCTCCGCGCGCGGCCTGCGGGGGTCCGCGCCCTGCGGCCCGCGCTCGGCGGCCGGACGACGCGGCTCGTCCGCGCGCGGCCTGCCGCCGGGTTCCCCGGCTCGCGACCTGCCCTCGCGCGACGTGCGTTCGCGCTCGTCGGCCACGGCCGTACCGCGCGCCGACTCCCGCTCGGCACGTTCGGTGCGCTCCTCCAGGCCGAGCACGTCGTCGCTCACGCGCGACGAACTCCCGACCGGTCGTGGCTCGCGTTCCCCGCGGATGCGGGGCGGCCGGTGCACGGGCCGTAGCGCGATGTCGTCGAAGTCGCGTCCCATGATCGCCTCACCCCGCCAATGCCTTCGGAATGGTCGCGTGCTCGGGCAGGATGACGCCACAACCGAGGGACGCCGCAAACGCGGCGGCCTGGTAGCGGTAGCAACGCCGGATCTTGAGCCGGGCCTGCGTCGAGAGGTCGCGGGTGATGGCCTCGATGCGCGGCAGATCACCGCGCAGCGGCTCGGTGATCGTCACCAGCGCGCCGAAGCGGGTCACACCGTGCCCGCGGGCCTGTTCCTCGCGAGCCTGCTGGGTCGCACCGACCCGCAGTGTCGCGGCGGCCGAGACGACACCGCGTTCGCTCTGCTGCGCGACGAGCGCGTTCTTGAAGTCGTCGTCGACGATCTCGGCGGCGTCGGCGGCCGAGTGCGGCCGGTAGACGATCGCGATCCGCTTGCGCGGCACTTCGGGATTCGGCGCGAGCAGCCGCTGCAGCACCCGCTCGTCGACCGCGCCCTCCGGCGCCGCGTCCATCTCCCAGGTGACCGAGCGGCCACCATCGTGGATCAGGTGATCCCACTTCTCGTCGTGTGAGACCGGGCCCGCGTCGTCCCAGCCGAGGCCGTGCCCGCCCGGATCGGCGGCGGCGACCTCGAGATCGGCCTGGGCGGCCGGGTCGTAGCTGCGGCGGATGAAGGAGATGACCTCCTCGGCCGACATCGGCTGCGCGCGCACGCCCGCCTCGGCCAGCGCCGCGCAGATGCCGGGCAGCCTGCGCCCGATCTCCACGGCCTCCTCGGCCGGGTTCTTGCGGCGCTCGGCGGTGGTGGCCTTGAACGTGATCGCGACGCGCGGCAGCAGCTGCACCCGCTCCTGCGGCAGCTCGGTGGCCAGCTCGTACATCACCTGCTGGGCCAGCTCGGGCGCCTCCGGGCGGGTGATCGTGGAGACCTCGTTGAGCAGCCGGTTGCCGGTCTCGGGCACGGTGTCGATCACCGGCACCACCGCGACGATGTCGCTGGTCTGGCCGACCGAGGCGAGGAAGGTGCCCCACGCGGCGACCCAGCGGTCGATCACCGGCTGGTCCACCGCCTCGTGACCCTGCGGCCAGGCCCGCAGCACCACGGTGTACTGCGCGAACGCGGGCAGATGGATCATCCCGAAGTGGTAGCCACCCGCGTCGATGCCCTCGTAGAGCTTCGACGGGGCGAGCAGCCCCGGCAGCTTGGTGACGCCGCCGGGGATCCGGGAGAACCGGCCGCCGCGATACACGTGCTCGCCGTTCTTGCGCGAGCGCATCCAGTTGAACATCATCAGTCCCGTCTCGTATCCCGAGCGGCCCCCCGTCCGCCATACCAGGGGCACCATCACCAGCGCGCCGAGGCCGCCGACGACGAAACCCCATGTGAACCCACCGACCATGGCGCTGATCAGGGCCGCGATCACCACGACGAAACCGATCACGGTCTCTTCCCAGCGCAGGCCGAAAAGGCCCGCGCTGCGCGGCTTCTGCCACAGCCCGTACGAGCGCCGCTCGTAGGTGTCGGTCGAGGTGGTCGTCATCGCGGAATCGTGCTCCTGCCGAGGTCGGGTGAACGATTCGCCCAGCGGTCACCGGCGAGGTCGCCCGCCGCCTGGTCGGCGCGCGCCGCGCTGCCCGCCGCGGCGCGCGCGGCCACGACATTGCGGGCCGCGCCCGAGGGCACCGCGCCCGAACTGGGCGTCGCCGCGGCCCCACCACCGCCGCGCGGTGGCGGTGTCGGCGCCGGGCCGCGTGGGGCACCGCCGCCGGGACCGGCGCCGCCGGGACGCGGACCCCCGCCGCCGCTGCCGAAGTAGCCTGCCGAGCCGGGCGCCGCGGCGGGCCGGGAGGCGACCGCCTTGGTGCCGATCGCGCCGAGCGCCATCGCGCCGACCGCGGTACCACCGGCCACCATCAGACCGGAGCCACCGGTGCCGACCGTGGCGACGGCGGGTGCGACCAGGCGCATCAGCGCGGGCAGCACGAACGCCACGCTGCACAGCAGCACCAGCGCGACCAGCATCCGCTGTGCCTGTTCGCCTTCCGGCAGACCACTCGAGGTGGTGGTCTCGTCGACGTGCCCGGCGGTGGTGAACGCGATCATGTAGACGATCGCCGCTACCGGCTTGAACAGCATGAACGCGATGATCCAGCCGACCAGCTTCTGATACGACTGCTTACCGGTCCCGGTCGCCGACGCGGCCGCGGCCAGCGGCAGCACGCCCGCGGCGACCACCAGCAGACCCTGCCGGACGATGGCGAGCACGATCTGGGCGAGCGCGCCGAGCAGGCCGACGATCGCGATGATCAGCACCAGACCGGGCGAGAACGCTTGCAGCTTGGACGTTTTCACCATCAGCTCGGCCATGTTCTTGGCATTGCCGCCGGTGGCGTCCTCGATGATCCACTCGGAGAACTTGTCCGAGGCCCTGGTGCCCGCGACGATCACCGCGCCGAGCATCCACGAGCTGAACACGACCCGGGCGAAGAGCCGGAACGATTCGGCGGCCTCGCTGACGGCCGCCCCGCGTCTGGCCTCGGCCAATCTGCCACCGGTGATAATCACCGACGCGATCAGCAACAGCATCTGGATCTGATAGGTGTAGTCGTTGATCTTGGTGAACAGGGCGCCCGAGTCGCTCACCGCCTCGTTGGGCACCTTCATCCAGAAGGTCAGCGCCAGGATGAGCGCCTCGCCGAGACCCTTCATCAGCGAGTCGACCACCTTGCCGAAGGTGGAGTCCCACGCCTTGTCCTTGATCGCGGTCGCCGCGTCGCCCGGATGCGTGGCGGCATTGCCCGCCTTGCACACCGCCGAGGCCGCGTCACCGAGGGAGACGCCGGGAATGGCGACACTGTCGAGTGTGTCGTGCAGCTCGTTGCATGCCTGGTCGAAGCCGTAGGTCTGGCCGTAGGCCACCGTCGGCGTCGCGATCATCACGGTGAAGATCACCGCGAATATTGTGAGTATTCGCCTCAGCATTGTTGGCACCCCTCGATGGTCCGCAGGGAATCGATCCGGGCTGTGCTGTACACCGATGCTCACCATTTCGTCCACCCCGCCAGCGATTCCACATATTCCGTCTGGGTGTTGGTCGTGGACGACGGCTTGAGCCGCCAGTCGCCCTCGTCCCACACCACGATCATCCGCATGGCGGCGTACAACTGCTTACCGTCGATGACCGGGCCGCGCGAAGCGAGTCGCACGATGGCCATGTCGTCGGCGTAATCGTCGATCTTGAACGCGTCGGTGGCCACGAAGTATCGAGTCACCTTCTCCGGCTGCTGTTTCGGCAGCCGATCGCTCGACAGCGCCGAGTCGTAGGCGGCCAGCTGCGCGGAGCTGACCCGCACCTGCGTCACGTACAGCGAACGGTCGGCGGGCCTGGCATTGAGCCGGTAGGTGATCTGCGCGGCGGCCAGCGCGGCACCCTGCGGGGTCCGCGCGTAGCCGACTGCCAGCCCGTCCTCGATCCTGGTCGGCCCGTCGGAAGTGGAGAACGGCACCGAGGCGCCGTACACCCGCTGCCAGCCATGCGGTTTCGTCGTGCCTCCCGGCGCGCCGGTCAGCCAGTCCGAGTCGACGGGCGTGCGCTGGGTTCCCGGCTCCTGCGCCAGCGGCTGACCCGCCGGGTTGTTCGGGATGTCCACCCGCCTGCCGAACAGGTCGATCTCGGGATCGGCGAAACCCGTTCCGCCCGCGGCCTGGGCCGGCGGCGGCGCGCTGTCCTGATCGGCGTCACCACTGCTGGTGAAGTACACGACCGCGCCGACGACCAGGATCAGGGCGAGCAGGGCACCCGAGGCGATCATGCCGAAAGAGGCGCGGTCGCGCGTGCCCGGCTCCCTCTCGCTCACTTCGGTGCCTCCAATGTCACGATGTCGATAGGTAATTCGTCGATCGCGTCGACGGGCCGGTCGGTGGACTGCGGATCGGGCAACTGCAGTCGCCAGTCTCCGCCGTACCAGCTGACCGTGGTGTGGTTCACCGCCCTGGATCTGTCCGAATACTCGGTATAGACATCGACCCGGGACTGTTCGTCACGGTATTCGGTGATTTTGTAACCCAACAATCTCGGCGCGTACTCCGGCGCGGCGGGCCCGGTGATCGACAGCTGCACGCGGTTGATCGCCCACTCGTCGCGGGCCGGACCGGGCACGAGTTCCTGGTTCACCACGGTGGCCCACTGGTTGTCGGGCGCCACCGACAACCGGATGGTGTGGGTCAGTGCCGCCAGCCCGGCCCCGCGCGGGGAATGCTCGAAACCCGTTGCGGCGCCCTGGGCCACGGTCGTGGGGCCCTGGTCGGACTGGGGCAGGGCGATGCCCTGGTAGTCCTGCCAGCACACCCCGGTCGGTGCGGCGGACAGATCAGCGCCGGCATCGTCGCCGCTGCCGCAGCCCACCGCCGCGGCCAGCAGTGCGATACCGACCGCGACCGGCCGTGTCATGGTGCTTCCTTTCACGCCGGCAGGAACGCCAGCGCGATCGCGGACGCGGTACTGGCGACCGCCGCGCCGAGCAGGCTCATCAGGACGCCGTGCGAGGCATCGTTGACGGCCAGGTCGGAGCGGAACGCGATCCACAGCCGACCCGCCGACAGGATCATCCAGGCCAGGCACGTCAGCAGGACGAACCAGAGCAGCCAGTTCAGCAGCTGCATCATCGGCGCCAGTACGTCGGCCGGGATCTGTTTGTAGGCGAGCACGGTGATCACGTACCGATGACCGCATTCATGATGGTGCCGGCGCTGGTCGCGACGACACCGCCGATCATGGCGCCCGCCACCATCTTCGGCGACTCGAGGCCACCGCCGGTCCAGCGCTCCCAGGCGAACTTGCCGCCCGCGTAGGTGATGCCGCAGATGCCCGACAGCAGCACGAACCAGGTGAGGTACCGCACCAGCTGCAGGATCTTCTCCGAGCCGGGGGGAGCTTCCGGTGTCGGATTACCCACCTGGGCCAGGACGGTGCCGTACGTGTCCTGCACGGCGAGGAGGATCATGCTCATCGGGTGCCTTTCTCCCACTGTAAAGGTGTTGTGCCACAAACACTTCGACGCCGACACACGTTTGTACACCACCGGCGGCCCGACCGCCCGGCGTTCACGATCGACCCTCCCCCGGCGAAGGCCCATCGATACTCGAGCGGATCGCGGCGACCAGATCGGTTCCGAGCTCACCGATCTCGGCGGGCACCTCGTCGAGCGGGTCGACCCGGCGCTTGCGCGGCGCCACGTCGTCGCCCGGTGACCACACCGGCAGCGCCTCGGACTCGACCAGGGTCCATTCCTCGATCCACGGCACCTGCCAGACGTGCCCGGCGAGGGAGCCGACCACGTCCCGGTACCGCCGGATCTCCGGTGGTACCCGTCCCGGGCGCGCGGCGACCGTGATCAGGCCGAGCACCAGCGACGGACCGGCGAGCCCGGCGTGGTGCTGGCGCAGCAGATCGTGCGCGCGGGTGAGGCCGGAGATGGTTTCTCTCGCGACCAGGACGACATAGGGGGATTCCCGGTCGAACACACCGGGCCACCGGCCGCGGGCGTCGGCGGCGGGGGCGAGCACGTGGGCGAGGGTGGTGGCACCAGAGCCACCGTGCACGCCGAGCAGCCACACCAGCGGCGCCCGGCCCACCCCGGGCACCGGACGCTCCCAGATCGGCGCGCGCAGCGATTCGGGCGGCGCGACGACACCGACACCGACGGGCGCCGGTTCACGACGACGACGAAGATTCATAGCGGCCGTCATGATGCCACCCCGGCGAGCAACCGCCCATATGCTGCGCGCGTCGGCTCGGCCAGTTCGCTGTGCCGAACCAGCTCACCGCGGGCCAGATGCGGATCGTAGGGGATCTCGACGACCTCGCGCACCCAGCCGGACAGATGCTCGCGCAAATGCTCGGCTACTCGCGAGTCGTCGTGCGAATACTGGTGCGAGACAACGATGGTGGTGTCGGCGACGACACCGGCGCCGTCGTCACCGTAGTGGTCGTCGAGCCATTCCAGCGTCACCCGCAGGCGGTTGGCGGCATCGACGCGAGCCGGAATGGCCAATACCAGTGCGATATCGGCGTCGTCGAGCAGCGGGCGCAGTTGCCGACCGGCAATCGGGTTGCCGCCGTCGTAGACCGCGGTGTACCCGCCGGCGTCCAAAGCCCTGGCGACAGTGAGATATGTCGCGCGCCGCCGCAGCGGGGTGGCGTCGCGCCAGAGCAGTCCGAACCCGGAGGTAGACCGGGACAGGCAGTCCTCGAGCGGGGCCGGTTCGTCGTCGCCGCGGCCGTAGACCCACGACTGCAGGTTCACCGGGTGCAGGTGTTTGTCGGCGCCGCGCAGGGCCAGATCGCTGCCCGCCGCGGTGGCGTCCACCGCGACCGTCGCGCCCTCGGTGACCAGTTCGCCGGCCAGTCCGAGCGCCGTCGTCGTCGTGCCCGCGCCGCCGCAGCCGCCGACGACCAGAATCGGCCTGCGTCCACCCTCGCCACGTTCACCGTTCTTGCGCCGCAACCGCACCACCGGAGCCGGATCACGCGCCACGTCACCCGACGGCTCCCCCTCGGGGGCTTCGTCGAGCCATCGGCTCCAGTCGTCTGTCATCGCCTCTGCTCCTTACCCTGCCGCGATGCCCGTGATGAGCGTGCGATCGCCGACCAGTGCGGTCCGCACCGACTGCTTGGTGTAAGTGGCCGGTGCGCCCGCAGGCCGGAACTCGGTGACCTCCACCGTGTACCGGTCCGCGGCGACGGTGGTGATCCGCACGCAGTGGGTGGTCCCCACCGGGATGGAATCGATACCGCGCTGGATCACGGCGGCCGGCGAGACATCGGCGCCGGGGGCGGTCATCGCCCTGGCCTGCTCCCCCGATCGGTTCACGTAGTAGGCGTACTGGAAGGCGAGCACGGCGTCGGGGCCCGAGCCGGTGCCGCCCGCTTCGGCGCTGCGCACCACCGTCTCGGTGCGTTCGGTCGGGCAGGCGCCCTGCGGGTCGGCGGCGAGGTTGCCCGCCACGAAGTGCAGGGGCGCGGCGTGTTTGGCGGTGTCGCCGCCGCGGGCGAACAGCAGGAAGAACACGCCGGTCGCGGCGAGGATGAACACGAGAACCGAGATGGCGAGCACGATCCAGGTGCGGTTGCGGCGGGTGTTCGCGCGCAGCGCGCCGGAAGGCTGGAGTACCCGCGCTTCGTCGTAGTCGTCGGCCGCGGCGTCGGGCCAGGGGAACTGGACCAGTTCGGCGTGGTAGTCGTCGTGTGGGCCCGGTGCGGGTTCGGCGACCCAGTCCGACCAGCCGCCGGTGAATTCGCTGCGGCGCGCAGCCAGTTCGGCGGGCGGCGCAGGTTCGGGTTCCGGTTCGGGCTCGGCCGGGTACGGCTGGGCGCCGGAGGCCGAGTTGTCGTAGCCGGCCACGGAGCCGTGGCCGGTGTCCCGTCGATCGGTGTCGACGCCGGTCGTGCGGTCCGAGTCGTCCTCCGCCGTCGTGCCCAGCTCGGGCCCGGCGGGCTCGGCTGCCTGGTCGGCGGACGGGGCGCGCTCGGGGCGCTGCGAATACCGAGCGGGGCCGTCGTCCTCGCCCGCCGCCGGGTCGGCGGTGTCCTGGCGCGCAGGGTCGGCTGCCTCGGTCTCTGGCTCGAGCGCCGAATACCAGCGCGACAGTTCGTTGTACGACTTCAACATTCCCCCCTTTCCGCGGCGCCGGGCACATGGATTCGCATTGCAGACCTCTCGGTGATCAGTTCACAGAGAACGGGCGGGTGGTGGGAGCGGTGGTTCCGGGTAACGCGGCAGGCGGAGTCGACGCGCCGCCGGATGAGGCGCCATCGGCTCCTGTCCCGAACGGAAATTGTCCCCCACCGGAGGGTTTGGGTGTCGTAGACGCGCCGGTCGGGCTGGTGAAGATTCCGGCGCTGCGCTGGTCCGACCCGCCGACCGGCACCGCACCCTGTCCGGAGGCGCCCGCGGCGTCTCGCGCGACGGCGGCGAGCCAGTCCGCGACGTACTGGGTCGGGGTCGTGCCCTGCGCGCCTACGCCCATGCGCGAGTATGCGTCGTGGCGTTGCGTGGTGTCCCAGTAGCGCACCCAGGTGGTCACGTCGAGCAGCTCGGAGTTGTCGGTGATGTTCTGCTGGACGGCCGTGTACGCCTCGTTGACCAGCCGGATCCCGGTGGTCGGCGGTACCAGCTGCGGCACGGCGCCGACAATCTTGGTGCCGAGCAAGGTGAGCCCGACCAGCGGATTCGACAGTGTCGCGGTGGCCAATTCGGCGATGCTCGCCGGGTTGAGCAGGGTCTTCACCACGGTGGTGACGGCGTTGAGCCCGATCATGCCGACCTTCAGCAGCGCCTGGTAGGCGGCGTTCACATCGAGCTGGTTGCGCGGGTCGGAGGCGTCGGCGATGCGCTGGGAGATCGACTTCTTCGGCGAGAGCGAGACATCCGCGAGCGTGCTGCCGGAGATGTCCTCGTTGACGACCGTCGAGGCCGTCTTGATGGACGTGTAGGCCAGCGCCTGCGCGATCGAGACCAGCGAGCCGATCGGGTCGCCACCGGACAGTTTCACCTGGCTGACGAGATTGGTCACCGCCCGCAGGAGCGGGGCGCCCTGCGGCGCATCGCAGGCGAGATCACCTGTCGCGCAGAAGCTCGCGACCCGGCCTGTGAGCTTGCCGAAGTCGGCGGGCTGAGTGCCGCTCGCTCCGAGCCCACCGCCTGGCGCGGGGGCCTGGCGCACCGCGGCGACAGCGTCGAGCGATTCACCCGAGGTACCGGGTGCCGCGCTCGGCGTCGTCCGGTCGGGCGCGCCGGGGAACACCGGGGCGTTCGTGCCCCGGGTCGGGTCGGCGAACAACGCGACCGCGGCGACCTTGTCGGCGGGCACCTTGCCGGTGCCCGCGCCCACTTCCTGGGCGAACAGCGAGGCCACGTGGGCGCCTTGCGAATACCCGACCACCGCGATCCGCGAGTCGGGGCAGCGCTGCACGACCTGGGCGGTCATCGACCGCAGCCGCTCGAGTCCACCGTCGACCGATTGGGTGTAGGGCACGGCCCCACCCGGTACCGCGCCACCGAATCCGGCCTCGTACGGCACATACGCGCGATCGACCAGCCCCGGCTCAGCAGCCTTGGCGAACATCGGCCGGAAGACCGTCGACAGCATGCCGGTGTCGGTACTGGTCGCGGCGTCCGGTGACGATTCGCCTGTGCCCTGGATCCCCAAGGCGTACAGTGCCGGACACGCCGAGATCAATACCTGGGTGGAGGGAGCGCCGGGCGCGCCCTCGTCCGCGGAGGCCACACCTGCCGATGCCGTCACCGAAGCGACGGCGAACGCGATCATCGTCGCCGTGAGTCGTGTCGTGCACCGAGCCATATCGATCCGCATCACAGTCCGTTTCGGCTGACCAGTGGAGCGTTGAAACGCAGTAAACCGTAACAGATTCCGAGACCCCCAACCGCTGCCCAAAGCGGCCCTTTCACTGCCCCCGGCAAACCCCGTTGTCTCAGCAATCTCCTGGCGATCGATGATCGGGGTGCGCGCAGAAAAAGGCCCGGGCACCGTCGCGAACGAGGGTGCCCAGGCCGGGGTTCGGGGTCAGGCGGCGGAGGTCACCCGGTAGACGTCGTACACGCCTTCGACATTGCGCACGACGTTGAGCAGGTGGCCCAGATGCTTCGGGTCGCCCATCTCGAAGGTGAACTTGCTGATCGCGACCCGGTCGCCGTGCGTGGCCACCGACGCGGACAGGATGTTGACCTTCTCGTCGGCCAGCACCTTGGTGACATCCGACAGCAGCCTGGTGCGGTCCAGCGCCTCGATCTGGATGGCGACCAGGAACACCGACGACGGCGACGGCGCCCACTCGACGTCGATGATCCGCTCGGCCTGTGCCTGCAACGATCCGGCATTGGTGCAATCGGTGCGGTGCACGCTCACCGCACCACCGCGGGTGACGAAGCCCATGATCTCGTCACCCGGTACCGGCGTGCAGCACTTGGCCAGCTTCGCCACGGTGCCCGAGGCGCCGGGAATGAGCACGCCGGCGTCGCCGGTGACCCGCTGCCTGCTGGGCGTGGTCGACGGCGTCGACCGTTCGGCCAGCTCGTTCTCGACGTCACCGATGCCACCGAGCTGGGCCATGAGCCGCTGCACCACATGGTGCGCGGACACCTGGTGCTCGCCGACGGCGGTGTAGAGCGCGGAAATGTCGGAGTAGTGCAGTTCGTGCGCGACCGCGGTCATGGCGTCGACGCTCATCAACCGCTGCAGCGGCAGCCCGACCCGGCGGACCTCCTTGGAGATCTGCTCCTTGCCGCTTTCGAGCGCTTCCTCGCGCCGTTCCTTGGCAAACCACTGGCGAATTTTGGCCTTCGCGCGCGGCGAGACGACGAAGTTCTGCCAGTCCCGGCTCGGTCCGGCGTTCTGCGCCTTGGAGGTGAACACCTCGACGACTTCGCCGTTCTCGAGCTGCCGTTCCAGCGCGACCAGCCGGCCGTTGACCCTGGCGCCGATGCACTTGTGCCCGACCTCGGTGTGCACGGCATAGGCGAAGTCGACCGGCGTCGACTTCTGCGGCAGCGTGATCACGTCGCCCTTCGGCGTGAACACGAAGATCTCCGGCGATTTCAGGTCGAAGCGCAGCGATTCGAGGAACTCGGCCGGGTCGGCGGCTTCCCGCTGCCAGTCGAGCAGCTGCCGCATCCAGGCCATGTCGTCGACCTCGGCGGCGTCACCGGAGTGCTTGCCCTTGGTCTCCTTGTAGCGCCAGTGCGCGGCGATGCCGAACTCGGCGGTGCGGTGCATGTCCTGGGTGCGGATCTGCACTTCCAGCGGCTTGCCGTCGGGACCGACGACGGTGGTGTGCAGCGACTGGTAGACGCCGTAGCGCGGTTGCGCGATGTAGTCCTTGAACCGGCCGGCCATCGGCTGCCACAGCGAGTGCACGACACCGACCGCGGCGTAGCAGTCGCGGACCTCGTCGCACAGAATGCGCATGCCGACCAGGTCGTGGATGTCGTCGAAGTCTTTGCCCTTGACGATCATCTTCTGGTAGATCGACCAGTAGTGCTTGGGCCTGCCTTCGACGATCGCGTTGATCCGCGAGGCGGCGAGGGTGTTGACGATCTCGGCGCGCACCTTCGCCAGATAGGTGTCGCGCGAGGGCGCGCGATCGGCGACCAAGCGCACGATCTCGTCGTACTTCTTGGGGTGCAGGATCGCGAAGGCGAGGTCCTCGAGCTCCCATTTGACCGTGGCCATACCCAGGCGATGCGCCAGCGGCGCGATCACCTCGAGGGTCTCCTTGGCCTTCTTGGCCTGCTTCTCCGGCGGCAGGAAACGCATGGTGCGCATGTTGTGCAGCCGGTCGGCGACCTTGATCACCAGCACGCGCGGGTCGCGGGCCATGGCGATGATCATCTTGCGGATCGTCTCGGCCTCGGCGGCCGCGCCGAGGTTGACCTTGTCGAGCTTGGTGACGCCGTCGACGAGGTGGGCGACCTCCTGCCCGAACTCCTCTTTGAGCTGCTCGAGCGAGTAACCGGTGTCCTCGACGGTGTCGTGGAGCAGGGCGGCGACCAGCGTGGTCGTGTCCATGCCGAGCTCGGCGAGGATGTTGGCGACCGCCAGCGGATGAGTGATGTAGGGGTCGCCCGACTTGCGGAACTGTTTGGCGTGCCGTTCGTCGGCGACGTCGAAGGCGCGTTGCAGCAGCGCCAGATTGGCCTTCGGGTACAGCTCCCGGTGGACGGTGGCCAGCGGTTCCAGGACCGGCTTCACCGCCGCGATGCCGCGCTGACCGGTCATCCGGCGCGCCAGCCTGGCCCGCACGCGCCGCGATGCCGAGCTGGGCACAGAGGCGGTCGGGGACTGTTTGGCGGGTTCGGGGGTCGCCGGGGCACCGTCGGTCCGCGGGGCGCCGGTGGACTCCTGCCCAACCTTCGCCTCGCCGAGTTGTCGAGTCATGCCACCGCCTCTCACGCTGCATTCGGACCCTTCGGCCGAGTGCTGCAACCGCCCGGACCACCAACTTTAGTCCCCACACCGACCGGGTGTTCCATTCCAGGCGGTCACGGGCGTGCGACGGTCCCGACTCGGCCCGAAATCGGCCTCCGACCTGCGGTTCGATCAGCGTTCGTCGATCGGTTGCGGCCGCATGCGCAGGCTGTGACCGTCGAGACGGCCGGGCGGGGCGCCGAGCAGATCGAGCACGGTCGGGGTGATGTCGACCAGCGTGTACGCGCTGGTCGTGATGCCGGGGGTGAAGTCGGCGCCGCGGGCGATGACGAAATTGGCGGTCTCGGCGGGTGTCTGGCCGCCGTGCCCACCCGTCGGCAGGTGACCGTGATCGGTGGTGACCAGCACGCTCCACTGTTCGCGTGGGTGGCCGGCCGCCCGCCGGTCGACGGCGGCGACGATCTGCCCGACCAGCACGTCGACGCGGCGGATGGCGGCGAGATAGGCGCGCGATGCCCCACCGTGCTGATGACCGGCCAGGTCGACCTGATCGAGGTGGGTGAACACCAGATCGGGCCCGCTCCGCTCGATCGCGGCGACCACCTCGGTCGCGGTGGCGGCGTCGGTGACCGCCTCGTCGCTGTCGCGAGGGTCGGGCGTGGTGGTGAGCGCGACGTCGGCCCGCCGGTCACCGCTCGCGGCGATGGTCGCGATCTGGTGCCAGGTGCCGATCGACACGGTGTGCCGGGCGGGGTCGGCGCGTTCGATCCGGGTGAAGACGCTGGGGTGGGTGCGGAACGGGCTCGCGTCGAAGTCGTTGCCGGTGACGCCGTGCTCGGTGTCCCACACCCCGGTCAGCACACTCGCCCAGGACGGCCCGGAGACGGTGATGTGCCCGGCGATGCTGCCGCGGGAGAGCAGACCCTGCGCGGCGAGGTGCCGCAGTCGCGGTGCCTGACGGCGGTCGGCCTTGTCGAACAGCAGTCCATCGATCCCGATCACGACGACCTTCGCGACCGCGGCCGGACCACCGCGGCGCGGGACACCGAACGCGGCCGCCGGATCGATCGCGACACCCGGATCGTCGAAGGTGGTGTCGGAGCCCGCGGCCGAGCACAGCAGCGGGATGGTCACCAGGGCGGTGGCCAGTGCCACGAGAACCTTCGCGGGGGCCGACAGCTCGCGCATGTCCTCACGATGCGGGAGCGCCGACGGCCCGGCGAGGCCACCGCGTCGGTGTTCATCGACGTTTCACCGGCGTCGCGCACACCGGTTGCCCCGCTGAACGACAAGCCAACGGCGGCAGGCTAAGTCGTGGTGCCGAGCTCTTCGGCGAGGATCGCGACGGCGTCGCGGATCTGTTCTTCGGTGTGGCAGGCGGTGACGAAGAAGCGCAGCCGCGCGAGATCCTCGGGAACCGCCGGATAGATGATCGGATTGACGTTGATCCCCCGGCGCAGCATCGTGTTCGACAGTCGCATCGTCTTCAGCGAATCGCCCACGATGCACGGGATGATGGGGGTGTCGTGGCTGTCGCCGGTGTCGATCCCGGCGGCCCTGGCCAGCTCCAGGAACAGCCGCGCGTTGTGCCGCAGCCGCTGCAGCGGTGTGCCGTCGGCCCGGAGCTGCCGGATCGCTTCCGCCGAGGCGGCGGCGTTCATCGGCGTCATGCCGACGCTGTAGACGAATCCGGGCGTCGTGTATTTCAGGAAGCGGATCAGCTCCGCGCTGCCCGCGACATATCCCCCGCACCCGGCCAGTGCCTTCGACATGGTGCCCGACCACAATTCGACATCGCGGCGGTCGACGGCGAAGTACTCGCCGATGCCACCACCGTGCGCGCCGAGCACGCCGATGCTGTGCGCCTCGTCGATCATCAGCAGGGCCTGGTGCTTCTTCTTGATCTCGATGATCGCGGGCAGGTCGGGGATGTCGCCGTCCTGGCTGTAGACGCCCTCGATGAGGATCAGGACCCGGCGATAGCGGTGCCGGAGCTCGCCGAGCAGCCGGTCCAGCGCGGCATGGTCGTTGTGCGGGAACGGCCTTCGCGTCGCACCGGAGAGCACGCAGCCCTGCAGGATGCTGTCGTGGGCGAGGCTGTCGTGGATCACCAGGTCGTCGGGCCCGACCAGGTGCCCGATGATGGTGACGTTCGTGGAGTGGCCGCCGACCAGCGCGATCGCGTCCTCGGTGCCCAGCAGCGTGGCGAGTTCGGCCTCCAGCTCCCGATGGACCGGTTTCTCACCGGAGAGCACCCGGCTGGCCGAGCAGGAGCTGCCGTACCGGGCGACGGCGTCCTGCACGGCCGACACGACCGCCGGGTGACCGGACAGCCCCAGGTAGTTGTAGCTGGAGAAGTTCACCACCGGCACACCGTCGATCAGCGAGGTGTCGCGGGTGACGCCGTCGTTGACGAGGAAGTACGGGTTGTCCAGCCCCAGCGCCGCCGCGCCGGTGAGCCGGTCCTCGATCGCCCGCACCTCCGCGAAGTCGGCGATCCGGTACTCCGGGGTGACGGTCACCGGCGCCGGTTCGGGCACGACCGGCGCCGGAGCGGGAACGACCGGGGCGGAAGCGGGTGCACCGGCGACCTGACCGGTGACGTAGTCGACGACGTCGCCGAGGGTGGTCGCGGCGCTCGGCCAGGTGGGGTCGACCTGGAGCCCAGGCAGCTTGCGCATCAGGCCACCGAACAGGTCCGACAGCATCATCGAATCGAATCCGAGCTCGTCGGTGAGGGTTTCGGTATCGCGGAGCCGGTCGACGGAGTACCCGCTGACCCGGCTGCACTCCGCGCGCACGACGCGGGCGACCTCGCCGGGGGTGGCGGCGGGCACGGCGGGGGTGGCGGCAGGAACGGCGGGCGGCGGCGCGGTGGTCGCCGGCGCGCCCGGCGCCATGCTCGCCAGCAGCGCGTTCTGTTCGCGGAAGAGCGCGATCAGCTGTTCCATGGTGGTGTCCTCCGCCGGGGTGGCAGGTGTGGTGAGGGTGGTCGGTTCGAGCCAGAAGCGGTGTTCGGTCGAGAAGTCGTAGACCGGCAGCCGACGGCGGACGCGCTGTTCGGCGTCGTACAGGTGGTCCCAGTCGGGGTCGAGGCCGTCGCGGTGCAGCGCGGCGACGGTCTCCGCGAGTTCACGGCCGGTCGCGCCGGGCCCCGGGCTCGGCGTCAGGCACCGCGGTAGCAGATCGGGGCGCAGGCGCCCGACGAGCGGGGTCAGCATGCGGCGCGGGCCGATCTCGACGACATGGGTGGGATCGGCCTCGACGGCCGCGGCCAGCGCGTCCTTGAAAAGCACAGTGGCACCGACATGTTCGACCCAGTACTCGGCGTCCATCGTCTCGGCCGGGTCGAGCAGCCGTCCGCGCACGGTCGAGTAGATCGGCAGATTCGGTGCCCGGTAGGCACATTCCCGGGCGATGACCGCGAACTTCTCCAGCATCGGCGCCATCAGCGGACTGTGGAAAGCGTGGGAGACGGTGAGCGGCTTGCTGACCACCTGCTGTTCGGCGAGGACGGCCCGGATCCGGTCGAGCGCCGTCGCGGCGCCGGAGAGCACGAGATCGGTGGGCCCGTTGACGGCGGCCACGGCCACTTCGGGTTCGCCGTCGAGCAGCTCTGCGAGCTGTGCGCGTGTCGCACGGACCGCGAGCATCGCACCGCCGCCGGGCAATTGCTGCATCAGCCGGCCACGGGCGACGACCAGACGGCAGGCGTCCTCGAGGTCGACGACACCGGCCACGGCCGCCGCCGTGAACTCCCCGATGCTGTGCCCGATCACCCAGGCCGGGCGCACCCCCGCGTCGGCGAGAGCCTGCGCCAGTGCGTATTCCATGGCGAAGATCGCCGGCTGCGCGAGTTCGGTGCGATCGACGACGGTGGTGTCGTCGAGCAGCAGCTCGCGGATCGAGGAGCCGAGGTGGGCGGTCATCGCCGCGTCGACGGTCCGCAGCGCCCGGTGGAACGACCCGCTCACGGCATCCAGCGGCCGCGCCATGCCGGCGAACTGCGAACCCTGGCCGGTGAACATCCAGCCGACCCGAACCGGCCCCGCCACCCCGGATTCCGCACCGGCGAGCAAGCGCGTGATCGCCTCCGCCGGGTCGGCGGCGACGACCGCGAGCCGGTGCCTGCCCGACGACTTCACCCGATTGCTCGTCCAGCAGACCTGCGCGAACCGGTTCTCGGGAACCGAGTTCAGCAGGTGCGCCATCCGAAGTGTGTTGCGCTGCAACCCTTTCGCATTGTCGGCCGACACGGTGAGCACCCCGCCGCCACCCGAAGGAGCGTCCTCCGCCACCGGCGCACCGGCCAGCACCAGGTGCGCGTTCGTGCCGCCGATGCCGAAGCTGCTGATACCGGCCAGCGACGGTCCGTCGAGCGGCATCGGTTCGGCGAGCAGGCGCAGCCCGTTGCGTTCCAGCTGCAACCGCGGATTCTCCTGGTCGGCGAATCGGGTCGGCGCTGCCGTGCCGTGGTGCAGACCCAGCGCGACCTTGATGATTCCGGCGACCCCCGCCGCGCCCTCGGTGTGGCCCAGATTGCCTTTGATCGAACCGATTCCGCAGGGCTTCGCGCGATCGCGTCCGTGCAGCCCGCCCAGCGCCTTGACCTCGATCATGTCACCGAGCACCGTCCCGGTGCCGTGCGCCTCGAGGAAATCGACCGCCGCCGCCTCGACTCCGGCCCGGCGGTAGGCCTGGCCGATCACCTGTTGCTGCGCCCACCGGTTCGGCGCGGTGATGCCGTTGCTGCGCCCGTCGGAGTTCACCGCGCTGCCCTTGATCACCGCGTAGATCGGCAGACCCGCCGCCTGCGCGTCGGCCAGGCGGCGCAGCACCAGCACCGCCACGCCTTCACCTCGGACGATCCCATCCGCCCTGCCGCTGAACGGCTTACAGCGCGCGTCCGGCGCCGACAACCCCGCCTGGGTGTAGAACACCCCGACCGCAGGAGTGAGCACCAGGTTCACGCCACCGGCGACGGCCTGATCGCATTCCCCGGAAGCCAGTGCGGCACAGGCGAGATGAACCGCGACCAGCGAGGACGAGCAGGCGGTGTCGACCGCCAGGCTCGGGCCCTTCAGGTCGAGCTGGTAGGAGAGCCGGTTGGCGGTCATGAAGTAGCCGTTGCCCGAGCCGTGCTGTGGCGTGATCGCGGTGTAGTCCGACATCTGCAGGTTGGCCCATTCGTTGGCCATCACCCCGATGTACACCCCGGTGCGCGAACCGGATTGGGCTCTGGGGTCGAGGGTGGCGTCCTCGAAGGCGCGCCAGGTCGCTTGCAGCAGCAGCCGCTGCTGCGGGTCCATGGCGTCGGCCTCGTGCGGGGTGATCCCGAAGAACTCGTGGTCGAACGCGTCGGCGTCGTCGATGAACCCGCCGCTGTGGGTGTTGATGGTGCCGGGCGCGCCTGCCGGATCGTGGAAGTCCTCGGCGTGCCAGCGATTCGCCGGCACCGGCGAGATCGCGTCGCGGCCGTCGATCAGCAGCTGCCACAGTGCGGCGGGGTCGGCCGCCTGGGGGAAGCGGCAGTCGAGTCCGACGATCGCGATGTCGCTCATGCCGCGAGAACGAACTCGTCTGCGAGGTAGGCGGCGATGGCGGCGACGGTGGGATAGTCGAAGACCAGCGTCGGGTCGATGTCGAGGGACCAGCGGTCCTCGATCTCCCCGCACAGCGAGACCGCCGAGACGGAGTCCATTCCGAGTTCGGCCAGCGGAGTCGCCGGATCCACCTGGTGTGGGGCACGGTCGAGGTAGTCGGCGACCCGCTCGACGAGCCAGCCCTGGATCGTGGTCGGGGTGTGGGTGGTGGTGCTGAACATGGTCGCCTCCTCGGCGGGGACAGCTCGGTCAGACGGTCGTCGTACGGGTCAGCGCGGGTTCGAGATCCTCGTGCAGGACCCCGTCCAGGCGATCGGCGAGAAACGCTTCCCGCATCGCGCCACGCTGGATCTTGCCGCTGGTGGTGCGGTACACGGATCGGGTGGCGACGAGCACGACATTCGGTGCGGGGACGTCGAATCCGCGGGCCACCGCGATCTTGATCAGCGAGGTGAGCTCGGCGAGGGTGCTGTCGCCGAGCAGGTCGGGCTTCACGCCCTGCAGTACCACCAGCCGTTCCCGATCGCGCACATCGACGGAGACGACCGCGCCCACATTGCCGGTCAGGGCGGGATGCAACTCGCGCACGACTTCCTCGACATCGTGGGGGTAGAGGTTGCGGCCGTTGACGATCAGCAGCTCTTTGAGCCTGCCCGTCACGAACAGCTCACCGTCGTGCAGCAGGCCGAGGTCGCCGGTGCGCAGGAACGGGCCGCCGGTGTCGAGGTGGGCGTCGAAGGTTTCGCGGGTCTCGGCCGGGCGGTTCCAGTACCCGGCGGCGACGCTGTCACCGCGCACCCAGATCTCGCCGACGGCACCGTCCGGCAGTTCCTGCCGGGTCGCCGGATCGACGATGCGGAGCTCGAGACCTAGGGCCGCGCGGCCGCAGCCGATCAGCGGGGCGTCGCGTCCCGTGTCGTACCGGACCGGGGCCGCGCCCTTCGTCGCGACGCTGGCCATCAGCGTCACCTCGGCCAGCCCGTAGGCCGGGAGGAAGGCGGTCGGTCGCAGGCCGGCCGGTGCGAACCGGTCGAGCGTAGCGGCGATGGTCCGCGCCCGGATCGGCTCCGCGCCGCACATCGCGGCGACGAGGCTGCTGAGGTCGAGTTCGGCGATCTGCTCGTCGGTGACCCGGCGCACGATCAGGTCGTAGGCGAAGTTCGGGGCGGCGGTGATTGTCCCTCGATACCGGTCGATCGCCTGCAGCCAGCGCACCGGACGTTTGAGGAAGGTCGTCGGCGCCATGAGCACCAGATTCGCGCCGGCGTAGGCCGGGGCGAGCAACGTGCCGATCAGGCCCATATCGTGGTACTGCGGGATCCAGCTGACAATCGTGGACGTGTCGTCGATACCGGTCGCGGCGATCGCGGCTTCGTTGTGCAGTAGGTTGCGGTGGGTGACCACGACGCCCTTCGGGATGCCGGTCGATCCCGAGGTGTACTGCAGGAACGCGATCGTCCCCGGATCGATGGCGGGCAGCTGCCATGCGTCGGCGTCGCCGAGCGGCTGATCGGTCGCGACCACGGTCGCCTCGGTGGCGGCCTCGACCAGCGGTGCGAAGTCGGTGGTGGTGATCACCAGCTGCGCCCCGGAGTCGGCGATGATGCCCGTTACCCGCTGCGCGGCCCGCTCATCGTGGGGCAGCGGGGCGGGGACGGCGATGACACCGGCGTAGAGGCAGCCCAGGAAGGCCCGCAGGAACGCCATCCCGTCGAGGTAGAGCAACACCACCGGCTGCGCCGACTCGGGCTGCTCGGACAACCACTGGGCAAACGCTCGGGCATCGCGATCGAGTTCACCGTAGGTGACGACCTCTTCGACCAGCTCTCGTCCGGATTCCCGCAGGTAGATGTACGACCGAGTGTCCGCATACCGGGAAAACCGCTGCCTGACGTGGTGCACGTAGCTGGACTGCATATCCTCGGTTTCCTTCGGTGGTCGATGGTGTAGCTACTACTCTGCGCTCCTCGACCGCACATCGGAAGAGACCTCAGGGGCGGCCCGCCGAACCCTCAGGGTGGGCTGTCCCTCCCCCTGGGTGGATCGGGGAATCGCGTTGACAGCCGGGCCCCGCTGTGGCTGTCTTGGCAGGTGGGGAATATCGCGCCGGTCCGTCTCGCCGCCACCGCCGACCTGCACATGCGACCAGCCGTCGCGGGCAAGTTCCGGCCCGGCTTCCTCCGACTCGATCGCCACGCCGACCTGTTGCTGTTGGGTGGCGACCTCACCGAGGGCGGTACCCGGGCCAACACCGAGTTGCTGTGCGCAGAACTCGCGGACCTGCCGGTGCCGGTGGTCGCCGTCCTGGGCAATCACGACCATGACGAGCACCGCGGGGAATTGATCACGCGGCGGCTCACCGAGGCCGGTGTCGTTGTCCTGGACGGTAATTCGACGACGGTCAGAATCCGTGGGCACCGGGTCGGAATCGCCGGGGTGATGGGCGGTTCCGGTGGATTCCCCGGTCACCCGGGTGATCCCGACTCGGGGTCGTCGGAACATCGGGCCAGGATGCTCCGTGGCCCCCTCGACGCTCAGCGCCTGTGCCGGGCACTCGAGGGATTGGACTGCGAGATCCGGATCGCCCTCACCCACTTCTCCCCCGTCGTCGACACCCTCGTCGGCGAACCCACGTCCATCTATCCCGGCCTGGGATGTCACGCCATGGGCGAGGCGATCGACGCGGGCGGTGCCACGTTCGCGCTGCACGGTCACGCCCACGCCGGGAGCGAGTACGGGCAGACGGCGGGAGGTGTTCCCGTGCGCAATGTTTCGTACCCGGTGCTGCGCCGGACCTACGCGGTCTACGACCTGCCTGCCGATCAGGCGTAGCCCGTGACCAACCGCCGCCTTATGCCTCGCTGTCGCTGAACGCCCACACGACGGCGGGTCGCCCGGTGGCCTTCACCCGCCGCCGTTCACCGGTGCGGTCCAGACCCGGGATCGCGGCCAGTGTCCGGTTGAGGTTTGCCTGGTCGGGGCGGGTGCCGTGCAACGAGGTGCTGAGGTCGACCGCGCGGGTCGCGGGAAACTCTTCGCCCGCCAGTGCGCGAGTGAGGGCCTGGTCTTTCCACAACAGCCCGGCGAGCAGGCCGCGGCTGGTGTCGACGATGCGGTTGTGGTCGAACGCCAGCGGGGGCACCGCGTCGAAATCGACCCACTCGGCGGGCCCTTCGTGCTCGGCGACGACGGCCCACATGGCGATCGACAGCGTCGGCCCGCGCGGATCACGGTGCGGTTCATCGAAGGTGACCAGCTGACCGACCGCGCCGATCGCCTCCATCGGCACGCCGAGCTTGGTATGCACCGCACGCCGGGCGGCTTCGGCAAGGCGTTCACCCCGGCCCAGCAGCACACCGGGCAGCGCGAGTTCACCGGTGAACGGCTCGAACTCGCGGGCAGCGATCCCGATAAGCACCCCGCTGTCGGTATCCCAGCACCGCAACGTCACGACATCGATCGACACAACGGATTGCTCCACGTCATCCCATCCTGCCGCACGCGCACCCCGGATGCGAAGCTGCGGTGCCCGCGACCGGCAGCGCAGGCCCCCGGCCTGCGCGCCCCGCAGCCCGCTGTCACACGTTCGCTCATGCGGGCTGTTCGGCAGTCGCGACGTCGCGATCCGCGCCCACCGGCGGGTTGTTCGCCGAACCGATGCTGAGCCGTGGTTCGAGACGAACGGTGCGGTCACGTCGATCCGGTCCGTGGCCGGTCAGCACGACCGGCACGCCGAGGCGGCGGGCGAGCCAGTCCGCCGGGTCACCGTCGACCGGCTCGAGGATCGGAGTCGCCTCGGACAACTGGTCGGTGAGCCGCTGCTGATGCCCGAGATCACCCCATCGGCCCGGGATCAAGTCGGTGACCGTGCCCGCTTCGGTGTCGTATGCCGCTGCGGCGCACAGCGTTCCGGGCACGTCGAGGTGGTTGACGACCAATCCGTCGATCCCGCCGCAGACGTCGACGGCGTACCGCAACAGGATCGGGTCGAGGTGGCCCTGCCGGAACGCTCCCTGATACGGGCCGGTGCCGTTGTGCGGTTCCGGGTTCCCGAGTGGCGCCTCGGTCGGGAGCGGACCGGCGCCGTGCCGGGTCATATAGGTGCGGGTGACACCCAGAACGGTTGCGGTGCCGCCGATGCCGGCGACCATGGCGCGGGCATGGCGTGGTTCGACGGTCGACCAGGTGGTGTGCGGGTGGAATCCGCGCCATTCGTCGAGGAGAACACCCTGCGCGCCCTCGAACACCAGCCTGCCGCGCGCGGCGGTGCGGGCGAGTTCACCACCGTCGGTGATGCGCACCGCCCTGGCGAAGTCGCTGTACATCGCCACCAGGGCATCGATCGATTCGTAGCCGTGCGCGCTCGGGCCGATCAGCTCGTCGTAGTGCGCCGCCAGCCGATCCAGGGTGGCGCGCAGGACGCCAGGAGTCCGGCAGTCGGCGACGGTCGGTGCGTCGTGTTCGAGCGCGTACCAGGCTGTTTCGCCGATTCCACGACCGCAGGAACCGTGCCGCGAGGAACCCCTCGCGTCCTCGCGGGCACGGTTCGCCGCGATGTGGATCGGCGTGGTGAGCAGGGCGCGACCGTCGACGGCGAGCAGTCCCAGCGGATCACGCACGCCGAGCGCGGCCAGCTGCCCGGATTCGGCGGCGAGCGCGATCGGCTCCACCAGCATGTGACGGGAGAGCAGCGTCGGCACACCGTGGAAGGTCCCCGCGCCGAACTGCGCGAAGGTGTGGTGGCGGCCGTCGGCGACGACATTGTGCGCGGCCTGCGCACCGCCGTTGAACCGCACGACCGCCGCCACGTCGAGGCCCGCCTCCGGTGCGCACAGCCAGTCGACCGTCGCACCCTTGCCCGCATCGCCGAACCCCAGATCGACGACGACGATGTGCCCTGTACCGAGCATGGCAGCGCCCCTTCCCTTCTCGTGCCTCACTTGCCGGGCGGCAGCGCCCGCACACCGCGCGCCGGCTTCGAACCGAGCGCCCGGCCCACCGCGTCGGCCTCGGCGACCGACCCGACATCGCGCAGGTCGGCCAGCCCGGTGTCGACGTCGACCCGGTCCTCCCCCAACCCGATCGTCAGCGCGATCAATTCACACACCGCGCCGGGATCGTCGAGCTTCAGGAAGTTCTGGCCGAGCAGACCGCGCCAGTGCTCGGCGATCTCCGGATCCCCGTAGTACGACGACTGATTCGGCAGGATGTAGTAGACATGCCACCGCTGCGCGAGCTCGCGGTAGATCGACTCGACCGACACATCACGCCGCGCATGATCACCGATGACCGACCGGATGTGCCGGGCGGCCAGGCGCGGCTTGTTCAGCTCGTCGCCGATCACGAACAGATACCCCCGCTTCCCGCGCTTGTCCCACGCGTCGGTCGCGACATGCTGCGCCATGAAATAGGCGGCCAGCTCATAGCTTTCGGACTTCTGCCCGCCACCGCCGCCTTCGAGCAGGATCGACCGCAGCTGCTCGTCCATCCGGTTGTCGGACTCGAACTGCCCCACCTGCAACGGCACCCGATCGGTATCGGCATCCCCGATCGCCCCGAACAGCACCTGCGGATCCTGCGCATACCCCTTGCTTTTCAGCAGCCCGTGCAACTTCCCGAGCTTGTCCTGCATGATCCGCGGCACCCGCCCCATCGACCCGGTCACGTCGAACAACACCGCCACCGGCAACGAATTCCCATGCTCCGCCGAATCCCGGCACTCCCGCACCCCCACCCCGAACGGATCGAGCAACGGATGCGCACACCACGTCTCATACGGCTGCTCCCGCATCTGGGCCGTATACCCGAAGTCATCCACCCCGGCTCGCGCCCGGAACGTCTTCCCCGCCCGATACGCACTGTCATCCCAATGCCCATACCCCATCAGAACCACTCCCTCTCGTTTTCGTTGTTTTAGTCTATTCAACCAAAACAACGATCGTCAAGAGCCCCAGCGGATTCGCTGTTTGTCGGTACCGTCCGCTACCTTCTGGCACATGCCATCGGCTCCGCACGAAGTGGTGATCGATCTCTTCCAACAGCAACCGGCACTCGTCGCCCCGTTGCTGACCGAATTGGGCTGCCCCCTACCTGAATACGAGTCGATCACCACCGTGCCAGGCGATGCCACGGTGCTGGCGCCGACCGAGTACCACGCCGACGCGGTAGTCGCCTTCCATCGCGGCGGCGAGCGAATCCTGGCGGTGGTCGTGGAGGTACAGCTACGACCGGACCCGGACAAGCGCTGGTCTTGGCCGGTGTATGTCACTTCACTCCGAGCCCGGCTGCACTGCCCGACGCTGCTGCTGGTCGTGTGCCCCGACGCCCGGACCGCGCGGTGGGCCGCGAAGCCCATCGACCTCGGCTACGGCAACCCGTCCGTCGGACTATGCCCGCAGGTCCTGGACCCGTCAGGCGTCCCGGTCGTCACCGACCTCGAAGCGGCGGCGGATCTACCCGAACTGGCCGTGCTGTCCGCCCTGGCCCATGCGCAGCATCCCGAACACCGCGAAATCTGGAAAGCGCTGCTCGCAGCCCTCGGCACCCTGGGTGGCGACCGTGCCGCGCTGTACTATGACTTCATCCTGTCGACGCTGCCCGCCGCAGCGCGATCCGAGTGGGAGGCACTGATGGCCGCCGGGCTCCAAGGTTACGAATACCGCAGCGAGTTCGCCCGCAAGTACTTCGCGGAAGGCGAGGCCCGCGGCGAAGCACGCGGTGAGGCCAAGTCTGTGCTGACGGTGCTCGATGCTCGCGGAATCGCTGTCCCCATCGAGGTCCGCGAGCGAATTCTGGCTTGCGATGATCTCGATCAACTGCAGCGGTGGCTTCGCAAGGCGCTCGAGGTCAATCGGGCCGCTGATCTTCTGGACTGACCGCCGCGGGTGGTAACCCCGGTCGCTGACCCGGGAGTGGGGTCAGGCGTTCGCCGATCAGCGCTACGCCGGGGCCGGGGCGGCCGCCGGGGCCGGGGTGCCAGGTGACGTTGTCGGCGGTGATCGGGTCGCCGCAGTGGTGGCAGACGACTACGCCTTCGGTGAGGTGGTCGCAGTCGCGGTGGACGACGGACAGGGGTGGGCCGTCGGGGGTGGACAGCCAGCGGTCACCCCAGGCGAGGAGCATCGTCAGGACCGGATAGAGGTCGCGGCCGCGGTCGGTGAGGATGTACTCGGTGCGGACCGGGTTGTCCTGGTACACCCGGGTTTCCACGATCTCGTGCTCGCGGAGGGTGCGGAGCCGGTCGGTGAGCACGTTGGAGGCGATGCCGAGGTCGCGGCGCAGGTCCTCGAAGCGGGTGATGCCGAGGAACAGGTCGCGCAGGATCAGCGGGGTCCAGCGCTCCCCCACGATGCCTACCGTGCGGGCGATCGAGCACACGATATCGGCGAGTTCCACTTTGGACATGTCACCCATCCTAGTCCATTGCTTTTTACAAGACAGCTGGATACGGTCGTTTCGTCTGGAAAATCCGTCCGAAGGGAAGGGACGCGAACATGACCGACGTACTCGCCGGCGAGCAGGACACCGATACCGTCGCCCGATTCCGGCGCGCCACCGTCGACAACGACATCCCCGCACTGCTCGACACCTTGACCGACGACGCCGAGCTCCGCTCGCCCGTGTCGGGAAGGCTCGTGTTCCGCGGCCGCGCCGACCTCGCCCCACTGCTGACGCTCGTCTACCGCGCGATCAGCGACCTGCGGTGGACGGACACCGTCGGATCGGGCGACACCCGAATCCTGCTGGGCGAGGCCAGGATCGGCCCGTTCCGGATGACCGAGGCGATGGTGCTCGACCTCGCCCCCGACGGCCGGATCCGGCGGCTACGCCCGCACCTGCGGCCGTGGCTCGCGATCACCGTGGTCGCGCTGTGGCTCGGCCCCACCATGCTCCGGTACCCGGCGATCGTGCGCCGAGCCGCCGGATTCCAGGTCGATGGCCCGGCATCGGCGGGGAATGCCGGGCCACCGGCTACTCGACGAGCCCGTCGGGGGTGAGCTCGAGGGTGCGCGTCACCCCGATGTCGTCGAGGAACCGCGCATCATGGCTGACCACGATCAGCGCGCCCTCGAAGCTCGCCAGTGCCTGGGTCAGGTGCGCGAGACTGGGCAGGTCGAGGTTGTTGGTCGGCTCGTCGAGCATCAGCAGTTTCGGCGCGGGTTCGGCCAGCAACAGCGTCGCCAGCGCGGCCCGCAACCGCTCCCCGCCGGACAGCGCCGAGGCCGCGACATCGGCATCGCCGCCGCGAAACAGGAAGCGCGCCAACTGACCCCGGATCTGCTCGGCGGTGGCGTGCGGTGCGGCCGCGGCCACGTTCTCGAACACGCTGTGCTGCTCGTCGAACACGTCGAGCCGCTGCGGCAGCAGCCGCCACGCCACCTTCGGCTGCTCCGCCACGATCCGGCGCAGCAGCGTGGTCTTGCCCGCACCGTTACGGCCGGTGAGCGCGATCCGCTCCGGACCACTCACCCGCAGATCGATCACCGGGCCGTTGGCCAGCCGCGCCTGCTCGAGCGTGACGACGTCCTGACCCGGATACAGCCGGGTACCGGGCAGCTCGATCCTGATCTCGCGATCCGCGCGCACCAATTCCTCGGCGTGATCGAGGGTTTCGCGCGCGGTGTCGAGCTTCTCGAGGTGGGAGTTGCGCAGTTTGCCCGCCGACACCTCGGCGGCGTTGCGGCGCAGTCCCGCCACGATCTTCGGCACCCGCTTGTTGTCCTGCATCTTCTGCGCGAACCGCTGCCTGCGATCCAGTTTGGTCCGCGCGTCGACCAGTTCGCGCGCCTGCCTGCGGACATCGCTGCGCGCATCGCGCACCGCCGCCCGCGCCGCCTCCTGCTCCTGGTCGATGATCCGTTCGTAATCGCTGAAATTGCCGCCGAACGAACGGATCTCGCCGGCCCGCAGCTCGGCGATCCCGTCCATCCGATCCAGCAGTTCCCGGTCGTGGCTGACCACGACGACGGTGCCGGCGAACTGCCGGATCACCTCGTAGAGCCGGGCGCGCGCGACCGCGTCCAGATTGTTGGTCGGCTCGTCGAGCAGCAGCACATCGGGTTCGCGCAGGAGTTCCGCGACGAGCCCGAGCAGCACGGTTTCGCCACCGGAGAGGGTGTCGAGGGTGCGGTCCAGGTCGGCGACCGAACCGGCGACGTAGTCGAGGCCGAGCTTGCCCAGCAGGGCGATCGCCTCGTCCTCGATCTGCCACTGCACGCCGACGGTGTCGAAGTCCTCGGGCTCGCCTGCACCGGTTTCGATGCGGTGCAGCGCGGCCCGCACCTCGGCGATGCCGAGCACCGTCTCGACCCGCTGCCCGGCCTGCATGCCCAGGTCCTGGCGCAGATAGCCGATCCGTCCCGGCGCCGTGATCGACCCGCGGATCGGGCGCAACGCACCGGTGATCAGCCGCATCAGCGTGGATTTGCCCGCACCGTTGCTGCCGACCAGGCCGATCTGGCCGGGACCGACGACGGCGTCGAGGCCGTCGAACACGACAGTGCCGTCCGGCCAGTGGAAGGTGAGATCGGAAAGAGAAAGAGAGGTCATGCGGATCCCCTTGAGGTGCGACGGAAACACGGTGCGCAGAATGCGGACCGTCCGGGAGCGCTACCTCAAGAAATCAACGCATGACTCCGATCGCCGGGAACAAGACCATTCATTGATAACACTCCGGTGCACCGTCGCGCCACCCTATTTTTCGCCCACCGTGAGCCCGCTCACCCGGAGGCCGGGAGTGCGGTGCGGCTCACTTATCGTGGAAGGCGATCGCGAACAAGGGGAGAACATGAGCGCTGACGTCGTCATCGTCGGCGCGGGCTACGCCGGGATCAGCGCCGCGAAACGACTGGCCGCTGCCGACGGTGTCCGTGTCACGATGGTGAACCCGAGCCCCTACTTCGTGGAACGCATCCGGCTGCACCAATACGTCGCGGGCAACCATCCGGCCCGGCGGCCGCTGCGCGCCGTCCTGCCCGCCCGCGTGCACCTGACCATCGACACCGTGACCGCGATCGACGAGCGAAACCACCTGGTGCACACCGGTTCCGGGCGCGAACTGCCCTATGGTCACCTCGTCTACACCCCGGGCAGCCATTCCGACGCCCACCATATCCGCGGTGCCACCGAGCACGCGGTCTCCCTCGGCACCTGGACCGAAGCCGAGCGAGCGCGGCACCGCTTGCGCGCGCTGCCACCCGGGGCGGTGGTCACGGTGGTCGGCGGCGGGCTCACCGGGATCGAAGTCGCGGCCGAACTGGCCGAGAGTGGTTCGGCGCGTGTGCATCTGGTGACCGGCGAGCTGGGCCACAGCATGTCCGCCGCGGCGCGCGCACTGTTGCGCGTCGCATTGGCGGAGCTGGGTGTCACCGTCGTCGAACAGGTCGCGGTCGCCGAGATCGGTGACCGCAAGATCGCGATGACCGACGGCACGGTGCTGTCCACCGATCTCACCGTCGCCACCACCGCCTTCGCCCCGTCGGATCTGGCCCGTGGCAGCGGCATGGAGGTCGACGGTTCCGGCGCGCTGCTCGTCGACGAAACCCTGGTCAGCACCATGTCTCCGGCGATCGTCGGCGCGGGTGACGGTGTCGCCCTCGGCGCAGACCCGCTGCGCATGAGCTGTCAGGCCGCCATCCCATCCGGAATCCATGCCGCCGAGACGGTCCTGCGGCTGCGCGCCGGACTGGCACCGAAACCGTTGCGCCGCAGGTACATCGGTCAGGCGGTGAGCTTGGGCCGCAAGAACGCGCTCGTCCAGTTCACCGACTTCACCGACCGGCCGCTGCCCCAGCTGGTCCTCACCCACGGGGGCGCCGCCCTGCTGAAGGAACAGATCTGCCGGGCGACCGTGCGCGGCGGGCAGCTCGGACCGGTCCGCTACCGGTGGTCGTGAGCGCTGTCCCTGTCGGAGTGGAACGCTAACGTGGGCTCCAAGGCGATTCCCCACCGTCGAGTGCCGTACCAGTGAAACCGGAGGACTGTGATGTCGGAGCCGAAGCGAGTACGTGCCGCCGAGCGGGGTGACGTGCGGGCAGCCGGAGACGCGCTGGGCGCGGCCTTCCGGCACGACCCGGTGATGAGCTGGATCCTGCCGGACGAGCGCAGGCGAGCCACCGGACTTCCCTGGTTCTTCGCCGCGGTGGCACGGCACGTCTTCTTCCCGCTCGACGCGTCCGATCTGGCGCTCCACGAGGACGGGACCGTCGCCGGGGTCGCGATGTGGACCCCGCCGGACCGCTGGCAGAGCAACATCGCCACCGACCTGCGTGTCATGCCCGGGCTGATCCGCGCGTTCGGACGGCGCACACTGGCCGGCAAAACCGTCGGCGACCTGATCAAACACCACCATCCGAAGGAACCGCACTGGTACCTGGCGATGCTCGGCACCACCCCCGAGGCCCGCGGCGCCGGATACGGCAGCACCCTGCTGCGCTCGCGGCTCGCCCGCATCGACGCCGAGGGTGCCGCCGCCTACCTGGAATCCAGCAACCCCGACAACGTCCCGTTGTACGAACGCTTCGGCTTCACCGTCACCGGCGAGCTCCGCATTCCCGGCGGGCCGCCGCTGTGGCCGATGTGGCGAGCGCCCCGCTGACGGCCTACAACTTGACGATCGACGTCAGCGGGTAGTCGCCCTGGTGCTCGCGGCCCTTCAGGAACTCGAGTTCCAGCACGACGGCGGCCGCGACCACCTCGGCGCCGACTTCCTTGAACAGCGCGGCCGCGGCGGCGAGGGTGCCACCGGTGGCGAGCACGTCGTCGAGCAGCAGGATGCGCTTGCCCGCGAGGGCGACGCCGTCGGCCGGGATCTCCAGTGCGGCGGAACCGTATTCGAGCTCGTACTCGCGCGACACCACCGGCGGCGGCAGCTTGCCGCCCTTGCGGATGGCGAGCACACCGGTGCCCAGGGTCGCGGCGACCCCTGCCCCGAGCAGGAAACCGCGCGCATCGACACCGGCCACCAGGTCGGCCTCGGGGGCAATGGCGGCGAAGCAGTCGATGACCGCCCGGAAGCCCTCGGCGTCGGCGAATACCGGGGTCAGATCGGCGAAACGCACACCCGGCGTGGGGAAGTCGTCGTGCCAGCGGGTCAGCCGCGACACCGCGTCGGCGGCCCTGCTGGTCCGCTCACTGACCTGGTCGTCGGACTCGACCACCGCGTGCTTGCTCATCGACACCTCTCCGTCACGGTCACGCCCCGCGTGACTGCCACCACTACTCATCGCTGCAACACCCAGCGATCCATGTTCCAGCCGGTACCGGCCTGCGTCGGCCCGGCGATCCCGTTCTGCATGCCGTTGCCGAAGGCGATGGTGCGCGGCGTCGCGAACAAGGGAATGCTCGGCAGCTGCGCCCACAGCAGGTTCTCGGCCTCGGTCAGCAGGTTCAGCGTCACGGTCGAGTTGGCCTCTCCCGCAAGCTGATCGGTGATCGCATCGTAGCGACCGTTGGCAAAGCCCCCGGCATCGAGGCCGCTACCGGTCCGCAATGCCGCGAACGCCGCGACGCCGGTGGCCGATCCGGCAGGCCCGGGAACTGCGGCGGTGCCGCCGAGCACGGCGTCGACCGCGCCCTCGGACAGCCTGGCAGGCGTGAAATCCGGTGCGCCCGCGTCGACCACGCCGATGCCGGCGCCACGGCAGGAATCGGCGATCATCGCCACCGTCTCGGCCCGGCGCGCATCCGGTGCCAGGTAACCGATCCGAACCGTCGGCTTGGCGGCACGTGCCGAGGCCAGGGTCGCGGTGGCCGCCGGGATATCGGCGCCCCGGTACCGGTCGGCGGCTCCGATCACCGCCGGGTAGTACAGCGAATCCTGCTGCACCACGTGGGCGTTCAAGGTGCCGGCGCCGAGGCCGCTCTGCGGGACCTCTCCCGCCTTGCCCAGCGTGTCGAACAGCGCCTGCCGCGGCACACACTGAGCGAACGCGCGGCGCACCTCGGGCGAGCCGAAGACACCGTCGGTGGCGAGCACGAGCTGTTCGGCGCTGCGGCTCGCGACCGTCTGTTCCTCGAACCCGTCGAGCGTCAGGTCCGACACCGACCCGGCGCCCAGATCGACGACACCGAGCGCGTTCTCCTTCGCCTTGGCGGCGTAGTCGGTGCCCTTGGGCCACACCACGATCCGGCTGGTCGCGGGCGCGCTCCCCCACCATTTCTCGTTGGCGACCAGCACCAAACCGTCCTTCGCGCTGAAGGATTCGATCCGGTACGGCCCCGAGGACGGGAACTTGGTGAGGTCGAGCCCACCCGGCTTCATGGCCCAGCCGGAGTTCCAGAAGTCGGCGATCCGGCCGAGCACGGCGCCGTCACCGGTCTGCAGCGCGTTCACCACGTTCGGCGCGCCCACCGCCTGCGCCACCACGTGCGCGGGCATGAGCTCGGCCGCGGTGAACAGGGTCCGCCAGGGCAGGTAGTGCCTGCCGGGGCGGAACACCACGGTGGCGTCCTTGGATCCCGGCTGGCAGTCGACCCGCTCGATGTCGGCGTAGCCCACGGTGCTCGCCGCGTCGAACAACGGGACAGGGCCGCGGTCGCCCGGGCGGGTGAACCGGCCCGAGCGCGCCGACCAGGCCAGCACCAGATCGTCGCAGGAGGTCTGCACCCCGTCGGAGTACACCCCGTCCGGGTTGAGCCGGTACTGCACGGTCTGCGTCTCGCCCGGCACCTCCTTCGCGGTGCCCGCGTCGGTGTCGGCGACCTGCTGACCGTCGGGTCCGGTGTAGAAGAACCCGGTCAGCACCCGCCCGAACACCGCAGCGGCGCCGCTGCTCGCCCCGAGCGTGCTGCCGCCGTTGTAGCTGGCGACCGCCGCGTCGACGGCGTACCCGATGGAGGGCACCTGGTTCTTGCTCGAGCACCCGGCCACCAGGCCGGTGGTCACGGCCGCCGTGGCCAGCACGGTGATCAGTCGAATCGTGCCGCGTCGCATGATGAGACCCCCTGCTCTCGCCGTCAGTTCCTGCGCTTGTGCCGCTTCCCGCTGGGCCGGGTACCCGGCCGCGGCGCCGACGCGTCGGTCGGTCGCGGGCCGCGGGTGGCGCCGGCGGCCACCGGCACCCGGGGGCTCACCCCGCCACCGGCCCGCTTGGCGAGCACCTTCTTGGTGTGCGCGGCCACCGGACCCCAGCGTTCCTTGATCGACACCAGCACCGGGACGGCGAGGAAGATCGAGGAGTAGGCGCCGACGATCATGCCGACCAGCTGCACCAGCGCCAGGTCCTTCAGCGTGCCGACGCCCAGCAGCCACACCGCGATCACCAGCATGCCGATGATCGGCAGGATGCCGATGACGGTGGTGCTGATCGACCGCATCAGGGTCTGGTTGGCGGCGAGGTTCGCCTGTTCGGCGTAGGTGCGCTTGTTCAGGTGCAGCACGCCGCGGGTGTTCTCCTCGACCTTGTCGAAGACGACGACATTGTCGTAGAGCACGTAACCCAGAATCGTGAGCAGACCGATCACCGCGGCCGGTGTCACCTCGAACCCGACCAGCGAATAGATGCCCGCCGTGACGATCAGGTTGAAGAACAGCGACACGATCGCCGCGATCGACATGTCCCGCTCGAAGCGGATCGCGATGTAGATCATCGTCAGCGCCACGAATACCGCGAGTGCGATCAGCGCCTTCTGGGTGATCTGGCCACCCCAGGTCTCGCTGATCTCGGCCATGCTGATGGCATCGATGCTGACGGAGGTGCCCGTCTCTTTCTCGAGCATCGCGCGCAATGCTTCCTGCACCTGGTCGGTCTGGTCTTTGTCCAGAGTTTCCGAGCGCACCTGGATGGTCGCGGCGGAACCGGAACCGACCTCCTGCACCGTCACCGGGCCGTGGCCGAGGGTCTGGGCATAGACGTCCTCCACCTGCTGGGTGGTGACGTTCCCGGCCGCCGGGACCTGGATGCGCGTGCCGCCCTCGAAGTCGATGCCGAGCGTGAAGCCGCGCACCGCGATGCTGAGCAGCGAGATCAGCAGCAGCGCCGCGGACATGGCGTAGAAGAACTTGCGCCGGCTGACGATCCGGAATCCGCCGGTGCCGGTGTAGAGACGTTCGAAGAACCCGTGCTGCGCGGCCGGCGACGGCTCGGCCTTGTCCAGGTACACCGTTTCCTCGGTGGGATGGGTGTTGTTCATCGTGACATCTCCTTCGGCCGGGCCTGGCCTGCACCGCGTTCCCTGGCGATCTGCTGCACCGAGCCGAGACCGTTCACCGACGGCTTCGCCCAGAACGGCGAGCGCGCGGCGAGCATCATCAGCGGTGCGGTGACCAGGTAGAGCACGATCACGTCGAGGACGGTGGTGATACCGAGGGTGAAGGCGAAGCCCTTCACCTGACCGGCGGCGAGCAGGTACAGCACGACCGAGGCGATCAGGCTGACGGTCTTGCCGGACAGGTTGGTGCGCTGCGCCCTGGCCCAGCCACGCGGCACCGCCGAGCGGAAGCTGCGGCCCTCGCGCATCTCGTCCTTGATGCGTTCGAAGAACACGACGAACGAGTCGGCGGTGAGGCCGATACCGATGATCAGACCGGCGATACCGGCCAGATCGAGGGTGAAGCCGATCCAGCGCCCGAGCAGCACGATGATGCCGTAGACGGCGGCACCGGCGGCGAGCAGCGAGAACCCGGCCAGCAGGCCGAGCATGCGGTACACCAGCAGGCAGTACAGCAGCACCGCGATCAGGCCGACCGCGCCGGCCAGCAGACCGGCCTTCAGCGAGGACAGGCCGAGGGTGGCCGAGACCGTCTCCGCTTCCGAGGTCTGGAACGACAGCGGCAGCGAACCGTACTTCAGCGTGTTGGCCAGCTCGGACGCACTGTCGGCGGTGAAGCTGCCCGAGATCGAGGTGCGCCCGCCCAGCTGCGGGCCCTGCTGCACCTGCGGGGCGCTGACCACCTTCGAGTCGAGCACGAAGGCGACCCGCTTGTAGACGTATTCACCGGTCAGATCGGACCAGGCATCGGCACCGGCGGACTTGAACTCCAGGTTCACCTCGTGCCGGGCCTGCTGGGTGTTCAGGCCGGAGGTCGCGTCGGCGATCTCCTGGCCGTCGATGCGGCTCGGGCCGAGCAGGAACACCTCGGTGCCGTCCTGCGAACAGGTGACCAGCGGCAGCGCCGGGTCGTCGTTGCCCGCCAGCGGGTCGGGCTTGGTGCAGTCCATGCTCGCCACGGCGACCTGCTGCACAGTCTGATCGGTGCTCTGCCGCAGCGCCTTGGCGTCGGCGATCTCCTTGGCCTGCTGCTGCTGGACGCTGCCGTTGCCGGGGGCCGGGGTCGGCGTCGGCGGTGCCTGCGCCGGGAACACCCGCGACTGCGGTGCCGGGGTGGTGGGCTCGCCCGCCGCGGGGGCGGTGGGCTCACCGGGCACGGGCGCCGGGGTGTCGGTCGCCGGGGTCTGCGGCGCGCCGGGCTGGGTCGGGGGCACCTGGGGTGCCGCGCCACCGGCTTGCGGCTGAGTGGCCGCCAGCACGGGACGGATGTAGAGCTTGGCGGTGGTGGCCAGCGCGCGGGCCTGCTGGCTCTCCTCGCCGGGCACCGTGATGACGATGTTGTCGCCGTCGATGACCACCTCGGAGCCGGAGACGCCGAGACCGTTGACCCGGTTCTCGATGATCTCCTGGGCCTTCTTCAGGCTGTCCTGGCTCGGCCTGCTGCCGTCGGGGGTGCGCGCGGTCAGGGTGACGCGGGTGCCGCCCTGCAGGTCGATACCGAGCTTGGGCGTGGGGGAATGATCACCGGTGAAGAACACCAGCGCGTAGATCACGGCCAGCAGCGCGGCGTAGACGCCGAGCAGCCGGTACGGATGCGCCGATCCCTGGGAAGGTGGCACAGCAGGTCATCTCCTAGGCGGAAGTCGAGGTCGGAACGGTGGGCACGGCGGTGCCCGCACCGGAGCGCGACGCAGCGCGCACCGGTGTTGACGGGAGTGATCAGTCCTTGGTCAGCCGGGTCTCGGTCTGCTCCGCGGACTCCTCGACGGGGGCGTCGGTCGCGGCGGGGGTCTCCTCGGCCGCCTGCTCCTCGGCACGCACCTCACGGATCGCCTGGCGCAGCCAGGTGGTGACGACATCCTCGGCGATCTCCAGGTCGACGGTGGTGTCGTCCAGGTCCACGACGGTGCCGTAGAGGCCCGACGTGGTGATGACCTGGTCACCGACCTTCAGACCCTCCTGCAGGCTCGAGACCTTCTCGGCCTCCCGCTTCTGTTTGCGGATACCGAAGAACATCGGCACGAGCAGGGCGAGGATCAGCAGCGGAAACAGGAAGTCCATCGTCGAAGTCAGTCCCTAGTCAGTGGTGGACGTGCAGGTACGCCTGACAGTCTGCCAGTTCCCGTCCGCGGCGACACACCGGACACCGACGCGCGAGGGAAAACGGCCCCGGTCCGCGGTGACGCGAACCGGGGCCGGGCAGTGCCCTGCGGCCGGTCAGGCGCGGCCGTAGGTGTAGTCGTCGAGCGGGAAGGTGACCGCCTCGCGGTGCGCGTTGGCGGTGCTGGTCGGGCGCAGCAGCGCCGCTTCACCGTGCTGGTTGAAGTAGTAGCTGCGCGCGGTGGCGCAGTCGCCGCCGTAGAAGACCGAGCTGCCCAGCTTGCCGGTGACCCGGTCCAGGAACTCGGCGTTGGCCCGCTCGGTGACCTCGAAGGTCTTCTCCCCGCGCCGGAACAGCTCGGTGAACAGCCTGCCCATGTGCTTCATCTGCGCCTCGATGGTGGTGAAGTACGACAGCCCGCTGTAGGAGTAGGGGCTGTTGAGGCTGAGGAAGTTGGGGAACTTGGGCACGGCGATGCCCTCGTAGGCCTGGAAACGGTTGTCGCGCCAGAACTTTCCGAGATTCACGCCGTCGCGGCCGACGATCTCGATGGCCGGGAAGTTCACGTCCCACAGGTTGAAGCCGGTGGCCAGCAGCAGGGTGTCGATCTCGGTCTTGTGCCCGTCGGCGGTGACGATGCCGTCGGGTTCGACGTGGTCGATCGAGTTCGTCTCCAGCCGCACGTGCGGTTCGTTGAACGTCTTGAAGTACTGGTTGGAGAAGGTCGGGCGCTTGCAGCCGAAGTCGTAGTGCGGGGTGAGCTTGGCCCTGGTGTCCTTGTCGCGCACCTGCGCGAACAGGTGCGCTTTGGCCAGCGCGGCGGCTGCCTTGTTCAGCGGCTTGGCCTGTGCGTAGTGCAGCACGCCGACGACCATCAGCGCCTCGAGCATGCTCGTGTTGACCAGCCGGGCCGCCTTCTGGGTGAGCGGCACCTTGGCGAACATCTCCTGGACGACGCCGGGGATCGGGGCGTCGACCTTGGGCACCACCCAGATGGGCGTGCGCTGGAAGACGGTCAGCGCGTCGACCTTCTTGGCCACCTCGGGCACGAGCTGGACCGCGGTGGCGCCGGTGCCGATGATGGCGGCCTTGCGCCCGGTCAGGTCGTAGCCGGCGTCCCAGTCGGTGGTGTGGATGATCTTGCCCGCGAAGGACTCGATGCCGGGGAACGGTGGGGTGTAGGGCTGGGACAGGAATCCGGTGGCCGCGAGCAGGTAGCGCGCCGTGACGGTCTCCCCGCCGGCGATCGAGACCACCCACTGCTGGTTGTCCTCGTCCCAGCGGGCGCCCTCGACGACGGTGCCGAACCGCATCCGCCTGCGCAGGTCGTACTTGTCGGCGACGTGCTCGGCGTACTTCTTGAGCTCGGCGCCGGGGGCGAACAGCCGGGTCCAGTGCGGATTCGGCTCGAAGGAATAGGAGTAGGTAACCGAGGCGATATCGACCGCGAGGCCGGGATACCGGTTCACATGCCAGGTACCGCCCAGGTCGTTTTCGCGCTCGAGGATCACGAAATCATGCAGTCCGAGCCGGTCGAGCTCGATGCCGGCGCCGATGCCACCGAATCCCGCCCCGACCACGACCGCGTCCAACTGAGGTGCCACGCCGAACCTCCACATACATCAGGTGTCTGTTACAGAATGACACATCATTCCGCTGTCGGCGACAGTAACATCGGCGAGGTGACGAAGCCATCCGCCCGCGTCGAACAGCGCAAAGCCGAATTGCGCAAGGAGATCATCGATACCGCGTTCGACTGCTTTTCCGACAAGGGCTATCACGCCACCGGCATCGCCGACATCGCCGTCCGCCTCGGTATCGGGCACGGCACCTTCTACCGGTACTTCGCCAACAAGCGCGACATCATCGACCACGTCATCGACGACGTCACCGGCCGCATCTTCACCTCACTCGAGAACGAGCTCAGCCCCGAGACCGCGACCACCCTCGACGAGTACGCAGAACTGCTGGACCGGATCGGCGATGCGCTCAACCGGGCGCTGCTCAAGGACCCACGGGTGCCGCAGCTGCTGCTGTTCCACGCGACAGGCATCGACGACGAGCTCACCGCCCGGGTGTTCGGTCTGGTCGACAGCACCGAGATCGTCATCTCCGGCTATCTGGACCACGGCGTCCGGCTGGGTTATCTGCGCCCTGATCTGGACACCGCCACGACGGCGAAAGCGGCGCTGGGGATGGTGGTGGCCGGCATCGTGCACGGCTTGCGAACCCCGGATCCGGCGCTGATGGCGGTGTACAGTCACGCGGTACGGCGGCTGTTCATCGATGGCGTCCGAGTTGCTGCGCGATGATGAAAACCCGTGGGATAGAAGGGCAATCCTGACACAATGACCGCTGTGACGCCCGACGACGTGAGCCGCACCCACTTCGCCATGCCGACCCTGGGTCATCGCGGCTACCACGCCGAGGAGGTCGACGCGTTCCTGGAACTGGTCTCGGCCACCCTCGACGGACAGGGCGTTCTCACCGCCGACGACATCCGTCACGTGCATTTCGGCGCACCGCGGTTCGGCGGCCGCGGCTATCAGGCCGATCAGGTCGACGACTTCCTCGACCGGGTCAGGACCGAACTCGAATACCGGCAGAAGGGCGCCGCCCCGGTGCCCGCGGCCCGGCTGGGCGACGATGTCGCCGAGATGCTCACCCCCGACGACGTGCACCGCATGCGGTTCAGCCAGTCGGCAGTCGGCAGGCGCGGCTACCACGAGGAAGAGGTCGACGCGTTCCTCGATCTGGTCGCGGCGACACTGGCCCACAACGGTCCGGGCAGCCTGACCTCGGAAGACGTGCGCGGCGTCCGGTTCACCGACACCCGGCTGGGCACCCGCGGGTACTCCCGCGAGGAAGTGGACGCGTTCATCGATCTGGTGATCACCGCGCTAGAGCACGCCGAGCGCAGGCACTGACCGCAGCCACAGATCCGGCGGATCAGCCCTGGATGCTGTGCAGTTCGGCTTCGCGCAGGTCGTCGGGGAAGACGTAGCGGCGGAACGCCCAGAAGCGGAACGCCATCGCCAGCAGCACGCCCAGGATCTGCCCGGACACGAAGTTGGCGACCGCCTGCACCACCGGATCCACGTGCGGCACGCGCAGATTCAGCACGTACAGCGAGATCGCCTGCGGAATCATGGTGACGCCGATGCCCAGGGCGCTGATCGTGAAGAACAGCGCGGCCTCATGACTGCGCTGCCTGCCGCCGCGGGTGCGGAAAGACCATTCGCGGTTGAGGATGTAGGAGGCGATGGTCGCGATCAGCGCGCCGAGCAACCGCGCGGTCAGCGGCTTGTCGCCGAGCACGGTCAGCTTCACCGCGTACACGACACCGGTGTCGATGAACCAGGTGATCCCGCCGACCACCGCGAACTTCAGGAGCTCCCGATGCTTCAGGAGCTGGGAACGCAACGGCTCGGGGAGGCGCTGCACCACCGCATGGACTGCCACCTGGCCGACAGTAACCGACGTCGCCGTGCCGCGCCCGCCGGGTCTCTACCGCTCAGTCGAGCAGATCGATGCTCGGTTGTGGTTCGCGGCCACGCACTTCGATGGCGCCGATGACCAGATCCGGCGGCGGCACCAGCCCGAGATGCTCCCACGCGGCGGCGGTCGCGACCCGGCCGCGGGGCGTGCGGGCGACCAGCCCGGCGCGCACCAGGAACGGTTCACACACCTCTTCCACGGTGGCCGCTTCCTCGCCGACGGCGACCGCGAGCGTGGACACACCCACCGGTCCCCCGCCGAAACCGCGCACCAGCGCGCCGAGGACGGCGCGGTCGAGCCGGTCGAGGCCGAGCACGTCGACGTCGTAGACCTCGAGGGCCGCCATCGCGATCGGGTGGGTGATCACGCCGTCCGCCCTGACCTCGGCGAAGTCGCGCACGCGACGCAGCAGGCGGTTGGCGATGCGCGGCGTGCCGCGCGAGCGACCGGCCACCTCGGCGGCGGCGTCGTCGTCGATCTGCACGCCCAGGATGCGGGCCGAGCGCTGCAGGATCCGCAGCAGTTCGCCGGGTTCGTAGAAGTCCATGTGGCCGGTGAAGCCGAAGCGGTCGCGCAGCGGGCCGGTGAGCGCGCCCGAACGGGTGGTCGCGCCGACGAGGGTGAAGGGGGCGATGTCGAGCGGGATCGAGGTGGCGCCCGGTCCCTTGCCGACCACCACGTCGACGCGGAAGTCCTCCATCGCCAGGTACAGCATCTCCTCGGCGGGGCGGGCCATCCGGTGGATCTCGTCGATGAACAGCACATCGCCTTCGACCAGGTTCGACAGCATGGCGGCGAGGTCGCCCGCGCGTTCCAGGGCCGGCCCGGAGGTGATGCGCAGCGCGGTGCCGAGTTCGGCGGCGATGATCATCGCCATGCTGGTCTTGCCGAGGCCGGGCGGGCCGGACAGCAGGACGTGGTCGGGGGTGGCGCCGCGTTGCTTGGCGCCGCGCAGCACCAGGGCGAGCTGTTCGCGGACCCGGGGCTGGCCGATGAAGTCGTCGAGCGAGGTGGGGCGCAGGCCGGTCTCGGCTTCGCCGTCGGAGTGCAGATACCGCGCGGTGAGCGCGGATTCGTCGGTCTCGAAGTCGTCGGTGTCGAAGTCGTCCATGACCTACCTGTTCTTGCCGAGCAGGCCGAGGGCGGCGCGCAGGGCCACGGAGGTGGTGGCGGCCGGCTGGTCGGCCAGCACGGTGTCGACGGCCTGTTCGGCCTGTTTCGCGGGGAAACCGAGACCGATGAGCGCTTCGGCGACCTGCTCGCGCACAGGGGTGACCGGGACCTGCGCACCGGGCGGGCCCGCGGGCACCGGCACCAGGTTCACCTTGTCGCGCAGCTCGACGACCATGCGTTCGGCACCGCGCTTGCCGATGCCGGGCACCCTGGTCAGCGCGGCGACATTGCTCTCGGCCAGCGCTTTTCGCAGTGCCTCCGGCTCGAGCACGGCGAGCACGGCCATCGCCAGGCGCGGGCCGACGCCGGACACGGTCTGCAGCAGGCCGAACAGATCGCGGGCCTCGGTGTCGGCGAAGCCGAACAGCGTCATCGAGTCCTCGCGCACGATCATCGCCGTGTACAGCCGGGCTTCCTCGCCGCGGCTGAGCCCGGCCAGCGTCGCCGGCGTGACATTGAGCCGGTACCCGACCCCCGCGGCTTCGATCACCACATGGTCGAGCGCGATCTCGAGTACCTCGCCGCGTACCGACGCGATCACCCGCGCACCACCTTCCGTTGTTCGGCCAGCCGTTGTTCGTAGCGGCGGCGGACCTCGTCCGCCTGTGCCTGCGCGGCCGCCATCCGGTCCATCAGCGGCGCCCGCCAACAATGACAGATCGCGAGGGCGAGCGCGTCGGCGGCGTCGGCCGGTTTCGGGGCGACCTGCAATCCGAGTATCCGGGTCACCATGGCGGTGACCTGCGCCTTGTCGGCGGTGCCGTTGCCGGTGACCGCGGCCTTCACCTCACTGGGTGTATGGAAAGCGACCTTGATCCCGCGCCGCGCCGCGGCCAGCGCGATCACGCCGCCCGCCTGCGCGGTCCCCATCGCGGTCCGCACGTTGTGCTGCGCGAAGACTCGTTCGATGGCGACGGCTTCGGGACGGTGCGTATCCATCCATTCCTCGGCAGCATCGGCGACGGCCATCAATCGCAGTGCCAGCTCCGCCTCCGGCGGTGTGCGCACCACGCCGACATCGAGCGCGACGACCTTGCGGCCGGGGCCACTGTCCACCATGCTGAGCCCGCACCGGGTGAGCCCGGGATCGACGCCCATCACCCGCACCGGCAGCCCCTTCGAAGAAACGAACAGTTGTTCGAAAGTCTAGAGCATTCCGCCGCGGCCACCGACCAGCGACACGAGCCCCGAACGCCCCTGCCCGACAGCCGAGCAGGGGCACGATCGGTCCCGCGCGGTCAGTCGACGGACGCGCTGCAGGAGACGAAACCGAAGGTGCCGGTCGAGGTGTCCTCGTCGAGGACCTTGCCGTCGCGCAGGATCCGGCAGCTGACCGTGCCTTCCTCCAGGCCCGATGTCGTCACGGTGATGCTGCCCATCTTCGCGAAGCCGGAGACCGTGACGTCCTTGCGCCACGGCACACTCGACGAGTTCGCGGTGTTCTGGTCGAATTCGCCGGTGTAGTAGGTGATGTCGACCTGCGAGGCGGTGCCGCCCACCTCGTAGACGAGATCAGCGCTGCTGTTGACTTCCTTGTCCACCTGCCAGGCGGCCACCCCGACGATCGCCGCGCATCCGCCGCCGAGCAGCACGAGCACGAGCACGATGCCGCCGACGATCCACGGCCACACCGGCTTCTTCGGCGGCTGCGGCGGATATCCGTAGTTCGGCGGGTACCCGCCCTGCGGGTATCCCCCTTGGCCCTGCGGGTATCCACCCTGGTACGGCGGCGGTGGCGGCTGGTAGGTCATCGGTCCCCCTCGGGCACAAGCGGTTAGAGCCAGGACCTTACCCGAGGACGGGCTAGGTCAGTGCCGCGAGGAAGACCGTGAGCGCCCGGTCGTCGAACAGGACGAACCGGACGTGCTCGACCGCGGTGCCGGCGGATCGCACGGTGTCGACGGCGATCCGGGCGCCGTCGTCCATCGGCCAGCCGAAGATGCCGGTGGAGATCGCGGGGAACGCCACCGTCCGGGCACCCAGTTCGTCTGCCACGCGCAGGGATTCGCGGTAGCAGGAGGCCAGCAGCGCCGAGCGGTCCTCGGCGGCCGACCACACCGGGCCGACGGTGTGGATCACCCAGCGGGCGGGCAGCCGTCCCGCGGTCGTCGCCACCGCCTGACCGGTCGCCAGGCCCTTCCCGTAGTGCGAGGCACGCAGGTCACGGCACGCGGACAGGATCTCGGGCCCGCCCTTGCGGTGGATCGCGCCGTCGACGCCGCCACCACCCAGCAGCGAGGAGTTCGCCGCATTGACCACCGCGTCGACCTGCTGTTCGGTGATGTCCCCGCGCACCGCCTCGATCCGTGTCATCGGTCTATTGTGCTGGCCGTGGCGAGCGCGACACCACCGGATATCGCGGCGTACCGTCGACACCGTCGCAGATCGTCGCTCCACCCGAGTCGAGGAGAACCGCGCATGCCCACACCCACCGGCGAGGTCCTGCCGACGTCCGACGGCAGGGATCTGGTGATCACCCGGTCGCTGGGACTGCCGATCGAGGAAGTCTGGGCGCGATTGACCGATCCGCACCTGACCGTGAGCTGGTACGGCGCCTGGGAGGGCGACGCGGGCACCGGCAACACCATCCAGGTGCAGATGCGGTTCGAGGAGGGCGAGCCGTGGACGGGGATGAACATCGACGACTGCACGCCGCCGATCCACCTCGGCCTCTCCGCCACCGACCAGATCGGGGTGTGGCGGCTGGAGGTGACGCTGCTCGACACCGGGGCGGCCACCGACGTGCGCCTGGTCCACCACCTCACCTCGGAGTACCAACTGGCCGAGATCCCGCAGATCGGTCCCGGCTGGGAGTACTACGCGGACATGTTCGTCGCCGCCTGCACACACACCGAGCGACCGGACTTCGCCGACTACTACCCGGCCATGGCGGGGTACTACGAGAAACGCGCGTCCTAGCCGAAACGTGAACCGCCCCGGCCGATGTCACGGCCGGGGCGGTTCAGCGGTATTGCCTGGCCTACTCGTCGTCGAGCTCGGCGGCTACCTCGTCGGAGATATCGACGTTGGTGTAGACGTTCTGCACGTCGTCGCTGTCCTCGAGCGCGTCGACCAGCTTGAGCACCTTGCGGGCACCCTCGGCGTCGACCGCGACCGACACCGACGCCTGGAAGCCGGACTCGGCGGAGTCGTAGTCGATGCCCGCGGCCTGCAGGGCACTGCGCACGGCGATCAGATCGCCGGGCTCGCTGATGATCTCGAAGGACTCACCCAGGTCGTTGACCTCTTCGGCGCCCGCGTCGAGGACGTGCTCGAGGATGTCGTCCTCGGACAGGCCGTTCTTGTCGAGGGTCACCACGCCCTTGCGGCCGAACAGGTACGCCACCGAACCCGGGTCGGCCATGTTGCCGCCGTTGCGGGTCATCGCCACGCGGACCTCGCCCGCGGCGCGGTTGCGGTTGTCGGTGAGGCACTCGATCAGCACGGCGACACCGTTGGGGCCGTAGCCCTCGTACATGATCGTCTGCCAGTCGGCGCCGCCGGCTTCCTCGCCACCGCCGCGCTTGCGGGCGCGCTCGATGTTGTCGTTGGGGACCGACGACTTCTTCGCCTTCTGGATGGCGTCGTACAGCGTCGGATTGCCCGCAGGGTCACTACCACCAGTGCGGGCCGCCACCTCGATGTTCTTGATCAGCTTGGCGAAGAGTTTGCCGCGCTTGGCGTCGATTCCCGCCTTCTTGTGCTTGGTGGTGGCCCATTTGGAGTGGCCGCTCATGCCCTACTTCCTTCAGGTCGGTTGCGCGTCTGCCCGGGCGGACAAGCTCGATCCAGCCTACTCGGGCCGCGCGCGACCGTGGACGCGGGCGTTCACCGAGCCTTGCGCACCAGGTCCACGAACAGCTCGTGCACCCGCAGATCGCCGGTGACCTCGGGGTGGAACGAGGTCGCTACGACATTGCCCTGCCGGGCGGCGACGATGCGGCCCTGTGCCGGTCCGTGCGGCACGCGCGCCAGCACCTCGACGCCGGCACCGACCCGCTCGACCCACGGCGCGCGGATGAACACGGCCCGCACCGGTGTGTCGAGGCCGGTGAAATCGAGGTCGGTCTCGAAGGAGTCGACCTGGCGGCCGAAAGCGTTGCGGCGCACCGTCATATCGATGCCGGACAGGTGCTGAGCGTCGGCCCTGGTGTCGAGCACCTCCGAGGCCAGCAGGATCATGCCCGCGCAGGAGCCGAAGGCGGGCATTCCGTCGCGTAGTCGCGCGCGCAGCGGTTCGAGCAGCTCGAAGGCCTGCAGCAGCTTGGAGATGGTGGTCGACTCACCGCCGGGCAGCACCAGCCCGTCGACCGCGGCCAGCTCGGATTCCCGGCGCACCAGCACCGCGTCGGCGCCACAGTGTTCCAGCGCGGCAACATGTTCGCGCACGTCACCCTGGAGCGCGAGGACGCCGATGGTCGGCCGGGTGGCAGCGGAGGATGCGTTCACAGGCGCTGAGCTTACGAGCCGTGCCGATGTGCGCCCGCTCACGGTCACCGTCGACGTTGCGTCGACGCCGGGTGCGTTCCTTCACCATCGCCCAGACAGGCATGGTCCGGCACTGGTGGCAGACCGAGGAATGCAGGACCGGTGCGGCGGGCATCCGCACCGGTTCCGGCGCACCGCCTACTTGTGGCGCGGCGTCCTGATCAAACCCTCCTGGACGACCGCGGCGACCAGATTGCCGTCCCGATCCCAGATCTTGCCGCCGGTGAGTGCGCGGCCGAAGCCGGCCGACGGCGAGGACTGGTCGTAGAGCAGCCATTCGTCCGCGCGGAACGGGCGCAGGAACCACATCGCGTGATCGAGCGAGGCGTCCTGGGTCGGTTCGCCGGGGTGGGCCACCTTCGACGAGCCGAGCAGCGTCATATCGCTCATGTACGCGAGGGTGCACACGTGGAACAGCGGGTCGTCGGGCAGCGGGTGCCGGTACCGGAACCACACCTGCTGCTGGGAGGCGGCGCCGTCGCGCTGGGCGACCTGGCCCTGCGGGACGGTGCGGATGTCCCAGTGCTCCCATTCGCGCATCGCCCACAGCCGTTCCGGGCTCAGGGTGACGCTGGCGTCGGGCAGCCCCTCAGGCGCCTCGACCTCGGGCATCACGTCCTGATGCTCCGGGCCTTCGTCGCCGCGATGGAACGACGCCGACATCATGAAGATCGCCTGCCCGTCCTGCACGCCGGTCACCCGGCGGGTGCAGAACGACCGGCCGTCGCGGATGCGCTCCACCAAGTAGACGGTGGGCTCCTCGGGGTTGCCCGGCCGCAGGAAGTAGCCGTGCAGCGAGTGCACCTGGAAGGAGGGGTCGACGGTGCGCACCGCCGAGACCAGCGCCCGGCCCGCGACCTGACCGCCGAAGGTGCGCGTCAGCTGGGACTCGGTGGCCGCACCACGGAAGATGTCCCGTTCCAGCTGCTCGATCTCGAGCGCCTCTTCGATAGTCGCCATGCGCTCGAGATTATCCCGTCGCCGACCGCCCGGTCTGTCCGGCTCGGCACTGCGCCGCGGAATTTGCTGTGATAGGGCGGTGCCGTCGTTCACACCCACCTCCCCCGCGGCCATGGCGGGGATCGTCGCCGACCGCCTGGCCGAGTTGCCCGGGCGGCGCGTGCTCGCCGTCGACGGCGCCGATGCCGCGGCGCCGGTCGAGCCGGCCCGGCGGATCGCCGACGCGCTTACCTCGCGGGGCCGGTCGGCGGAGGTGGTGTCACTGCACGACTTCGTGCGCCCGGCCTCGTTGCGGATGGAATTCGGACGCGATGACGAATGGTCCTATCGCACAGCCTGGTTCGACTACGACGCGGTGCGCCGCGAGATCCTCGATCCGGTCCGGACCGCCGGCCGCTGGCTGCCCGCGCTCTGGGACGAGGAACGCGATCGATCGGCGCGGGCGGCGGTCCGCACGGCGCAGGCGGACCTGGTACTGGTACTGGCCGGACCGATGCTGCTGGGTCGCGGCCTCGCCTTCGATCTCACCATTCGACTGGAGCTGAGCGAGCAGGCGGCGCTGCGCCGCACCCCACCCGATCAGCAGTGGACGCTGCCCGCCCTGCGTGATCACGCCGCTGAGAATCCCGAGGCCGCCACGTGGACGGTGCGCTGGGACCATCCCGACCGGGCCGCGTTGCGGGTCGGCACGTAACTCGCTGCCGCGCAGCCACACTCGCCCCGGATACACGAAGACCCCGGCCGGAATTCCGGCCGGGGCCCGTGCTGCGGGATCAGGCGCAGGCGGCCGACTGCTGACCCAGGTTGGTGAGCATGCCGCAGGCCCACGACTTCTGGACCTTCCACTTGCCGTCCTCGGCCACGAACGGCACATCCACGACATTGGTCTGACCGTTGAGCGTGAAGTTCGCCTTGGCGTTCACGCTGTCACCGAAGGAGGTCACCTCGGTGACCTGCACCTGGACGTTGGCGTCCTTGGCGGCCTGCGCCAACCGGTTCGGCAGCTCGGGATCGGCGGCGACGCCCTGCACGAAGTCCAGCTTCTGCTCGTTCGGGACCGAGGGATCCAGCGCGGTGTTCAGCTGCGCGTTGAGCGCCTCGACGGTCGGCACCGCGGGCAGGTTCGCGGCGGCCGAGGCCGTAACCTTGGCGCTGGTGGTGGTTTTCGCGGCGGGCTTGTCACCCTTGTCGTCGCTGCACGCGCTCAGGCCCAGGGCCGCAACCACAGCCAGGCCCGCAATCGCGAAACGTCCGGTCCTACCAAACTTCATCCACTCGTCCTTACGTCGGGTCGTCTTCGCCCTGGCGGGCGACGGCACGAACCAGCGCCACAGGACGCAGGCCTCGATACCACGGCCCGGACGCTACCCAGCGATGGTGAGGAAACTCTGAGAACGGGGTCGCGGCGGTCTGTGAGAGGCGTGGTCCGGTCATGCGTAAGCGGCCGACAATGCGGCAGCGATCACGTGCGGGTCGACACGGGTCGGCAGCTCGCATTCCTCGGGAATCGGCAACTGCGCCAGCAGATCCGCGGCGTCGGTGAGCGAGCAACGATCCCGCCCGATGACCTCACGCAGCACGACAAGGCGAAACAGCGTGGGCCGAGGATCCCGGTCCATCTCCGCGGCCAGACCGGTCAGGCCCCGGTCGGTGTATACACCGCGCAGGCCGTCGGCCCAGTTGGTGAGATCGGCGGCGTACCGGTCGTAGGCGGCGGCCAGATCGCCCCGGCTGGTTCGGGTGAGCGCGGTGAGCAGACGCCAGACAAAGGTGTCGTGCTCGTCGGCCACCCCGGGATGATCCTTGGCGAATTCTGTCCAGTCGGCCTTCGCGGCCCAGTGCGCCACGTCGAGGAAGTCCACGACCGGCCTGCGTTCGTGCGCGCGCGGCGCGATCACGGCGCGGAACAGCCCGAACGGCAGTTCGGCGCGTTCGGCCAGCAGCACCGCGTCGAAGAGGTCTTTGCCCTCGGGGTAGGTGTCGCTCGCCAGCCAGAGCAATTTCCAGGCCAGCGACAGTCGCGGGCTCGCCGTATACAGCAGCGCGCCGGGACCTTCGGTGCCGATCCGGGCGACTTCGGTGCGCACCGGCGGCTCGGGCAGGTCTTCACCGAACACGAAGTCCAACTGCACGGTGCCGCCCGGGATCGCGGCCTCGGTGGTGTGCCATGGCAGGACGAGCCGGCGGCCGGGTACGCGGCAATAGGTCCAGATCTCGTCGGCGACGGCCCCGTCCGCCTCGATCCGGACGATCCCACCGGACTGCGCCGAGGTCTGCTGTGCCGCCACGGCGAGGTCGTCGAGCATGGTCGCCGTCCGCGCGTCGTGCAGCGTCCAATCCGGTGTCAGCACAACGAAATCCAGGTCGCCCGGTTCCCGTGCGTCGGCGCCGTACCAGGCGCGAAGGAGCACGCTGCCGCGCACCATCAACTGCTCCGCCCATGCGGTGCCCGCGACCGCGGCCAGCACGTGGTCGAGCGCGGCGCGACGCGCGGCGCGCCAGCTCTCGGCGACCGCCGGATCGGCGAAATACGGCTCGCTCAACCGCATCCCGTACTGGCGATCCTGCACCGAGGGGTCGAAAACCGGCCGCTGCCGGACTCCGTCGCCGACCACCGGAGCCAACGTCGGCGGGAATCCCTCGGCCGCCGGCGGCGCATGACCGGGGACCCACTGCTGCTCACCAAGCCACGGTCCGAGCCGGAAGTGCTCCCACGGGATCGGCTGCGCCGGTGGCAGGTCCCCGTCCAGCCAGCCGTCGTCCACCGATTCGTCGCTGTCGTAGACGACGTATTCGTGTTCCCGCGACAGCACCTCGTAGCCGTGCTCCAGCAGTGCCAGCTCCAGCAGCTGCAATCGGGTGCCGGAGGTGTGTCTGCCGACCTCGCGGCACCGCTGCGTCACGAACCGTTCGACGCGTCCGTCGGATCGGGTTCGCCTGGCATTGGCCGAGACATGCGCGTTGTGCCCGGCACAGGCCGCCACGACCGCCGCCACGGCGGTATCCGGGGGTAGCAGAAGTTTGAGGTGGTGCTCGAAGTACCGATGCGGCCCCCTGGCCCGGCCCTCCTTGTCGGTCACCGGCACACCCCGCCCCCACGGGTGGACCTCGATCTTGGTCCGGATCACCGGCAGTCCGGCGGCCGCCAGTTCCCGTGCCGCCGCGGCGGCCGCCTCGGCCACCGGTGCGAGGTCACCGGTTCGGCGCAGCGTGAGCATCGGCTGATCGGCGATACGGCCGCGCGCGAGGACGATGTGGGTGAACTTCATCTCCCGGCGCACCGCGAAAGCCTCGGCGGCCGCGAGGGTTTCCGCGTCGGCGGCGCGGACGGTCAGATGCACTTCGAAGGTGCCGTGGAAGTCGACGTCTGTGCTCACCCGCCCATCGTCACACGGCCTAGCGAATCAGCGCAGGGCAGCGATCGCGGCGACGAGCCGGGCGTGGGTCTCGGCGTCGGCGGCGGCGATCAGCCCGTGTGGTTCGGTGTGCAGGGGTTGTCCGGCCAGGTTGGTGACCACGCAGCCCGCGGCCTGGCAGACGGCGATGGCGCTGGCGAAATGCACGCTGTCGCGCAGATCTCCACCCGTGACGTAGGCGGCGCGGCGCCCGGCCGCGACCCATGCCAGGGCCAGTGAGGTCGACAGGACGCGCGGATGGAATTCCCCGGCGAATCCGGGTGCGTCGAACAGGCTCGCGGGGCTCGACCAGGGAAAGGGGTGGTCCAGATCGACGTCGACGAGGCGGCTGTCGGCCCGGGGTAGCAGCGGCTGATCGTGTCCGTCGCCACGTAGGTGGGCGCCCTGACCAGCCGTCCAGAAGACCTCGGCGGCGAAGGGAGCCCCGACCGCGGCGGCGGTGACGACGGAACCGGTCCGCAGCGCCACGTTCACCGCGACGGACGGCGTGCCGACAGCGAAATTGCGGGTGCCGCAGAGGGGATCGATCAACCAGGTGCGGTCGCTGCGCACCGTCCCGCTCACTCCCGATTCCTCGGCCAGGAAGCGATCGCCGGGACAGGCCGCGGCCAGCACATCGAGGATGGCCTTCTCCGCGGCCAGATCAGCCTGGGTGGCGAAATCATCGCCAACTTTTTCGTACCGGGTGAGTGGTCCGTGAAACGCGGACCGGATTACTTCCGAAGCGACTTCTGTTGCGTGAATAGCGATTTCAACATCCGTGTGGTGCACCGTCTCCACGGTACGGACGCGCACGGCCCCCAGCGGCCGAACACGTACCGGTCACATCTCGATCGGGCCCGGCGGGATCAGCGAGCCAGATAGACGGCCAAGCCCAGCCCCGCGACGCCGACACCCACTCGCAGCAGGTTCGGCGGAATCACCTTGACCACCGGCGGCCCACACCACCCACCGGCCAGCGCGCCCAGTGCCAGCGCCAGCGCCGCCCACCAGTGCACCGGACCGAACGCCGCGAATCCGACCGCGGCGACCAGATTCGCGATGCCGAGCAGGAAGCTCTTGAGAACCGATGCGCTCCAGAGGGATTCGGAGGTGCACAGCAGCATCATCGACAGGTAGATCACGCCGGCGCCTGCGCCGAAGTACCCGCCGTAGACGGAGATGAGCACGATGCCGACGGGCACGATCCACGGCGCGTTCAGCTCGCCCACATGGCGGCGCACCAGCGGCTGCACCAGCAGCGCGATCGAGGCAACGGCCACCAGGAACGGAACGACGAGCTCGAACGCTCCGGCGGGCGCCACCAGCAGCGCGAGCGCACCGAGCAGGCCGCCGATCGCCGAGAGCACCGCCCAGCGCACCAGGGTGGCTCCACGCCCGGTGAGTTCGCGCCCCGAGTTCGCGGTGGCGCCGACACCGACGGCCACCATCGCGACCGTATTGGTGACATTGGCCGCGACCGGCGGCAACCCGACAGCCAACAGCGCCGGATAGGAGACGATCGAGGCCATCCCGGTGACGAACCCCACCAGGCCGGTGAAGAATCCCGCGACAACCAGCAAGAAGAAGTCGAGCGCGGTCACAGACCGACTGTACGGTATGCCCACCTGGGAGCATTCTCAGGCCCGCGCCGCCGCGAAGACGGCTGGGCAGCAACGAAAAACGGTCGCCCCGAGAAGAGTTCGGGGCGACCGCCGATCAGGAGGCTAGCAGCCGGTCACCAGCCGCGCTCGGCGAGGCGGTGCGGCTGCGGGATCTCCTCGACATTGATGCCGACCATGGCCTCACCCAGGCCGCGCGAGACCTTGGCCAGCACGTCCGGGTCGTCGTAGAAGGTGGTGGCCTTCACGATGGCGGCGGCGCGCTGCTCGGGGTTGCCCGACTTGAAGATGCCGGAGCCGACGAACACGCCCTCGGCGCCGAGCTGCATCATCATCGCGGCGTCGGCCGGAGTGGCGATGCCACCGGCGGTGAACATGACCACCGGCAGCTTGCCGGTCTGGGCGACCTCACGGACCAGCTCGTACGGGGCCTGCAGTTCCTTGGCCGCCACGAACAGCTCGTCCTCGGACAGCGAGGTCAGGCGGCGGATCTCGGCGCGGATGGTGCGCATGTGGGTGGTCGCGTTGGACACGTCGCCGGTGCCCGCCTCGCCCTTGGAGCGGATCATGGCCGCGCCCTCGGTGATGCGGCGCAGGGCCTCACCCAGGTTGGTGGCGCCACAGACGAAGGGGACGGTGAAGTTCCACTTGTCGATGTGGTTGGCGTAGTCGGCGGGGGTGAGCACCTCGGACTCGTCGATGTAGTCGACGCCGAGGCTCTGCAGGATCTGCGCCTCCACGAAGTGGCCGATGCGGGCCTTGGCCATCACGGGGATGGACACGGCGGAGATGATGCCGTCGATCATGTCCGGGTCGCTCATCCGGGAGACGCCGCCCTGGGCGCGGATGTCGGCCGGAACCCGCTCGAGCGCCATGACGGCCACCGCGCCCGCGTCCTCGGCGATCTTGGCCTGCTCCGGGGTGACCACGTCCATGATCACGCCGCCCTTGAGCATCTCGGCCATGCCGCGCTTCACGCGGGCGGTGCCGACGGTGGTGGTGGTCTCAGGCGTAGTCACGGCTGTCTCCTGTGTCATGTGCGCCAATCAGGTCGCTCGTTATGGACACCGTCGATTCTAGAGCCGCCCGAAATCGACCTTCATAGCCAGTTGGGGTCCACTGGCCTTGCCACGACCAGCGGCAATGCGAGTCCCGCCCGCCGCTGGCCTGCTCCAGTGGCCCGCGTCTCAGCCCCGACCGGCCGTCGCCGCTCTCGGCAACCGGGCCGCCACGCACCGGTCGATCCGCACGTCAGCGGATCGAGCGCACCACGTGCTCGGTATCGTCCGCCGCCGCGGTGACGGCCTCGGCGAGCAGTTCGTCGAGGTGGTACGGGTACACCGCTTCGCCCTTGTCGTCGAGGGCGCGGATGTCGGCGGGCGTGCACCAGCGGTGGTCGGTGATGGTGCGCCGCTCCAGCGCGTTCAGCGCGGCCGGGCGCCATTCGAAGCGCGGGGCGCGCAGGGTGAAGAACAGTTCCTCGGAGCGGATGAGCTCACCGTTGAACGGGAACACCGCGACCCGGCGCCACAGCGGACCGAGCAACGCCGCCGGATCGACACGCTGACCGGTCTCCTCGTGGATCTCGCGCACCGCCGCGTCGCGCAGGCTCTCCCCCGGTTCGACCCCGCCGCCGACGGTGAACCAGAACGCTTCCTCGGGCAGCATCGGATCGTGGCCGCGCAGCAGCAGCACCCGGTCCTGCTCGTCGAGCAGCACCACGCGCGCCGAGGTGCGGGTGGTATCCACCTCGAGGCCGGTGGCCGCGGCGGGCGTGGCCCGTTCGGTGATCTCGAAGTAGTCCGGCAGCGGCGCGGTACCGCCGAGGTGCAGCACCCGTACCGGGCGCCGGGTGCGCAGCGCGAGGGTGTCGCGCACGGCGTCGTTGTGGAAGCGGCGCGCGATCAGCACCCTGGCCTCGGCGTCGGCGAGCTCGGCGACGAGCTGGGGCCGCAGCTGGTCGATATCGACCAGCGACAGCGCGGCCGAGAGCTGGTTCTCGATCGTCTCGCGGTCACCGCGATCGGCGCGTTCGGCGCGGTCGGCCAGTGCCGCGAGCTGGACGGCCCGGTCGGCCCGCCGCGGATCGGTGCTCACCGGACCGGCGATGGCCATCGCCACCGCGCGCGCCACCACGGCCCGCCGGGCCAGTGCGGCGTCGAGGGCCTGCCAGGACTGGTCGGAGCGCACGTGCAGCCGGTCGAGCCGGTTGGCCGTCGAGTAGGCCCAGACGCCGAGTGCGAGCACGAGCAGCGCGATCAGCCCGAGGACGAGGACCGTTGTCGCGGAGAAAGTGATCATCCGGCGGCCCTGACCCTGTCGTCGCCGACGGTGACGGTCTCGTACACCCGCAGGATCTGCTCGGCCACCACCGGCCAGTCGTAGCCGGCGACCACCTGGGTGCCGGTGCGTACCAGCTGGTCGCGGGCGGCGTCGTCGGTGAGCACGGTGTCGATCGCGGTGGCCAGCGCGGCGGAGTCGCCGACCGGGGTGAGCATGCCCGCCGTCCCGTCGCGCAGCACGCGCCGGAACGCGTCGAGCTCGCTGGCCACCACCGGGGTGCCCGCGGCCATCGCCTCGATCAGGATGATGCCGAAACTCTCGCCGCCCAGGTTCGGCGCGACATACACATCGGCGCTGCGCATCGCGGCGGCCTTCTCCGCGTCGGAGACCTGGCCGAGGAAGCGCAGATGCCCGGCATGCTCGCCCGCCTCGCGGCGCAGCCGGTCCTCGTCGCCGCGGCCGACGATGAGGATCTGGACATCGGGGTGGCGTTCGGTGAGTGTGGGCAGCGCGCCGAGCAGCACATCCATGCCCTTGCGCGGTTCGTCGTAGCGGCCGAGGAACAGCACCGTCTTGCCCGCACGCGGGTACCCGTCGAGCAGCGGGCCGCGCGCGAACGCGGAGACGTCGACGCCGTTGGGGATCTCCACCGCGTCCGAACCGAGCGCCTCGACCTGCCAGCGCCTGGCCAGCTCCGACACCGCGATCCGGCCGGTGATCTTCTCGTGGTACGGCCGCAGTACACCCTGGAAGGTGCTCAGCACCAACGACTTCGTGGTCGAGGTGTGGAAGGTCGCGACGATCGGGCCCTCGGCGATCTTGAGCGCCAGCATGGACAGGCTCGGGGCGTTGGGTTCGTGGATGTGCAGCACGTCGAAGTCGTTGCTGTCGATCCAGCGCCGGATCCGGGTGTAGGCCATCGGGCCGAACGACAGCCGCGCCACCGACCCGTTGTACGGAATCGCCACCGCGCGCCCCGCCGACACCACGAAATCGGGTAGCGGGGTGTCGTCGGAGGCGGGCGCGAGCACGCTCACCTTGTGGCCGCGTTCGAGGAAGACCCTGGCCAGTTCGACCACATGGGCCTGCACACCGCCGGGAACGTCGAACGAGTACGGGCACACCATGCCGATCTTCACCGCGTGCCACCTCCCTGGTTCGCCGTGATTCGCGCCAGCCGTTCCGGCGACAGGTCGGCCGCCCACTGCGGCTGCAGCATGTGCCAGTCGGCCGGGTGCGCGGCGATATTGGTGGCGAACACGTCGGCCAGCTCCTGCGTCGCAGCGGCCACGCCACCGGAGACATCCACCGGCGGACAGGTTTTCAGACCCCAGCCCTCGGTGCCGTCGGCCTCGGTGGTGAACCAGGCATGCACCGGGATCAGGGCGGCGCCGGTCTCGATGGCCAGCTTGGCCGCGCCCGCGGGCATCCAGGTGCGCTCGCCGAAGAAGTCGACGGGCACACCCTTGCCGGTGAGGTCGCGCTCGCCCATCAGGCAGACGATCCGGTTCTGCCGCAACCGGTCCGCGAGCTGCTTGAACGGCGGCTGCTCACCGCCGGTCAGCGGGAACACCTCGAAGCCCAGGCTCTCCCGGTAGGCGACGAACCGCTCGAACAGCGACTCCGGCTTCAATCGTTCGGCCACCGTGGTGAAGGTGTCGTAGTGCTGCACCAGCCACACGCCTGCCATGTCCCAGTTCCCCGAGTGCGGCAGCACGAAGATGACGCCGCGGCCCAGCTCCAGGCCCGCGTCGAGGTGTTCGAGGCCGTCGACGTAGTAGTCGACGGTGCTGTGGTCCATGCTGGGCAGCCGGAACGCCTCGCGCCAATACCTGGCGTAGGAGCGCATGCTCGCGCGCATCAGATCCGCGGGCACCTGTTCCGGGGTCACCCCGAGTACGCGGGCGAGGTTGCGCCGCAACTGCTCCGGCCCGCCGCCCTTGACGGCACGGTCGGCGCCCAGATCGAATACCTTGCGCACCAGGCCTTCCGGCGCCGAACGCACGATCCGCCAGCCCGCGGCGTACCCCCAGTCGCTCAACCGCTCGGTGAGGCTCACGATGCCGCACCTCCGGCCGTGTCCGGCTGCTGCGGCGCGGGCGGGATCACGATCCGCGCGCCCGGTGAATTGCGGACCGCGAGTACCCGCTGGAACACCGTGATGATGCTCAGCACCGCCAGCGCCCACATCGCCACGTACACGGCCCAGGTGAGCCACCCGATGCCCCAGTGCCCGCCGATGCCGGTGAGCCCGGCACCGACCAGCACGATGACCAGCCGGTCCGGGCGCTCGATCAGCCCGCCGTCGGCCGAGAGCCCACTCGCCTCGGCGCGCGCCTTCGCGTACGAGATCACCTGCGAGGTGACCAGCACGACCAGCGTCGCCGCGAACAGCTGCTTGCTGTGCTCGTGGTAGACCGCCCACCAGGCCAGGCCGCCGAAGATCGCGCCGTCGGCCACCCGGTCACAGGTGGCGTCGAGGACCGCGCCGTACTTCGTGCCGCCACCGCGGGCCCGCGCCATCGCCCCGTCGAGCATGTCGAACATGACGAACAGCCAGATGACCATCGTTCCCCAGAACAGGTGCCCGGAGGGGAACAGCGTCACCGCGGCGGCGATCGTCGCGGTGGTGCCGATCAGTGTCATCGCGTCCGGGGTGAGCCCGGTACCGACGAGCGCTTTGCCCAGCGGCGCAGTCGCTTTCGCAAACGTCTGGCGGCCGAAGAAGCTGAGCACGGTTGTTAGTCCTCCTGCGACCTGCGGGACACCCGCACCCGATCGGCGGTGATGTGCGTGGCTTCGCGACGATCACACATCTACGCCTCCCATGCCTCCGCCAGCAGCTGCCGCGTCTCGCGCAACAGCTGAGGCATCACCTTCACCCCGCCGACCACGGTGATGAAGTTCGCGTCCCCACCCCAGCGCGGCACGATGTGCTGGTGCAGATGGTCGGCCAGCGAACCACCGGCCACCCCACCGAGATTGAGACCGACGTTGAATCCGGCGGGCCGCGACACCCGCTTCATCACCTGGATGGCCCGCTGCGTGAAGGCCATCAGCTCCGCGCTCTCGGCGGACGTCAGATCCTCCAAGTCGGCGACCCGGCGGTACGGCACCACCATCATGTGCCCGGGGTTGTACGGGTACAAGTTGAGCACCGCGTAGACGGTTTCACCGCGCGCGATGATCAACCCGTCCTCGTCGGACATCTTCGGGATGTCGGTGAACGGGTGCCCGGTGGCGTCCTTCGGCTTCACCTCACCGGTGATGTAGGACATCCGGTACGGCGTCCACAGCCGCTGCAGCCGGTCCGGCTGACCCGCGCCCGTGTCGACGATCGAACCGGCCTCCGACGCGATGGACTCACTCATGAGGACGCCTTCGCGCTGACGACCTCGAACCCCTCGGCGGTGGGCGAGGCGTTCTCGCGGTTACCGACCCAGGCCAGGATCGTGGCGACCGCGTCGTCGACCGGCACACCGTTGACCTGGCTGCCGTCGCGGAACCGGAAGCTCACCGCACCGGCTTCCACGTCGCGCGCGCCCGCCAGCAGCATGAACGGCACCTTCTGCGCGGTCTGGTTGAAGATCTTCTTCTGCATCCGGTCGTCGCTGCGGTCGACCTGGGCGCGCACGCCCGCGTCCTGCAGCCGATCGATCACCGAATCCAGGTGCGGGGCAAAGTTTTCCGCGACCGGGATGCCGACGACCTGCACCGGCGCGAGCCAGGCGGGGAACGCACCGGCGTAGTGCTCGGTGAGCACGCCGAAGAACCGCTCGATCGAACCGAACAGGGCGCGGTGGATCATCACCGGACGCTGCTTGGTGCCGTCGGAGGAGGTGTACTCCAGGTCGAACCGCTCGGGCAGGTTGAAGTCGAGCTGGATGGTCGACATCTGCCAGGTGCGGCCCAGCGCGTCCTTGGCCTGCACGGAGATCTTCGGGCCGTAGAACGCGGCGCCACCCGGATCGGGCACGAGGTCCAGGCCCGAGGCCTCGGCGACCTTGGCCAGGGTCTCGGTGGCCTCTTCCCACAGCTCGTCGGAGCCGACGAACTTCTTCGGGTCCTTGGTGGACAGCTCGAGGTAGAAGTCCTCGAGGCCGTAGTCCTTCAGCAGCGACAGCACGAACTGCAGGGTGCTGGTCAGCTCCGCGTGCATCTGCTCCTTGGTGCAGTAGATGTGCGCGTCGTCCTGGGTCATGCCACGCACGCGGGTCAGGCCGTGAATCACGCCGGACTTCTCGTAGCGGTACACCGAGCCGAACTCGAACATCCGCAGCGGCAGTTCACGGTAGGAACGACCGCGCGCGCGGAAGATCAGGTTGTGCATCGGGCAGTTCATCGGCTTGACGTAGTAGTCCTGGCCGGGTTTCCGCACGGTGCCGTCCTCGTTGAGTTCGGCGTCGAGGTGCATGGCCGGGAACATGCCGTCCTTGTACCAGTCGAGGTGTCCGGAGACCTCGAACAGATGCCCCTTGGTGATGTGCGGGGTGTTGACGAACTCGTAGCCGGCGTCGATGTGGCGCTGCCGCGAGTACTCCTCCATCTCCTTGCGGATGATGCCGCCCTTGGGGTGGAACACCGGCAGACCGGAGCCGAGCTCGTCGGGGAAGCTGAACAGGTCGAGCTCGAGGCCCAGCTTGCGGTGGTCGCGGCGCTCGGCCTCGGCCAGCAGGTGCAGGTACTCGTCCATCGCCTCGGTCGATTCCCAGGCGGTGCCGTAGACGCGCTGCAGGTCCTCGCGGTCCTGGTCACCGCGCCAGTAGGCGGCCGAGCTGCGGGTCAGCTTGAAGGCGGGGATGAACTTGGTGGTGGGGATGTGCGGGCCGCGGCACAGGTCGCCCCAGATCTTCTCGCCGGTACGCGGGTCCAGGTTGTCGTAGATGGTCAGCTCGTTGCCGCCGACCTCCATGATCTCCGGGTCGTCGATGCCGGACTTGTCGCTGATCAGCTCGAGCTTGAACGGCTCCTTGGCCAGTTCCACCCTGGCCTCGTCGATCTCGACGACGCGACGCGAAAAGCGCTGCGCGCCTTTGATGATCTTCTTCATCCGGGATTCCAGCTTGGCCAGATCCTCGGGGGTGAAGGGCCGGTCGACGCGGAAGTCGTAGTAGAAGCCGTCCTTGATCGGCGGGCCGATGCCCAGCTTGGCGTCGGGGAACTCCTGCTGCACGGCCTGGGCCAGCACGTGCGCGGCCGAGTGCCGGATCACGCTGCGGCCGTCCTCGGTGTCGGCGGCGACGGGCTCGACCTCGACGTCGGACTCGGGGATCCAGGACAGGTCCTTGAGCGCGCCCTCGGCGTCGCGGACCACCACGATCGTGTCCGGCCCCTTGGTCGGCAAGCCCGCTTCCCGCACCGCCGCGCCCGCGGTAGTCCCGGCCGGCACCCGGACGAGGGCGACTGGGCTGATGGGTGCAGAGGTGGTCACGGGGATGCTCTCCTTGACGTTGTGGTCCGGCGGGACTTTCCCCCGCCCGGTTGCAGGCACGATCCTACTGGCGGCCCGCCACTCCGCGAATATTGGCTGTTCCGCCTCCCCGGAAATTCTGGCCGGACTAGGGATGGAGTCGGGTTGTCCAGGCGGCCGGCGGGCGCGTACTGGGCTACGTTCGCCGGTCCCCGGCGAGTTACCCATGTACAAGCGAAATCTGTTGTGCCGGCATTCATGCTTCGGCGAGCATGGCCATACGCTCGGCCGCCGGGCGTTTCGGGCAGCTGGTGCACATGGCGCAGCCGGGTACCTCGTAGACCAGGCAGCAGGAGAGGCGTTTGACGAAGGTGCGCTCGCCGACGGTGACGAACCGGGGGGCGAGCAGGCGGGCGCCGATTTCGCCCGCCAGCTTGGTTCCGGCCGCCTGGTCGCCCGCGTCCAGCGCCCGGTTGCCGATCGCGTCGGTGACGACGGCCCAGAGTGCGGGCACGCCCGCTCCGGAAACGGCGGCGACCTGCATTATCACTGCCGTCAATGTCTCGCGCAGTGCGGTGCCGACGGCCTCGGCGGCGTCGTCGAGGACGACGGTCGACCGGAACCGCACACGCTCGACTCCCCCATCGGGCCTGACTTCGCAGTCGAGCTCATCGAGCGCGGCGATCGGGACGGGCGTTCCGGCCGCGTAGGCGCTGGTGATCTGGTCGACCAGGGCCGAGGCGACCATGCACCACCACAGCGTGCCTCCGACGCGGGGCGTCTCGGTACCCCAGGCCCGGCTCATCTCGCCGATCCGGGCCGAGACCCACGCGGGATCGGTGAGCCGGTGTCCGGGGACGGTGCTCACGACATCAGGGGACTGCGCAACCATGGCCAACCGACTCCGATCCACCCTGCCACCATCGAGAAGGTTCCGAGCAGCCACAACGTCACCACGACGAGGGCGAAGGTGGCCACCGCGCCGAGGATCTTGATCGTCCACCCGCGCGAGGTGTACCAGTCCATGACGATCCGGTACTTGCCGCGCACCCACGTCAGCGTGTGATGGGCCCAGACGAACTCGGTGGCCAGGATGCCGAACCCCGCGAACACCAGCGCCCAGCCGGGCCCCGGGTACGGGATCGTGATGATCCCGACGAGCAGCACCAGCCCACCGAACACGCCGACGGCGATGCGGTAGCCGAGGTTCAGGGTAGGCCGGTGCTCGATGCTCGCCCGGAAGGCGCGCCAGCGCTCTGCGAAGACCGGCTTGCCCGCCGATGCCCCGGCGGTGGAATCCGCCGGGGCATCGGAGGTGTCGGCGGTCGGCTTGCTCATCATCGTTCCAGCCTACGAGCTGCCGACGCCCCGCTCACACCGTCACGGGGACCTCGTCGCGGTCGGTGATGGTGCGCACGCCCTCGACGGTCACCTCGATCACCCGCGCGCCCGCGATGTCGAAGAACAGCCCCGACACCTCGACCCCGCGCTCGGCCACCGCGCGGCGCACCGCCGGATGGCGATGCAGCGTCTCGAGCTGCACGGCGACGTTGACCATGCTCAGCTGGTCGGTCTCGTCGAACCCGGCCGCCCGCGCCGCCCGCGCGACCGGATGGTCCGCCCGGAACCGGTGCAGGCTGGGCTCGGCGTGCCGCAGCCAGGAGCTCAGCCCGCCGTCGGCGTCGGCCCCGGAGTACACCGCCTTCATCGCGCCGCAGGCGGAGTGCCCGCAGACCACGACCGAGCGCACCGCAAGCTCCTCGAGCGCGAACACCAGCGCCGCCTCGACGGAGTCGTCGCCGCTGGTCGGCACCAGATTGCCCACATTGCGGACGGTGAACAGGTCACCGGGGCCGCTCGAGGTGATCACATTGGGCACGATCCGCGAGTCCGAGCAGGTCAGGAAGAACGAATCCGGGTCCTGCCGGTCGCGCAGCTCGTCCAGGTGCGGGCGCACGACATGGGCGTGGCTGCGATGGAAGGCCGCGACGCCCGCGTTCAGCGCGTCGCTGCCGGACTTCTGGTGCCGCCACGGGCCGAGCAACTCGTCCCAGGTCGCGCGCCCGAAGCCGCGAGCGGGCGGAGCGCCGGTGGTGTCGGCCATCTTGGCGCTGCCGATCTCCACGAAATCGACCCGGCCACCGCCGCTTTCCTGCTGATGCTGCCAGGATTCGATGGCCTCGAAGGCGGCGTGGTCGAGGAAGTCGACCGTCATCTCCACGGTGACATCGGCGCCCGCGGGCACCTTCGCGAGCTCGGCCGACAGCTTCGGCAGGGCGAGGAAGGTGCACGAGCCGTCGATCCGGACCAGCCAGCGCGCACCGTCGGGCATCGGCACCGCCGACACCTGGACGCGCACGACCCGCCACAGCAGCAGGCCGAAAGCCAGCCCGAGCCCGAGGATCACACCTTCGAGCAGGTTCAGGAACACCACGCCGAGCACGGTGACCAGGTACACCAGCAGGTCGCCGGTGCGCCGCGCCAGCCGGATGTGGGCCAGCTTCACCAGCTGGATGCCGATGACGATGAGCAGGCCGGCCAGCGCCGCCTTCGGGATCTGCTCGACCAGGCCGACCAGCGCCACCGAGAACAGCAGGATCCAGCAGCCGTGCATGACCGCCGAGGCCCTGCTGCGCGCGCCCGCCTGCACATTCGTCGCGCTGCGCACGATCACGCCGGTGATCGGCAGGCCGCCGACCAGGCCGGACAGCACGTTCGCCGAGCCCTGACCGATCAGTTCGCGGTCGAACCCGGTCCGCGGGCCGGTGTGCATCTTGTCCACGGCGACGGCCGACAGCAGGCTTTCCACGCTCGCGATGAGCGCGATGGTGAGCACCATCATCGCGACCGCCGACCAGTTCCCCGACGGCAGTTCGGGCAGTTGCAGCGCGTCGAAGAGCGAGCCGCTGAGCACGATGCGCTCGACCTCGGCCGGCAGGACGAGCGAGAGCAGGGTGGCCGCGACGACGGCGACCAGCGGTCCCGGCACCGCGCGCAGCTTCGGCGGTATGTGTTTCCAGCCGAGCATCACCGCGATCACGAGGGCGCCGACGAGCGCGTCACCGCCGTGCAGCGACATCAGCTGTCCGGGCAGCTCGATCAGGTTGCGCCAGGCGGTGCTGTGCGAGGAGCCGCCGAGCAGCACGTGGACCTGCTGCAGCGCGATGGTGATACCGATGCCCGCGAGCATCGCGTGCACCACCACGGGAGCCACCGCCAGCGCGGCGCGCGCGATCCGGCTCAGACCGAACAGGATCTGCACCAGGCCGGCGCCGACGACGATGAAGCAGGTGACACGCCAGCCGAATTGCGCGATGGATTCGGCGACGACGACGGTCAGGCCCGCCGCGGGGCCGCTGACCTGCAGCACCGATCCACCGAACAGGCCGGCGACGATACCGCCGATCACGGCGGCGACGAGGCCCGCCGCGACCGGAGCGCCCGAGGCGACCGCGATGCCGAGCGAGAGCGGCAGGGCGACGAGGAACACCACGATCGAGGCGGGCAGATCGTGGCGCAATACTGTGTCGCGCCAGTAGGACGGCGCGGGTCCGGGCGTCGGCGACGCCGGTGTGGCGGGAGGGGCTAGGTCGTTCGCAACAGACATGGTTCTCCTTCGTCGACTCGGCGCGGCCGTGGTCGATGGATGATCAACGTGTCGTGGACGGTCGGCAGACCGTGCAGTAGCTGCCTGCGATGAAGCACGGGAGACCCCGGGTCGACGGCGAACCGGGTTAATGTGCCACCACCGTATTGGTAAAGACTTGGCAAAACCAGTGTGCCGCAAGAAGAGTGGGTGTCGCCATCAGCGCAGGCCCGCTGTGGTGTGACCCACAGCAAACCCGCCTCACACCGGTTCGGCCGCGACATGGCTTCGGGTGTCGTCGAATTCGGCGATCCCGTCGACGGTGACCTCGATCACCCGCGCGGTCGCCAGGTCGAAGAACAGCCCCGACACCGCGACGCCCCGCTCCACGATGCCGCTGCGCACCGCCGGGTAGTCGATCAGCGTCTGCACCTGCCGGGCCACGTTCACCATGCCCAGCTGGTCGATCGGGCCGAAGCCGGCCAGCCGGGCCGCCTCGGCGACGGGATGGCCGCCGTGGAACGCCGCCAGCGTCGGCTGGGCGTTGGCCAGCCAGTCGTCGAGTCCCGGACCGGCCTGCACCTGCCCGTAGAGCGCTTCCATCGCGCCGCAACCACTGTGTCCGCACACCACCACCGAGCGCACGTCGAGCTTGTCGAGCGCGTAGATCAGCGCCGCCTCCACCGAGACGTCGCTGCCGCCGACCGGCACCAGATTGCCGACATTGCGGACGGTGAACAGGTCGCCGGGGCCGCTGTTGGTGATGACGTTGGGCACGATGCGGGCGTCGGCGCAGGTGAGGAAGAAGGTGTCGGCGTCGGGCCGGTGCCGCAGCCCGGCCAGATGCGGGCGCATCAGATGCGCGTGCCCGCGGTGGTAGGCCGCGATGCCCGCGGCGATCGGGTCGACGCCGCCGCTGCGCCGCCACGGCCGGATGGCCTCGTCGACCGCTTTGCGCGCGTGCCCGTGTTCGGGTGGTCCGTCGTGGGCGCGGGCCATCCTCGCGGTGCCGAGTTCGACGAAGTCGACTGCGCTGCCGCCGGATTCGCGTGCGTCCGCCCATTCCGAGAGCAGCTCGCACGCGGCGTGGTCGAGGAAGTCGACGCTCAGTTCGACCGTCACGTCCACGCCCGCGGGCACCTTCGCCAGTTCGGTCGTGAGCCGGGGTGCGGCCAGGAAGGTGCAGGTGCCGCCGATGCGAACCAGCCAGGTTCCGTCGGTGCGCGGCGCCGCGGCGATGGTGAATTTCACGACCCGCCACAGCAGCAACGCGAACGAGGCGATCAGGCCGATCACCATGCCCTGCAACAGGTTCAGCGAGACCACCGCGAACACGGTGACGAGGTAGACGTAGATGTCGCCGGTGCGGCGGGCGCGCCTGATGTGCGCCAGCTTCACCAGCTGCACCCCGATCAGCACCAGCAGCCCGGCCAGCGCCGCCGTCGGGATCTGCCGGACCAGGCCGACGAGCGCGATCGCGAACACCAGCACCCAGCAGCCGTGCATGACGGTGGCGGCCCTGCTGCGGGCCCCGGCGTTGGCATTGGTGATGCTGCGCACGATGACCGCCGCGATCGGCAGGCCGCCCAGCGCGCCCGAGGCCATGTTGGCCGCGCCCTGGCCGAGGAGTTCCCGGTCGAAGTCGGTGCGCTGATCGGGTCGCATCTTGTCGACCGCGACAGCCGAGAGCAGGGTCTCCACACTGGCGATGAGCGCGACGGTGAGCATGGTGAGCGCGATCGGCAGCCAGCCGCCGTGCGGCAGCGCGGGCAGACCGATGCCGTCGAGGAGCGAGCCGTCCAGGCGCACCCGTTCCACCGTCAACGGCAGCACCAGCGAGACCACCGTCGCCACGACCACCGCGACCAGCGGGCCGGGAACCACCCGCACCCGGCGCGGCAGGTACTGCCACCCGATCAGCACGGCGATCACGAGCAATCCGACGAACAGATCACCCTTCCGCACCGACATCACCTGCTGCGGGAGTGCGGCGATACTCGCCCACGGCGAGCTCACCGTGGCCCCGCCGAGAAGCACGTGCACCTGCTGCAGGGCGATGATCACGCCGATGCCGGCGAGCATGGCGTGCACCACCACCGGCGCGATACCCAGCGCAGCGCGCGCAATCCGGCTGAGCCCGAACAGGATCTGTAGTAACCCCGCCCCGACGGTGATGAAACACATGGCGGCCCAGCCGAATTGGTGGACGGCACCCGCGACGACGACGGCGAGACTGGCGGTCGGCCCACTGACCTGCACCGCCGAACCGCCGAGCAGCCCGGCGATCACACCGCCGACGGCCGCGGCGATGAGCCCGGCGACGACCGGTGCGCCGGAGGCGAGCGCCACACCCAGCGACAACGGCAACGCGACCAGAAACACGACGACCGATGCCGGAAGATCATGCTGGAGAACAAGTTTCAGCGAAGCGCACGACAGCGGGCGCGCCGCCGCCGCGGTGGGACCAGGATCATTGTCGGTCATCATTCTCCTTCGCCGGGGCGGATGGGCGCCCGGTTCATCGGTCGAACATGCACTGGCAATTGATGCTGAGCTGCGAGCGAACGGCGGAAGTGCGGCACTGCTCGAAGAGAACCGACCCGAGACACAGGGTCGGGCCAATAGTAAAGAACTACCCAAGCGTAGGGAAAGCCCTCGAGGCGAATGGGACGAATCGCGACTCAACTGTGACGTGCGCCACACGCAATACGTCGCGCCCGGCGCGGCTCCACCAGGCCACCTACCGCCACTCCCCCTCGCCGGCCTCGCCCTCTCCGGGTTGTCCATACTGGTGTCGCCGCGGTCCCCGGGTCGGCCGGCAGGCGAACGGGGGTGAAGATGTCGGCTGACAACGGTGGCGCTCCGCACAGCGGTTCGTGGCTACGCAGAGTCGGGGCCTTGCTCAGATTGGTTGCACCACATCGGAATTCCTTGTTGGGGGCAACAGCACTTCTGCTCGTCGGTACCGGATTGTCACTGGTGCAACCGCTGCTGGCCGGACAGGTGGTTCGTGACGCGGTTTCGGGTGAGACCATCGCATGGTCCCTTGCCGCGCTGGTGGGGGCCTACCTCTTGTATGCCGTCACCGATACCGGCGGACACTACATTCTCGAGCGGTCGGGCGAGTTCGTGCTCTTGTCCGTGCGCAGTCGCTTGGCCGGGCATCTGCTGAGGTTGCGAATTCCCACACTCGAGTCACTCAGGGTCGGGGACCTGATTTCCCGCGTGACGCTGGATTCGACGGTGGTCCGGAATGCCGCCGGTTCCAGCCTCGTGCAGATATCGACCGGGGCGATCACCCTCGTGGGAACCATCGCGGTGATGATCTATATCGATTGGCTACTGTTCTCGATCGTCATCGTCACCGTTACTGTTGCCGCAGGTGCGATGTTGCTGGTCATGACGAGAATCGAGAAAGCGTCGGCACAGTTGCAAGAGAGTGTCGGCGCACTTTCTGCGGACATCGAACGAGCGCTGACCGGAGTTCGCACGGTCAAAGTGAACAATGCCGAGGACCGCGAGCATGAGCACCTGACCGAGTTGGCCGGTGCAGCGTTCTCCGCCGGCATGCGCACCGCCAGATTGAAAGCACTGGGAAATCCGGCAATGCACCTGGCGGTGACCGGTTCGTTCGTCGTTTCCCTGCTGGTCGGCGGCGTTCGGGTCGCAAACGGTCAGATGGAGTTGAGCGGTCTTGTCTCGATGATGCTGCTCGCGATGAATGTGCTGATCCCGGTCAGCGACCTCTTCAATGGATCGGTCGGGCTGCAGCAAGCCCTGGGTGCGCTCAGCCGGATCGAATCAACGCTCGAATTGCCTTCCGAAGACATCGACGACGTCCGGCAAAACATCATCGAACCAGCCGATAATTCACCGGGAACAACATTTCACAAGTCGGCCGAAAATAAACAATTCGCACTCGAGTTCCGCAATGTTCATTTCTCGTACGACGAGCGGGAAATTCTCAACGGAGTAACTTTTTCGGTGCCACCACGCGGGCATGTCGCGTTGGTCGGGCATTCGGGTGCCGGAAAGTCCACGGTGTTCTCCTTGGTGAGCCGATTCTACAATCCGAACGACGGCGACATTCTGCTGGCCGGACGGTCGTACACCGATCGGCCTCGCCGGGCGTGGCGCTCGGAAATCAGCCTGCTGGAACAGAACGCGCCACTGTTGTTCGGGAGTCTTCGAGACAATGTGACATATCGGCAGCCGGGCCTCGCCGAGGATGACCTGCAGCGCGCGATAGAACTGGCCGGTCTGGCAGATCTTGTCGCCGGACTGCCTCGTGGCCTCGACACCCCCGTGGGTGAGCATGGCGTTCTCCTCTCGGGCGGCGAGCGGCAACGAGTAGCGCTGGCACGGGCGTTGATTCGGCGTCCCGTGCTGATGCTGCTGGATGAGCCGACGGCGATGCTGGATGCCGAGACCGAGAAGGCATTGAACGTGACCATCCAGGCGGTGCGAAAGGAGTGCGCGCTGTTGGTCATTGCCCATCGCCTGTCCACGATCCGCGAAGCCGATACCGTCGTGTTCCTCAAAGACGGACAAATACTCGACAGTGGCCCACACGACGAATTGATTGCCCGAAACGGCGACTACCGGCAGCTGGTCGGTGCGAAGGTGTGAATGCCCAGGATCGCGGGTGGGCGGCATCGGGCCTCACCCGATGTCGACCACCCGCGCCCAGGTCGGTGGGGTGTCCGGAACGTAGTCCGGATCGTCTCGGCGCCAGGAGTGCTCGCGCCGGAACAGGCCGACCACGGTCCGGCAGGACGGGCGTTCGGCCGGCCACGGTGTCTGACCGTCGGTCAGTGCCACGAGCACGTCCGGGCGGGGTGAGGTGCGCAGGGCCTTGGCGAAACCGGTGCGCAGATCGGTACCGCCACCGCCCATCAGCGACATCCCCTCGGCACGGCACAGCGGATCGGCGATGTATGCCGCGGCGTCGCACGAGAACACGGTGATCAGGTCGCGGCGACCGCCCACCGCGCGGATGATGGCAGCCACTTCCAGCAGCGCACTGCCCAGTTCGACATCGCTGACCGATCCCGAGGTATCGATGACCACGCTGACGTGCGGCGGGGAGCGCCGCAGACTCGGCAACACGACGCCGGGCAGCGCCGCCGAGCGCCGTGCGGGTCGCCGGTAGGTGTAGTCCTCGCCGACGCCGGGAGCGGACGCGGCCGAGCGCAGCGCCGCTCCCAGCAGAGCGCGCCACGGCTGCGGCGGGTGCAATGCCTCTTCCGCCCAGCGCCGCCACGTCTGAGGTGTGTCCCCCGGTCGCCCGACAATGCCCTGCGCCACCCGGAACCGGACCGCGTCTTGTTCCTGTTCGCTCAGCCCGTCCGCACCGTCTGGCCCCAGTTCCCACTCGCGGTCCAGTCCGTCTGCGCCGCTTCCGCAATCAAGCCAGGCCATGTCCTGGGGAAGGCGCTCGAGACGGAACTCGCGCAGATATTCCTCCATGAGTTTGCCCTCGGGCAGCCCCAAGGTCGCCGGCATGACCGCCCAGCGGAGCGGGACCAGCCCGTCGCCGAACGCGTCGTCGTTGATTTCGGCATCCGCGGCGATGTTCATCCGCAGGCGCTCCCCCGGCCCGGTCAAGTCGTGCTGGCGAGCGAATCGGTCACTGCGGCCGTGATGGTCACGCAGCAGGTGCGATACCTCGTGCACCAGCGCCGAAGCCAGTTCTTCCACCGGTGTGCGAAGCACGAACGCGGGCGACACATAGCACCGCCAGTGCCTGTCCACCCCCATCGTCGGTACCCGTCGCGACTCGACGATATGCAGCGCGTACAGGGCGGACGCCAGGTACGGCCGGGCCGAGACCGCGTGCAGCCGAGCGGCATACAGCTTGTCGAGGTCCAGCCCGACGATCTCCGCTGTCATCGGCGAGCCCCGGCGACCCGGGCCGCGGCGCGATCGGCGCGCTGGGACACCGAGACCATGCCGGCCAGCTGTTCGATCGATGCCGGCACCTCCCAGTTGTCCCGCCGCAAGGTGGCGAGGGTGGTCGCGGGAACGACCACCAGATCCGGGGCTCCGGTTTCCACCGCTTTGACCAGGAGTTCCCACGCAGCGTCCCAGCGGGACTTCGCCGGGCGCTTGCGAACGGCGGCCACCACGGCGTCGAGCACGGCCTGGCGCAGATCTCCCCGCTCGGGCAGCTCGGCGGCGTCCGGATCGGCGAGCAGCAGCTCGGGGTCGGGTAGATCCATCCGGTCGATGCTGGTCAGCAGTTCGAAGCCGGCGCCGTCGCCGACGGTGCCCCGGACCAGCATCGACACGACATCGCGACCGGCGTCGGCCGCGGTCGCGAAGGCGATCAGCCGCAGGGTCATCTCCCAGCTGCGCGGCGACGGCCAGGCACCGCCCCGGCGGGTTTCACTGGTAGGCATCTGATGCACCAGTTTCGGCCGGGCCGCGAGCAGCCCGCACACCGCGCGCCGGGCGAAAGCCACTGCCTCCGGCAGCTTTTCGGGTGCGAGCCGGGGCAGCGTCGCGCGCGGCCATGTTCCGCCGAGACCACGGACAACGACATCGTGATCATGGGTCCACTGCAGGTGCACGAAACGGTTCGCCAGCGGTGGGCTCAGTTCCCAGCCGTCGGCTGCCGAAGAGCGCGGGTTGGCGGCGGCGACGATGCGGACACCAGGTGGCAGTTGCAGCGCGCCGATCCTGCGCTCGAGGACCACGCGCAGCAGGGCGGCCTGCACGGCGGGCGGAGCGGTCGACAGTTCGTCGAGGAACAGCAGTCCGCGACCGGTGCGGGCGAGTTTCACGGCCCAGTCCGGCGGTGCCATCGGGACGCCGTGAGCCGCGGGGTCGTCGCCGATGATGGGCAGGCCCGAGAAGTCCGACGGCTCATGCACACTCGCGATCACCGTGGTCAGCGGCAGGTCCAGCGATTCGGCGAGCTGGGTCAGGGCGGCGGTCTTGCCGATCCCCGGCTCGCCCCACAGGAGTACCGGCAGGTCGGCGGCGACGGCCAGCGTCAGCGCCTCCAGCCGAGTATCGGGACGCGGCTCGGTGGCCACCTCGCTCAGCAGGGACAGCAGTTCGCCTGCGACGTCGAGCTGGGAGCCGGCGGCTGGAGCCGGAAGCGGAGCGCGGAGGGTGTGAACAGACATGCGTGAATCACCTTTGGGTTCAGAAGAATTCGATGGATGCGAGAATCGCGAGTGTCGCCGTGCAGGCGCCGCCGTGCTCGTCAGATCGTGGTCGCGTGGCGTGGGTGCACGCCGTGTTCGCGGCGGGCGCGCCTGGCAGGTTGACAACGACCGTGGCCGGGCGCGGGCAGTCCGGCCCGGAACAGGCCATAGGTGATCCGCCGATGTGCGACGGCCTCCAGCGCGTCCCGGAGCGGACCGTCGCGCAGCTGCGCGTCGGCACCGAGCATGTCCTCGACAACGGTCAGCGCGCCGGCGATATCGCCGTGATCCAGCCGTTCCCGCACGCCGGCGAGCCCGTCCGGACGACGATGCGTCCGGTCGATGGCCTGGAGGCAGGGCAGCGGCGTGCCGGTCAGGGCGACCAGCAATTCCTCCCGCCGGATCTCGGCCGGGTCATGATCCAGCGCGACGAGCACACCGTCCACCAACCCGATTCGGTGGCGCTCTCCCCTGCACTCCACGAACCGCTGCCGACCTGCCGCACCGGTCATCGGGGTGGCGTCCGTCGCCGACCAGGCCGGGTCGAGCGCCGAGGCGACCAGTGGATGGAGCTGGTCGGCCGTGATCGCACCCGCGCGGAGCAACGCCAGGTCGGGAAGCACCCAGGTCGCCGCGTCAGGAAGAACGGGCAGTGCGGACACACCGCCGCGCGGGTATTTCCCGGTGATCCGCAACGGCAGCGTTTCGCCCCCGTCTGTATCCGCCCCGAGAACCACCCGGTGCCGCGCCCCGAAGCGCACCAGAACCAGACCGCCCCTGGCCTTCTCGGCGCGCAGCAGAATCGCCGCCTCGGCCGCCCATCGGTCGACAGCACAATCCTGTGGCACCAGTGCGAGAAGCCCGGGGTCCACAGCCCACAGGTTGGTGGCAGTGGCGCTGTTGCGGTCACTGTGCGCGGCGAACTGCATTGCACCCGAACGCATCCGCAGCTCGCCCGTCCTGCGCGCGTCCCACAGGTGACGGTGCAGGTCGAGCCGGAAACGCCGGTTGGGCCGGGGATGGGGGTGCATGCTCGGACCGGAACCCGGTTTGGATCCGTCCCACAACGCGAGACTGATCCGCTGACCTGCCTCCGCCCAGGCCGGTGGGGTGCGGACCACCAAGTGCACGGAACCTGTACTACCGCAAGGGATTCCGGCGTCTTCGGGATCGTAGCGAGCCAACGCTGTCGTCAGCCCCGGCCGGAGCAATCCGTCCGGCGCGACTCTGGGCAGATGCCAGCGCAACAGATCCGGTGCCAGATGGCGCAGATCGGAGCGCACGCGGGCGGCGAGTTCCCGGCCGTGCGTGCGCGCCAGCGACCGCAGATCGATATCGACGTCGACATGAGCGGCGGCGCAGGCCCCGGCCCAGTCTCCGGCATGGCGCCGCGTGGTCGCGGCGTCGATCATGGCGGGCGGCACCGCGAACTCGCGCACGCGCAGCCAGAAGGAAAGACGGGAATCGTCCTGTGCCAGGGGATACTGCGGAAATTCCCCGCGATCGAGCGGGAGGGAAGCCGGTTCGATGACCGGCGTGGGGCTCAACGGCCCGGGCGCAGAACGCCCTTTCGACGAGATGTCATGTGCCCAGTATGCACAATGATCAACTACCCGACAAGCATTGACGTTCGGCTGACGACAGCGGGTGGCGCCTGACCAGAGGTCGGGCGCCACCTCGCTCGGGTGTCGCGGTGCTGATTACCCCGCGTCCGCGGCGGCCAGCTCGCGCGCGTCGGACTGGGCGCCGACCTGCGGGTAGGTCGGGTACTCGATGCCCGAGATGTACTGCACCGTCCGCACCACCTGGCACGAGTAGCCGAACTCGTTGTCGTACCAGACGTAGAGAATCGCGGTGTCACCCTCGACGATCGTGGCGTTGGCGTCGATGATCGACGCCGCGCGCGACCCGATGAAGTCGCTGGAGACCACGTCGTTGGCGGCGGTGTAGTCGAGGTTGCGGCTCAACGGCCCCGCCAGCGAGACCTGACGCAGGTAGGCGAGCACGTCCTCCTTCGTCGTCTCCTGCTCGAGCTGCAGGTTCAAGATCGCGACCGAGACGTCGGGCGTGGGCACGCGGATCGAGTTGCCGGTGATCTTGGCCTTGAAGTCCGGCATCGCCTTAGCCACGGCGGACGCGGCGCCGGTCTCGGTGAGCACCATGTTGAACGGCGCGGACCGGCCACGGCGGTCGGCCTTGTGGTAGTTGTCCAGCAGGTTCTGGTCGTTGGTGAACGAGTGCACCGTCTCCACGTGCCCGCGCACGATGCCGAATTCGTCGTCCATGGCCTTGAGCGGCGGCACGATCGCATTGGTCGTGCACGAGGCGCAGGAGAAGATCTGCTGCGTCAGGTCCAGGCCGCGGTGGTTGACGCCGTGCACGATGTTCGGGACGTCGCCCTTGCCCGGCGCGGTGAGCAGGACCTTCGCGATGCCGGGGCGCAGGTGCTGGGACAGGCCGTCGCGGTCACGCCAGCGACCGGTGTTGTCGATCAGGATCGCGTTGTCGATGCCGTACTCGGTGTAGTCGATCGTCGTCGGGTCATCGCTGTAGATGAACTTGATGACGTTACCGTTCGCGGTGAGCGTGTTGTTGTCCGTGTCGACCTTGATGGTGCCGTTGAAGTGGCCGTGCACCGAATCCCGGCGCAGCAGCGAGGCACGCTTGGCCAGATCGTCGTCGCCGCCCTTGCGCACCACCACGGCGCGCAGTCGCAGCCCGTTGCCGGATCCCGCCTTCTCGATGAGCAGCCGGGTGACCAGGCGCCCGATGCGGCCGAAGCCGTAGAGGACGACATCGCGCGGGCCCTGCGGCTCGGCCTTGTTGCCGCCGATCACCTCGGCCAGCACCGCCGCGGTGAACTCCGGGATCGACAGTCCGCGATCATCGGCGCGATAGGTCATCACCAGCTGACCCAGGTCGATCTTGCACGGCCCCAGATCCAGCTCGCTGAGCACCTGCAGGAAAGGCAGGGTCTCGTCGACGGACAGTTCCTCACCGGCGATCTGCCTGGCGAAACGGTGCGTCCGCAGGATGCTGATCACCGACTTGTTCACCAGCGACCGGCTGTGCAGCAGGATGGTCACACCCTTCCCGCGGTACAGCGTGCCGATGATCGGGATCATCGCCTCGGCAGCGGCTTCCTGAGCATTCCAGCGGTCAAGTTGTTCGGTGGTCAACACACGTCCTCAGGTTTCCTCGATAGGTAGTCACCATCGATGCTAAAGACGGCCGCGATATCACCGAGACCGGCTCCCCACCAGTGAGGTGTGGACCACGTTCGTCAGGTGTACAGGTCGTAGCGGTCCAGGTTCATCACGAGCACTAGGATGGGCGCCAGCAGCGCGGTGTACCGACGCGATGTCACCGCGACCGGTGGGGGCGTTCACGGAGAGGTGGACCATGCGATTCACCGCAGCGCTGTCAGTGGCAACCTCCACCGTGCTCGTGATGTCGGCGTTCGTGGTGTCCTGTGCGCCGCCACCTGTGCAGTTTCCCCGCGTCGAGCTCGAGTCCGATCTGAACCAGCTCCTCCGGGACGGCAACGTGCCCGGCGCGCAATTGGTGGCGACCGACGGCGACCACGAGATCCAGCTCGATGGCGGGTTCGGTGATCTCGCCGCCGAGACACCGTTCCCGGATGCGGCGCGCGTGCGGATAGCCAGCAATACCAAAGCCTTCGTCGCCGCCGTCGTCATGCAACTGGTCAGCGAAGGCCGCGCAGCACTCGACGTCGCGGTGGAGCACTATCTGCCAGGCATGGTGACAGGTCCCGGTGGTGACGGAAACCGGATCACCCTGCGCCAATTGCTCAGCCATACCAGCGGCATACCTGACTATCTGCCGTTGCTCGGACTGAGCTCCGAGGCGGATCTGCAGCGATCACGCCCCGTCCACGAGTTGATCGATATCGCGCTGGCCCAGCCGGCGCTGTTCGAACCGGGTGCGGAATTCCGCTATTCGAATACCAACTACCTGCTGCTCGGGCAGGTCGTCGAGCGCATCACCGGCGCGTCGATCGCGGACGAAGTCACCCGGCGGGTGATCCGCCCGCTCGGCCTCACGGATACCTACTGGCCGGACTACCCGACGGAACAAACGATTCGCGGACCGCACCCGAGGGCCTACCACTACTTCGGCGACGGGCGCGTAGACATCACCGATATCGACCCCAACTGGGGACTGCCGGATGGAGCCATGGTGTCGAGTGGCCGTGATCTGAATCGGTTCTTCACCGCGCTGCTCTCCGACCGGCTGGTACCGGCAGCGGAGTTCGCCGAGATGACCAAGACCATTGCCGTCCACCTCCCGGGAATCAGCGGTGTCGGGCTCGGACTGTTTCGGCGGACGACCAGCTGCGGACTGGAGGTGTGGGGCCACAACGGCGCCATCTACGGTTTCTCGGTGCTCGTCGCCGCGACCGCGACCAGCGCCGTGACGATCAGCTTCAACCAGATGCCACGCCTATCCGACGCCGCCCGATTCGAGCCGACCGTGCTCGTCGACAAGGCACTGTGCGCGCTGGGCAATCAGGCGACGCCGAGCCGTCGATGACATCCGGGCACGGCGGGCGGCCGAGGAGCTACGCCGGCGGCCGATAGGTGACGTCCAACGCTACGGCCTCGTCGATCTGCGCAGGCGTCAGCAACCCGACAGTGTGGGAAACGGCAGCACCGGCGGCCGCAGTACGAATCGCGAGCGCCGCGGCGGAGACATCGTCCGGGACATCGCCGATGACGAACAGATCATCCTCCCCGAACGCGAAATAGCAGGCTTCCACCTGGCCACCCACGCTCTCGACCATCTCCGTGATCGCCGCCTGGCGCGCACTGCCGCCCTGTGCGAGGAGGCCATGTGCCCCTTCCTGAAGATAGCTGACCCGCCACATGTACTTGGGCATACCTAGCAACCTCCTCAGCTGGGACGATCTCGGCGAGACTGAGCCTAGGGTCTGACCGCCCCCGAATTTGCCCGGCACGAACGCTGTCGTCGCAATGTTGCGCCAATGCAACTGCGGTGATATCTGACGAGCCGGGCAGACGCGCAGTTCACCCGTTTCAGGTGAGGCAGGCCGGCATTCCGGCCACCTAGCGTGACCGGGATGAGCCGAACCTGTCGATGGAGAGGTCGACCGTGACTGCACCGCAGGACATCCGCTGGGGTTTCCCGGACAGCGAGGCTGTGCGTCGCGCCTACGACGAACTCGACTACAACCGGGCATTGGCGATGTATCGGTTCTTCTATCCCACCGTCTCGCTGGAAGCGACCTGGCGCGGAAATCTCACCGCGGGAGCAGTGCCGAACACCGTGATGGCACTGCTGGTCGGCACCCCGGACCAGTACGTGTTCACGGCCAACTCCGACACCCCGTACTCCGGGCTCACCGTCGACCTGTCCGCCGGGCCGATGGTCGTGGAGATACCGCCCGGCACCCTCATGGGCACGGCCAACGACCTCAACCAGCTCTGGGTCCTCGACCTGGGCCTGCCCGGCCCGGCCGGCGCCGACGGCGGTAAGCACCTGCTGCTGCCACCCGGCTACGCCGGTCCGGTCCCCGAGGGATATTTCCCGGGTGCCGCCACGACCAACCGGGTCCTGGTACTCGTGCGCGCACTGCCCCACGGCACCGACGTCGACGCCGCGATCGCGCTGATGCGGCAGGTCAAGGTATATCCGCTGGGCGCCGATGCCGAGTCGAATCCGGTGGACTGGGTCGACCTGTCGGTGCAGCAGGGCCTGGACTTCTCGCCCGTGCGCTGGGAGGACAACCTCGAGTACTGGCGGGTCCTGCACGAGATTCTGCAGACCGAACCACCCAATCCCGCCTACCGCTACCAGTACGGGGAACTCGCTGCCCTCGGCATCGTGCGCGACGCCCCGTTCTACCCCGACCGGCGGATGACGGCCATCCTCACCGATGCGGCACGGCGCGGTCACCTGCACCTGTGCGTGCAGTCGTTCGCCGACCGCCGCCCGGACCGGATCGTGTGGCCGGACAGCCGGTGGGAGTGGGCTGTGCTGCGCCCGGAGAACGGCACCTTCGACGCCGACGGCTACACCGACCTGTACGCGCGGGAGAAATGGTTCTACCAAGCCCAGATCGAATCCCCCGCCATGTTCGCCCGCGAACCCGGCGCGGGATCGCTGTACTGGCTCGGCCTGCGCGATTCCGCGGGCGCCTACCTCGACGGCGCGGGCTACTACAGCCTCACCGTGCCGCAGCCGGTCCCGGCGCGTCTGTTCTGGTCGGTCACCGCCTACGACGCGCGCACCCGCAGCGAACTGAGAGCACCACAGAACCGGGCCGCCCTGCGTTCCCTGTACGAACTCGCCGACATCGACACCACCGTCCCCCTCACTCTCTTCTTCGGGCCGACCCCACCACCGAACACCCCGATCGATCGCTGGGTCCAAACCACCCCGGGCACAGGCTGGTTCACCTACTTCCGCATCTACGGTCCCACCGGCCCAGCCTTCGACGGCACCTGGCAGCTACCGGACTTCCACCGCCACGGCTGACCTCATCCAGGCTCGCCGTGATGCGCCGTGCTATTCGGCAGGACCGTTTCGGCGGCATCGCTGCATCCGGCGGAGGCGCCGCTCAGAGGATGTCGGCGATCGCACGACCGGCGGCGCGACCGGAGTAGATGCACCCGCCGAGGAAGGTGCCCTCGAGTGCGTTGTATCCGTGCACTCCGCCGCCGCCGAAGCCCGCCGCTTCACCCGCGGCATACAGCCCGGCGATGACGTTGCCGTCGGCGCCGAGAGCGCGCGAGCCGAGGTCGGTTTGGATACCGCCGAGGGTTTTGCGGGTCAGCACATGCAGCTTGACGCCGATCAGCGGACCCGCCGCGGGATCGAGGATGCGATGGGGTGCGGCGGTCCGCATCAACTTGTCACCGAGGTAGCGGCGGGAGTTGTGGATGCCCTGGATCTGGGCGTCCTTGCTGACAGCGTTGTCCACCTGGAGATCTCGGGACCGAATCTGCGCGCGGAGGCGGTCCGGGGTGAGCAGGGGCTCGTCGGTCAGGGTGTTCATCTTCGCCACGAGGTCCTCGATCGTGTCGGCGACCACGAAGTCGGCGCCGTGCCGCTTGAACGCTTCGACCGGGCCCGGTGCGTGTTTGCCGAAGACGCGCTCGGTCACGATCGCCTTCCGGTTCTTCGCGGTGATGTCGGGGTTCTGCTCGGAACCGGAGAGGGCGAACTCCTTGGCGATGATGCGCTGGGTGGTGACGAACCAGGAGTGGTCGTGCGGAGCAAGTTCGGGGGTGGTGCGCAGGTAGCGCAGGGTGCCGAGGGTGTCGTAGCCGGGAAGATACGGCTCGGGCAGGCGCCGGCCGAGGGCGTCGAACCACATCGAGGAGGGGCCGGGCAGGATGCGGATGGCGTGGCCGGGCCAGATCGGGGCCCAGTTCTGGATGCCCTCGGTGTAGTGCCACATGCGGTCGCGGTTGACCAGCCGGACGCCCGCGTCGGCGGCGATGTCGAGCATGCGGCCGTCGACGTAGGCGGGGACGCCGGTGATCATGGTCGCCGGTGGCGTGCCCATCCGCGCGGGCCAGTGCCTGCGCACGATGTCATGGTTGCCGCCGATCCCACCCGTGGCGAGAACTACCGCGCCGGCGGACAATTCGAACTCACCCAGCACGTCACGGTTGGACGGCGCGCCTCGTTCGGCGCCGTCGTCGGCCAGGACCGCGCCGCGCACGCCGGTGACCGCACCGTCGGTGAAGACCAGCTCGTCGACGCGATGCCGGTGCCGGAAGGTCACCAGCCCCGTGTCCGCGGCCCGCAGCGCCGACTCGGTGAACGGCGCAACGACACCGGTTCCCGTGCCCCAGGTGACGTGGAATCGGGGCACCGAGTTGCCGTGTCCGTCGGCACGCAGGTCACCGCGCTCGGCCCAGCCCACCGAGGGCAGGAACCGGAGTCCCAGTTCGTGCAGGTACGAGCGCTTCTCACCGGCCGCGAACTCGACGTACGCGCGCGCCCATTTCGCCGCCCACACATCCTCGTCGTCGAGCCGGTCGAAACCCGCGCTGCCCGACCAGTCGTTCCATGCCAGCTCGAGCGAGTCCCGGACGCCGAGGCGGCGCTGCTCGGGACTGTCGACCAGGAATAGCCCGCCGAAGGACCAGAAGGCCTGGCCACCGAGGTTGGCGGAGTTCTCCTGATCGACAACGAGCACGCGCTTGCCACGGCGGGTCAGCTCATGGGTTGCGACAAGCCCGGCCAGGCCTGCGCCCACCACGATGACATCGGCATCCATCCGGACGACCTCCACTTCCCACTGAACACACCAGAGAATTCAATCCTGCATCCGATACAATAATGCATCCGATTCTGCCAGGTATCCTGCTCGGGTGAACTCGCCCCGCTCGACCGAATCCGCGTCGCCTGCGTCTGCCGCCGGGAGCGCCGGCAAAGCGCCGCGCATCACGCGGCGCCGCGCGGAGACCAGGGCGCGTCTGCTCGATGCCGCGTTCCGCGTGTTCGCCGAGAAGGGTTTCGGCGCGGTGCGCATCGACGATGTCTGCGGCGCGGCCGGATACACGCGCGGAGCGTTCTACTCCCAGTTCGACAGTCTCGAAGAGCTGTTCTTCGTCCTCTACGACCAGCGCGCCACGCTGATCAACGAGCAGGTGCGAGCCGCGCTCGACGCCGTCGCGGACCCGACGGACCTCGAATCGTTCGTCGACCGGCTCTCGGCGACACTGCTGCTCGATCGCGACTGGCTGCTGGTGAAGACCGACTTCCTCACCCACGCCGCACGCAGGCCGGAGACCGCGGCGCGGCTGATCACCCATCGTGCCCAGTTGCGATCAGCCCTCGAAGACAAGCTCGCCGAGAGCCAGTTCAGACTGCCCGCGGAATTGGGCTCGATCGGCGAGGCAGCGCGCGCGGTCATTGCCGCCTACGACGGCGTCACCGTGCAACTGTTGCTCGACAACGATCAGCCGGCAGCCCGAGCATGGTTGGCCCGGTTGATACGCCAGCTCGGAGTGGCCGGACGGGCGTAGAGGTGTCTCGACATACAAAAAAGCAGGTCATCGCGACGATAGCGATGACCTGCTGTTTCTTGGTGGTCCCAGCTGGTTTCGAACCCGCCAAAGCATGGACACCGAAACCGGCCACTACCTCGAAAGAAAGGCTCCTACCTGGGCGATCGTGCGCCACCCGGCAATAGCAGCCATATACATCCATGGGCAGGATTGGGCTGCGCTATTGCACGTATATTGCACGCCGACGAGCCCACCTCGCGACCACGTCGCACCATAGCGGTGCCGGTTCGTCGTCGCGCAGATCAGCAAACGGAAGCCGACCGATGTCCGCGAGCGCTGTTCATTGGCTCCACGCGGCCGACCCGGCTGTCGGAGCGCAGCATTGACCGCATCGTGCGCGAGGCCGGCCGGTCGGCGATCCCGCTAAGGAGGCGTTCGTAAACGATCGTTTCTGATCCACGATGCCGCGCGCCATGCGGCAATTGAGGATGTTTCGCGGGCGGTCATTGTGCGGAACGATGACGCGGTCACTTATACCAGTCGTCGCCCTCAGCGCCTGCCCGCAGTTGCAGGTAGTCGGTCAACGAACCGGCGACCCACTTGCGGTCATCGGACTCGTGATCCCACACATGCACCCCGGTGTTATGTCCAGGTGGCAGCCGGACGTAGCAAAACTGGTCACCACCGCCGTTGTCGCCAAAGAACATCAGCTGGTCGAAGTACATGTACAGCTCGGCGAATTCGGCGTTGCGCCGGAACTCGATGTTCTGATCGATGATCTCCTGCACTGACCACACCAGCCCGGACCCCCACTCGGCCTGCACACCGTTCGTGCGCCGCAGCAGATCCCGCAATTCGTTCGGCACCGGCTGGCCGAGTTGCCCCTCGATCTGATCGATCTCGGTGTCGGAGGCCGGTGGTGCGAATTCGGCATCCGCATAGAGTCCTCCGATCAGGTCCTTCCACATATGCCAGATCCTGCCACGAGGCGAACACAGTCATGATGGCTCCTACGGCCTCAACCTCGCATCGCAGTGGGAGCCGTCCAGCTGCACGCTCATCGGCATTACGGGACGTTCAAATACAGGCCACAGAGCCCACGTTCGGCCTCATCGGCGCCATCTGACGGTGCGAGAACACCGCCATCCACTGCTGTGAGTCACATCAGTGGCCGAGCCCGGTCTTGCCCTGGATCACCTTGTGACGCGTCCGCATCAGCCGGATGTACATGCCGAATACCGGATTCGGCCGGGGCGGTGGCATCAGTACTCAGTTCTCTCTCCCGGCGGGCCGGCCGCGACCTGCGATCGGTCGAGCAGGTCCCAGGCGGAGGCCGATGCTCGTAGCCGCCCACTCGCCGATGAACCGTGTCGACATCCCGTGCGGCAGGCCGTGGACGCCCCCCTCCTGCGTCCACGGCCTGCCCGCGCACCACGACTCGCGTGGCCCGGTCCTCAGACACGCAATGGGTCGGGCCTGTCGCGCACATCGGCGCGGACCAGACCGGCTGACTCTGTTCCGTCTCCTCGGTATCTCGCCCCCGAACGTTCGACTCTTGTTGTCTCTCTTCGACCTTCGATCTCAGCCCGGAGGCGACACCGCCGAGCCTAGTCACAGCAACGACTACCGGCAAGAAATTTCGGTTAAAATAAACAAAGAACCTTTGGTGGCGCGCACAAACAGTGAGATATAGGAGAAAAATCGGTCAACTATCGCTACGATGTGCTCCATGCCAGGAGGACATGCCGAGATCCTCGCGGGGTTCGTCCGAGACCGCCGCGAGAAGAAGCTCAACATGTCCTTCGCCGATGTGGCCGATGCTGGTGGGCCGTCGAAGCCGACGATGGTCAAGATCGAGGCCGGGGAGATCACCAGCCCCAAGAAGACGACCTTCAACCGCCTTGACACGTCCCTGCGATGGGTGCCCGGCTCGGCGGCGGGCGCCTACTGGTATGCGGCCACACCGGTCGGGCTGGAGGATGAGCGTCGAGGCGGTGAGCCGCTCAGGCTGACCGGCGGGACAATCGAGGTTCCGCTCGAACGGGTCTCGGGGTTGATGGAGATCCAAGCCGATTTCCACACTGCCCTCGATGGTGATCCCGAACTTGGCAGCTTACGCGGACTCGCCGAGCGCCTCGATTACGAGGTCAACCTGATTGTCGGGCAATGGGTCTCAGATATGATGGCGCGCAACCGATCTCAGGGAACTCTCCACGCAGGACTGGAGGTTGTTCTCGGGGAGGCGCTGTCGGCTCCCGTTGCGAGCGACGACCCGAACGCTGAGGATCGGCTATATCGGCGATACCTCGCCGGCGGTAGGTACGCCGAGAATCTCTCTGCGGACTTGCGGCAGAAGTTCGAGCGTCGGGCCAAGCAGCAGAGGAGGTGACACGCATGCCGAGTGACAGTCCACTGCTGCCTCCCTTGAGTGCAAGGGTCAACCAGCTGTTCAGGACCTTCCATTCGAGGTCGGAACCTGAACAATCCGTGACCATCGTCGCGCGGTCCATCAGCCACCTCATCGGCAGATCTGTCGAGGAGATCGAGATCGTCCGACTTCGGGCGGGCGATCACGACGACGGCAGCGCCGACCCCGATCTGCTTTCCGGCATTGCGCAGCATTTCTCGGTGTCTGGTATCTACTTGGGCACCGAGCCGCATGTCGTAGCCGGTATCGACCAGGACCTACGATTGCTGGCCGCCGCGCGTGATGCCGGTGTCAAGCACATCGCGTTGCGAGGTGCCAATGTCGATGCCGGACAGCTCGCCGCGGCGCTGGCCCATCTTGCAGAGATCGACGAGAAGCGTTAAGTCGGCCAGGGCCGACAGGGGGTGACGATGGACCAACAGAAATTCGACGAACTGACGCGCACGGCGCCGATCCCCTACCCGTGGGATCCGACCGAGTACGTCAACCGCGTCGCCGAAGCCCGCGGACGTCCGATCGTGCTGTGCCCGATCGATCCACAAGCGCTGGCAGGTACCGGATGCGGAACCGGCAGCGGATTGTGGATCGCGCGCGAACACGACGACGTGATCATGTACGGCGGCGCAACCGAGTCGCACGCCTACCACATCATCGCCCACGAGATCGGGCACATGCTGCTCGGCCACGACCAGGCGGGGGCTGGCTCGACCGAGGCTGCCGATGCTCTGCCGTTGAACGACTTGATGCCGTCCCTGACAGCCGAAAGTATCCGCAGCGTACTGCGGAGACAGGACTACGGCAGCGACCGCGAGCGTGACGCCGAGACTTTCGCCGACCTCTTGATGGTCCACGCCATGCTTCCCCAACGGACGCCGAGCCGGATCCGCTCGACGCTCTTCCGTGCTCGGCACCGGTGAGATGACTTCCCACATTCCGCTGTATCTGAGCGTGCCGATCATCGTAGGCATCTTTGCGACCCTGATCGGGCGCGCACTGCTGCTGAACGAGACCACGGTGGACCGGCTGATCAACCGCGCGATCACTGCCGCGCTGGTCGGCATGCTGCTGCGCGAGTCATGGGTCGAACACGCCCTGGCCTGGATGCTGCCGGGAGACGACAACAACGTCGTGAATCTGGCTAGACAGGTGTCGCATGGACCGGTCTTGCTGATCGTGTCCAGCCTCTACGGGATCGCCAAACTGTGGGGCGGCGCCGACCCTGCAACAGCATGGAAACGACAGCGCAGATACGACCTCTTCGTTGTCGCCTGCACCGTGATCCTCATGATCGCCGGGACACCCGCGCGGCGAGCGAACCTGCTCGTCGATCAGCTTCTGGGCTGGCCGGCGGTCGTCTTCTTGACCGTCTACTGCCTTCCCATCGCGGCCGCCATGATATTGCTCGTCCGGATCTGCATCCGGGAGATGCGCCATGAGGACACCACCGTCTACGAACGCGCGGTCTTCGCTGTCATCTTGATCACCGGCGTCGGGCTCTGCGCCGACATAACTTTCAGCGTGGTCGAGGCGATCACTTGCGTCCTGACCGACCAGCCGATCTCCGATCCCGAGATGCGAAGAGACGCAGCGACGTTCGTGGCCGCGACGGTCTTCCTGGTCGGCGTCACGGTAGTCCCCTTGGTCAGTACTCTCATCACGAGGCTGGGCTGGGACCGCGTCAGCCGGTACCGGCGACGCCTGCACCCCCTGTGGGCGGATTTGACCGCTGCAGTACCCGAGGTCGTGCTGGATCTGCCGCGGGGCCGAGGCAGCGACATCGACCCAGCGGTTCTTCTGCATCGCATGACCGTGGAGATCCGCGACAGCCTGTTGGACCTCGAGCGCTACACCGATGCCGGCGAGACTCTTCGGCCCGGCAGCGGCGCTGCACAGGACAACGCACGGCGGATCGCGGTGGCGATGGCCGCCAAAGCCGGTGGCCGCGAACCGCGGATCGGCCTCACATCATTCCGCACCGAAATCCAGCCAGGGACCCACGACCTCACTGCAGAGCTTTTGGAGCTGCTGGCGCTGGCCACAGCATGGCCGCGCGCCCGCGGCATGCTTACAACCGATGACTGCAGACGTCTCGATCTGTCTGTGGCCAGATAGGAGCTACGCCATGGTGACCACCACCTCGGCCCCGGCGCCCCACCGCGCTCTCCCCCACCCGAAGTTCCGGCTTCCGTGGTTCGGCGACTTGCTGACCACCGATCCGGTCAAGCCTGTCCAGATGTCGTGGCGGGACGCGCAGAACCTCGGCGAGATCTTCGAGCGCAAGATCATGAACTGGCCGATGGTCGTGGTTTCGGGCACCGACCTGATCAACGAGGTCAACGACGAGAAGTTCTGGACCAAGCACGTCGGGGTCCTGTTCAAGAAGCTGCGGCCGATCGCTCGTGACGGCCTGTTCACGGCCTACAACCATGAGCCGAACTGGCACCGAGCGCATAACATCCTCGCGCCGAGTTTCACCGCGCAGTCGATGCGCAGCTACCACGACACGATGTGTGGAGTAGCCGACGAGCTGGTGGACTACTGGAGCGATCGCGCCGGCCAGTGGGTTGACACCGCCGAAGACATGAACCGTTTCACTCTGGAGGTCATCGCTCGAGCCGGTTTCGGCGGCTACGACTTCGAGTCCTTCGGCCGCGACACCCCTCACCCCTTCGTCGCCGCGATGCTGCGCTCGCTGCGCTACATCAACAGCTATGCCAATCTGCCTACCTTCCTGGAGAAGACCGTCGGGCGCCGGGCAGCTGCTCAGCACAAGCTCGACATCGCCACGACACACGCGATCGTCGACGAGGTGATTGCGGCCCGCAAAGCCAGCGGCACCGTCGGTGAACACGGCGACCTGCTCGATCGCATGCTCACGGTGGAGGACCCCGAAACCGGCGAGCGGCTCTCCGACACCAACATCCGGTATCAGATCTTCACGTTCCTGGTCGCCGGCCACGAGACCAGCGCCGGAGCCCTGGCGTTCGCGCTCTACGAACTCGCGCGAAACCCGGAGGCAGCGGCGAAGGTACGCGCCGAGATCGACGAACGTTTCCCCGGCCGCGACCGGCCGACGATCGCGTTCGAGGACGTGGCCAAGTTGCGTTCGGTCCGTCGCGTCGTCGATGAGACACTCCGGCTCTGGCCCGTGGCCCCGGGATACTTCCGGGAGGCGATCACCGACGTCACTATCGGCGACGGCTACCACTTCAAGCCCGGCGATTGGGTATTCGTCCTCACGTTGCAAGCCCATCGCGATAAGAGCGCTTGGGGCGAGGACGCGGACCAGTTCGAGCCCGACCGCTGGCTCAGGACGAACCTCGCCGAGACCGACAACCGTCGAATCTACAAACCCTTCGGCACCGGGCTGCGCGCCTGCGTCGGCCGCCAATTCGCCTACCACGAGATCATGCTCGCGCTGACCTACATCCTTCATCAGTTCGACTTCGAGCACGAGCCCGACTACGCGCTCGACATCGCCGAGCAGATCACCCTCAAGCCGCGAGGCTTCAAGCTGCGAGTCACCCCCCGACGGTAGCTGCGAGCGCCGAGGCCGGAGCGCACGGGGAACCGGTAGTAACCGCGCAGAAACCAACGAAGTTCGGGTAGCGGCCGGTCAGGGCGTTTGATGGTTCTGACTGCGGTGCGTGGTGTTTGGTGCTTGGCTTGGCTGCTGACGGGGTTGGTCGGTGTGCTGGAGGGTCGGGTTCGTGGCCACGCGAGTGTTCGCGAGCGAGGAGTTGGAGCGTCTGCGGGGTACCCGGAGATCAGCCGTGAGGAGTTGTTCCGGTATCTCACGTTGACCCCGACGGATTTGGCGTTCGTCGCGCCGCGTGGGCGGGGCCCGGTAGTCCGTCTCGGCCTGGCGGTGGCGTTGTGCACGCTGCCGTGGTTGGGGTTCGTGCCGGACGAGGTGACCGCGGCACCGACGGTGGTGGTGGCGCGTCTGGCGCAGCAGCTGGAAGTCGATGCGGCGCAGCTTTGTTGGTACGGGAAGCGAGCACAGACGCGCACGGAGCATGTTGGGGGTAGCCGTAGCATCCGCCGAAAATCGGGCGGATATGGCGTAGTCGCCTGCTGGGCAGCGGTTTCCGCGCTCGGTGTGCGTGTGGGGCCGCACACTGAACGTGGAAACTGCCTACCGGCAGGGCATTACGCCATATCCGTTGCTTTCGCGCGGTTACTACCGGGACCCCGTACACGCTGCATCCATTGCGGCATTCCCGGCTTACGCATGCCGCAGAGGAAGGCGCGTCGACCCCGGTGCTGATGAAGCTGTCCGGGCATACCTCGGTGCGCAGCCTCGCGAAGTACGCGCGGGTATCCGACGAGGGGCTGCGGCGGTATCAGGCCGACAGTGACCCGGCGGCGCGGCGTCGTTCCGGTCGCTGATCGGTCGGGCCCTGTCCGTCCGGCGCGTAGGAATTCTGCTGTGTCCGGAGGCTTTATGACTGCCCAGACCCCGATTCACACACTGGCCCTGGGCGGGAGCGTGAGGCAGTAGGGGTGCCCTGCCGGGTCGAGGAGCACTCGCCTGCGATCGGGCGCAGGCTGAAAGTCCGCCTTGATCGCGCCGCAGCCGATTGCCGCCCTCTCCGCGGTGTCGAGATCGGTGACAAACAGATCGAGATGCATTTGCTTGGGGAGCTGATGGCCAGGCCAGTCCGGGGGCTCCTGATGGTCGACGTCCTCACCTTCCCGGAATGGACCGGCGACTACACCGCCCGGTACTCCCTCACCATCTGCGATCATCCGCACTGCGGTCGAACATGCCGGGGATCCGACACCCACAGCCGGCAGCCCGGACCGGTGGGCCATGTCCCGGCGTAGCCCCGAAGCGGACTTCGAACCCGAGCCACTACGTCTCAGTGAGGTTCGCCGCCGAGCGAGCCGGCGTCAGTGTGGACACCGTCCGACGGATGATCGCCGACGGCACGCTTCCTGCCTACCGGTTCCGTGGCCAGATACGGATCGCAGTGGAGGACGTCGACGCAGCTATGCGGCCTATCAACTGACGTCGACACCTCTCCGGCGCGACAACTTGCGTTGTGCTTCAGCCAGCGCGAGCACAACAGTGACGAGAATCACGACCGGGAGGGCACACATCCAGGGCCAGGGGTTCGCTAATTGCGGACTCCGCCATCGCAGCCGCGACCGATATTGCACGTATATTGCACGAAAAAAGCAGGCCATCGCCCTCACGGCTCTGACCTGCTGTTTTATGGTGGTCCCAGCTGGTTTCGAACCAGCGACCTTCCGCGTGTGAGGCGGACGCTCTCCCGCTGAGCTATGGGACCGAACACTGTGCCGAGGGGCTTTGGAGAGCCTCTCGAACGAGATGGAACATTAGCACGGTGGACCCATGTGACACCAAATCGCCTCGTGAATGGGGGCTTCGGGTTCCTTGGCCGCTCTGTGGACCGCCGCGTGTACACAGGGCCGGCAGGTTGACCGTTCATACATATTTTGATGCGCATATCTACGTTGTTTCATGTTCCTGCCATGGCGCCACTCATTCAAGATCAGCCTTCCCCTGCCGCCGGCAAGGACGACTCGGGGCCCATCCGCCGCCCACACCCCCTCGACCACCCGAACAACATCCCTGTAATTCACATTTAGGCCCATCTACCAGCCGATTTGTAGTCTGCGCCGACCGTCGGCTAATGTTTTCCTCGCACCACGGAGAGCAGCTAAGCCGCCAGGCCGACTGACTCCGGAAGTGCGAATGCGGATGTAGCGCAGTGGTAGCGCATCACCTTGCCAAGGTGAGGGTCGCGGGTTCAAATCCCGTCATCCGCTCGAGAGGTAGGTTCGGCACTAAGCAATACGCCATCCTCCTTTGCGCGGTGGAGTGGCCGAGTGGTGAGGCAACGGCCTGCAAAGCCGTGCACACGGGTTCGATTCCCGTCTCCACCTCGCGCGATTAGCTCAGCGGGAGAGCGCTTCCCTGACACGGAAGAGGTCACTGGTTCAATCCCAGTATCGCGCACCACACGTCAGGCCCCCTTTCGAGGGGGCCTGACGTGTTTGTGTAGGTAGGCCCTGCTACGAGGTCGGCTTTCACCGGTTGAACCAGCGCCGAAGCCGCTCGGCGGCGAACTCGGCCTTCTCGACCGCGAGTTCCGTGGAGGGCGGCTCGAACGGCGCGATCGGCGTCGGCCCCGACAGGAAATCGGCGTCGACCTTCCCGACGAGGCCGTCCCCGAATTCGATGTGGCATGCGCCCTGGCCGAGATACTTTCCGGGGGTGGGCATTCCCCGCAGTTGCGCGGCTATGTGCGCTGCGACCGTGCGGGCGGCATCCTCGGCGAAGACACCGGCGCGGGGAACCGGCGCATCCGCGCAGTCACCGATCGCGTAGACGCCGGGATACGGAGTGGCCAGCGTCCGCGGGTCGACGTGGATCCAGCCGTCGGTGCCGTCGACGGTCAGCCCTGATGCCTCGACCACCGCGGGGACACGGTGGGTCGGAATGCCGATGAACAGGTCGTACGGCAGGTCTCCGGCACGGGTGGCCGCGACGTGATTCGCCGGGTCGAGGGCGCGGACTCGCCGCCCCGGCGAGTAGTCGATCCCCCGGAGTGCGAGCGCGTCGACGAGTGCGGCGGAGGTGTCCGCGGAAACGGGAATCGGTGAGTCCATCGGGGTAGTCAGGTGAATGTCGGTTCGATCGCGGATGCCGCGCCGGGTCAGCGACTCGTGCAGCAGCATCGCACCCTCGTAGGGCGCGGGCGGGCACTTGAACGGCACGCTCAGCACTGAGATCAGGATGGTCCCGCCGTCGAAATGGGCCAGCCGATCACGCAGGCGGCACGCTCCCTCGATGGAGTAGTACTCGTAGCCGTCCTCGACGAACCCGGGGGTGGCGGCGGGGTCGTACTCGGCCCCCAACGCGACAACGAGAATGTCCGGGTCGTATTCGGCGGTGTCGGTGACAATGTGACGGGTCTGCGGGTCGATCGAGGTGACCTGTTCCTGCCGGAACTCGACGCCGGGAAGGGCGAGATCGGCGTAGCGGACGAGGACGGATTCCGGTACCCGGTCACGGAACAGAATGTCCAGTTTCGCGAAACCGAACGTAAACCCGGCCGCACGGTCGACGAGCACCACGCGGACCTCGCCGGACAGCGACTCGGACAGGCAAGCGGCCAGCTCCAGCCCGCCGAAGCCGGCACCCAGGATCATCACCGTCGGTGTTCGGCCGTTACCGGCAACAGACATCGCACACTCCTCTCCGTTCGCGAGCGACAGCCAGTCGACAGACAGCGCAGCCGGCTCGGCCGAACGGGTTGGTTTGTCCGTCCATTGTGCGCGCAGAGGTAGCCGGAGGGAAGCTGCCGACAGATTGCGGCTCGATGTACGTCACGGCGTTTCCCGTGAGGCCATGCGGTGGGCACTGATGTAACCCAGGTCACTCACGGCCCGGATTCCGTCGGCGCTCCCCTAGGATCGGCACTCGGCGTCGCCGGGCCCGCAGTGGTGGCGCGGAACGGCGGTATGGAGGGGTGAGCAGTTGAGGCAGATCCTGTTGTCGGCGGGGATCTCCCTGTTCGTCACCATCACCCTCACCCCCGGGCTGATCCGGGTGTTCGCCCGGCGCGGGTTCGGGCAGGAGATCCGGATCGACGGCCCGGCCAGTCACCACGCCAAACGCGGCACGCCCACGATGGGCGGGCTCGCGATCGGGGCGGGTGTGTGGGCCGGGTTCCTCGGCTCGCACCTGATCGGATTGCTGTGGGACGCACCGGGACCCAGCGCCTCCGGCGTGTTGGTGCTGCTGCTGGCCTCGGCACTGGGCATCGTCGGGTTCCTCGACGACTCGATCAAGCTCCGTAAGCACCGCAATCTCGGGTTGACCGCGGCGGGCAAGTATCTCGGGCAGATCGGCGCCGCCGTCGTGTTCGCGGTGCTGGCCCTGCGTTTCCCCGGCGCCACCGGGCTGACCCCGGCCGGGAACAACCTCTCCTATGTCCGTGACATCAACACCATCGCCTTCGGCTCACTGATCTTCGTCGCGTTCATCTGCCTGCTGGTGGTGGCCTGGTCGAACGCGGTCAACATCACCGACGGGCTCGATGGGCTGGCCGCGGGATCGATGAGCCTGACCCTCGGCGCGTACGTGGTGATCACGCTGTGGCAGTTCGAGAACTCGTGCGAGCTCAGTCCAAGCCGGGGCTGCTACACCGTGCGCGACCCCCTCGACCTGGCGGTGGTCAGCGCCGCGGCGGCGGGCGCCTGCATCGGATTCCTGTGGTGGAACGCGGCGCCCGCGAAGATCTTCATGGGCGACACCGGGTCGCTCGGCCTGGGCGGTTTGGTGGCCGGGCTGTCGATCACCAGCCGTACCGAACTGCTCGCGGTGGTGCTCGGCGCGCTGTTCGTCGCGGAGATTCTGTCGGTGCTGCTGCAGATCGTCGTCTTCCGCACCACCCACACGCGACTGTTCCGGATGGCGCCGTTCCATCATCACTTCGAACTGAACAACTGGCCCGAGACGGCGGTGATCATCCGGTTCTGGGTGCTGGGCGGCATCGCGTCGGCGATCGGGCTGTGTCTGTTCTACGGCGAATACATCACCGCGCTCTAGCCCGGGACTGTCGGTAGCCCCCGCTACGCTGACCCGACACAGCGAGCCGAGCGGGAGGTTGCCCAGTTGAGTGCCGGGAGCGGGCGGGAACTCGACCACGACATCGCCGCCGATGTCTCCTTCGAGCTCGATGACCTCGACGAGCTGGTCGCCGAACTGCTCACCGAGCACGCCGAACGCGCCGCCAGGGACGCGCGGATCGTCGCCCTGCGCCTGGGCATCGGCGGGCAGCGCCCGGAAACCCTCACCCGCATCGGCGCCCGCTACGACCTGGCCCGCGACCGGGTCCGCCAGCTCTACGCCAAGGCGATCGGGCAGATCGTGCGGGAAGCGGCCCGCTCCGGGCACCGCTGCGGCGAGGTGTTCGGCCACCGGTACCCGCGCGACGCGGGCGATCTGCGCCTGGTGCGGGAACTGCTCGCCGAGACCTATGCCACCGACACCGATCTGGTGGCGATGGAATGGTCCTATCTGAAGCTGCGCCTGGCCGGGCACGATCAGGCCGACGCCAAGCGCGTCGCCGGGTATGTGATGCAGCGAATCCTGGGCTGGCAGAAGAAGACCGCCAGCATCCTGGCCAAGCTGCAGCCACTCGACGAGACCGGCGAGCTGGGGCCACTGCTCGACGACGTCGAGTGGTCCACCGGCGACCCCGCTCCCCTGCCGACCGCGTCGGCCCGCGTCGCCGACGGTGACGACGACGGGCGTGGCCGGTTCTACCTCGCCACCGTCGGACGCGACGTCGCCTACGACTCCGCCCTGGCGGCGCGCCTACTGCGGACCCTCGACGCCGACCCGCTGGTGACCGCGTTCCAGGAGGAGCCGACCGCGCTCACCTATCGCCTCGCCGGCGAGGACCACGTGCACTATCCGGCGGTCGCCGCCCAGCTCACCGACGGCCGGATCGTGCTCGTCGATGTCGTCCCGCTGGGCCGGATCGCCTTCCACCACACCAGAATCCAGAGCGAACTGGGTCGCGCCTACGCCCACGAGCACGGCTGGGGCTGGCTGACCTGGACCGGCAGCGCCCTCGACCCCGCCCGGCTGCGCGCCAGGGCGGCCGACCCGGCGATCGAGGCACGCATCGCCGCCGATCTGGCGCGAGGCCCCTACGATCGGCGCGCGCTGGCAGCCGTGCGCGCCGAGACCGGCCTGGAACTGCTCGACCTGGCCGGACTCGTGCTGCGCAACGACTGGCAGTGGGACCGGACGCCCCTGCGGCTCAGCGCATCACCAGCGCGCCCGTCATCACCGTGACGACCAGCAGCATCGCGCAGCAGGTGAGCCACTGCCACTGATTGATCGTGCGATCCATCCGCCCGATCGTCGCGCGCAAGCCCAGCGCGATCCGCTGCTGGGCGACGAGTTCGCTGCGCACCCCGGCCAGCGTGATGGCGTCGGCGTCGGCGTGCACGCCAGCCCGGTCTATCCGGTGGTGCAGGCGGGTGACCAGCTTCTGCTTGTCCCGCACGGTCTGGCGCGACACCGCCAGCTCCACCCGCTGGTCACGCAGCTCCCCGCGCTGATGCTCGATCATGGCGGCCTGCGCCGCGGTATGCCGTTCCCAGGTGCCCACCTCGGCCCACCCTCCTGTTGTCAGATCCGCGTGACCCCAGTGCATCTCGCCGGTCACCCAGCCTTCGAGGAAGTCACGCAATTCCCAGTTCGCCCGCGACGGCGCGGCGAAGCCCGTCTCGCCCGCGGCGAGGATGCCCTGATCGATCCGGTAGTCGGCCGCCGCGGGCGCGAAATCGGCGATGCCGACCGCGGGGACCAGCGGCACCCAGTAGCCCTGCGGGCACACCCACAGCACGTCATCGATGCCGGCGGCCTGCAGCCGTTTCCGGTGGGCCCTGGCCGCGGTGATGTCGAGCGGACCGCTGTGCACCTCGACAACGCAGCGGCGGTCGCCGCGACGCCAGTAGATGTCGACGGGGATGTCACCGATCTGGGTGTCCACCTCGGCCTCGTCGGCGCCCGCCGCCGTCAGCCTGCCGCAGATCCAGTGTTCGAGTCGCTGCGTATTCCACTGCGTCGCCACACATTCGGGGCAACCACAGCCGTAGCCGGTCTGTTCGGGTGCCGCGCGACGGGTGCCCTCGGAGATGCCGAGTTCGTCGAGCAGCGCCTGTCGTCCGCACACCACCCGGGTGTCGCTTCGCCGCTTCGTCCTCACACCATCACTCCCTCACCGGGCACCCTGACGTGTGCTCGCGCCCACGCCCTGATCTCCAGGTTGACGCAGCCGCCGACACACCGCCAGCCCCCTTGACCCGCGCTCGGGTGCGTCACCGTTCGGTGATCGAGATCACACCAGCGACTCTGCTTGTATATCAAGCTATTTCATTGTGCCAACGTCGCAGAACGTCGCCGAGATCTTGATCATTTCGATACACAGACCCGGCCTGTTGCCTGTCTGTTTCATCCGGATTGCCGATCGGTTCGGCGCGTCGCCGATCCGGTCACCGGGACATCGCGGGGACACGGTCTGGGCCGCCGGTGGATATGATCGCTGCGGCCGGGGCGGGCACGCTCGCCGAGCACGGGAAGTAGGGTGTGCATGAACCACGCTGAGCACGACGAATCCATCGGGTCGATGCTGGCGAGTATCGCCGCGGCGCTGCGTGAGGTCAGTGACAAGCTCGATATCGTCGCCGCCCGGGTGCAGCAGGAAGTTCCGGTCTTCCCCGCCGACGAGGACCTCCCCGACCAGACCAGGATCCGCAGGCTCGAATCCTGGGCATTTCATGCGTCACAGGACATTTCGCGCCTCAGTGCCCGGTTGGACGCACTCGACGGCGGAGAGCCCGAGCAGACGACGCCGCGCGCGGGCCGCGGGACGCGCAGTCGCCGGGAGGTCCGCGAGGCCGCCGAGGCCGCCGAGCGCGCGGCCGCCGACCTGGACGAGGGAGCACCGGACGGCGGGGCGGCCGAGCCGGACCGCGCCGTCGACGCCGCCCGTCCCCCACTGGAACGCCGCCACTCCCGCACCGATCACCTCGGTGACCCGACCTGGCCGATCACCGTCGCCCCGATTCCCCGGCCCGCGGCCGCGTTCGAGTCGGCCGGTGAGGTCGGTGGGGCGGCGACCGGTGTCGCGGCGATGCTGGGGTCCGAGGGTGCTTCGCGGTCACCGTTCACCGACAGCACGCAGACGGTGAACGGCGCGCAGCCGATCGACCGCACGCAGCGGCTGAACGGAGCGCGGTCGGCGGACACCGCCGTGAACGGTGCGCGGGCAGCGGACCGCCCCACGCGGAACGGCGCAGCGGCGAACGGCGCCCTGGTGCTGAACGGCGCGGCGCCCCTGAGCAATACGCAGGCGGCGAACGGCGCAGCGACGGTGAATGGCGTGACGGCGATCGACGATGCTCAGCCGATCGAGGCGCGGCCGACGAACCATGCGTCGACACAGGTCGGCGACGAGGTGTCTGCGCCCCTCCGCGACGCGGTGCCGGCACCGGACGGCGGCACCCAGTCGGCTGTAGCCGGCGGTGCTGACTCTGCAGAAGCCGGGCACACCCGGAACGGGCAGCCCATCGGTCACGGATCGGACCCGGTTGGCGCCGCTGTGTCGAACACCGCCCACGTCCCGGCGTCATCGACGCTCGGAGTGCCGGCCTCGACCGGCGCTACGCCCGCGGCCATCGGCACGCTGCAGGCAGACGCCGACCAACTCTCGGCCGCGCATCCTGACCGCCTTCCGGCGGCTGGTGGACGGAAACAGGACGACACCGAGATCACCGTGCCCGGCCGCGTTGCCGCGCAGACAGGGGCGATCTCGGCGCTCGGACGCGACGACACGTCCCCGGCGACGCAGTCCAGCGGTTCGACGACCCTCGGATCGCGTGGGGGTTCCTCGCTTCCGGGCAGCGCGGAAGTCGGTGACGTCGTGCGTGGTGGTGACGTGACTCTGTCCGGCGTCACCGCCGATCAGGCGAATACCGCTGCCATGAAGACGATTCCGGAGGGGCGGGCAGACATCGGACACCGTCCGCTCGCCGAGGCCGGCGTCGAGCGGGCGCGGCCGGTGGGCAAGCCCGCCGAGAGCACGGCCGCACCGGTCGGGGACACCGGAGCGCGGCCCGGATCGCCGGATGCGCTGTCCGGCACCGGCATCGACGCCACCCAGATCGCAACCACCCGCGCCATGAACGACCCACGGTCGGCCGGTCTCACCGCCGGCGGCCGCACCGAGCCCGTGACGAACGGCCACCCGGTCAACGGATTCGGCGCGCCGCTCACCGCGACACCCGCGACCCCCACCTCGGGATCCACCGCCAACGGCATCCACTGGACATTCACCGACGAAGACGCGACCCTCCCACCCCCGAGCCGGAACGGGCACGCCCGCAACGGATTCACCGGCGGCGACTCGCCGCATCGCACCGAGTCGATCTTCGACGACTTCACTCCCCGCGAACGCCTCACCACCCCGTCCGGCAACGACGCGCCCACCCCCGCGGACCCGCCGGCACGCCTGTCCGCGCCCAACAGCCACGCCGATCCCGGCACCGGTGGTTTCGCCGCCGCGACCCAGGGCCTCGATCCCGCGCTCCCCCACGGCACCTCCTCCGACGTCGGCGCACCCGCTGGTACCGACGCTTCCACCAACGGCCGCGGGCCCGCCGAGCTCACCCCCAGCACACCCACCGATTTCAGCGCTCCGACGCACCTCGGAACTTCCGGCAACGGCCGCGGACCCGGCGAGCTCACCCACAGCACGCCCACCGGTTTCGGCGGACCGACGAATCCGAATGCTTCCGTCAACGGTCGCGGGCCCGCGTCCTTCGATCCCGCGGTGAACGACGGCGCACCGTCCGGCTTCGGCGCACCGGTGAGCGCGGGCGAGGTCTCCCCGGCGACGAGTCCGCTCGATCGTGTGGTCGCCGATCCGGTTCCGCCGAGTGCGACCGATGCCGCGGGGATCACCGTGACCGGGACATTCCGCGCGTTCGACATCGAGCGCGCGCATGTCGACAAGTTGCAGGCGATGCTCGACGAATTGAAGCGGTCGGCCGGGTTGCCGCCGGGGCGGCGGGACGTGTTCGGTCCGCCGACGACGGAGGCCGGCTAGGCGGGTGCTGCTACGGGCACCGGGCCGGGTTTCGGTGTGTCGTGCAGGACCGTGCCGATGAGGTCGCGCAGGGCGCGGTGGCCCGCGTCGGCGGTGTTGCGCGGATGCCAGGCCATCGCGACGACGGGAGCGGGGAGCGGGAGGGGGATTTCGAACATCGTCAGGCCGAGGGCGGCGCGGGCGGGTCGGGACAGGAGTTCCGGTACGGGACAGACCAATTCGGTCGAACCGACCGTGAACAGGGCGGTGGCCAGATCGGGCACCGTGGCGACCACGCGCCGGGTGCGGCCGTGCAGCGCCAGCCGGTCGTCGATGGGGCTGTGGGTCCGGCCGGTGGCCGAGACTTCCAGGTGCTGGGCGGAGGCGTAGGCGGCGACGGTAGGCCGGTGTGCGCCGAACGGGTGGCCCGCGGCGGCGACGCCGACCCAGCGGTCGGCGAACAGGCGCTTGACGACCGTTTCGGGGTCGGTCTGGCCGATCATGCCGACCTCGACGTCGACGCGCCCGTCCCGCAGGGCGACCGCGGCGTCGCCCGCGTCGGCCGCCAGCAGTCGCACCGTCACGCCGGGCAACTGCGCACGGACCGCGGCCAGCAGCGGACCGGTCAGCCGCGCGACCACCGAATCGGCAACGCGGACAACGAAATCCCGATGGCGGCCGGCCCCGTTCCCGTCGCGGGTGGTCAGCAGCAAACGCGCCTGATCGACCAGGCCCGCGACATCGTGGCGCAACTCCAGTGCGCGTGGTGTCGGCACCAGCTGTCTGCCCGAGCGCACGAGCAGCGGGTCGCCCAGCACGGCACGCAACCGGGTGAGGGCGCGGCTCATCGCCGAGGTCGACGTGTGCAGACGCCGGGCCGCCTCGGTCACGCTGTTGGTGTCGAGCAGCGCGTCGAGGGCGAGCAGCAGGTTCAGATCCAGCGCATCCACGCGAGGATTATCACCAACGCACAGATCGCCGCCAAGTGTCGCGCCGACAGCGACCCGGCGTGTCGGCTATCCCTCGGCAATCGGCGCGGGCGCGGGCGCCGCGGGGACGGCCAGCGGGCGTTCGCGCAGGACCCGGCGGTAGGACGCGGGACGCACGGGACGCACCCACTGCGCCAGCCTGCTGGTCAACGGCAGGGGCGTGCGCAGGTCGTCGAGCATCTCGTCGATAGTGGTCAGGGAGAACGGGACCACCGTCGTACCGTGGGCATGGTTGCCCTCGGTGCGTTCCCGCGACCAGGACAGTCGCTCGTCGATCTCGGAGTTCATCTGCTCGGCCATGGGCGGCACGAACTTCCCGGTGAGCAGTCCGGCGATCCAGTGCGCGCCGACTTCCGCGTTGAGCGTACTCACGTTCGAGTTGTTGTAGCCCGCGAAGGTCAGGTTGGGGATCTCGACCGGCAGGATGTTGCGGTAGAGCCGGAAGTCGCCGACCTCGTCGGTGAGGCTGCGCCGGACGAACGGGGTCAGGAACGGCACCTCCTGGCGGTATCCGGTGGCGCACACGACGATCTCGGCCAGCTTCAGGCTGCCGTCGGACAGCCGCACCGCGGGCCCGTGCTGCCCGCCGATCAGATCGGTGACGTCGGTATCGCGGTGCACGGTGATCCGGCCCGCCTCGACCTGCTCGGCGAAGCCCTCGGTCGCCAGGCTCGCACTGCTGGTGGCGATCTCCTCGAACCTGCCCTCCGGCAGCAGACCGAGCTCACGCAGCCGTAGCTTGCGCGTCACCCGTTCCTGCACCAGGTCCATGTTGGCCTCGCGCAGGCTGAGCCGGTCGAGCAGGCGCTCGGCCAGGCGCGGTTCCCTGGACCGGAAGTGCGCCTCGCCCATCCGGGTCAGCAGCATGCGCTCGTAGTCGAGGCCGGCGCCGAACCGACGCGGCATCTTCCAGGTGAGCCTGCGCGCGACCACGCTGGTGTCGTCGGCGAAGTGGCTGATCGCCTCGGCGACATCGGTGGCCGACTTGCCGTAGCCGATGACGACCACGGAGCGGTCACGCACCTGTTCGAGGTTGTGGAACTCCGAGACGTGGCACAGCCGCCCGCCCGCGGCCCGGAACGCCGACGCTCCGGACAGCTCGGGCATCACCGGATCGCTGAACACGCCGTTGGCGACGATCAGGTGATCGCAGGACGTGCGGCGCACGCCGTTGCCGTCGCGGACTTCGAGCAGCCAGCCGCTGTCGACCGGGTCGGCGGCGATCACCTCGGTGCCCAGGCGCAGGTGCTCGGCCAGGCCGAACTCGTGCACGTACCCGGCGAGGTAGGCCTGGATCTGCTGACCGTCGGGCCAGCGGGGAAAGTCCTCCGGCATCGGGTGATCGCTGAAGTGGTACGTGAATTTGCTGTTCTGCGCGCGCAGACCCGGATAGCGACGGGTGGCGCTCCACACACCTCCGACATCAGGGGCCCGGTCGAACACCTCGACCGGGAAACCCGCCCGACTCAACACTTTCGCGCAGGCCAAACCCGCAACTCCCGCACCGACGATCCCGATGCGGCTACCGCTCGTCATGGCGAGGAGAGTACTCGGCACCGCGGTCAACCTGCCACCGCCGCCGAGCCGACCCGTGCTGTACTGGAAAGATGACCAACAGTTCCGTCGTCGTCGATCGGGCCGGGCTCTGGGATGCCGAGGAGCTCAGCGATGTCGCCGCGGCCACCTTTCCGCTCGCCTGTCCGCCGGAGGCCACCCAGGGCGACATCGAGATCTTCCTGGACCAGATGCTCTCCGGCGAACGGTTCGGCGAGTACCTGTCGGACCCGCACCGGACCGTGCTCAAGGCGGTCGAGGGCGACGACATCGTCGGCTACGCCATGCTCGTCGCGGGCAGGCCGGGCGACCCCGAGGTCGCGGCCCAGGTGAGCGCGGGCGCGGTGGTCGAGCTGAGCAAGATGTACGTGCTGCCGGGCCATCACGGCAGCGGCGTGGCCGATGCGCTGATGGAGGCGGCGGTCGCCGCGGCGCGCGAATCGGGTGCCGCCGCGGTGTGGCTGGGTGTCAACCAGGCCAACGAACGCGCGCAGAACTTCTACGCCAAGCACGGCTTCGTGCGGGTGGGCACCAAGACCAACACCGTCGGCAATCAGGTGCACGCCGACTACGTGTTCGAGCGGGCGCTGTGAAGTTCGGCTGAGCAGTGCCGACCGCGGCGCGGCGACCCCCGCGGGCTACGCGGCGGCGGCCTCGAAGCGCGAGAGCGCCAGCAGACGCGAGATCGCGCGCAGGTACTTCTTGCGGTAGCCGCCGTCGAGCATCTCCTGGGAGAAGATCTCGTCGAGCTTGGCGCCCGAGACGGTCACCGGGATGCTGGCGTCGTAGAGGCGGTCGGCCAGCACGACGATGCGCAGGGCCACGGCCTGGTCGGTTACCGGGTGCACGCCGGAGATGAACACCGAGGACACCCCGTTGATGAGCGCGCCGTACTTCGACGGGTGCAGCGTGCTCAGATGCTTGAGCAGCGCGTCGTAGTCGTCGAGGGTGGAGCCCGCGGTGGTGGCGGCCCGTTCGGCCAGGACGTCGGGCGAGGTCGGCTCGGGGGCGGGCGGCAGGTCGCGGTGGCGGTAGTCGGGGCCGTCGACGCGCACCGGCTCGAAGATGGAGCCGAGCTTCTTGATCTCGCGCAGGAAATCCTGTGCGGCGAAACGACCTTCGCCGAGCTGACTGGGCAGCGTGTTCGAGGTGGCCGCGATGGAGACGCCCGCGGCGGACAGCTCGGTGAGCAGGCGCGAGACCATCGTGGTGTCGCCCGGATCGTCGAGCTCGAATTCGTCGATGCACAGCAGGCTGTTGTCGGAGAGGCGCTCGACGGCGTTGACGAAGCCCAGCGCGCCGACCAGGTTGGTCAGCTCACCGAAGGTGCCGAACGACTTGGGCGCGGGCGCGCTGTGGAAGATCGAGGCGAGCAGGTGGGTCTTGCCGACGCCGAAGCCACCGTCGAGGTACAGGCCCGCGCCGGTGACGGCCTTCTTCTTGCCGAACAGGCTCTTCTTGGATCCGGCCTTGTGGATCTTGGCGACCTGACCGGCGAATTCCTCGGCCTTGCTGACCGCAGCCGCCTGGCTGGGTTCCTTGGGGTCGGGAATGTAGGAGGCGAAGCTGACCTCGTCGAACATGGGCGGGGGCACCATCTGCGCGACGAGCTGGTCGGCCGGGACCTCCGGATGGCGATCGACGAGGCGTTCTTGCATGAGCGAATCGTACGGACGTGGTTGCATCGGTTCCTATGCAGCGTATCCACAATGTGACCCAGCTCGCAGACCTCGACGACGACGCACTGGCCAGGTGCTATGCCTATCCCCGCCACCTGGAGCGACCCTGGGTGCGGGCCAACTTCGTGAACAGTATCGACGGCGCGTTCACGGTAGACGGGGTGTCGGCCGGGCTCGGCACCGACGCCGACCACCGGGTGTTCACGCTGCTGCGTGAGCTGGCGGAGGTGATCGTCGTCGGCGCGGGTACGGTGCGCGCGGAGAACTACGGTGGCGCGCATCCGGATCCGGATCGGCGCCGCGCGCACTACCAGCACGGCATCGGCGGATCGGCCGACGGCACGCCGCCGCCGATCGCGGTGGTCACCGCGAGCGCGCGGCTCGATCCGGCGTCGAAGTTCTTCACCGACGCCGACGTCGCGCCGCTGATCATCACGACCGCCCACGCCGACCTGGACCAGGTCGCCGCGCTCGAGCAGGCGGGCGCGCAGGTGGTGATCGCCGGTGAGGCCGCGATCATGCCTGCCGCGCTGGTGCGGGTGCTCGCCGAGCACGGCCTGTATCGGGTGCTGTGTGAGGGCGGGCCGCATCTGTTCGGGCAGCTGGCCGAGGCGGATCTGGTCGACGAGTTGTGCCTGAGTACCGCACCGATGCTGGTCGGCGGGGCGGGCGGGCGAATCTCGCTGTCGGCGAGCAGTTTCGACATCCCGATGAGCCGCAAGCAGCTGGTGCTCGCCGAGGACGGCACCGTGCTGGCCCGGTGGGCCCGTCGATGAAACCTGGCGCCGAACCTGGCAGTGTGTAACCCATGCGCTGGACTCGGGCCGCGGCGACGGCCGCGACACTGTCGATCATGCTCGCGGGCTGCGGGGCCGGACCGTCGGATCGGCCCGTCGTCGCCGTCGAGCGCCCCGGGGCGGGCGGCGGGCAGACCGTGGAACCGGCCGTGCAGGATCTCGCCAAGGCCGAAGTCCCGAAAACCGACCTGGCCTGGAAGGACTGCACCGCGTCGACCCTGGGTTCGCTCGATTTCGGTGCGGCTCCGGCCGGCCTGGTCCTGGAGTGCGCCGATTTCGCGACGCCGATCGATACCGCGGGCACCGTGCTCGGCACGTTCCGGGCGGGCGCGCTGCGGGCCCGGCTGCCGCAGACGCCCGCCGACGCGGCACCGCTGGTGCTCACCTCCGGCGCCGACCGCTCGTCTGCGTCGACGCTGGCGGGTCTGGCCGTCGGCCCGAACAGCGCGTTGCTGGCGGCACAGCCGATCGTCGCCGTCGACCGGCGCGGGGTCGGTGCCTCCCAGCCCATCGACTGCATTCCCGCCCAGCTGCGCGCGGTGATGACCGATCTCGGCCAGTTCGGGGTGGGCAGCAACGATCAGGTCGGCGCGGTCGCCGGTTACAGCCAGGACGCGACCATCGCCTGCCGCGACTTCCTGCAGCCCTACGAGGGCACTTTCGACGCCCCGCACGCCGCCGACGACATCGAGCAACTGCGCAAGCAGTGGCAGGTCGAGAAGATCAACCTGATCGGCACCGGCAACGGTGCCAAGGTCGCGCTCAGCTACGCCCGCCGCTACGGCGACCACCTGGCCCGGCTCGTGCTCGATGCCCCCGAACCGGTCGGCGCCGACGCGACCACGATGGCCGAGGCCGCCGTCATCGGCGCCGAGGCCGCCCTCACCGCCTTCGCGCAGCGCTGCAAGGCCGCCAACTGCGCGCTCGGCCCCGACCCGCGCGCGGCGATCGTCGCACTGATGAACAAGGCCGCCACCGGCGCGCTCGGCGACATCTCGGCCGCCGACCTCTCGACCGCGCTCACCGGATTCCTGTCCAGCCCGCGCGGTGACCAGGCGAGCCGGGTGACCGCACTGGCCGACATTCTCGCCGCCGCCGACCGCGGTGATCGCGCGCCGCTGGCCATGCTGGTCGTGCGCGAATCCGCCGCGATCAACTCCGACGGCGAGTTCGTCAACCGGTGCACCGACAGCCAGCAGCCGCCGACGCCGGACAAGGCGCGCGAGCTCGCCGGAACATGGGCGGGCAAATATCCGGTTTTCGGCCGGACCGCCGCGATCGAGCTGATGGTCTGCTCGGCCTGGCCGGTCTCCACCGCCCCGCCGCTGCCGACCGAGCTCGAGCTGCCGGTGCTGGTGTTCGCCGGCGCCGCCGACCCGATCGTGGGCGGTGCCGCGGCCTCGGTGACCGGCGCGCTCGGCGCGGCGGGCGCCCGGCACGCCACGATGACCTGGCAGGGCTGGGGACATCCGGTCATCGCCCACTCCGGGTGCGCGCAGAAGGCCGTCGCCGACTATCTCGCCGACGCGAAATTGCCCGCGGACGGCGGCGCCTGCCCCGCCTGATCCCGGTCGGACGACCATGTGGTTCCGGCGCGTCCGCCGGGTCCGGCGACACCATCGCTACCCGATCCGGTGTACCGTGCCCCAGTGTTGTTCCGACAGCTCGAGCCCCGTACCGCGCGCACGACCGCGGATGTGATCAAGTTCGCTCTGTGGCCGTTCGCGGTCATGACGGTGCTGAACCGTGTCTTCATCAAGGCGATCAACGGATTCGTCACCGACGATTACCGTCCGGTCTACAACGCCTCGTTCGAGTTCCTGAACGGCAGGCCGCTGTACACCGCCGACTTCTCCTCGGTCGACCCGCACTATCTCTACTATCCGAGCGGAACACTGCTGATCGCGCCGGTGGCGATCATCGACTACGAACTGTCGCGCTGGTTGTTCATCGGGCTCAACGCCATCGCGATTCTGCTCGCCTGGTACCTGCTGCTTCGCCTGTTCAAGTTCGGTCTCGGCTCCATCGCGGCGCCCGCGCTGCTGCTGGCGATGTTCGCCTCCGAGACGGTGACCAACACGTTGGTCTTCACCAATGTCAACGGCTGCCTGCTGCTTGCCGAGTTGGTGTTCATCCACCTGCTGCTGGCGCGTCGGGATCTCTGGGCCGGTGTAGCACTCGGTTTGAGCATTTCGGTGAAACCGACGCTGGCGCCGATGCTGCTCGTCGCGGCCGTTCGCGGCCAGTGGAAGGTCTTCATCACCGCGCTCGGTGTGCCGTTGACGCTCACCGCGATCGCCTGGCCGCTGTCGGCGGACCCCGAGAAATTCTTCACCCGGGTCGTGCCCTATCTGGCTCAGACGCGCGACTACTTCAACAGTTCGGTCGGTGGCAACGGGCTCTACTTCGGGCTGCCGCACTGGATGATCCTGCTGATCCAGGTGTTGATGGCCGGTGTCGTCGCGGTCTCGCTGTGGCTGCTGTGGCGCTACTACCGTCACGACGAGCTGTTCTTCGTCACCACGTTCTCCGGTGTGCTGCTCACCGCGAATTTCCTGCTGCCCTCGCTGGGCCAGATGTACTACTCGATGATGCTGTTCCCGTTCCTGATGACGGTGGTGCTGCGCAATTCCGTGCTGCGCAACTGGCCTGCCTGGCTGGCGATCTTCGGGTTCATGACCTACGACAAGTGGCTGTCGGACCGCTGGCAGAGCACCGGGCGCACGCTCGAGTACCTGCGGGTGACCTTCGGCTGGGGTCTGCTGCTCATCGTCGTGTTCTGCGTGCTCGGCGACCGCTACCTGGCCGCCCGCCGCGAAGGCAGGCTGCAGTTCGGGATCGACCCGGCGTGGATGGCGAGCGCGCCCGACTCCCGCGACGGCGCCGAGGACGAGAAGCCGGTGGCCCCCGCCCCGGATCGCGACGATCCGGTCGCGCCGGAGGAACCCGTCGAGGATCGCGAACCCGCGCTGAAGTAGGTATCGGCCGGTGACGCTCGCGGCGCGCACCGGCCGAAACCATTAGCGTGGAGTGATGAGCTCATCGTTGCCCACGCCGCGCATCCAGCTGACGCCGCAGCAGTGGCGGGCGAAACTGGATCCGCAGGAATACGCCGTTCTCCGTGAGGCCGCCACCGAGCGCCCGTTCGTCGGCGAGTACACCGACACCAAGACCGAGGGCGTCTACACCTGCCGCGCCTGTGATGCCGAATTGTTCCGCAGCACAGAGAAATTCGATTCCCACTGCGGCTGGCCGTCGTTCTTCGACCCCGCCGATTCCGACGCGGTGATCCTGCGCGCCGACGACACCCTCGGCATGCGCCGGGTGGAGGTGCTGTGCGCCCATTGCCACAGCCACCTCGGCCACGTCTTCGAGGGCGAGGGCTATCCCACCCCCACCGACCAGCGCTACTGCATCAACTCGATCGCGCTGCGCCTGCAGCCGAGCGAAGACTGACACGAAGAAGGGCCCGGTCCGACGACCGGGCCCTTCTTCGTTTGCTTACGGGAGCGCGGTGACGAGCTGTTCGACCTCGACCCGGGGGCCGGTGAAGAACGGGATCTCCTCGCGCACGTGCAGGCGGGCCTCGGTGGCGCGCAGGTCGCGCATGAGGTCGACGATGCGGTGCAGTTCCGGTGCCTCGAAGGCGAGGATCCACTCGTAGTCGCCCAGTGCCATCGAGCTGACGGTGTTGGCCCGCACGTCCGGGTAGCCGCGGGCGGCCTTGCCGTGGTCGGCGAGCATCTTGCGGCGCTCCTCGTCGGGCAGCAGGTACCACTCGTAGGACCGCACGAACGGGTACACGCAGATGTAGTTGCCCGGGTCCTCGCCGGCCAGGAACGCCGGGATGTGGCTCTTGTTGAACTCGGCGGGCCGGTGCACCGCGACATTGCTCCACACCGGCGCGCTGGCCCTGCCCAGCTCGGTGGTGCGGCGGAAGTCGGCGTAGGCGGCCTGCAGGTCCTCGACGCGCTCGGCGTGGGTCCACAGCATGAAGTCGGCGTCGGCGCGCAGGCCCGCCACGTCGTAGATGCCGCGCAGCACGACGCCCTTGTCGGCGAGGCCGTCGAAGAAGGCCTGCGCTTCCTTGATCGCCTCGGCGCGGTCCTCGCCGAGCACGCCCGGCTGCACCTGGAACACCGAGAACATCAGGTAGCGAATGGTGGAGTTGAGGGCCTGGTAGTCGAGTCGCGCCATGGATCTATGGTGCCACTGCGGCGTTTTCGCCCGCCGGGTGGGCGGGCGCTGCGGCCTCGGTCAGCCTGCCACCGGCCTGGTCGCCCGCCACGGCGAGGATTCCTCGCTGCCGAAGACCGAGGTCACCGTCGTCACTTCGCCCGCGTGCAGTTCCACGGGGCCGAGCTCCGGGTCGAGGAAGAGGGTGCGGGCGCTGGTCGTCTGCTCACCGGTGGTGGTCACAGCGCGCGATCATGCGCCATCGCTATTGCCGGAGGTCCGCGACACGCCGCAGGTCATGCGGTGGTGCGCCGAGACGCCGTCCAGCCCGGTGAACTCGGCCGACATCGTCGGCAGCTATTCGACGTGTGGCACCAGCGCGGTAGCGACGCGCTCGGCGGCCGCGGTACCGGAAGCCACGCAGGCGGGGACTCCGACGCCGTGGAGATAGGCGCCGGCCACCGCGAGGCCGTCGAGCGGGGCGACGGCGGATTCGAGGGTGGCGATGCGGTCGGTGTGGCCGGGGGCGTATTGGGGCAGGCCGCCGGGCCAGCGCTGGACGACGGACTGGATCGGGCTGATCTCGATGCCGGTGACGGTGGTCAGGTCGGTGACGGCAGCCGCGACGAGGTCGTCGTCGGACCAGGACAGCGGGGATTCGTCGCCGAACCGGCCGAAGGAGGCGCGGACCAGCGCGACGTCCCGGGCGCCCAGATGCGGCCATTTCCGGCTGGACAGCGTGAATGCCTTGGCGCGCAGGGGTTCTCCGGTGGCGACGAGGATACCCGAGTTGTCGGGCAGCCCGGTGTCGCGCGGCAGTGCCATGGCGACCAGGGCCGACGAGGACAGTTCGATGCCCGCGGCGGCCTCGGCGGCGGCGGGGGCGACGTAGTGCAGGAGGCGGGCGGTGACGGGGGCCGGGGTGGCCAGGACGACGCCGTCGACCAGGCCGAGCGGGTCGACCACCCAGCCGCCGGGCGCGGCGGCCACCCTGGTCGCCGCCAGGGTGGTGACCAACCGGGCGCCGGAGGCCTCGACGAGTGCCGTGAGCAGGGCGCCGTAGCCGTCGCGCAGACCGCCGAAGACCGGTGCGGCACTCGGCGGGGGCAGGGCGTCCCGGACGGCGTCGGTGAGGCTGCGCGCGCCGCGATCGAGGGCGGCGGCGAGGGCGGGCAGGGCGGCGCGGACGCCGATCGATGCGCTGGTGCCCGCGTAGACGCCGCCCAGCAGCGGGTCCACACTGCGTTCGACGACCTGGCGGCCGAAGCGATCGGCGACAAGACTGTGTACGTCGGTATCCGCGCCCGGCTCCCACGCCAGCGGGCGCTCCGGCTCGGCCGCGACCTGGGCCAGCGTCGCGTCGTCGACGAGGCCGCGCAGCGACTCGGCATCGGACGGGATACCCATCAGCGTGCGCCCCGGCAGCGGATGCGCCGAGCCCTGCGCCCACACCAGGGGCCGTGTGCCCGCGGGCCGCACGAGTTGTTCGTCCAGCCCGAGTTCGGCCATCAGCTCGATGACCTCGGGCCGCCGCCCGACGAAGGCCTCGGCACCGAGATCCAGTGGCTCCCCGGCCAATTCACCGGTGTGCAGCACCCCACCGAGCCGCGCGGCCTGCTCGACAACGACGATGTCGGCACTGTCCCCCAGCCGCTGCCGCAACCGATACGCCGCGACGAGCCCGCTGATTCCGCCACCGATGACCGCGATCCGCATACCTCGACCGTAGCCGCGCCGGACTCACCGCCGCACAGCGGCTACAGCGAGTGCACCAACTCGACCAGCGCGGTCAGCACGCCCGGATCGGTGTCCGGCAGCACCCCGTGCCCCAGGTTGAAGATGTGCCCGCTCGCGCCCATCGTGATCGCCTCGTCGGCTTCGCGCACGATGCGCCGGGTCTCCTTCTCGACCGCGTCGAACCCGGCGAACAGGATCGCCGGATCCAGGTTGCCCTGCAAGCCTTTCCCCGGCCCGACACGGCGCACGGCCTCGGTGAGCGGCACCCGCCAGTCCACGCCGACCACGTCGGCGCCCACTTCACCCATCGCACCGAGCAGCTCACCGGTGCCGACGCCGAAGTGGATGCGCGGGACGCCGGCCGCGGCGACCTCGGCGAAGACCCGCTCCGAATGCGGCAGCACGTACTCGCGGTAGTCGGCCAGCGACAGTGCGCCCGCCCACGAATCGAACAGCTGCACCGCGTCGACGCCCGCGGCCAGCTGGGCCTGCAGGAACGCGATGGTGATATCGGTGAGCGTGCCGAGCAGCGCGTGCCAGGTCTGCGGGTCGGCGTGCATCATCGCCTTGGTGCGCTCGTGATGCTTGCTCGGCCCGCCTTCCACCAGATAGGAGGCCAGGGTGAACGGTGCGCCGGCGAAGCCGATGAGCGGGGTGTCGCCGAGCGCGTCGGTCAGCAGGCGCACGCCTTCGGCGACCGCGCCGACCTCTTCGGGCCGCAGCCGCGGCAGCGCACGCACGTCGGCCGCGGTGCACACGGGCGAGGCGACCACGGGGCCGACGCCGGGCACGATATCGAGGTCGATGCCGGCGGCCTTGAGCGGAACGACGATGTCGGAGAACAGGATTGCCGCGTCGACACCGTGCCTGCGGATCGGCTGCATGGTGATCTCACACACCAGCTCCGGATCGAAGCAGGACTCGAGCATCCCGATGCCCTTGCGCAGTTCCCGGTATTCCGGCAGTGACCGGCCTGCCTGACGCATGAACCAGACGGGCCGCCTGCTCGGCGTCGCGCCGGTGGCGGCGGCCAGGAACGGGGCATCGGTCAACCGGCGGCGGGTGTAAGTGCTCATCACGCCCATCCTAAGCCGCCCCGCGACCGAATCCGGTCCGAGGTCGCCCGCCGCCGTGCTCCCCGTGAGAGGCGACATCCGCACCGCGCCGACCAGCGGAAATCGGACGAACCGACCATGCGTCGGTCTACGGATACGGATCGCCGGGCGGCCATCGCGCATCGTGCACCGCACGAGCGCCGAGAATGCGCTCTGCGCAACGCAGCCCGTACCCGACCACGTGTGGCGGCGCGCCTCCGACGGCGCCGGGCGCACACCGTCTACCGTCTCTCCTCGTGACACCGCTCGACATCCGCGACGGCGCCGCACCGACCGGGGGAACGCCCCGCGAGCCTGCTTCTTTTCGGGCGGCGGTCGATGCGATGGGCACCGCAACCGTGCACCCTCGAATCGCGCTGGCGCCTATCCGTCCCCCGCAACGGTTGGCGCCGTTCTCCTACGCGCTCGGAGCGGAGGTCACCCACCCCGACAGCGCCGTCGTGCCGATCGATTCCGAAGGGGACGCGTTCGGCAGGCTGATCCTGCTGCACGATCCCGACGGCGACGCGGCCTGGCACGGTGTGTTCCGGCTGGTGGCCTACATCCAGGCCGACATCGATGCCGCGCTGGCCGCCGATCCGCTGCTGCCCGAGGTGGCGTGGAGCTGGCTGGTCGACTCCCTCGAGTCACGGGGCGAGCCGTTCACCGCCCTCGGCGGCACGGTCACCGCCACCAGTTCGGTCCGCTACGGCGACATCGCGGGCCCGCCCCGGGCCCACCAGCTGGAGCTGCGCGCCTCCTGGACGGCGATGAACACCGAGATGCGCCGTCACGTGGAGGCGTTCTGCGAGGTACTGGCCTTCGCCGCCGGGCTGCCGCCCGCCGGGATCACCCATTTGCGGCCGGAGTCGTATACCCGCACCGATCGCCCTTGAACGCCACGTAGAGTTCACGGTTATGTCGGTCGCCGAGGAACCAACCGCAGCAGAGCCCCTGCTCGCCCCCGCCGAGGGGGTTCCACCTGTGCTGTCGACCGCCGACGACGTCGCTCAGGCCGCCAAGAAACTCGCCGCGGGCACCGGCCCCCTGGCCGTCGACGCCGAACGCGCGTCCGGTTTCCGCTACTCGGCGCGGGCGTATCTGATCCAGCTGCGCCGCGCGGGCGCCGGTTCCTTCCTCATCGACCCGATCCCGATCACCGACGCGCTGACCCCGCTCGCCGAGGCCATCAACAACCTCGAATGGGTCCTGCACTCCGCCGACCAGGACCTGCCCGGTCTCGCCGAACTCGGCCTGCGCCCGGCCCGCCTGTTCGACACCGAACTGGGCGGCCGCATCGCCGGCTACGAACGCGTCGGCCTGGCCGCCATGGTGGAGAACCTGCTCGGCCGCTCGCTGCGCAAGGGGCACGGCGCCGCCGACTGGTCGACCCGCCCGCTGCCCGACGAATGGCTCAACTACGCCGCCCTCGATGTCGAGCTGCTCCTGGAACTGCGCGACACCGTCGCCGCCGACCTGGCCGAACAGGGCAAAATCGACTGGGCCGCCGAGGAATTCGAGCACGTCCGCACCATGGAGCCGCCCGCGCCGAAGGCCGACCGGTGGCGGCGCACCTCCGGTATCCACACCTTGCGCCGCACCCGTCAGCTGGCGATCGTGCGCGAACTGTGGACCACCCGCGACGAGCTCGCCCGCGCCCGCGACGTCGCTCCGGCCCGGATCCTGCCCGATTCCGCGATCGTCGCCGCCGCCACCGCCGAGCCACGCAGCATCGCCCAGCTGCGCACCCTGGCCGTCTTCGGCGGCCCGCGCCAGCGCCGCTATTCCCGTGACTGGCTCGGCGCGATCGAACGCGGCCGCACCCTGCCCGACAAAGAGCTCCCGCCGCTGACCCTCCCCTTCGACGGGCCACCCCCGGTCAACCGGTGGGAACGCCGCGACCCCGCCGCCGCCGCCCGCCTCGCCACCGCCCGCCTCGCCATGGGCGAGCTCTCCACCGAATACGTCATCCCGGTGGAGAACCTCCTGTCCCCCGATCTCGTGCGGCGGCTGTGCTGGGACGGGCTCCCCGACTACAAGAACGTCGGCGAACCCGAGGACCTGTCGGCCACGATCGAGGAATTCCTGCGCGCGGGCGGTGCGCGGCCCTGGCAGCGCAACCTCGCGGTCCCGGCCCTGACCAAGGCGCTGACACCCGGCAAGTAGGCAGACGACGGCCCTGCCACAGGTTTCCTGCGACAGGGCCGACGGGATCACGCTACGGAGCTGGGGCCTGGTGGGCTTGCTCGACGAACTGGTTGGTGTAGGTCGCGGCCAGATCGATGCGGTCCCGGACGGGCGCCACATTGCGGGAGTACCGGCCGAGGATGCGCAGCACGTTCTGCGCGCCTTCGGGCTTCATCAAGCCGTCGCCGTTGAACATGCCGACGGAGTCCCGGATGGACTTCACGTACAGGGCCGGGTCGCTGCCCGCGTACTGCGAGGGCATCGTCGCGGCGATCTCCTCCGGCGTGTGCGTGTCGATCCACCGCAGCGTCTGGACGAACGCGTTCGCCAGTTTCTGCACGATCTCCGGGTGCGCGGCGACGGTGTCGCACTTCATGTACAGCGAGGAGGCGGGGTACAGACCGCCGAGCGCGGCGCGGGTGCCTTCCTCGTTGCGCATGTCGGTGAGGATCTGGGCGTCGCCGGACTGGACCATCTTCGCCACGGTGGGGTCGGTGGTCATGCCCGCGTCGATGCCGTCGTGGTTCATGCCGGCGATGAAGGTCTGGCCCGCACCGACTTTCACCCGCGTGTAGTCGGAGGTGGTCAGGCCCGCCTGACCGGCCAGCGCCTGGGTGAGGAAGTCGGTGGACGAGCCCAGCGAGGTGACGCCGAGTTTGCGGCCGCGGAAGTCGGCGGCGGTGCGGATGGTGGCGGCGTCGGCCGTGGCGACCAGTTCCACCTCCCCCGGCACGTCGGCGAACTGGACGACGGTCTGCAGGCACTGATCCTTGGCCTGCAGGTCGATGGTGTGGTCGTAGAAGCCGACCACGGCCTGCACGTCACCGGTGAGCAGCGCGGTTTCCGCGCTGGCGCCGGATTGCTCGCCGAGCAATTTCACATCGAGGTCGTTGGCCTCGAAGGCGCCGAGCTGCTGTGCCAGCATGGCGGGCAGGTAGATCACCTTCTCCAGGCCACCGACCATGATGGTGATCTGCGGCCTGCCGTCGGCCATCGGGATGGCGCGCGAGTCGCGGCACCCGGTGGCCAGCAGCAGCGAGCTGATCGCGAGCAGGGCGACGGCGAAGGGCTTGCGGTATCTCATCGTCTACACCCCGTGCCCCGACTGTGCCTGCGAGGGACGCCATTTCAGCAGCCGGTTCTCCGCGACGCCGATCAGCCATTCCGCCATCAGCGCGACCACCGTGATGATGATCATGCCCGCGTAGATGCCCGCCGCGTCGAAAGTGCCCTGGGCGTTGGAGATCAGCAGACCCAAACCCTTACTGGCACCGGCGTATTCACCGACGACCGCGCCGATCAGCGCGAAGCCGAAGGCGGTGTGCAGGCTGGACAGGATCCAGGTGGTGGCGCTGGGCAGCACGATCGAACCGAGGATCTGGCGCTTGCTCGCCCCGAGAATGCGGGCGTTATTGATGACATTGCCGTCGACCTCCCGCGCGCCGGTGAAGGCGTTGAAGAACACCGCGAAGAACACCAGCACCACCACGGTCGCGACCTTGGACGACAGACCGAGACCGAACCAGATGATGAACAGCGAGGCCAGCACGATGCGGGGAACAGCGTTGAGCGCCTTGATGAAGGGCGCGAGCACGTCGGCCCAGTAGCGGCTACGGCCGAGCAGCGTGCCCAGAACGACGCCGGCCACGGTGCCGATCACGAAGCCGAGCACAGCCTCCTGGACCGTGGTGAAGATCTGCAGCCAGATCGAGCCGAACTGCGTTCCCTCGGTGAACCATTCGACCAGCCGGTCGAAGATCAGCGAGGGCTTGGAGTAGAAGAACGGGTCGATCCACAGGCTGGCGACCAGTTCCCAGGAACCCAGCCACAGCACGATCAGGGCGGCCCGCAGACCCCACACCCGCAGCTTGGATTTGCGGTTCTTGGCCTTGACCCGGGCCAGGATCTGGTCCTCGGATTCCAGCTCGACTTCCGGTGCGGTGACCGCGATCTTGTCCATCGTCTCAAGCGACACGGGTCGCTCCCTTCGTGCGAGCCGCCTCGACCTGATCGCGCAGCGTTTCCCAGATTTCGCGGTAGAGGTCGCGGAATTCCTCGGTGAGGCGCACCTCTTCGACATTGCGCGGCCGCTCGAGGGTGACGCGGAAGTCGCCGCACACCGTCGCCGGGCTCGCGGTCATCACCACGACGCGGTCGGCCAGGGCGATGGCCTCTTCCAGGTCGTGGGTCACGAAGATCACCGCGGCGTCGGTGCCCGCCCACACGCGCAGCAGTTCGTCCTGCATGAGCTGGCGGGTCTGCACGTCGAGCGCGCTGAACGGCTCATCCATGAGGATGATCTCCGGCTCGTTCACCAGCGTCTGGGCCAGCGCGACACGCTTGCGCATGCCGCCGGAGAGCTGATGGGGGTAGTAGTCCTCGAAACCGGCCAGGCCCACGATGCGCACCCACTCGGCGGCCTTCGCCTTGGCCTGCGCCTTCGACACGCCACGGAAGCGCGGCCCGAGCGCGACATTGTCGATGACGCTGCGCCAGGGCAGCACCGCATCCTGCTGGAACATGTAGCCGATGCCGTCGGGGATGCCGTCGACATCCTTGCCGCGCACCAGCGTCCGGCCCGCCGAGGTGGGCTCGAGACCCGACACCAGCGAGAGGGTGGTGGACTTACCACAGCCGGTCGGGCCGACCACCGCGACGAATTCGCCTGCGGCGACGGTGAAGTCGATGTTCTTCACCGCGGTGTGGATGCCACCGTCGGTTCCGGGGAAGCGCTTCGTCGCGCCCCGGAGTTCGATGAGTGGATTGCTCATTGCTGCTCCTGTGTCCGGCGCCGCTGGAGGTGATACGCGGCCGCTATCGAAAGATAAGTGGGCTGGGTCACAGGGCGCGTGCTTGTGCGCACAACCAGCGCAAGCAGCGATTCGACAGGTTGTGCGCATTATGCTCACGGGCTCGGCTCGTGCCTAGACTGGGCCGGTGAGGCTGTTCCCCCGGGGCGTCCGGCTGCGGACGCAGATCGTGTTGCTGCAGGTCGCGCTGGTCGCGCTGACCCTGGGGCTCGCGTTCGGGGTGTTCGCCTACCTCAGCGATCAGCGGCTCACGGCCGAGTACGGGCAGCGGGCGCTGGCGATCGCGCGGACCGTCGCCAGTGATCCGGTGGTGCGTGCCGAAGTCGCCCGCTACGCGGCGCTGCCGCTCGCGCCGGGCCCGCCACTGACCGCAGAACTCGCGGCCGGTGAGCTCGAGCGGACCGCCGAGGCGGCGCGGCAGCGGACCGGCGCGCTGTTCGTGGTGATCACCGACGAGGCGGGGTTGCGGTTGGCGCATCCGGACCCGGCCCGGCTGGGCGAGAAGGTGAGCACCGACCCGTCGCAGGCGCTGGCCGGGGCCGAGGTCGTGATCAGCGAGCACGGCACCCTCGGTGACTCGGTGCGCGCGAAAGTGCCGGTGCGCGAGGCCGGTTCGGATCGTGTGGTGGGTGAGGTGAGTGTCGGTATCTCCACCGAGGCGGTGGGCGAGCAGTTGACGCGCGACCTGAGCCGGGCCGGTGTCCTGGTGCTCGGTGCGCTGTTCGCCGGAATCGCGGGATCGGTGCTGCTGGCGCGGCGCTGGCACGGGCTGACCCTGGGTCTGCAGCCCGCGGAGCTGGCCGAGCTGGTGCGCGAACAGGATGTGGTGCTGCACGGCATCGGGGTGGGCGTGGTCGCGGTGGATGACCGGTGGCACACCACGGTGATCAACGACGAGGCGTGCACGCTGCTCGGGATCGACGGCGAGAGCGGTCGCCCGGTGGAAACGATCGGGCTGACCCCGCGGGTGCTCGAGGCGTTCCGGACCGCCGACGGGCAGCCGGCGCAGGCCGCGGTCGGTGACCGGATCGTGGTCGTCACCGCACGGACCGTCACCCGCGACGGACGGTCGCTGGGAGCGGTGCTCGACGTGCGCGACCGCACCGACGTCGAATCGCTGACCCGGCAACTGGACGCGGTGCAATCGATGAGCATCGTCCTGCGTGCCCAGCGGCACGAGTTCGCCAACCGGCTGCACCTGCTCAGCGGGCTGCTGCACGGTGATCGGCCCGGCGCGGCCGCGCGCTACATCGACGAGCTGCTCGGATCGGGCCCGCTCGGTGCCGCCATGCCGGGGATCGACGCGGTCCGCGACCCGTATCTGCAGGCCTTCCTCGCCGCGAAAGCCGCGCACGCCAGGGAGAACGGCGTGCTGTTGCGGTTGGGGCCCAGCACCTGGGTCGACGCGAATCTTGCTGCGCCCGTGGATGTCACGACTGTCCTGGGTAATCTGCTCGACAATGCGATCGATGCGGCGCGCCAGGGCGCGCCATCGATCATCACGGACGCGCCGGCCCTGCGCTCGCCGACCGATACGGCAGCGGTCCGCACGCACTCTCCCATAGACGGTTCGGCCGGATCGGCCCAGGTCGGCACAGGATCTGCCGGACGGTCCGGCACCGAGCCGACAGAGTCCGCGTCCGCGCCGCGCGAGGGGGTCGTCCCGGAGACCCCGGGTGGAACCGGGGCCGTCGCGTCACCGACCGGGTTCACAGCCTTGGTGGAAGTCGAACTGGTACAGGAAGGTTCGACGTTGCACATCACCGTCGCGGACAGCGGGGACGGAGTGGCGCCGGAGATGGCGGACTCGCTGTTCGCCGAAGGCGTCTCGTCGAAGTCAGGGGCGGGAGTACCGGGCGGGCGAGGGGTCGGCTTGGCCCTGTCGCGGCAAGTCGCCCGAGCGCTCGGCGGGGAGGTGTGGCTGGCCTCGGCCGGGTCGCCGGAGGGAGAACTGACCGGGGCGGAGTTCATCGCACGCCTGCCCGGCGTGCTGACCGAAGGAGAGCCGACGTGAGGACGGAATACACCGTGCTCGTCGTGGACGACGATTTCCGGGTGGCGAACATGCACGCCGGAATCGTCGGCGCGCTGCCGGGATTCACCGTCGGGGCGGTCGTCAATACCGTGGCCGCCGCGCACCAGGCGCTCGAGGAGCGCGCCTTCGATCTCGCGCTGGTGGATGTGTACCTGCCGGACGGGTCCGGGATCGACCTGGTCCGGGAATTGCGCTGCGACGCCATGATGCTCACCGCCGCCACCGAATCCGCCACGGTTCGCGCGGCGTCGGCGGCGGGCGCGCTCGCCTACCTGGTGAAGCCGTTCGATCACACCGCGCTCGCCGCCCGCCTGGCCGGATACGCGCGCTACCGGCGGATCCTGTCCGCACCGGAGGTAGGCGCCCGCGACGTCGACGCGGCCTGGGACGCACTGCGACCGGCCGCGCCCGCCCCTGACCGTGCCACCGCCGCGCCCTCCCCCACCCGGGAACTGGTGTTGCGGGCAGCGCATGCCGCGGACGCGCCGATGTCGGCGGGCGAGATAGCGACCGCGATCGGCATCTCCCGCGCCACCGCCCAGCGCTACCTCGCGGCGCTCGTCACCACGGGCGACTTGCGTATGCAGCTGCGATACGGCGCGACCGGACGCCCCGAACAGGAGTACTCCCCCGCCCGGCGCACCTCTTGAGCCGCGCGACGACCGCACCATGGCCCGCGCCCAGCGCGCCGCGCGACCGCACCGTGACCCGTGGTCGGCGCGGCGCCGACGACGCGCCGCCGTGCCGGTCTCGAGGTGTACGAACGGCCACGCCCGGGTATTGAACGGGGTTACGCCCCACACGGTTTGGAGTACGGCCTTGACCGACCCCCGCTTCCCGCAGCCCTATCAGCCGCCCCGATTTCCGCCGGGCCCACCCGAACCGAACGCCGTCACCGCGATCTTCGCCGGCATCCTCGCCATCCTCGGCGGATTGCGCGGGGTGTTCGGCGCCGTCGCCATCCCGTTTCTCACCACCGACTCCGACTTCGACCCGACCGGGTTCTGGAGCAAGATCCAAGTGCTGCTGGGCGTTTCGGCACTGTGCTCGCTGATCCTGCTCGTCGGCGGCAGCCTGATGCTGGCGCGCAAGAAGATCTCGCGCGTCCTGATCGGGGTGGGCGGCACCGGCACGCTGGCGCTGTCGGTCGTCACCACGATCGCGCTGTACAACCATCTGGACGCGCAGACCGACGATTCCACGTCGATCACCGTGTCCTTCGATTCCGATCTGAGCGTGTTCAACGCGATCGGGTTCCTGTTCAATATCGGGCTGCTGGTGCTGACGTTCCTGCCGAGCACGGGTCGCTGGCTGGCCCACCGCCGACCCTCGTACTGACCGGAATTCCCTCGACCCGGCGGATGTCCACGCGTGCTCGCGGATGTACGACGTAGACGCCTTCCTGACCGACCCGGCCGCGACAGTGTCGAACTGCCGGTCGAGGACGGCGGAGGCGAACCGGGCGCCGCCTTCCACCCAGGTTGCAGCAGCGAGCGTCCGGCGATCCCGGTGCTGGACGCTACCTCCCGGGAAGGCGCGGATTCCGTTGAATTTCGCCGTCGTCGCCCGACGTCCGCACTGAACGGACTGCGCGCCCGGCGGTCGTCACCGGGCGCGCAGGATCGTGTGCTCTGCTGCTGTCAGCGCTACTGCAGCCAGCCGCCGATGCGCTGGGCGATCGCGTCGGGGGTGAGGCCGAGTTCCTCGAGGATCTCCCCGCGCGAGGCGTGGTCCAGGAACTGCTGTGGCACACCGAGATCGCGGGTCGGCACGTCGAGGCCGGCGTCGCGCAGGCGTGCCGAGACCGTCGAACCGATGCCGCCGTGCAGGCCACCGTCCTCGACGGTGACGACGAGGCGGTAGTTCTCGGCCATCTTGACCAGGGTGTCCGACACCGGGATGACCCAGCGCGGATCGACCACGGTGACCGCGATGCCCTGCGGGACAAGCAGTTCCGCGACCTGCATGGCAGTCTCGGCGAACGGGCCGACGGCCACGATCAGGACGTCACCGTGCTGGGACTGCGCCGAGCCCGCGCCGGGGACGGCCAGCCGCAGCACATCGATGCCGTCGACACGTTCCACCGCGGTGATGTCCTCGGCGACACTGCCTTTCGGGAAGCGCAGCACGGTCGGTCCGTCGGTGACCGCCAGCGCCTCGGCGAGTTCCTCACGCAGGGTGGCGCCGTCGCGCGGAGCGGCGACCCGGATGCCGGGGATGATGCCGAGCAGCGAGAAGTCCCACATGCCGTTGTGGCTGGCGCCGTCGGGGCCGGTGATGCCCGCGCGGTCGAGGACCACCGTGACCGGCTGCTTCAGCAGAGCCACATCCATCAGCAGCTGGTCGAAGGCGCGGTTGAGGAAAGTGGAGTAGATCGCGACGACGGGATGCATGCCGCCCAGCGCCAGGCCGGCGGCCGAGGCCATCGCGTGCTGCTCGGCGATGCCGACATCGAACATGCGGTTCGGGAAGCGTTCGCCGAACGGGGCCAGACCGGTGGGGCCGGGCATGGCCGCGGTGATGGCGACGATGTCCTCGCGCCGCGACGCGTGGTCGATGAGCTCCTCGGAGAACACCGCCGTCCAGCCCTTGGCCTTCTTGCCCGCGAGCGGGCGGCCGGTGAGCGGGTCGATCGGGTCGCAGGCGTGCATCTGATCGGCGATGTGGTTCTCGGCGTGCTCGTAGCCGTTGCCCTTGCGGGTGACCACATGCACGACGACCGGACCGCCGAAGTCCTTGGCGCGCCGCATCGCCGCCTCGAGCGCGACGAGATCGTGGCCGTCGACCGGGCCGACGTACTTCATGCCCAGATCGGAGAACAGTTCCTGCGGGCTCACCGCGTCCTTGATCCCCGCCTTGAGCGCGTGGACCATCGAATACGCCGAATCCCCCACGGCGGGAATGCTTTTCAGGATGCGTTTTCCGGCGTCGAGAGCATGCTCGTAGGCGGGCTGGGTGCGCAGCGCGGTCAACCGGTCGGCGAGGCCGCCGATGGTCGGCGCGTAGGAGCGGCCGTTGTCGTTGACCACGACCACCACCGGGCGGTCGGGCGCGCCCGCGATGTTGTTGAGCGCCTCCCAGCACATGCCGCCGGTGAGCGCGCCGTCACCGACGACGGCGACGACGGTGCGGTTCTGGTCGGACAGCGCGAACGCCTTCGCCAGGCCGTCGGCGTAGGACAGCGCCGCCGAGGCGTGCGAGGACTCCACCCAGTCGTGCTCGCTCTCGGCGCGGCTCGGGTAGCCCGACAGGCCGTCGCGCATGCGCAGCGAGTCGAACCGGTCCTTGCGGCCGGTGAGGATCTTGTGCACGTAGGCCTGGTGACCGGTGTCGAAGATCAGCGGGTCGGCCGGGGAATCGAAGATCCGGTGCAGGGCGATGGTCAGCTCGACCACCCCTAGGTTGGGGCCTAGGTGGCCTCCGGTAGCGGCGACCTTCTGCACCAGGAACTCGCGGATCTCCTCCGCCAGCTCCCGCAGTTGCGGCACGCTCAGCCGGCGCAGATCTTCGGGTGAATCCACCCGCGACAGCACTCCCACCTGAACTCGCTCCCTCCGGACTACTGTGTGATCCGCCCAGTGTATTTGGCCGTGCGGGCGGACCCGGCTCGCGGGCCCTTCCCGGTCCGTCGTGCCGACCCTAGTCGCACCCGGCGAGGCCGCCCGCAACGCGCCCGCTGAACTGGGCGCCCGGCGGCGAGCCGCGAGCCGGCCGCCCTCCCCGCGGCCACCGATCGGCTGTGAGGACTATCTCCCCGCGCGTCCCCACCGGGCCCGCGACGACGCGACCTACAGTGACGCTGTGGCCGAACCGGACGGTGTTGCGCGCACGATCGACCCCGGCGTGGTGGCGGGCATGCTCGACGAGGTGTACGCGGACTGCCGTGCCGACACCTCCGGCACGCCCGCCGACTACATCCCCGAACTGGCCGCGGTGGCGCCCGACTCGTTCGGGCTGTGCCTGGCGACCGCGGACGGCCTGGTCTACGCGGTGGGCGATACCGGCATCGGGTTCACCATCCAGTCCATCTCCAAGCCGTTCACCTATGCGCTCGCGCTGGCCGATCGCGGCCTGGCCGGGGTCGCCGAGCACATCGACGTCGAACCGTCGGGTGAGCCGTTCAACGAGATCAGCCTGGAACCGGAGACCCAGCGGCCGAGCAACCCGATGATCAACTCCGGGGCGATCACGGCGGCCTCGCTGATCCACGGGCGCGACGCCGCCGACAAGTTCGAGCGGGTCCGGCGCTGCTATTCGCGCTTCGCCGGGCGGGAGTTGCGGATGAACCAGGCGGTCTACGAGTCGGAGGCGCGCACCGGCTACCGCAACCGCGCGATCGGCTACATGCTGCGCTCGGTCGGGATCATCGACGTCGACCCCGACGACGCGGTCGACCGCTACTTCCGGCAGTGCTCGATCGAGATCACCTGCGCCGACCTGGCCATGATGGCGGCGACGCTGGCCGACAACGGGGTGAACCCGAAGACCGGGGAACGGGCGCTGTCGACCGCGCTGACCGAGCGGGTGCTCAGCGTGATGACGACCTGCGGCATGTACAACGCGGCGGGCGACTGGGTGACCACGGTCGGCTTGCCCGCCAAGAGCGGGGTGGGCGGCGGGATCATCGCGGTGCTGCCGGGCCAGATCGGGATCTCGGTGTACTCGCCTCGCCTGGACGGTCAGGGCAACAGCGTGCGCGGCGTCGCCGCGTGCCGGGAACTGTCTCGGCGGCTCGAACTGCACTTCTGTCACGTGACCCGCTCGGCGCGCACCGCCATCCGCGCCGACTACTCGGTGGCGCAGGTGCCGTCGCGGTTGCGGCGCTCGCCCGAGGACGCCGAGGTGCTGGCGGCGCACGGTGACCGCGCCCGGGTCTACGAACTGCACGGCGACCTGCTCTTCGCCGGCGCCGAACGCGCGGTGCGGGCCATCGAGAGCAATGTCGGCGCGGTCGACGCCCTGGTGATCGACCTGCGCCGGGTCGGCGAGGTGAGCGCGGTGGCAGCCGGGATGCTCGACGCCCTGCAGACCGAACTCGTCCGGGGCGGCAGCCGGGTCGCGCTGGTCGATCCCGACGCCAAGCTGGGTCACGAGGCATCGAGCCTGGATCCCGGCGATCCGCGCGGGCGGGTGTTCATCGACCGTGACACCGCGGCCGAGTGGTGCGAGGACATCGTCTTGGACCTGCATCGTCCGCCGGGGCAGCGCGCCCGCACCTCGATCGGCCTCGACGAGCACCCGCTGCTGGCCGGGCTCGACGCCGGCTATCGCACCCGGTTGGCCGCCGATTTCGAGCCGCGCACCTTCGCACGGGGTGAACTGATCGCCGACCGGGGTGACCCGCGCTCGGGGCTGTATCTGATCCTGGACGGGCGGGTGCGGGCGACCTTCTCCGGCACCGACGGGCGGGTCCACCGGCTGCTGACGCTGTCGGCGGGGATGTCGTTCGGGGAGATCCCGATGCTGATCGGGAAACCGTTCGTGAACGAGATCATCGCCGAGACACCGGTGCGAGTGGCGGTGATGCTGCCCGATGTCTTCGATCAGCTCACCCAAGGGCACCCGCAGCTGAAACTGGCACTGCTGCAGGGCCTCGCCGCGGGCGCCTACGCGCAGATGGACGCCGCGGTGCGGACCATCTCCGGCAACGCGGGCAACTACTGACCGCGAGCTGAGCGGAACTCGGGCCCACCGCGAGACGTTGGGCAGCACAGCATCCCTCGACCGACAGGAGTAGCGCGGTGGGCAAGAAGTCCTGGCAGGCGAGCACGACGATGTTCGGGCGCGGCACGGTGCGCGCCGTCCCCGATCTGATCCGGGTCACGCTGTCGGTGGAGTCGCGCGCCGGCACGGTGGCCGCCGCCTACGGGCGGGCAGGCGACCGGGTGAGCGCCGTCGTCGCCGCTCTGCGCGCGGCCGGGGTGAGCGATGCCGACATGGCGACCAGCGGGCTGAGCGTGCGCACCGAGACCGTCTACACCGACAACGGGCGCAGCGAGATCTCCGGATACCTGGCATCGACGGGCCTGAGCGTGTCACTGCGCGAGGGCACCGGCACCGAGCCCGCCGATACCGTGGCCGCCGCGGTGACCGCGGGCGGCGACGATGTCCGCCTCGGCGGCCTGACCCGCGGCATCGCCGAGCCGGAGCCGCTGCTCGCGCAGGCACGCGACGCCGCCTTCGACGACGCCAAGGCCAAGGCCGAGCAGTACGCGGCCCGCGCGGGTGTGCGACTCGGCGAGGTCATGCAGATCACCGAGGACATCGCCACACCGATGCCACGCGCCTACGAGATCGCCGAGATGGACAGCGCACCGATGCTGATGGCCCGGGCGAGCTCCCCGGTACCGGTGGTGCCGGGCGAGACCGAGATCGGCGCCACCGTCCGGGTCACCTGGGCCTTCGACTGACCTCCGGCAACACCTCCGTCGGCCGAAGTCCGCCGGCCAGCGGACCCGACAGCTGTCAGGCAGGTCGGCGAGCGTGCGGGACCGATGGGCGTCAGCGGCGATCGCCTACGCCGTCCTGTCGACGGCCGAGCCCGACGATGGCTCCCCACCCACTGGACTAGCTGTCAGGTACGTCGGCGAGCAGGCAGGGACCCGTGGCGATCGCCTCAGGCGCGCCGGCGAAGGCACCAGCCTCGCAGCAGCGTCGAGGTGTGACTCAGCGGTCGAGCAGCGCGACGCATTCGACGTGGTGGGTGGCGGGGAAGGCGTCGAAGGCGCGCAGGTCGGCCAGGTGGTAGCCGGCGTCGAGGTAGAGGCCGAGGTCGCGGGCGAACGACGCGGGGTCGCAGCCGATGTGGACGATCCGGCGAGGGTCGGCGTCGGTGACGGCGGCGACGATCTCCTTGCCAGCGCCCGCGCGCGGCGGGTCGAGGACGACGACGTCCGGTGTGCCGGCGGCGCTGTGGGTGCGCACCCAGCGTTCGACGCGGTCGGCGCGCAGGTCAAGCCAGGGCAGATCGCGCAGGGCGGCGGTGCCGTCGGCGACGGCCGAACGCGCCGATTCGACGGCCGCGACGGCGCCGGTCTGCCCGGTCTGCTCGGCCAAGCGCGCGGCGAAGACGCCGACACCGCTGTACAGGTCCCAGCCGGACCCGCCTGGTGTCAGCCCCGACCACTCGGCGACCAGGTCCGAATAGCATTGCGCGGCACGATGATGCGCCTGCCAGAAGCCGGTCGCCGCCAGTTCCCAGCGTCGCCCGGCGACGTACTCCACCGCCCGGCCGGTCCCGGCCATCACCCATTCCTCGCGCGGCGCGTTGGTAGCCGACTTGCGCGCGGCCGCACGGTCGCGGACCGCCCCACGGTCATCACCGCCGGGGCCGCTGGATTCCCGGCGCCGGGTGGGATGCTGGCGACCACGGCCGCGACCCGCGCCACGCCGCGTCTCCGGACGGCCACCTGCCTGGACGGTGTCGGGCACCGCGGCCAGCTCTACGATGTGTCGCACCCCGTCGCCGTCGACCGCGACGACAAGGTCGGCGCCCGGCGTCCACAGCCGGTCCGCGACACCGTCGAGCGCGCCGGCGACGGGCTGCGGGCACCGCAGATCCGGGATCACCGCGGTGCTGCGGAAGCGGTGCACCCCGGCACGACCGGCGCCGTCGACGACCAGCCGCAGCCGGGTCCGCCAGCCGCCGGTGCCCTCGCCGGAATCACCGGCGATCGGCTCGACCGTCACGTCCTGTTCCACCCCGGCCAGCCTGCGCAGCTGCTCGGCCACCACCGCCGCCTTCAGCGCGCGTTGCGCGGCGGGCGTGGCAAAGGAGAAATCACAGCAGCCCGCGCCGCCAGGACCGGACACCGGGCAGGTCGCGGGGACGCGATCCGGCGACGCCTCGATGATCTCGACGGCATCGGCCCGGCAGAACGATCCGCCCCGGTCCTCGGTGACCCTGGCCCGCACCAGCTCACCCGGCAGGCCGTGACGCACGAACACCACGCGGCCCTCGTGCCTGCCGACACAGAATCCGCCGTGCCCCGGCGGCCCGAGCCGGATCTCGAATTCCTGTCCGCGCCAGTCGCTCATCCGCGGCGGCCCGGCTGCTCGAAGCCGCGGCGCACCGAGCCCGGCGCGTTCACGTCGGCGGGCTGCTTGGCTCGCGTCGAGGAACTGAGCTGCCACGGCACGCTCGTCACCATCACGCCCGGCTCGAACAGCAACCTGCCCTTCAACCGCAGCGCGGACTGGTTGTGCAGCACCTGCTCCCACCAGTGGCCGACCACGTATTCGGGGATGAACACGGTGACGACGTCGCGCGGGGCGTCCTTGCGCACCCGCTTCACGTAATCCAGCACCGGCTTGGTGACCTCGCGGTACGGCGATTCGATCACCTTGAGCGGCACGTTGATCTCGCTGTTCTCCCACTCGCGCACGAGCCTGCGGGTGTCGGCGTCGTCGACGTTCACCGTCACCGCTTCGAGGGTGTCGGGACGGGTCGCGCGGGCGTAGGCCAGGGCGCGCCGGGTCGGCAGGTGCAGCTTGGAGACCAGCACGATGGAATGGGTGCGGCTGGGCAGCACACCGTCCCAGTCGGATTCGTCGAGCTCACGCGAGACCGAGTCGTAGTGCTTGCGGATGAGCTTCATCACGATGAAGATCGCCACCATCGTGATGATCGCGATGTAGGCGCCCGCGAAGAACTTGGTGACGAGCACGATCACCAGCACGGTGCCGGTCAACGTGAGGCCGATCGCATTGATCACTCTCGACCGCTTCATCTTCGCCCGCTGCGCCGGATCGGTCTCGGTGCGCAGCAGCCGCGTCCAATGCCGCAGCATGCCGGTCTGGCTGAGCACGAACGAGACGAACACACCGACGATGTAGAGCTGGATGAGCTTGGTCACCTCGGCGTCGAACAGCACGACGAACGCGATCGCCGCACCCGCCAGGAACAGGATGCCGTTGGAGAAGGCCAGCCGATCGCCGCGGGTGTGCAGCTGACGGGGCAGGTAGCGATCCTGCGCCAGGATCGAGCCGAGCACCGGGAAACCGTTGAACGCGGTGTTCGCGGCCAGCACGAGGATCAGCGCGGTGACGATGGTGATGAAGAAGAAGCCGATCGGGAAGCCGTGGAAGACGGTCTCGGCGATCTGGGCGATCAGTGTCTTCTGGTGGTAGTCGGCGGGCGCGCCGATCAGGTTCGCCGTGTCGTGGGCGTACACGACCCCGATCTTCTGGGCCAGGATGATGATGCCCATCAGCAAGACGATCGCGATGGAACCCAGCAGCAGCAGGGTGGTCGCGGCATTGCGCGACTTGGGTTTACGGAACGCGGGCACGCCGTTGCTGATGGCTTCCACACCGGTCAGCGCGGCACAGCCGGAGGAGAAGGCGCGCGCGATCAGGAAGGCGAAAGCCAGACCGTAGAGGTGCTCGTTCTCGGCATTGAGCCCGAACCCGGCCGACACGGCCTGGATATCGTCACCGAGGACGTAGAGCCGGAACAGTCCCCAGCCGAGCATGACGGCCATGCCGAAGATGAAGGCGTAGGTCGGAATCGCGAACGCGGTGCCCGACTCGCGCACACCACGCAGGTTGATCGCGGTGAGCACCGCGATGGCCACCACGGCGAACAACACCTTGTGCGTGGCGACGAACGGAATCGCCGAGCCGATGTTCGACGCGGCCGAGGAGATCGACACCGCCACCGTGAGCACATAGTCGACCAGCAGCGCGCTGCCGACGGTCAGACCGGCAGTCGGCCCCAGGTTCGTGGTCGCGACCTCGTAGTCACCGCCGCCGGACGGGTAGGCGTGCACGTTCTGCCGGTAGCTGGCGACCACCACGGCCATCACGAACGCGACGGCCAGCCCGACCCACGGCGCGTACATATAGGCCGAGATGCCCGCCGCCGACAGCACCAGGAAGATTTCCTCGGGCGCGTAGGCCACCGAGGACATCGCGTCGGAGGCGAACACCGGAAGAGCGATACGCTTGGGCAACAACGTGTGGCCGAGCGAATCGCTACGGAACGGCCTGCCCAGCAGCACACGCTTGGCTGCCGTCGTCAACTTGGACACCGGGCTGAGCATAGAGGAGTTCACCGGCGCCATCGCGCGCACGTTCGCCCGGCCCGGCAGCGGTGTCGTGATTGTTTGCGTCGCCTCGCCCAGGGGAAAATGGGCGATGGGGGCATCCGGCGGGTACGGTCCTTGCCGGACGCCACGGGTTCGGCAAGGAACGAGGGTGCACGGTGTACGTAGTGATCATGGGGTGCGGACGGGTCGGCTCGTCGCTGGCGCGCGCCCTGGTCCGGGTGGGACACGAGGTCACGGTGATCGACCGCGATCCCAGCGCGTTCCGCCGCCTGGGTGAAGGGTTCACCGGGCAGGAAGTGGTGGGTGTCGGATTCGACCGGGATGTGCTGACCCGCGCGGGAATCGAGCGCGCCGACGCCTTCGCGGCGGTGTCCTCCGGTGACAACTCCAACATCATCTCGGCCAGGGTGGCCAGGGAGATGTTCGGCGTCGAGCGCGTCGTCGCCCGGATCTACGACGCCAAGCGCGCCGAGGTCTACGAACGGCTCGGCATCCCCACCATCGCGACCGTGCCGTGGACCACCGACCGGTTCCTGCGCACGCTCATCGGCGACAACTCGACCACCACCTGGCGCGATCCGACCGGCGCGGTGGCTGTCACGCAGCTCACCCTGCACGAGGACTGGTCCGGGCGCACGGTGCGCGACCTGGAACGTGAGCTCGGGGTGCGGGTGGCGTTCATCCTGCGCTTCGGCCAGGGTCTGCTGCCCGAGTCCAAGACCATCGTCCAGGCCGACGACGTGGTCTACGTCGCGGCGACGTCCGGCAGTGTCGGTGAGGCGGTCGCCCTGGCCGCCAAGGCTCCCCTGAGCGAGGACTGAACAACATGAAGGTGGCCATCGCCGGAGCGGGCGCCGTCGGGCGCTCGATCGCCAGGGAACTGCTACGCGGCGGGCATCGGGTGATGCTGCTCGAACGTCAGCTCGACCACATCGACCCCGCCGCCATCCCCGACGCGGTGTGGATGCACGCCGACGCCTGCGAGCTGTCGCTGCTCGAGAACGCTCAGCTCGAGACCTACGAGGTGGTGATCGCGGCCACCGGCGACGACAAGACGAACCTGGTGCACAGCCTGCTCGCCAAGACCGAATTCGGGGTGCGCCGGGTGGTCGCGCGGGTCAACGATCCGCGCAACGAATGGCTCTTCGACGAGTCGTGGGGCGTCGACGTGGCGGTGTCGACGCCGCGGCTACTCGCCTCGCTCGTCGAGGAAGCCGTGTCGGTGGGTGACCTGGTCCGGCTGATGACGCTGCGGCAGGGACAGGCCAACCTGGTCGAGATCACCCTGCCCGCCGACACCCAGCTGGCGGGCAAGCCGGTCCGGACCCTGGTCATGCCGCGCGACACCGCCCTGGTGACGATCCTGCGCGGCGGCCGGGTGATCGTGCCGCAGCCCGACGACCCGTTCGAAGGCGAGGACGAACTGCTGTTCGTCACGTCGGTGGAAGCCGAAGAGGACCTGCGCCTGACACTGGCCACCCACGGCATCAAACCGTAACTCCCCGAATACGGCTCACGATGCCTGAGCGGCGGTGCCGCTCAGGCGACCTGCAGCTCCGCGCGCAGCTTGTTCAGCGCGCGATGCTGCATCACCCGCACCACGCCGGGACTGGTGCCGATGGCCTCGGCGGTCTGCGCCGCGCTCCAACCGAGCACTATCCGCATGACCAGCACCTCGCGGTGGTTCGGCGCCAGCACCTGCATCAGTTCGCGGGTGGCCACGCCCCGTTCGCGGGCCAGGGCCCACTCCTCCGGGCCCGCCGACCCACTGGCCGTGTCGGGCAGCTCGGCCATCGGGTAGGCGGTGTGCTTGGCGCGGCGGAACGCGTCGGACACCTTGTTGGCGGCGATGCCGTAGACGAACGCCAGGAACGATTTGCCCTGATCGCGGTAGCGCGGGATGGCGGTGACGGTGGCCATCAGCACTTCCTGGGCGACATCGTCGGCGGTGACGGTCAGGTGGCCGGTGGCGCCCATCCTGGCCGAGCAGTAGCGCCGGACCAGCGGATGCACCAGGCGCACGATCTCGGCGACGGCGTCGCGGTCACCGGCCGCGGCGGGCGCGATCAGCGCGTCCAGCTCGGCCCCGATGCGCTTGCTCTCGGACAGCACGGAGGCGGAGTTCTTCGATGCGCCGGAGGGACGGTGCTCGGGAGCCATCATGGTCGCCGGTCCTTTCACGATCACTGCGTTTTGCGTACACATTGATCGTGCGACGAACTCGACGGCCGGACCAGGCACCCCAGGGTGGGTAGATCCCCACCTCCTGCGGCGCTTCGGCCACGGCTCAGGCGCGCGCGGAATCCGTTCCGGCGCGGGCGGAATCGGATTTCCCGACCGGCAGGTGACCGGCCCGGCGCACCGCCCACACCGTGACCACCAGCGCCACCGCCGTCAGCGGCCAGCCCATGCCGATTCTGGCCACCGCCAGCCAGGTGGTGTGGTCGGTGTCGTAGAGCTGCGACTGGACCAGGTAGCGGGCGCCGAACACGACCACCCACACGACCGTCGCCAGGTCGTAGAGCCTGCGAATGCGGCGATCGCCGCGCCAGGCGGTGCCGTGCCCGTTGAGGGCGCCCCAGATGACGCCGACCAGCGGCCACCGGAACAGGATCGACGCCGCGAACACGCCCCCGTACACCAGGCTGGTGTAGATGCCGAACAGGAAGAAGCCCTTGGCCTCCCCCGTCCGGGAGGCGATGAACGCGCACACGCCGACACCGAGGAAACCGGAGATCGCCGGCTGCACCGGGCTGCGGCGGAACAGCCGCCACCCGAGCACGCCCGCGGCCACGCCCAGTGCGGCCCAGATGGCCGCGGTGAGGCCCGCGACGGTGTTCACAGGGACGAACACGAGCACGGGCAGGGTGGAGTAGATCAGGCCGCTGATCCCGCCCAGCTGCTCGAGCAGGGTCTGTTGGGCCTGCTCGACCTCGCCGTCGATCTCGGGGTCGACCGGGTTATCAGTCGCCACCGGCAGCGCCACGGTGGGTTCGGGGTCCGCGGCAGTGCGGTACTCGTCGCTGGAGGGCATACGTCAGCTGTTCCCGCGCAATTCGTAGTAGGGGTTGAAGATCACCTTGCGGCCGTCACGGTCGCCCACACGGCCACGGACCAGGATGCGCCTGCCCGGTTCGATACCGGGAATACGCCTGCGACCGATCCACACGAGGGTGATCGCGTCGGTGCCGTCGAAGAACTCTGCCTGCACGGTAGCGCCCGCGGCCTTGGGACACGCCTCGACGCTCCGCAGCCTGCCCAGAATCGTAGCTTCTTCACCGCGACAACAGTCTGCCGCGCGCCGGGCTCCGGAGGCGTCGGCCGTCTCCGCCAGCTCCTCGGCGTCGAGCTGATCGATATCGGCGGTCAAGCGGCGCCCGAGTCGACGAAAATATCCCGAGTCCGGACCCGATCCCGACTTGTGTCCGCCCGTGGATGACGACATGGCACGCTTCTCCCGCTAGTTGGCCGTACACCGCCACTGTAGATGGGCAAACGGGCGGCCGCTACGCTCGGTCCGTGTTGCGCACCCCACCCCAGGTCACCGTGGTCGCCCTGCCCGGAACCGGATCCGACGCCGATTTCGCCGCCCGTGCGTTCGGACCGGCCGCAGCCGCGCACGGACTGGCGTTCCAGGCCGTCGAACCGGACCCGAAGGCCGTGATCGCGAGCTGTACCGCGGCTTTGGACGCCGCCGCAGCGCGCGGCCCCGTCCTGGCCGCAGGCATCTCCCTCGGCGCCGCGATCGCGCTCGACTGGGCAGCCGACCACCGCACCGCGGTGGTCGGTGTCATCACTGCATTACCCGCCTGGACGGGCGCCGAAACCGCCGCCTGCCCCGCCGCGCTGAGCGCCTCGGTTACCGCCGAGCAACTGCGTGCCGACGGACTGGACGCGGTGATCGCCCGGATGCGGGCCTCGAGCCCTGGATGGCTCGCCGACGCGCTCACCCAATCCTGGCGCGGACAGTGGCCGCACCTGCCGCAGGCACTCGACGAGGCCGCCGCCTACGCCTGGCCGACACTCGAACAGCTGGCGAGCAGCGCGGTGCCGGTGGCCGTGGTCGGCGCGAGCGACGACCCGGTGCACCCGATCGCCGTGGCCGAACAGTGGGCCGCCACCCTGCCGCAGGCGCGGCTGCATCGGGTGACCCTGGACGAGCTGGGTGCCGATCCAGCGGTACTCGGGCATGCCGGGTTAGCCGAATTGGACGCGCTGCTCCCCCGCCTCTCCGCGACTTTTGCCGGTCGCGACTAGGTGGCCCGCCTACTGACCGGGCTGGCAGTCGGGGATGGGTTGTGTGCTGGGCGTGCCCGGCGAGTTACCCATGTACACGCGAAATCAGTTGTCCTGCAGGATTGCCCGCTGCTTATCTCGCAGCGGGCACCTACCTAGTTCAGGCCGAGCTGTTGCATCGCGGACCCGTCCGCACCGCGGCGCGGCTCGTCGGGCAGCTTCGGGGGCAGCGCCGAGGTCGGCGGGGCCTGCGCGGCGGCGGCCTGCGCGGCCAGCGCCTGCTGCTGGGCCAGCACCTGCTGCTGGTGGGCGGCGGCCAGCTGTTCGGCCAGCTCCTGCGGCAGCACCACCGGGAGCGGATCGCGCACGGGCAGCGGTTCCTCACCGCGACGCACCACGGCATCGGCCAGGACCGCGCGCGCCGCGGTGATCAGCGGGCTGCGCTCGTCCACCGCGCCCGACGGGCCCGCGGCGACCAGGCGGATCATCCAGCGCGGACCGTCGACACCGATGAAGCGCAGATCGGCGCCCTCGGTGATCGCCTTGACCTCGCGACCCCACGGACCCTTCTCCACGGCGACGCTCGCGCCGTCCCCACGCAGCGATTCGGCCAGATCCGCGGCGACCGTGCGCCACTGCCCGGCCGACTTCGGCGCGGCGTAGGCGGCGACGGTGAGCCTGCCGTGCTCGGTGGCCAGATGCACCGCCTGCGGGGTCCCGTCCGGGCTCATCTCCACCTGCAGCTGCCCGCCCTCGGGCACGGGGATGACCACCGACCCCAGATCGAGGCGGCGCGCGATCATCTCGTCGGAGACCTCGCTGATGTCGTACGGGCCTGCGGCGGCATCCGGCTCGTGGTCGAAATTGCCGTAGATGCGCTCGTCGGTCGGCGCGTCGTCGAAGTCCAGGTGCGCGAAGTCGGGACGCTGGAACTCGTCGGTGTCGTACTCGTCGGAGTCCTCGAACTCGTCGGCCTCGTCGTAGTCGACCGCGTCGTCGTAGGCCGCGTACTCGTCCTCGCGCGGTGCGCGCTTCTTCTTGCCGAACAGACCCATTACGCCTCCTCGCCGGCCAGGCTGGCATGCCCGCCGCTCGACCCGTATCCGCCGGTACCACGGGCGGTCTCGTCGAGATCGTCGACCTCGGCGAAATCGACCAGCTCGACCCGCTGCACCAGCAACTGCGCGATGCGGTCACCGCGGCGCAGCTCGATCGCCGTGCGCGGGTCGTGGTTGATCAGGCACACCTTGATCTCGCCGCGATAGCCCGCGTCGACCGTGCCGGGGGTGTTGACCACCGACAGGCCCGCCTTCGCGGCCAAGCCGGACCGGGGATGGATCAACCCGACCGTGCCGACGGGCAGCGCGATCGCGATCCCGGTCCCGACCAGCACCCGCTCGCCCGGTTCGATGATCACGTCCTCGGTGGTACAGAGGTCGACGCCCGCATCACCCGGATGGGCACGCGTCGGCACAGGGATGCCGGGATCGAGCCGCCGCAGCGGAATCGGTGCAAGTGCGTTCACATCGGTCGAGCCTACGCGGTCGGCCCCGGACCTTCTCGCTGCCGCCCCAGCGTGGTGACCTAGTGTTGAGGGGTGCCCGACCAGCCCCATTCGCCGACCACCGACACCGCAGACACCGACCGCCCCGCGCCCTCGGCGCACGGCGCCTCGCCCTACCGGGAACGCCTGTGGGTGCCGCTGTGGTGGTGGCCGATCGGTTTCGCCATCGCGGGCCTGCTGGCCGCCGAGATCCACATGGGAGCCCCCGGCGTGCGCGCCTGGCTGCCCTACGTGCTCCTCGCGCCGGTACCGGTCTGGATTCTGTTGTGGATGAGCAGGCATCGCCTGGAAGTGACCGTCGCGCCCGACGGCGCCGCGGAACTGCGCGTCGACCGCGCCCATCTGCCGGTGGGCTTCGTCGCGCGCGCCGCGGCCGTCGCACCGACGGCCAAGAGTGCGGCGCTGGGCCGACAGCTCGACCCCGCCGCGTATGTGCAGCACCGAGCCTGGATCGGCCCGATGGTGCTGCTGGTTCTCGACGACCCGGACGACCCGACGCCGTACTGGTTGCTCAGTACGCGCAGGCCGGACCGGGTCTTGGCCGCGCTCGGACTCCCGAGCGCGGGCTGACCCGTCGCGTCGCCTAAGCGGCGCAGTCCATGCAGATCAGCTGGCCGCCCTTCTCGCTGGCCAGTCGGCTGCGGTGGTGCACGAGGAAGCAGCTCGAACAGGTGAACTCGTCGGCCTGCTTCGGGACCACCCGAACGCTGAGTACTTCGTCGGACAGGTCCGCGCCGGGAAGCTCGAACGATTCCGCTGTATCGGATTCGTCGATGTCCACGACGGCGGACTGCGCCTCGTTGCGGCGGGCCTTCAGCTCCTCGAGCGAATCCTCCGACACTTCGTCGGATTCGGTGCGCCGCGGTGCGTCATAGTCGGTTGCCATGTCGTCTTCCCCTCAGTCCTTACTCCGTATATCCCGGATCAGTTCGATTGCCGTACCCCGCAGGGGTCCGGCGTTCGTACCGCCCCGCCGGTGGTGCACCTCACACGTACACCGGTCGCCTATCAGGGTCGATCGGCGATCGATCACTCCGACAGCGTTCGGTTAACGCAGGACATGCCCTTGTTGTTCCCGCGACCGACCACCGTTTCACCGGTGATTATTCGATCTGGGCGGGCAGACAATAGCGGACCTACGGACAAATGTCGCAATCAAAACCCGGCCGAGTCGAAACCGACGACGAATCTTCACCTGCCGGGAAACTCGCCGAGACATCCCGCACCCGCACATGGCCGCCGGGCTCGTAGAGTGAGCGCGTGGTTTCACTGATCACCGAAGGCAGCGCGACCGATCGCGACGGCAAACCCTTCCCGCGACGGCGGCCCGAGGTCTGGCTTGCGCTGGTCCTCGTGCTGGCTCTGGTGAGCCTGCTCGTCTGGATCACGGCGTTTCGCACCCATGACGACAGCAACGAGCCGATGGCCTGCAACGCACCGAGCACGCCGACGGCCACCAACGCGGCCCAGCCCGCGCCCCTCGGCACGCGGGTGGGCCCCGCCCGCCTCGACGAGGTCGATCCCGCGGCACTGGCGGAGTCGAAGGTCAGGGTCTTCAACGCCAACGGCAAGAGCGGTCAGGCCGGCAACATCGCCTCCGCGCTGGGCGACCTCGGCTTCGCGGGCGCGCCGGGGACACAGGTCGGTAACGATCCGGTCTATGTCAGCGGCGACCTCAATTGCACCGGGCAGATCCGCTTCGGCGTCAACGGCAGGCCGGCGGCCGCTTCGGTCCAGCTGATCGCACCGTGCGCCGAACTGATCGAGGACCCGCGCACCGACGACTCGGTCGACCTGGTCCTCGGCCTGGCCTTCGGCGAATCGCTGCGGCCCGGCGCCGACGCCGAGGCGGTCCTGCGGGCACTGAAGAACCTGGCGCCCGGCGCCAGCTCGTCGTCGATCGACCCCGCGCTGATCGACGCCGCCCGCGACGTCAAGTGCTGAACCGACGACGTTCCCGGCGCTGACGCCGGGAACGTCGTCGCGGTTCAGTCCGGCAGCGACTCGGTGGCGCCGACGCGCTCGAGCAACGCGGTCAGCTCCCCGGCCACTCCGGGAGCGGCGACGATCGTGATCTCCCCCGCGGCACCGCCGACGGTGACCTCGGGGACGCGCACGACAGCGCCCGCCTCGGCGGCGATCAGCGCACCCGCCGCCCAGTCCCAGGCGTTGAGGCCGTGCTCGTAGTAGGCGTCCAGTTCGCCCGCCGCGACGTGGCACAGGTCCATGGCCGCCGCACCGAGCCTGCGGATGTCGCGGATCTCCGGCAGGATCTCGGTCAGCAGCTGAGCCTGCCGGGCCCGGCGCTGCCTGCCGTAGGCGAAGCCGGTGGCCACCAGCGCCACCGCCAGGGAGTCCTCCCTGGCACAGGTCAAGGTCGTGCTGGTGCCGTCGGCACGCACCGCCGTGGCGCCACCGCCACGCGCGGCGCTGTAGGTGGTGGCCGTCGCCACGTCGACCACCGCGCCCGCGACCGGACTGCCGTCGCGCACCGCGGCCACCGAGACGGCGTAGCCGGGCAGCCCGTACAGGAAGTTGACGGTGCCGTCGATCGGGTCGACGACCCAGGTGACAGTGCCCGGCGCACTCGCCCCGACATCGCCGCCGCCCTCCTCGCCGAGGATCGCGTCGGCGGGCCTGCGCACGGCGAGCAGCCCACGGATCAGCTGCTCGGACTCCGTGTCGACGACGGTGACGGGATCGGTGACGTGTCCCTTGGTGGCCACGGCGCCCTCGGCGGGACCACCGTCGGCGAACACCTCGGGTCTGCGGGCACGCACGTGCGCGGCGGCCGCTTCGGCGAGTTCCACGGCGAGCGAACGCAACTCGTCGTAATCGGCGGCGACGGTGGGGGCGGTGGTCTCGAAGGCTGCGGGTTCGGGCACCACTCCATGCCATCACATGCCGGGTCGACTCGCCCGGGACGTGACTACCGCTACTCTTTGTCAGGCACATCGACCGCACCAGCGAGGGGTTGAACCATGTCTGCTCGAGGGCACGCCTTCGGTATCGATATCGGCGGCAGCGGCGTCAAGGGCGCGGTGGTCGATCTGGCCACCGGCACGCTGACCCACGACCGAATCAAGATCGCCACGCCACAGCCGTCCACCCCGGACGCGGTCGCCGGTGCGGTGGCCGAGCTCGTCGCGCAGGCGCAGTGGGACGGTCCGGTCGGCCTGACGCTGCCGTGCGTGGTGCTCGACGGACACGCCAGGACCGCCGCCAACGTCGACCACGGGTGGATCGGCACCGACGCGCGCTCGCTGTTCGCCAAGGCGCTGGACGGGCGCGAGGTGACGGTCCTCAACGACGCCGACGCCGCGGGCCTGGCCGAGGACAGCTACGGCGCCGCCCGCGACCTCACCGGGCTGACGCTGCTGCTCACCTTCGGCACCGGCATCGGCTCGGCGCTGATGTACAACGGCACCCTCGTGCCCAACTCCGAGCTCGGCCACCTGGTGGTCACCGGCGCCGAGGCCGAGCACCTGGCCGCCGCCTCGGTGAAGGACCGCGAGGAGCTGACCTACCCGCAGTGGGCCGAGCGGGTGAGCACCGTGCTGGGCCACATCGAGGACCTGTTCTGGCCGAGCGTGATCGTGGCGGGCGGCGGCATCAGCCGTGATCACGACCAGTGGATACCCTTGCTCACCAACCGAACTCCGGTGATTCCGGCCGTTCTGAAGAACACCGCGGGTATCGTCGGCGCCGCCATGGCCATCGATTCGGGCATCGCGCCGTAGCGCGGCGCGCAGGGCGGCGCAACGCCTCGGTGGCATCGTGCCATGAGTACCCTGGTTGGATCGTTACAATGGAACACGTCCGGCGGTGAGCCGGTGAAACCTTCCGGCCGCGGCCGGTCGCGAGAAGACCGGTGAACATACCGGCTTCACCCGACCGACGCACCGCCGGTGCAACCCGACCGACCGCTCCGCCGGAAAACCACTCTGGCGTGACGCCGCACGAGACCGTCACGAAAGGGCGTACGTGGTAGCCACGAATACCCGTCAGACCGCCGACTCGGCCGACGCCGACGCCGACGCCACCACCACGGCCAAGAAGGCGCCGGCCAAGAAGGCCGCCGCCAAGAAGGCGCCGGCGAAGAAGGCCGCTGCCAAGAAGGCACCGGCGAAGAAGGCTGCCGCCAAGAAGGCACCGGCCAAGAAGACCGCCGCGAAGAAGGCGACCTCGGCCGAGGGTGGCGAGGAACAGCTCGACGACGAGGCGATCGAACTCGACGATCTCGGCGATCTCGAGGTCTCCGAGGACGAGCTCACCGACGGCGACGCCCTGGTCGAAGAGGTGGCCGAGGACACCACCGAGGAAGCCGAGACCGAGGAGCCGTCCGAGAAGGACAAGGCCTCCGGCGATTTCGTCTGGGACGAGGAGGAGTCCGAGGCGCTGCGTCAGGCGCGCAAGGACGCCGAGCTCACCGCCTCCGCCGACTCGGTGCGCGCCTACCTCAAGCAGATCGGCAAGGTCGCGCTGCTGAACGCGGAGGAGGAGGTCGAACTCGCCAAGCGGATCGAGGCCGGCCTGTTCGCCGCGGAGAAGATGCGCGAGTTCGCCGAGGCGGGCGAGAAGCTGTCGGTGACCACCCGCCGCGACTTCAACTGGATCGTGCGCGACGGCAACCGCGCCAAGAACCACCTGCTCGAGGCCAACCTGCGCCTGGTCGTCTCGCTGGCCAAGCGCTACACCGGTCGCGGCATGGCGTTCCTGGACCTGATCCAGGAGGGCAACCTCGGTCTGATCCGCGCGGTCGAGAAGTTCGACTACACCAAGGGTTACAAGTTCTCGACCTACGCGACGTGGTGGATCCGCCAGGCCATCACCCGCGCCATGGCCGACCAGGCCCGCACCATCCGTATCCCGGTGCACATGGTCGAGGTCATCAACAAGCTCGGCCGCATCCAGCGCGAGCTGCTCCAGGACCTGGGCCGTGAGCCCACCCCGGAGGAGCTGGCCAAGGAAATGGACATCACGCCGGAGAAGGTGCTGGAGATCCAGCAGTACGCGCGTGAGCCGATCTCGCTGGACCAGACCATCGGCGACGAGGGCGACAGCCAGCTCGGTGACTTCATCGAGGACTCCGAGGCCGTCGTCGCGGTCGACGCGGTGAGCTTCACCCTGCTGCAGGATCAGCTGCAGTCGGTGCTGGAGACGCTGTCCGAGCGTGAGGCGGGCGTGGTCCGGCTGCGCTTCGGCCTGACCGACGGTCAGCCGCGCACCCTCGACGAGATCGGTCAGGTCTACGGCGTGACACGCGAGCGCATCCGCCAGATCGAGTCGAAGACGATGAGCAAGCTGCGGCACCCGAGCCGGTCGCAGGTGCTGCGCGACTACCTCGACTGACCGCACAGGCTCCGCGAGGCCCGTATCCATTCATCCGGATGGATACGGGCCTCTTTTCATTTCCGAACAAAAATGCCGAACGGTCTGTATTGCCAATAAACCGGATACGGTAACCTTTTCGTGATCAAACGCACAGTGCTGAATTGCACTGTGAACGCCGCGGATTCGCGATCTTCACCGTATTGTCACAGACAGTTTTTCGTTCTACCGCCGCCGGTCTCCGGTACGGCATTGAGGGTTTTCGCGGCGTGCTCGACATCTATCACTTCAGCTACGGCTGGTTCACCCCCGTTCTCGCGTATTTCATGTCCGTCACCGGCTGCCTGCTCGGTCTGCAGTGCGCGGCCCGCGGCCGCAACGCGGTGGAGGGACGGGTCGGCTGGCTGATCGGCGCAGCGATCGCCATCGGCGGAACCGGCATCTGGGTCATGCATTTCATCGCCATGCTCGGTTTCACCATCCGCGGCGCGGAGATCCGCTACGACCTCCCCCTGACGCTGTTCAGCGCGGTCACCGCGATGGTGGTGGTCGGAATCGGGCTGTTCATGGTCAACAAGCCCCAGCCGACACTGCGCTCGCTGCTCGCGGGCGGCACGATCACCGGCCTCGGCGTCGGCACCATGCACTACACCGGCATGTACGCGATGAAGTCGACGGCGACGGTGTCCTACGACCCGAAGATCGTCACGCTGTCGATGGTGATCGCGGTGGTGGCTTCGATCGTGGCGCTCTGGTTCACGTTGCGCGTCAAGGGTTTTCTCGCGACGGTGGGCGCGGCGATCATCATGGGTGTGGCCGTCACCGGAATGCACTACACCGGTATGGCCGCCATGCACGCCCACTCCAACCATCACGCCGCGCCGCCGACCGGCTCGGGCGCGATGGATCTGCTGGCGCCGCTGATCGGGGTGAGCAGCATCGTCACCATGCTGGTGCTGATCAGCGTGAGCCTCACCGAGATCGAGAACGAGGAGGCGCTGCCGCGGATGTGGCTGACCTCCCGGCATCAGCCGAAACCCCATCGGCGGCAACCGATTCCGCCCGCTCCCCTGCCCCCCGCGCCCGGCGCGCCGACGCGCGAGCACATCGAGTACCGCACCGAGGAACTGGTCTACGACGGCGCGGGCAGCTGGCCGCGCCGGGTCGTCGACTGATCAGCTCGCCGCCACATCGGCACGGCGCCGGGTGAATTCGACGGCCGGCTCGACGACCCTGGCCGCGATCGGTCCGAGAATCGCCATCAGCAGCACATAGGCCGAGGCGAGGGCGGCCAGCCGCGCGTCGGCCTTGCCGTAGGCGACGGCCAGACCCGCGATGACGATGGAGAACTCGCCGCGCGCCACCAGCGCGGCGCCCGCCCTGGCGCGGCCCATCCGGCGGATCCCCTGCCTGCTCGCCGCCCACCAGCCGACGGCCACCTTGGTGCCGGTGGTGACCACCGCCAGCGCGACCGCCCAGCCGAACACCTGCGGCACCGCGGCCGGATCGATCGACAGCCCGAAGGCGACGAAGAAGATCGCGGCGAACAGATCACGCAGCGGCTCCAGCAGTTTCGCCGCCTCGCGCGCGGTGGAACCGGAGATCGCGATGCCGAGCAGGAACGCGCCGACCGCGGCCGAGACGTTCAGCGCCGAGGCCGCGCCGGCCACCAGCAGCGCGGCGCCGAGCAGTTGCAGCAGGAACACCTCGCGGTCGGCGCTGTCGAGCACCGCCGAGACCAGCCTGCCGAAGCGCAACGCCACCACCAGCACCACCGAGATGGTGGCCAGGGCGATCGCCAGCGACACCAGCCCGCTGAGCAGGCTCAGCCCGGCCAGCATCATCGTCAGGATCGGCAGATACACCGCCATCGCCAGGTCCTCGAAGACCAGGATCGACAGCACGACCGGCGTCTCACGGTTACCGAGGCGGCCCAGGTCGTCGAGCACCTTGGCCACGATCCCCGACGACGAAATGTAGGTGACGCCGCCGAGGACGACGGCGCCGGTCACGCCCCAGCCCAGGATCAGCGCCACCGCGACGCCGGGCAGCGCGTTGGCCACCATATCGAGCACGCCCGCCGCCCAGGAGCGCCGCAGACCCGTCATCAGCTCGGGGGCGGTGTACTCCAGCCCGAGCAGCAACAGCAGCAGCACGACGCCGATCTCGCCGGCCAGGTGCCCGAACTCGATGGCTACCTCCAGCTCGAAGAATCCCCCGCGCCCGAACGCCAGCCCACCCAGCAGGTACAGCGGGATCGGCGACATCCCGAACCGGCCCGCCACCCGCCCGAAGATGCCTAGCGCGAACAAGATCGCGCCGAGCTCGAGCAGAGCCAGGGCCTGCGAGATCACGGCGGTCAGCCGTGCGCGAGAATCTTCGCGGCCGCGTCCAGGCCGTCCGGGGTACCGACGACGACGAGCAGATCACCCTCGGTGAAGGTGAAGTCCGGGCCGGGCGACGGGTGCAGCTGACCGGCGCGCATCACCGCGACGATCGAGGTCTTGGTGCGGGTGCGCATTCCGGTCTCACCCAATGTGCGACCCGCGAACGGTGATTCGTCGCCGATCGCGAGCTGACGGGTGGTGATCCCGGGTAGGTCGCGATGGTCGTCGTTGAGTTTGGCGACCAGTTGCGGCGCGCCGAGCAGGTTCGCCAGCACCGACGCCTCGTCGGTGCACAGCGGCACCTGGGCGGCGATCGCATCCGGGTCGTCGGGTTTGGACACGATCAAGTCGATGTCGCCGTTGCGGTGGGCGATCACCCCGACGCGGCGCCCCGACTTGACCTCGAAATCCTTGCGCACTCCGATCCCCGGTAGCGCTGTGACATCGACGTTCACACCGTCCACAGTAGTCGTGTGGTGACCGCGGATGTGGTCTACGCCACTTCGCCGCGCTGGGGCGTGCTGAACAATCCATCCGCCCCGGGCAGGTACGACTCGGCCGCGAGCACCGCGGCCACCGGCAGCGCGGCGTACAGATGGGGGAACAGCATCGAGGCCGGATCGCCCGGTACGCCCGGCTCCCACTTCACCTCGCCGGTGAACCGGGCGGGATCCAGCCACAGCACCATCATGTCGGTGCGCCCGGCGAAGAGCCGGTTGGCGGGCAGGTGGACCTGGGCGGGAGTGGACAGGTGGACGAAGCCGCTCTCGGTCAGCGACGGCGGCCTGCGTTCGCCGGTTCGCTGGGAATGTTCCCATTCTTGGGAAGAACACAGGTGAACAAGCGTGTGGGTGTCGGATGTCACGGGTAATCTCCGGGTAGACAACAGGTTCGGACGTCGAAGACCCTGACACAGGATCGACGATGCGGTTCGGTTCGGTGTTGCGTACCGCGGGTAACGGGCAACACCGCAGCGAGCGACAGATCGATGAGTGACAGGTTCGAGTGGGAGGTGGCAGCGACGGCGCCGTGGGTGATCGGCAGGGGCTCGAGACGGTGACCGGTGGTGTTCGCTTTCAGCGAAACCGCAGGTCGTGTTATCGAAAACACAAAGATTCACTTCCGGGAACAAAGCCTGAACCCCGAACGTCTGACAGAGTAGTCGTACCCCTGCTGGGAAGTAGCGGATGCGAGCCTCGTGGAGTGACCACGGGGCCCACACCTAGGCGAACGGCCACGCAGCGCCGGGAGCCGGGACGGAGGAGTCATGCCAGGAACCCTGACCAGCACCCCACTGACCGCGGTCGATCGTTGCGATCGTTGCGGGGCGGCTGCCCGAGTGCGTGCCGTTCTTCCCGCGGGTGGCGAGTTGCTCTTCTGCCAGCACCACGCGAATGAACACATGGACCGCTTGCGCGAGCTCGAAGCCGTGATCGACACGGAATCCGCTCCCGCTCTCTGACCACTCCTCGCGTCCGAAACAATCACATCTGACAACAGAACAACCCGACAGCGGGCGACCTGGAAAGGTCGCCCGCTGTTGTTGTGTCCGGGGTCAGTCGCCCGCGTCGGCGAGGATGCCGTCGACCAGCGTCGCGACGCCGTAGGCGAAGGCGCCGTCGGGGTCGGCCGGTGCCTGATAGTGCTCGCCCACGGCGGTACCCACCCGGCCGGCGAGGGGGAAGTCGGCGGCGGGCATCACCTCGGCCAGCAGCGGGCCGTGCACCTGCCACCAGTCCGCGTCGCTGAGCTGGGCCGCCGCGCCTGCGGCCGCGACGGCGAGCCGGGCATTGCCGGTGGCGAAGTCGGTGAGCACCGCGATCGCGCGGTCCATGGCGAGGTCGGTCAGCCCGGCGTCGGAGATCGCGCGGAGCTGATTCTCGTAGCGGCGCATCCTGGCCGGACCGAGCACCTGGCGCCACGGGGAGACCTCGAGCAGCCACGGGTGGGTGATCAGTTCGGTTCTGATCCGCGTGGCGATCGCGATCATCCGGTCCCGGATCGGCAGGTCGGCGGGTATCGCCGGGTCCTCGGCGGCGACGGCGTCGACCATGAGCACGAGCAGTGCGTCCTTGCTCGGCACGTAGGTGTAAAGGCCCATCGCGCGCAGGCCGAGTTCGGCGGCCACCGTGCGGATCGTCAGCTTGTCGATGCCCTCGCGATCGGCCAGGGCGATACCCGCGGCGACCACGGCGTCGACCGTGAGACCGGGTTTCGGGCCGCGTGCTCCCGGCTTGGCGGGCAGGGCGTGCCGCCACAGGAGCTCGAGGATCTGGGTGGCCTGTGCGGTGGATTTCTCGACGCCGTCGGTGGGCACGAGCCGTCCTTTCTGGCACTCGGGAACAAACTCAGTACAGTGTACGTTGTTCGGTTGTTCGCGTTGCCCGATCAGAGGAGACCGCTCTGCCCGCCACCCAGGCCACCTATCTGCCCGACCGTCATCTGTTCGCGCTGTGGACCTGGACCGGTCGCGGTGCCGGTGCCGCGCCCACCGGTATCGGCGACCGTGAAGCGCTGACGCTCGCGCTGCCGGTGGGCGAGCGCGGCGCGATCGAACCGGTCGAGATCCCGGCCGCCGTGGTGACACCCGCCGAGCTGGCCGGCGTCGCCACCGCGGACCTCGCGCCGTCGGCCCTGGCCTGGCGCGAGCTGCTGGCCGCTGCACGACCCGCAGCCCTGTCGCCCACGGCGGGCGCGACCACAGCACCGCCGCGCCGCAGCACCGGTGCGCCGGGACCACGCGGCGACGGGTCGGCGGTCTCCGTCGAACTACCCGCCGCTGCGCACGCCGTCCCCGATGCGGTCGGCACCTCGATCGTCTCGGCCCAGCGAGCAGTGCGCGTGCTGCGCGAGACCGCGGCCGCCGATGCGGAGCTGGCAGAAGTCCTGGACGCCACGCTGCGTCCGTATCAGGTGCGCGGCGTCGGCTGGCTGCGCGAGACCGTCGACGCGTACGGCGGTGCGGTGCTGGCCGACGAGATGGGCCTCGGCAAGACCGTGCAGACCATCGGGTTCCTGCAGGGGCGCGCCGAGGGGTCGCAACTCGTGGTGTGCCCGACCTCGCTGGTGGGCAACTGGGTGCACGAGATCACGCGGTTCGCGCCGGGCCTGAAGGCGGTGTCCTGGCGTGGCGGCGATGTGCCCGCTGCACCGGGGACCGTCGTCGTCACCGGGTATCCGACGCTGCGGCTACACGGCGCCGCACTGACCGGCAGGCAGTGGACCACCGTGGTGTTCGACGAGGCGCAGGCGCTGAAGAATCCGCGCACCCAGGTGTCGCGAGCGGCGCGTGCCCTGCCCGCGGACGCCAAGGTGGCGCTCACCGGCACCCCGGTGGAGAACCATCTCGACGAACTGTTCGCGCTGCTCAATCTCACGGTGCCGCGACTGTTCGCGCATCGCACGCAGTTCCGGCGCCGGTTCGTCCGGCCGATCGAGGAGGGTTCGGCCGCGGCGGCGGCCCGGTTGCGCGATGCCGTCGAGCCGGTGGTGCTCGGCCGCAAGAAGATTCACGTCGCGGCATCGCTGCCTGCGAAGATCCACAGCGATCTGCTGTGCGATCTGACCGCCGAGCAGGAGCGGGTGTACGACGCGGTCCTGGCCGAGGCGCTCGACGAGGGCTTCGGTTCCGGTCTGCAACGGCAAGGCCGGGTACTCGCCGCGCTCACCCACCTCAAACAGGCGTGCAATCATCCCGGGCTGGTCTCCGGCGACCTGGGCGAACTGGCAGGCCGCTCCGGCAAGCTCGACCTGTGCACCGACATCGTCGCCACCAATCTCGACACCGGCGACCCGACGCTGATCTTCACCCAGTACCGCCAGACCGGTGAGCTGCTGGTGCGTCATCTCGCCGAACAGTTCGGGGTCGACGCGCCGTTCTTCCACGGCGGGCTCGACGCCGACCAGCGCGCCGGGATCGTCACCGCGTTCCAATCCCCGGACGGCCCACCGGTGCTCGTGCTGAGCCTGCGGGCCGCGGGCACCGGACTCACCCTCACCCGCGCGGCCGATGTGATCCATTTCGATCGCTGGTGGAATCCCGCCGTCGAGGCGCAGGCCTCGGACCGCGCGCACCGGATCGGGCAGACCCGCACCGTCACCGTCACCACGCTGACCAGCGCGACCACCGTCGAGGAGCACATCGCGGCGATGCACACCCGCAAGTCGGCGCTCACCGACCTCTCGGATGCGGCCGGGATCGCCGACCTGGCCCGGCTCGACGACGACGCCCTCGTCGACATCCTGCGACGGAAGCGAGAGAACTGATGGCCGACAACGAATTCGGTTACACGGCGTGGGGCAGGGACTGGGTGCGGCTGGCCGAACCGCTGCGCCAGACCCGCCCCGAACCGCTGCTGCCGCGCGCCCGCAGCATCGCCCGCAACGACGGGGTACGCACTGAGATCGAGGCGCGGACGGTGCGCGCGCACCTGCATCGCGGCGGAAAGGCATCGATCGCGCATGTCGAGGTGGCGCCGCTGGCACGGTCGGCGGTCACCGTGATCGCGCGGGCGATCCCCGATCCGACCGTGCTCACCGACGAGATGCACCGGGCGCTGCTCGATGCCGGACACTCTCCCGCGCCGACCCTGGTGAGCACCGATTGCTCGTGTTCGGCGCGGACCGCACGGTGTCTGCACGTGCTCGCGGTGCTGTACACGATCGCCCGGCGCGTAGATGAGAATCCGCGGCTGGCGCTGGAACTACAGGGCTATTTCGACGCCGCCGACGATGCCGGAGCCCCGGTTCAGGAACCGCGCTGGACCAGCCTCCACACGCTCGACCCGGCTCAGTTCTTCGAGCGAGCGCACTGACCGCGTAGCCCTTCGCCCGGTCGCGGTGGGTGGGGGGGGGGGGGCGGGGCCACCCCCCCCCCCCACCGCTTGCCTGACGCGAGAGAAATCATGACATCAGCGGCATCGCTCGGTGTGACCCTGTTGGCCGAGGGGTCCATCGATTTCAACGTCTCCGGGGTGATCGACCAGTTCTGGCGATTGACCGTCGACGGACTCACCTACGGATCGATCTACGCGTTGGTCGCCGTCGGCTACACCCTGGTCTACGGCGTGCTGCGACTGATCAACTTCGCGCATTCCGAGATCTTCATGCTCGGCATGTTCGGTACCTACGTGGGGCTGGAGCTGCTCGGCTTCGCCCCCAGCGGCAACGCGTACTCCCAGGGCGTCCTGCTGACGGTGATCTATCTCGGCTTGGCGATGCTGTTCGGCATGCTGGTCTCGGGTATCGCCGCGATCGGGCTCGAGCGGGTGGCCTACCGCCCGTTGCGCAGGCGCGGAGCCAAACCGCTGGCGTTCCTGATCACCGCGATCGGCATGTCGTTCGTGATCCAGGAGTTCGTCCACTACATCCTGCCCAAGATCAAGCCCGGTCTCGGCGGCTCCAACGCCCAGACCGGGATCCGGCTCGTGGAGCCGAAGGTGCAGTTCACCTTCCTCGGCGCGCAGGTCACCAATGTGGCGCTGGTGATCTTCGCCGCGGCCATCGTGCTCGCGATCACCACCGAGATCCTCATCAACAGAACCAAATTCGGCCGCGCCATCCGCGCGGTGGCCCAGGATCCCGACACCGCCACCCTGATGGGTGTCTCGCGCGAGCGGGTGATCGTGCTGACCTTCCTCATCGGCGGTCTGCTGGCCGGTGCGGCCGCGATGCTGTACACGCTCTACATTCCCACCGGCATCATCTTCTCCGGCGGTTTCATTCTCGGTATCAAGGCTTTCAGCGCCGCGGTGCTCGGCGGTATCGGCAACCTGCGCGGCGCGCTGCTCGGCGGCATGATCCTCGGCGTCGCCGAGCAATACGGGCAGATCCTGTTCGGCAACGAATGGCGTGACGTGGTCGCGTTCGTTCTGCTGGTGACCGTGCTGATGTTCCGGCCGACCGGCATCCTCGGCGAGAGCCTGGGGAGGGCGCGCGCATGACCGACCTGACGAAAACCCCGGTGCAGGACCAGGATCGGCGCGGCCTCGGCGACGCGATCCGCGACTGGTGGGACGGGCTGTCCCGGCCGGGCCAATGGGCCGTCGGCGTGCCGGTCATCGCCGTGCTGGCGATCCTGCCGCTGTACCCGCCCCCGTTTATCGACACCCCCGGCGTGAGTTTCGGCGGCGTGATGGCGCAGTTCGCGATGTACGCGCTGATCGCCATCGGCCTGAACGTGGTCGTCGGCCAGGCCGGTCTCCTCGACCTCGGCTATGTCGGTTTCTACGCTGTCGGCGCCTACACGGTCGGCCTGCTGACCAGTCCGAACAGTCCGTGGAACCAGACCGACGGCGGCTGGCTCAATCCCAGCTGGGCCTGGCTGGCGTGCCTGCCGATCGCGGTTGCGCTGACCGCGTTCGCCGGTCTCGTGCTCGGCGCGCCGACCCTGCGGCTGCGCGGCGACTATCTGGCGATCGTGACGCTGGGCTTCGGTGAGATCGTCCGCCTGATGGCCGACAATCTCGAGGAACTGACCAACGGCAGCCTCGGGTTGTCCAAGATCGCCTACCCGCAGGTCGGCGAATCCGAAGCGCATCCCGGTGGCTACTTCTCCCCGGGCAACCTCGGTGATCCCGACAGCTCGAACCCGCTGGAGCGGGCCAACAACGGCACCTGGTGGTTCTGGCTCGGCATGGCGCTGGTCGTCGTGGTCCTGCTGGTCATCGGCAACCTCGAGCGCAGCCGGGTCGGCCGCTCCTGGGTCGCGATCCGCGAGGACGAGGACGCCGCCGAGATCATGGGCGTGCCGACCTTCAAGTTCAAGCTGTGGGCCTTCGTGATCGGCGCCTCCGTCGGCGGCCTGTCGGGCGCCATGTACGCCGGTCAGGTCACCTATGTGAACCCGAAGCAGTTCGACATCATCTTGTCGATGCTGTTCCTGTGCGCCGTCGTGCTCGGTGGCTCGGGCAACAAGCTCGGCGTGATCGTCGGCGCCTTCCTCATCGCGTACCTGCCGATGCGGTTGCAGTCGGTGCAGCTGGTGTCGAGCGAGTCGACGGGCTATCTGCTGCTCGGGCTCGATATCGCGCTGCTGGTCGGCCTGTGGTTGCTGTGGCGGTGGCGCGGTGCCGCGCTCGGCGTGTGGGCCAGGCGCGGGGTGATCACCGTGTCGATCGTCGCGGTGGTCTTCGGCCTGCTGCTGCTGGGCAGCGTGCTGCTGTTCCGCAAGGGTGGCGCGCAGACGCTCGGTGACCTGAAGTACTTCTACTTCGGCATCGCGCTGGTGGTGATGATGATTCTGCGGCCACAGGGTCTGTTCCCGGTGCGGCAGAAACTGCTCACCTACGGCAGGCAGGTGTACCAGGCGGTCGTGCGCAAGCCGGCGGCCGAACTGATCGGAGCAGGGCGATGACGGGGCCGGGCGCAGGGGACGCGCTGTACGACAACGAGGACATGTCGGCCGGGTACAAGCCCGTGCCGGAGGTCGAACCGGCAGGCGAGGTCGACGTCACCGCGGTACTGCCCGAACTCGGCGACGCCGGGACGGTCGCCGAGGTGGTCGCGCCGCATCGCGCGATCGAGACCGAGGTGGGCGAGGCGCTGCTGCGCACCGACGGCCTGACGGTGAAGTTCGGCGGTCTGACCGCGCTGGACGGGGTCAGCTTCGAGATCCGCCGCGGCGAGATCCTCGGCCTGATCGGCCCCAACGGCGCGGGCAAGACCACCTGCTTCAACGCGATCACCGGCGTCTACAAGCCGGCCGGCGGCAGTGTGCACTTCGACGGGCGGCCGCTGGCCAAGACCAAGCGCAACGAGATCACCCGGATGGGTATCGCCCGCACGTTCCAGAACGTGCGGCTCTTCGGGGAGATGACGGCGCTGGAGAACGTGGTCGTCGGCACCGATGCCCGCCACTCCACCTCGGTGCCCGGTGCGGTGTTCCGTACCCCGAAGCACCGGCGGGAGGAGCGCGACGCCATCGAGCGTGGCATGGCGCTGCTCGAGTTCGTCGGCATCGCGCCGCGCGCGGTGGAGAAGGCGCGCAACCTCTCCTACGGTGATCAGCGCAGGCTCGAGATCGCGCGGGCGCTGGCGACCGAGCCGAAGCTGCTGTGCCTGGACGAACCGGCCGCCGGGTTCAACCCGAGCGAGAAGTCGGCGCTGATGGATCTGATCCGCAAGATCCGCGACGACGGGTACACCGTGCTGCTGATCGAGCACGACATGCGCCTGGTGATGGGCGTGACCGACCGGATCGTGGTGCTCGAGTTCGGGCGCAAGATCGCCGACGGCCTGCCCGCCCAGGTGCGCGAGGATCCGGCGGTCATCGCGGCGTATCTCGGTGTGCCCGACGCGGACACGGTCGAAGAGGTGCGCGAGGGGGCCGGTGCCGCCGCCACGGCGGAAGCGGCGCCGACGCAGGCGCCTGCCACGGTGGTGGAAGCGGCGCGGGAGGAGCCCGAGGCCGAGGTCGAGCAGCGGGTACCGCTGCTCGAGGTCCGCGACATGGTCGTGAACTACGGCAGAATCGAAGCGCTGCACGGGATCTCGCTGTCGGTCGACCAGGGCGAGCTGATCACCCTGCTCGGCGCCAACGGCGCGGGCAAGACGACCGCCATGCGCGCGCTGTCGGGTCTGCTGCCGCTCACCTCGGGCAAGATCCTGTTCGAGGGCAAGGACATCACCTCGATGAAGGCGCACGACCGGGTGGTGCACGGCCTGATCCAGGCGCCGGAAGGTCGCGGGGTGTTCCCCGGCATGACCGTGGCGGAGAACCTCGACATGGGTTGCTACGGCAGGCCGTTCGAGCAGAAGTCCGAATACCAGCAGACCCTGGACTGGATCTTCGAACTGTTCCCGCGCCTGGCCGAACGCCGCAAACAGGTCGGCGGCACGCTCTCCGGCGGTGAACAGCAGATGCTGGCCATCGGCCGAGCCCTGATGGCCCGCCCGAAGCTGCTGCTGCTCGACGAACCATCGATGGGTCTGGCCCCCATGGTGATCCAGCAGATCTTCAAGATCATCAGCGAGATCAACCGCCAGGGCACCACCGTCCTGCTCGTCGAGCAGAACGCCCAGCAGGCCCTGACCCGCAGCGACCGCGCCTACATCCTGGAAACCGGCGAGGTCACCAAGACCGGAGCGGGCGCCGCCCTGCTCACCGACCCCGCCGTCATGTCCGCCTACCTGGGCCACGACTGATCCGGGAATCGCACGGCAATCGGCCCCCGTACCGCTTCGCGAGCGGTGCGGGGGCCGATTTCGTCGGCACCGCCTGCCCCGACCGGCGCGGCGGGGTTCGGGGGTGTCGGTGGTGGTCCCTACACTCATCCGGGTGAGTTCACCGACGACTGCGCAGGCATCGACAACGACCACCGATTCGGGCGGTGAGCGGCCCACGCTGCTGCTCCTGGACGGGCACTCGCTGGCCTATCGCGCGTTCTTCGCGCTACCGGCGGAGAACTTCAAGACCGTCACCGGGCAGACCACCAACGCGGTGTACGGGTTCACCTCGATGCTCATCAATCTGCTGCGCGACGAGAAGCCCAGCCATGTGGCCGCGGCGTTCGACGTGTCCCGCAAGACCTTCCGCACCGAGGCGTACCCGGAGTACAAGGCCAATCGCAGCGCGACGCCCGACGAGTTCCGCGGTCAGGTCGAGCTCACCAAGGACGTGCTCGGCGCGCTCGGTATCCCGGTGATGGCGATCGACGGCTACGAGGCCGACGACGTGATCGCCACGCTCACCACCCAGGCCGTCGCCCAGGGGTACCGGGTGTTCATCGTCACCGGTGACCGCGATGCCATCCAGCTGGTCAACGACGACGTCACCGTCCTTTATCCGCGCAAGGGCGTCTCCGATCTCACCCGCTTCACCCCGGCCGAGGTGGAGACCAAGTACGGACTCACCCCGGCCCAGTACCCGGACTACGCGGCGCTGCGCGGCGACCCGAGCGACAACCTGCCCGGCATCCCCGGTGTGGGCGAGAAGACCGCGGCCAAGTGGATCCGCGAATACGGCGACCTGGCCACGCTCGTCGACAAGGTCGACCAGGTGAAGGGCAAGGTGGGCGACGCGCTGCGCGCCAACCTGTCCAGCGTCGTGCTCAACCGCCAGCTCACCGAGATGGTGCGCGAGGTGCCGTTGCCCTACGCCCCCGACCAGCTGGCGCAGGCGCCGTGGGACCGGGAGAAGATCCACCAGCTCTTCGACGACCTGGAATTCCGGGTGCTGCGCGACCGGCTCTTCGAGACCCTCGGCTCCGCCGAGCCCGAGGCCGAATCGGGCTTCGAGATCAGCGGTGGCGCCCTCGACCAGGGCGCGGTGGCCGGCTGGCTGGCCGAGCACGCGAAAGCCGGTGTGCGCCAAGGTCTGTCGGTGGTCGGCACCGGCACCCCGGTGCACGGCGACGCCCGTGCCCTCGCCATCGCCGCCGGTGACGGTGAAGGCGGCTACATCGATCTCACCGTACTCACCCCCGAGGACGAGGCGGCGCTGGGCGCCTGGCTGGCCGACCCTGCCGTACCCAAGGCGCTGCACGAGGCGAAGGCCGCCGGGCACGCGCTGCGCGGTCGCGGCTTCACCCTGGCCGGTCTCTCCAGCGATACCGCGCTGGCGGCCTACTTGGTCCGGCCCGGCCAGCGCAGCTTCAACCTCGACGATCTGTCCCTGCGCTACCTCAAGCGCGAACTGCGCGCCGAGACCGGCGACTCGGGCCAGCTGTCGTTGCTCGACGACGAGGACACCGTCGCCGCCGAGACCGCGCGCGAGCAGATGCTGCGTGCCCGCGCGGTCGCCGATCTCGCCGACGCGCTCGACACCGAGCTGGCCGCGATCGAGTCGACCGCCCTGCTCGACGAGATGGAGCTGCCGCTGCTCGACGTGCTCGGCCGGCTCGAAGAGGCGGGCATCGCCGTCGACGTGGCCCAGCTCGAGTCGCTGCAGCGCCAGTTCGCCGACCGGGTGACCGAGGCGGCGAACTCGGCATACGAGGTGATCGGCAAGCAGATCAACCTCGGCTCGCCCAAGCAGCTGCAGGTGGTGCTGTTCGACGAGCTCGACATGCCCAAGACCAAGCGCACCAAGACCGGCTACACCACCGACGCCGACGCGCTGGAATCGCTGTTCGAGAAGACCGGCCACGCCTTCCTGGAGCACCTGCTCGCGCACCGCGACGCGACCAGGCTCAAGGTGACCGTCGACGGCCTGCTCAAGTCGGTCGCCGACGACGGCCGCGTGCACACCACCTTCAACCAGACCATCGCCGCCACCGGCAGGCTCTCCTCGACCGAGCCGAACCTGCAGAACATCCCGATCCGCACCGACACCGGCCGCCAGATCCGCGACACCTTCGTCGTCGGCCCCGGCTACACCGAGCTGATGACCGCCGACTACAGCCAGATCGAGATGCGGATCATGGCGCACCTGTCCGGTGACGAGGGCCTGATCGAGGCGTTCAACTCCGGCGAGGACCTGCACACCTTCGTCGCGTCCAAGGCCTTCGACATCCCGCTGTCGGAGGTGAACCCGGAGATGCGCCGCCGGATCAAGGCCATGTCCTACGGTCTGGCCTACGGCCTGAGCTCCTACGGGCTCTCGGCGCAGCTGAAGATCAGCACCGCCGAGGCCAAGGAGCAGATGGACGTCTACTTCGACCGCTTCGGTGGCATCCGCGACTACCTGGCCGAGGTCGTCGAGCAGGCCCGCAAGGTCGGCTACACCCAAACGCTGTTCGGCCGCCGCCGCTACCTGCCCGACCTGGATTCCAGCAACCGCCAGCGCCGCGAGGCCGCCGAGCGCATGGCCCTCAACGCCCCCATCCAGGGCACCGCCGCCGACATCATCAAGGTCGCGATGATCAATGTGCGCACCGCGATGCGCGAGGCCGGCCTGCGCTCGCGCATGCTCCTGCAGATCCACGACGAACTCGTCTTCGAGGTCGCCGACGGCGAACGTGAGGCACTGGAAGCCCTTGCCCGCGAACAGATGTCCTCGGCCATCGAGCTGTCGGTGCCGCTGACCGTCTCGGTCGGCACGGGCCGCAGCTGGGATTCGGCGGCCCACTGAGCATCGGCGCCGGGGCGGGAGGGTCCGCCCCGGCGATCTCGCCCACCTGCACGTTTCCGGTCGGCGGATCGTGACGCCTTTGTCCAAGACGCCGGGGGTTACGCGGTCGTAGTGTTGGGTGGTCGACCGAAGGAGTTGAGCATCATGACCGGATTCGTCGCGACTGTGCAGACCGAGATCAGCGCCTCTCCGCAGCGGGTATGGGACGTGCTGACCGACCCGGAGCAGATTCGCCGGTTCATGTTCGGTGCCGAGGTGAACACCGATTGGCAGCCGGGGAGCCCGATCGTGTGGCAGGGGGAGTACGAGGGGAAGTCCTACGAGGACCGTGGTGAGATTCTCGCGGTCGAGCCGGGGCGGTTGCTGAAGGTCACCCACTACAGCCCGCTGAGCGGCCAGGACGACCTGCCCGAGAACTATCACACGCTCACCTACGAACTCACCGGGGACGACACGACCACGCGGTTGTCGCTGAGTCAGGACAACAACGCCACCGAGGAGGAGGCCGAGCACGCGCGCGGGATGTGGACCACCCACGTCGCGGGGGTCAAGGCCGCCGCCGAACGCGCCTGATTCCGGCGGCGCGAAACGCCTCGGCGCCGGGCAGCGGCAGCGGCGGAATATGGCAGCATCGGACACATGACTACCGATGTCATCGCGACCCCGCTGCCCGACTGCCCCGATATCGAGCAGGCCTTCACGACGTCGTGGCCGGTGCGCCTCGGGGACACCGACGGCCGCGACCGGCTGCGCCTGGACGCGGTGGCACGGTATCTGCAGGACATCGGGTTCGACCATCTCGACGCCGTCGAGGACGGCGACGCGCACCAGGCGTGGATCGTGCGGCGCACCGTCATCGACGTCTACGAGCCGATCGTCTTCGGCGACCGGGTGCACCTACACCGTTGGGCCGACTCGCTGTCGAATCGCTGGTGCGACATGCGGATTCAGCTCAAAGGGGAGCGGGGCGGCCACATCGAGGCCGCCGCGTTCCTGATCCACATCGACCCGGTGGCGGGCCGTCCGGCGCGGATGAGCGACGCGTTCATGGCGCCGATGCTGGCCAGCACCACCGAGCACCGGCTGCGCTGGCGCGCCGCGCTCACCGAGCTCGACGGCGCCGCTGCGGAGGCGGTGTCGTTCCCACTCCGGGTGACCGACGTGGACCGGCTCGGCCACGTCAACAACGCCGTCTACTGGGAGGCGGTCGAGGAAGCCCTCGCCGCGCATCCCGACCACCACGAACTGCCGTACCGGGCGATCGTCGAGCATGTCGGCCCGGTGATGATGGGCGACAAGGTCGTCCTGCGCACCAGCCTGCAGCCCGGCGGCCTGCACCTGCAGGTGGATGTCGACGGTTCGGCGCGGGCACTCGGTTCGGTCGAGCGGCTGGCCGGCTGACCGGACAGTGCCAGGTCGCGGCGGTTCAGCGTTCGCGCGCGACCAACCGGGCCGACCCACCCGCCAGATCCACCTGATCCCGCGGCGGGGCGCCCTCCGACGGCGTCTCCCGGTGCATCAGGGTGCTCTGGCGCTGTTCGAACTCGTGCTGCTTGGACCCCTGGAACATCGCGGTGAGGTGCTCGAACCCGGTCGCCGCCACCGCGGGGCCGGTGCGTTTGCGTGTCCACGGCAGCACCCGCGTCCCGGTCAGCCGGTTGACCACCACCTCGAGCAGCGCGAGCAGGATCAGCAGGATCGCCAGCCCGGGGATCGTCATCGCGAAGACCGTACCCATGAGTCCACGGTACCGGCCCGGGGCGAGCCGCCGCTGAGCTGCGGTGATAGTACTCACGGGTAGACACGTCGGGACGATAAGTAGGTTGCGGTTTCGCGACGATCGACCTATTCTCGATCCCGTGCCGAATCCCGCCGACCGCTTTGCCGCGCTGCTTGTCGCTGACCGCGACCGCGCGGCCGCTGCTGCGCAGACCGCGCAGGCAGCCACACGGCAGATTCTTCTCGTAGTAACCCGCCGTAGCGGGGTCTGATTCGGACCGGCCCCCTCGCTGCGGGCTGATTTTCATTGTTCTGCTGGTCCCACTGCCAACGAAGACGATCTTCGGGAAGACCTCACCTGCAATGACACTGCTGACACTGGACCGTGCCCTGTTCGACGCCGCCCCCAAGGGTTTGCGCGCCGAGACCATCGACCTGACCCCCGCCCAGTTCCTCGACCGGTACGCCCGGATCGACGGACCGATCGCACTCCGCGAATTCACTTGTTCCGGAACGGATTTCACCGCGACCCTGGCGTTCGCCGACCACCTGCGTACCGTCATCGCGGCCGGTAGCCCGGTCGCCGCCATGACCTCGGCGCTCTACGACGAGGGCTACCCCCTCGAGATCCTGCAGTTCCATCAGCGCCGCACCGCCGAGGGCACCGCCACCTTCGTGCAGTGCGAGTTCAACGGCAGGCGCGGCTGGGCCGCGGCCATGGCCGGGGACGGCGCCGAATCGACCGTGCGCGCGATGATCGCCTGCGTCAACCTGCTCGCCGGCTGAATCCGAACGCCTGCGAAGGGCCCGTTCACCTCACCAAAGGTGAACGGGCCCTTGACGTTTCGTGGCGCCTATTCGGCGGGGGTGGCCTGCTCGGCGATCTGCTTGCGGACCTCGTCCATGTCCAGGCCCTTCACCTGGGTCACCAGGTCCTCGAGCGCGGCAGGCGGCAGCGCGCCCGGCTGGGCGAACACGAGCACGCCCTCGCGGAAGGCCATGATGGTGGGGATGGACCGGATGTTCGCCGCAGCGGCGAGTCCCTGCTCGGCCTCGGTGTCGACCTTGCCGAACACCACGTCGGTGTGCTGCACGGAGGCCTTCTCGAAAGTGGGTGCGAAGCTCTTGCACGGACCGCACCACTCCGCCCAGAAATCGACGAGGACCACGTCGTTTCCGGTGATGACTTCGTCGAAGTTCTGCTGGGTCAGCGTCTGGGTGGCCATGACGTCCCTTCCTTGTCGGTGTCCTCGGCTGTAACGCCGTGGCGTCCCTCTATCTTCCACCGATCACGATGCGCTCCTGCCGGGCCTCCCCGTCCCAGCGGCGAATGCCCACCACAACGGCGGGAAAATCGTGGTCGGCGGCCACGGCGGCGACCGCGTCGCCGAGCCGATCCGGTGGGATCCGGCGGGCCAGCGTCACGTGCGGTGTCCACGCGTCGGGCCGCATGGTCGCGGGGACGCCGGGGCAGGGTTCGACCAGGTGGTAGACCCGGCGGTGCAGGGCGAGCAGGTCCTCGGTGACGATGACCGGTCGCACCAGGATCGGCCTGCGCGCCCCGAAGACCAGCAGCCCGCCCAGCCGGATCGGCAGCGGCCGGAACTCGATCCCGGCCAGCGCGCGGTCGATCCGCGGCCAGATCTCGCGCGCCACCGCCACCGTCACATGCGGCCGGTGGGTGGCGCCACGGGGGCTGGCGATGCCCGCTTGTGCCAGCACCGCCCACTGTCTGCGGACCTCGTCCGCACCGTCGTCGTCCAGGAGCAACTCCACCGACTGCACCATGATCTGCAGAAAGTAGTCGCTGTGGCGTGTCCCCGTGGCCAGGTCGGCCGGGACAGGCGCGAGGATGGAGGCGTGAACGGTACGAAGAACCTGCGGCTCGGTGTGATCGACGGTGACGGAATCGGCCCCGAGGTGGTCGCCGCGACGCGGGCGGTCGTCGACGAGGCGATCGGCGCGGCGGGGCTCGGGCCGGTGGAGTGGGTGCCGCTGCTGATGGGCCACGAGGCCATCGCGGCCTGCGCCGACCCGCTGCCGGAGCAGACGCTGCGCGCGCTCGAGGACCTCGATGCCTGGATCCTCGGCCCGCACGACAACGCCTCCTACCCCGCGGACATGCGGGTCGCGCCGGGTGGCGTCATCCGCAAGCGGCTCGGTCTCTACGCCAATATCCGGCCCGCGGTGGCGTTCGCCGGGGTGCGGTCGACGGCCCCGGACATCGACCTGGTCATCGTGCGGGAGAACAGCGAAGGCTTCTACGCCGACCGCAACATGTTCGCCGGGTCGGGGGAGTTCCGGCCGACGCCCGATGTGGCGATGGCGGTGGCGGTGATCACCCGGCAGGCATGCGAGCGGATCGCGCATCAGGCGCTGCGGCTGGCGCAGGGGCGGCGCAAGCGGGTCACCGTGGTGCACAAGGCGAATGTGCTGCCGATGACGACCGGCCTGTTCCGTGACGTGTGCTACGAGGTGGCCGCGCAGTACCCGGACGTGAAGGTCGACGACGAGCACGTCGACGCGATGGCCGCGCACCTGGTCCGCGCGCCCGGCGAGTACGACGTGATCGTCACCGAGAACCTCTTCGGTGACATCCTGTCGGATCTGGCGGGCGAGCTGGCGGGCTCATTGGGTATGGCCGCATCGCTGAACTGTTCGGACACCAGGGCGATGGCGCAGGCCGTGCACGGCGCCGCGCCCGGTCTGGCCGGACGCAACCGCGCCAATCCGGCGGCCCTGCAGCTGTCGGCGGCGATGTTGTTGCGGTGGTTGGCCGTTCGCGACGACGACCGCGGTCTGCACGACGCGGCAGATCGAATCACCCGTGCCGTCGCGGCCACTCTGGCGGCCGGAATCGCGACCGCGGATCTGGGTGGTCTGGCTTCCACCAGCGAATTCACCGAGCAGGTCAGAGCGCGCGTGCACCGCAGGTGAAGGGACCCCTTTCACATTCGCTGATTAATCTTCGGTTACTGTCGCACCACGCTGTGTCCGGTTCGCATACATTGCCAAACAGGCGCTGACACGTGGCCGGCGTCGACGTGAAATGTGGAGGCTCCTTTGTCTGTTCGAACTGTTCTCGGCCGCGGCGCCGTGCGGCTGCTATGTACGGTCGCCGGTGGTGCGCTGGTGCTGAGTGGCTGCGCCAGCAACACCGAGGGTGACACCTCCACGGTGACCAAGGTGTCGGTGGAAAAGGTCGACGCGCTCGCCGCCGCCGTTCCCGACAAGGTCAAGCAGGCAGGCAAGATCGTCGTCGGCGTCAACGTGCCGTACCAGCCGAACGAGTACAAGGACGCCGGTGGCAAGATCGTCGGCTTCGACGTCGACCTGCTCGACGCGGTCGCGACCACCCTCGGATTGCGGGTCGACTACGTCGAATCCTCCTTCGAGAAGATCATTCCCGCGATTCAGGCAGGCACCTACGACGTGGGTATGTCCTCGATCACCGATTCGCGCGAACGCGAACAGCAGGTCGATTTCACGACCTATTTCTCCGCGGGTATCCAGTGGGCCCAGCAAACCGGTAAAGCGATCGATCCCGCCAATGCGTGTGGCAAGAAAGTCGCCGTACAGTCCACTACGGTCGAGCACACCGACGAGATTCCCGCCAAGAGCGCCAAGTGCGTCGCCGAGGGCAAGCCCGCCATCGATATGAAGGCCTTCGACGAGCAGAGCGCGGCCACCAACGCCCTGGTGCTCGGCCAGGTCGACGCGATGTCGGCCGATTCGCCGGTCACCGCGTACGCGATCAAGCAGAGCGAGGGCAAGATCGAGGCCGCGGGCCCGCTGTTCGATTCCGCCCCCTACGGCTGGGCCGTGCAGAAGGGTTCGCCGCTGGCGGTGGCCCTGCAGAAGGCGCTGCAGCACCTGATCGACAACGGCAAGTACGGCGAGATCACGACCAACTGGGGCGTCCAGGACGGTCAGATCAAGACCTCGGTGATCAACGGTGCTGTGAGCTGACGTGACCGAGCAGGACAAGACGGTGGAGGTGCCCGGTCCGGGCACCGAACCCGAACCGATCAAAGCGGTCCCGCTGCGCAGGCCGGGCCGCTGGATCGCGGCGGCAGTCATCCTGATCCTGGTGGGATTGTTCGCCTACGGCGCGGCCACGAACCCGGCCTACCGCTGGGACACCTACGGCAAGTACCTGTTCGACAGCCGGATCACCCAGGGCGCGATCGTCACCCTGGAACTCACCGTGCTCGCGATGGCGATCGCGGTGGGTCTGGGCACGGTCCTCGCGGTGATGCGGCTGTCCCCGAACCCGGTGCTGCGCACCACCGCGTGGGTGTACCTGTGGATCTTCCGCGGCACCCCGGTCTTCGTGCAGTTGGTGTTCTGGGGCCTGGTGCCCTCGCTCTACAAGCAGATCGACCTCGGCGTGCCGTTCGGTCCGCAGTTCTTCCACCTCGACGTGCAGAACCTGCAGGCGGCGTTCCTGTTCGCGGTGATCGGCCTCGGCCTCAACGAGGCCGCCTACATGGCCGAGATCGTGCGCGCCGGCATCAACTCCGTCGGTGAAGGTCAGCGCGAGGCGTCGGTGGCGCTGGGCATGTCGTGGACGCAGACCATGCGCCGCACCGTGCTGCCGCAGGCCATGCGGGTGATCATCCCGCCCACCGGCAACGAGCTGATCGGCATGCTCAAGACGACCTCGCTGGTCACCGCGATCCCGTTGAGCACCGACCTGTTCGGCCGCGCGCGTGACATCTACGGCGTGAACTTCCAGCCGATCCCGCTGCTGCTCGTCTGTGCCACCTGGTACCTGGCGATCACCAGCGTGCTCATGGTCGGGCAGTACTACTTGGAGCGCTATTACTCGCGCGGTGCCACCCGGCAGCTGACAGCCAAGCAGCTCGAGGAACTGGCCACGGCGCAGGCGGCGGTGAAGGCGAAATGACCGAACCACAAGGGGCAACACCGCCGATGGTGCTGGCCGACCGGGTGTGCAAGAACTTCGGCGCGCTGCAGGTGCTCAAGGGCATCTCGCTCGAGGTGCAGCGGGGCAAGGTGCTGACCCTGGTCGGGCCGTCCGGCTCGGGCAAGTCGACGTTCCTGCGCTGCATCAACCACCTCGAGCAGGTGAACGCGGGCCGGCTGTACGTCGACGGCGAGCTCGTCGGCTACCGGGAGAAGAACGGCAAGCTCTACGAGATGCATCCGCGCGATGCCGCGATCCAGCGTCGCGACATCGGCATGGTGTTCCAGCATTTCAACCTGTTCCCGCACCGCACCGCGCTGGAGAACGTGATCGAGGCGCCCACCCAGGTGCGTGGCATCCGCAAGTCCGAGGCGATCGCCAGGGCCGAGGAACTGCTGGAACGGGTCGGGCTCTCGGCCAAGCGCAACGCCTACCCGGCGCAGCTCTCGGGCGGTCAGCAGCAGCGCGTGGCCATCGCACGAGCGCTGGCGATGGACCCCAAGCTGATGCTGTTCGACGAGCCCACCTCGGCGCTGGACCCCGAGCTGGTCGGTGAGGTGCTCACCGTCATGCGGGAGCTCGCCGATTCGGGCATGACCATGGTCGTGGTGACCCACGAGATGGGCTTCGCCCGCGAGGTCGCCGACGAACTGGTGTTCATGGACGGCGGTGTGGTCGTGGAGTCGGGTCCGCCGCGGGAGCTGCTGGCGAACCCGCAGCACGAGCGCACGAAGACGTTCCTGTCCCGGCTGCTCTGAGCTGTCCCGCGACACCTCACCACATTGCCGAACCGGTGTGGTGCCGAATGAACGAGTGAACAACAAGCCGCATCGGTCGAGACACGCCCGCGCGCGCGACGGGGAAACGGCGGTCGGATTCACTATTGTCCGGGGTCATGGTGCGAATCATCTGGAGAGTGGGTTACATCGCTTCAGCGCTGGCCATACTGTCGCAGCCGACCGCGCATGCCGATACCGTCAATCTGCCACCGCACGAGAAGACTTTCGAGTCCGATATGGGCAGTTTCACCGTCGGCACACACGACGAAGTCATCTATCGAATCGCGCCGTTGAACAACGCCCCCACCAGCCGTGAAGCGTTGGTCTCCACGGTCGCGTACGGACGGCTCGACGGGCAGGCCGAGGGCGTGCTCAAGACCGGATACTCCGTCGGCTGTGCGGCCAGGATCGGTGTCGTGCTCCCCGGCATCGATCCCACCACGGAATTCGGGCTCGAGGGGCCGCAGCAGAACGCCGCGACGGAGCAGGTGCAGCGGCAGGCGACGGAGCAGTCGCAGTCGGACACCGTCGAGCAGTCGAGTACCGGCGAGTCGGTGCAGTCCCATACGGAGCAGTCCGCGCAAGCACAGGAGCGCGAATCGCGACAGTTTCAGGAGTTCAACGGCATCACCCCCGCCATCGCGGTGGACCCTGGTCTGTTCCTGGAATTGGAACTGGAACCCGGCGACATCACCAACGTCGATATCGGGGACGGCAAGCCGCTCATCCCGGGCAAGACCGTGCGGATCGTGACCCGCGACTTCCACATCAAAGTCGACAACTGCGTGGGCCCGGCCACCATCCGCCAATACACCTACGTGCAAACCAGAACACCCGAAGTCGACGACAGCGGAGCGGTGTTCGGCGAGCCCGCCACACTGTAGTGAGTCCCGCCGAGCGACCATCAGCCCGGCTGACGGCCGACACCATTGCCTGGACGGTCGCTGGACATCACTGGGGTTCGACGGGATTCTCCGTCAGGCGTTCCAGTGATACCTGCGCCTGGGCGATGCGGCGGATGGCGGCCAGTGCGGTGTCGCCGAGCACCGTCAGCACCACCACCGCGTCGACGATGTCGTCGCGCCCGCCCGCGGCCACCGCGGTCGCCACATCGTTCTCCGCGATCACCCGCGCGCCGTCGAAATAGCTGGGCAGGGCCGTGTCCGCCCAGCCCGCGTAGCCGAGCTGGGCCAGGCGCACCAGGACCGAGGTGAGCGTGTCGATCGCTTCCGGGCTGGGTGTCATGTCCCAGCCGCGCCGGTCCATCTCCGCGCGCACCGTCGCGTACGCGCGCTCCCACTCCGTCTCGGGGGCGGCGGGCGCGGGTGTCGCCATGCTGCCCTGCACCACGCCGAGCAGGCTGAACAGCGGCAGATCGGGGGAGTCGACGGCGGCGAGGACGTCACCGACGGTGGCGATGGGCAGCCCGCCGACCTCGGTCAGCGCGCGCACGAGCCGCAGCCTGCGCAGGTGCTCCTCGCCGTAGCTGGCCTGGTTGGGGCTGGTGCGTTCGCCCGCGGGGAGCAGCCCTTCGCGCAGGTAGTACTTGATCGTCGCCACCGCGATCCCGCTGCGTTCGCTCAACTCCGAGATGCGCACCGCAACCTCCGTTTTCGGTCGTCCCCCTTGCCGGCTACCAGCCTTGCGGATAGTCTAACTATCCATAACGGATAGTGGAACTATCTATAGCTGGGAGAATCGCATGCCTGTCCTGTCCGTCGACTCGTTGCCCCGCCGCCGCGCCCCGCTGCATCGGCCCCTGCTGTACTTCGCCGCCGCCAATGCCGTACTCGCCGTCGTCGCGGTGATCGGCATGCTGGTCGACGACCGCGTCGTCGCCGGCTCGGCCGCCTGGTTCAAACCGGCCAAGTTCGCGATCTCGTTCGTGCTCTACTCCATTGCGCTCGCCTGGCTGATGTCGTTGCGGCCCAAAGCCTCCCGCCTCATGGGGTGGATGGCGACGGTGATCGTCGTCGCGGGCGTGATCGAGCAGCTGATCATCGTCGGGCAGGTGGTGCGCGGCATGCGCAGCCACTTCAACATGACGACCGTGTTCGACGGCGTGCTGTGGGTCATCATGGGCAGCATCATCATCGTGCTGTTCCTCGCGACCATGGTGATCGCCGTCCAGCTCTCGGTGACCAGGATCGGTGACGCGGCGATCACCTGGTCGATCCGGCTCGGCCTGGCGATCACGCTGGTCGGGCTGGCGCTGGGCAATCTGATGCCGGGCCGCGAATCCGGGGTCGACGACATCGTCGGCGCGCACACCGTCGGCGCGCCCGACGGCACCCCCGGGATGCCGCTGACCGGCTGGAGCACCACCGCGGGTGATCTGCGGATCCCGCACTTCTTCGGCATGCACGCCCTGCAGGTGGTGCCGCTGTTCGCTGCGCTGCTGGTGCTCCTCGTGCCGCGGATCCCGATCCTGCGGGTGCTGCGCGTGCGGGTGGGCCTGGTCGTCACCGCGTCCGCCGGCTACGCCGCGGTCCTCGCCCTGGTCACCTGGCAGGCGTTGCGCGGGCAGCCGCTGATCCACCCCGATCAGACCACCCTGACCGCCGCCGCCGCGATTCTCACCGGTGTCGTCGCCGGCGCCCTGTTCTCGGTCGCGAGCGCGATCGGCACCCGAAAGGTAGTCACCGCATGAGCACGCTGTTCGACCTGTCCTTCTTCGTCACCGTCCCGTTCTGGGCGCTGATGATCCTGGCGCCCACCTGGCGGATGACCCGGACCATCATCGGCTCACCGTGGATCACGCTGGTGCCGCTGGTCGTCTGGGCGATCGTCGCGGTCCCGGTCCTCGGCGCGATGTGGTCCCTGGTGACCTCCCCGTCCCTGGCCGCGATCACCGACGCCGTCGCCGACCCCGCCGTCCTGACCGCGCTCTGGGCCCAGATCATCGCCTGGGACCTGTTCCTCGGCCGCTGGATCTACCTCGACAGCCGCGACCGCGCCATCCACCCGCTGCTGATGGCTCCGCTGCTGGTCGGCACGATCTTGTTGTCGCCCATCGCCTTCCCGATCTACCTGGTGGTGCGCGAGGTGGCTCGGCGATCCTCGGTGCCGAATTCCCCGGCGCCGCAGGGTAGCCCGATCGTGGCGTGACGACGGCGGGCCGGACCTGTGTGGTCCGGCCCCGTCGGCTGGGTGCGGCGCACTCGTGGCTCGGCTCGCCGGATGATCCGCTGTCAGTTCTCGTCGAATCCGGTGGCGCGGGCCACGGTTTCCCACTCCAGTACCTCGGTGCGCACCGAATCCAGGTGTCCGAGAATGGCATCGACCGCGTCGTCGCCCAATGGCAGCCGCAGGGGTGTCTTGTCGGCCGCCAGTGCGGTGCGGATCGCGGCGGCGGCCTTGGCCGGGTCGCCGGGCTGACGGCCGTCGCTGGTCGCGACCATGCGGCGGGTCGGGCCGACGGTGTCGGCGTAGGTGCCGGTCTCGGCGCTGAGCAGGGCGGCGCCGGGGCTCATCAGGCCGGTGCGGAAGCCGCCGGGTTCGACGATCAGCACCTTGATGCCGAACGGCTCGACCTCGTCGGCCAGCGCCTCCGACAGGCCCTCGAGCGCGAATTTCGTTGCACTGTAGGCGGAGAAGCCGGCGAAGGACAGCTGACCGCCAAAGCTGCTCATCATCACGATCGCACCGCCGCGCTGGGCGCGCATGTGCGGCAGCACCGCGCGGGTGAGGGCGGCGGGGCCGAAGACGTGCAGGTCGAACAGTCCGCGCAGTTCGGCGTCGGTGGTCTCCTCGACGGCGCCGACCTGGGTGCGCCCCGCATTGTTGACCAGGACGTCGATGCGCCCGTGCCGGGCCACCACATCGGCGACGACCTCATCGATACCCGCGATATCGGTGACATCGAGGGCGATCGTCTCGAGCTGATCCGGATGCGCGACGACCAGATCGTCCAGTGTCGCGGTGCGGCGGGCGATGGCGACGACGGTGTCGCCCGCCGCGATCGCCGCTTCCGTGATGGCGCGGCCGAAGCCGCTGCTCGCTCCGGTGACCAGCCAGATCTGCGGGTCGCTCATCAGGTTCTCCTCTGTCCGTTGATGTTTCGCCCTCGATACTTCCGCCGCGCCGAAGTGCCGTCCAATACCCCCTGTGATAACCAAGGGTTATGGATGTGCACGGGCGCGACCTGCGCTACTTCGTGGCGGTCGCCGATCAGCTGAACTTCACCGCCGCCGCCGACGCGCTGTACGTCTCGCAGCCCGCGCTCAGCAAACAGATCCGCAAGCTCGAAAGTCTGCTCGGCGCGGCACTGTTCGTGCGGGACACCCGCTCGGTCGCGCTGACACCGGTCGGCGCGGCGCTGCTGCCCGAGGCGCGCCGTGTCCTCGCCGCCTGGGAATCGGCGGCGTCCGCCGTCGAAACGGCGAAGGCCGCCCAGCAGGCGGGGCTGTCGATAGGCATCAGCACCAGTCCGGGCCGCGGCATCCTGCCCGCGGTGCGCTCCCGATTCGCCACCGCCTTCCCGCATGCGAAACCTGTTCTGCGCCTAATCAGCTGGGACGATCCGACGGCAGGCCTGGCCGACGGATCGACCGATGTCGCCTTCGTCTGGCTTCCCCTGGCCGACGGCGAGCGCTATCGGTGGCTGGTCGTCGCCACCGAAGCGCGGCTCGTCGCCCTCCCGGAAACCCACCCCCTCGCGGCACACGACAGCATCGCCTTCACCGACCTCCTCGACGAGCCCTTCCTGGCACTCCCGACTTCGGCCGGTGTCCTGCGCGACTACTGGCTCGCCCTCGACGAACGCGCCGGATATCCGCCGATCATCGGCGCCGAGGTGTCGAGCACCGAGGAGACCTACGAGGCGCTGATCAACGGCGACGGCGTGGTCCTGCTCGCCACCGGCAACGCCCCGCTGGTCGCCCACGACGGCGTGGTCACCAGGCCGGTCACCGGCATCGGCCCCTGCGAACTCGCCCTGGCCTGGCGGCGCGACGACAGCCGGCCGCTGGTGCGCGGATACGCGCAAGCGTGCGCCCTGGCGACCTCGCGCGGGCGCTGAGTACCCCGGCAGGGTGCTCGACCCCTGGTGTCTGGTCCATTCAGTGCGTAGCGCGGCGGCCGAGCGCGATCCGCAATTGGCCGAGCAGAACTTTCGCCGCCGGGCTGCCCGGACGATCGGTGCGCCACGCCAGGGCGAGACGGCCGTGAATTCTCGGCTCGACGATATCGAGGGCGCGCACGCCGAATATCGCCGCTTCGTCGGCGGTGAGCGCGGGCACGATGGCAGTGCCGAGGCCACGGGCGGCGAGACGGAGCAGCAGCGGGGGAGCGGCGGCCTCGAAAGCGATCTCCGGGGTGAAACCGGAAGCAGCGCAGGATCTTTCGAACACGCCCCGCAGGCCGGTGCCGTGCGGAAGACAGATGAGGCGCCGGTCGGTCAGCGCGGACAGGGTGATCGTGCCCGCCGACTCGGCGGGGTCGACCGGAGCGTCCTGGGCGACGGCGGCGACCACGGCGGTTTCCAGGATCACGTCGAGGCCGATGCCGGGGTTCGGTGGGGCGCCGGTCAATCCGATCAGCGCGATGTCGAGCTCGCCGCGCTCGAGGGCGGCGAGCATCCGCTCGGCGGTGTCCTCGGTGAGACTGATCCCGACCTGCGGATGGTCGTCGTGGAAGTCGGCCAGCACGCCGGCGACATCGAACTCCTCGGTCGCGGCGCCGGAAATCACCCCGAGCCGGACGTGCCCGCGCAGCAGTCCGGTGAATTCCTGCACGGTCTCGGCGATTCGGTCGGCCGCCGCCAGCGCGGCCCGCGCGTGCTCGAGCACGGCGGCGCCGACTTCGGTAGGGGTGACGATGCGGGCGCCGCGGTCGAGCAGGCGCTGACCGAGTTCGCGCTCCAGCTGCCTGATCTGCGCACTGAGCCCCGGCTGCGTCAGGTGCAGGCGCTCGGCCGCCCTCGTGAAGCCGCCCTCGTCGACGACCGTCACCAAGTACCGGAGCTGCCGTAATTCCATGCGGCAATACTATAACTATCAATTATCGTAGCAAGAAGAACTATCTGTTGTACTTCTCATCGAGACCGCGGCACAGTCGAAGACATGACCGAGAACGCAACGCAGACCATCGATTCCGCCCATTTCACCGGCCCGGTGTTCACCCCGGGCGATGCCGGGTACGCCGAGGAGATCGCCGGCTTCCAGACCGCCTACACCCACCGCCCCGCGCTGGTTGTCGGCGCCGTCCACGCCGAGGACGTCCGCGCTGCCGTGGAATACGCTGCCCGGCGCGGACTTCCGGTGGCGGTACAGGCGACGGGCCACGGGCTCTCGGTGGCCGCCGACCGTGGCGTCCTGATCACCACCGGCCGGATGGACGCCATCACGGTCGACCCGCAGGCGCGCACGGCCCGCATCGGCGCGGGTGTGCGGGCGGGTGCGCTGGTCGAGGCGGCGGCCCGGCACGGGCTGGCTCCGCTCAACGGTTCCTCGCCGTCGGTCGGCGTCGTCGGATATGTGCTCGGCGGTGGCCTCGGGTTGCTGGCTCGTGAATTCGGTTATGCCGCCGACCATGTGCGCTCCCTCGACCTGGTAACTGCCGACGGGCGCATGCGCACACTCACCCCGGCCGACGAACTGTTCGGCGCGGTGCTCGGCTCCGGCGGCAATTTCGGCGTGGTGACCGGCCTGGAACTCGGCCTCGTCCCCGTCGCCGAGGTCTACGGCGGGCAGCTGATCTTCGATACCCCGCTGGTCGACACCGCGCTGGACACGTGGCGGGAATGGACCGCGACGCTGCCCGACACGCTCACCTCCACCGTCGCCGTGGTCACCTTCCCCGACATCGAGCCCGTGCCGGAACCGCTGCGCGGCAGGCACGTCGCCTCGATCCGCATCGCCTTCCGCGGCGCGGCCGAGGAGGGGGAGCGGCTGGTCGCCCCGCTGCGGGCGATCGGTGAGCGCCTGCGCGGCGACCTGCGCACCATGCCCTACACCGCATCGCACACCATCCACAGCGACCCGGACTTCCCGCACGCGTACGCCGCGACCAACGCGCTGCTCGCGGAGCTCACCGCCGACGGGCTCGCGGCGCTGCGCGCCATGACCGCCCCCGGTGGACCGGTCGAGGCGGTCGTCGACATTCGTCACCTCGGCGGGGCGTTGCGCGGGGGCTCAGGAGTGGCGGTGGATCACCGGGAGGCCGAGTACGTCGTACGGGTGATCACCGCAGCGGGGGCGGGCGACGCCGCACCCGCCGGTCTGGCCGTGGTGCGAGAAGCCCTGGCGCCGTGGACTATCGGGCACAGCCTGAACTTTCTCTACGGCGCGGGCGCGGCGGCAGGCGCGGCGCAGACCGAAGCGGGTTACGCGCCCCGTACCTACGCCCGGCTGGTCGCGGCGAAGGCAAAGTACGACCCGCACAACATGTTCCGGTTCAACCGCAACATCGCCCCCGCCGTCTAGCGGCGAAGCGGCCGATTTGTCCGGCCTTGCGAACCGCGGTCGCCTTCTACTATCTTAGTGATATCACTCAGATATCGGGAGGATGTCATGGAGCTGCGGTCTGCATTCCGCATGAACGGATTCGTCGTCTTGCTGGGGTGGCTCGTGTTCACCCTGTTGTTCGGTGCCGCCGCGGTGCTGGCATTCATCTCCGCGACCCAGCACGACGGTGGTGTCGTGGCCTGGGCGGGCGCGGTCGTCGCGGTGATCGCCGTGCTGGTGGTCGCGCTGCTCGCCACCGGGCTGATCATCGTCAATCCGAACGAGGCCAAGGTGGTCACCTTCTTCGGCCGCTATATCGGCTCGGTCTCCGAGCCCGGCTTCTTCTCGGTGGTCCCGCTGACCGACCGCAAGTCGATCTCGTTGCGGGTGCGCAACTTCGAGACCCAGAAGTTGAAGGTCAACGACGCCGACGGTAACCCGGTCGAGATCGCGGCCGTCGTCGTCTACAAGGTGGTCGACAGCTTCAAGGCCGCCTTCGCGGTCGACGACTACGAGGAGTACGTCGAGACCCAGTCCGAGGCGGCGGTCCGGCATCTGGCCACCACCCACCCCTACGACGCGCACGACGACGCCCGCACCAGCCTGCGCGACGGCTCCGAGGTGGCCGAGGAACTCACCGTGGAACTGCGTGAACGCACCCTCACCGCAGGCATCGAGGTCATCGAGGCCAGGATCACCCACCTCGCCTACGCCCCCGAGATCGCCCAGGCGATGCTGGTCCGTCAGCAGGCCGCCCAGGTGGTCGCCGCCCGCACCCAGATCGTCGAAGGCGCCGTCGGCATGGTCGGCCTGGCCCTGGACCGCCTCACCGAAGCGGGCACCGTGCAACTGGACGAGGAACGCAAGGCCGCCATGGTCTCGAACCTGCTCGTCGTCCTCTGTGGCGACCGCGCCACCCAGCCGGTCGTGAACACCGGATCCCTCTACGCCTGACGGGTGCCATGACCGCGCCGAAGAAGGAACCCAAGAAGATCCTGCTGCGGCTCGACCCGGCCGTCCACGAGGCAATCGCCAAGTGGGCGGCCGACGACCTGCGCAGCGTCAACTCCCAAATCGAGTACGCCCTCCGCCTGGCGCTCACGCAGGCGGGACGAAATCCCCAGCGGAACTGAGCTTGTCAGATCGGCTCGAGGCCGGTGCGGGGTCGGCCAGCGAAGCTGGACGCGGAACTGTCGAATCACCAGGCGGTACACGCGGATTCGCCGATCGTCGTGGGTGGGACTGGAGGAGCGTAGGTGTCATCTGAAGCTAACAAGGCAATCATCCGGCGGGTTTTCGACGAATTCGTCAACCAGGGGGACTTCTCGATCCTGGACGAGATCTACCGGCCCGACATCGTCGATCATCAGCCGCTGCCCGGTGCGCCGGAGGGGCTGGAAGGCGTGAAGTACACCATCGCCGGCCTGCGCGGCGGTTTTCCTGATCTGAAGGTGACGATCGAGGAGATGAGTGCGCACGCCGATCACGTAGTCATCCACAACACCTGGCGTGGTACTCATGACGGCGAATTTCTCGGCCTGGCACCGACCGGCAAGCAGATCAGCTCCAAGGGCGTCGTGGTCTGGCGCCTGCAGGACGGCAAGATCGCCGAACGCTGGGGCATCGGCGTGGATTCGAACATCCTGGCCCAGCTCGGTGTCGGACTGGGCGCGAAGGTGCCACGGCGCGGCCGGGTTCGGTCGATCGATGTGCCGCTGGTGCATACGTGCCCGGTCCTGCCCGGCCGTGTCGGCCGGTGGCGGGAGATCCATGCGGAGCTCGACGCCGACCGCAAGCCCGGCTACGAAGAGTCGCGGCGGGCGGCCGAGATCAGCCGCGAGCTGATGTGGTGCGTGAGTACGCCCCAGGGGGAGATGGCGATCTACCACATCGAGGCACCGGACCCGCGGCGTGCGGCGCTGGCGCTGGCGGAGTCGGCGTCGCCGTTCGATGTGTGGTTGCGTGAGCAGCTTGTCGAGGTCCACGGGTGCGATCCGTGGAAGGACGCCGCGACGGGGCAGGTCGCCGAGCTGGGTCACGGCCGACGGCGCTGATCGCCTGGCCGACGACAACGGCGCCTGTGGAAATCCACAGGCGCCGTTGTCGTCACGGAGTCACTTGCGCGCGACGCCGAGATACAGTGCGGACATATCCGAAACCAGCTTGGCTTTGAGGCTGCCGTCCTTGTTCTGACCGCGGATCGCAATGCCCTTGGGTGCGCCGATGGCCGTGAATCCGGCCGCGTCCAGATACGTATTCATCTCCTCGGGCGTGATGAAATCGGCAAAGTCGTGGGCGCCCTTGGGAACGATGCCGAGCAGGCGCTCGGGCACCCAGATCATCATGACGCGGGAACGGAAGGTCCGGTTGATGGTGTCGAAGAAGAATCGCCCGCCGGGCTTGAGCACCCGGTGGATCTCGCGGACCGCGGCCGCCGGGCTCTGCACGTGTTCGAGCACGTCGACGCAGGTGACCGCGTCGAAAGTGGCGTCGGGGAAGGGGAGCGACTCCGCGGCACCCACGTGGTAATCGATGGCGCGACCGGACTCCGCGGCGTGCTTTTCGGCGGCGTCGATGAGTTTGGCCGACACATCGATGCCGGTGACCTTGGCGCCCCGGTTGTCGAGGAACTCGGTCGTGTAGCCTCCCGCGCAGCCGACATCGAGTACCCGGACGTCCTGCCAGCCCGCCTCCAGATACGGGTCGAAGTAGGCGAATCGTAGTGGATTGAACGACTTGAGTGGGTTCATCATCGAGTCGGTGTCCCACCAGCTGTTCGCCCACGCCGAGAAGAAGTGGTCGTCCTGTTCGAGTCGCTCGGTCATATCGTCTCCTGTCATCGTGCCGGATCGGGGTCGGTGAGGTATCGAAGCGCGTAGGCGACCTGGTCCCGCTCGACAGCTTTGAAGGCGAACCGGTTCCAGGAGAATTTCATGAACGATTCGCGCAAGGCGATCGCCATGGGGTTCTCCCAGGCGCCCATCCGTCCGATTCGCCAGGCCATGCGCTGCAGCGGTGCGGTGCGGCGCATGCGCTCGTGTTCGTAAGCGCGCAGTGCGGTGACGGGATCGGTGGCGTGGGCGAGGTGTTCGCCGAGCACGAGAGCATCCTCGACTGCCTGGCAGGCGCCCTGGCCGATGTTGAAGGTGATCGGGTGCGCGGCGTCGCCGAGCAGGGTTACCCGCCCCTCACCCCAGGTCGTGATGGGCGCGCGGTCGACGACATCGTGTCGCAGGATCGTGTCTTCCGGTGTCGCCGTGAGTAGTTCGGCCACCGGCGCGGGCCAGTCGCGGTGCCGCTCGAGCAGCATGTCCACCACGCCGTCGCCGTCGCGACCGCCAGGGGCGCCGTTGGCCACACTCATCCAGTAGGTTCGGCCGGGCGCGATGTCGTAGTAGGTGAAACGGGTGCCGTGCCCGAACAGCGCGCAGAAGGTGCCGGGGGAGACGACGTCGGGCCCGACCGTCGCGGCGCCGCGCCAGGCGATGTAGCCGGTGTAGCGAGCGGGTTCGGGGCCGGCGAGGGTGCGGCGGACCGCGGAGTGCACGCCGTCGGCGCCGATGAGCAGTTCGCCGCGTTCGGTACTGCCGTCGGCGAATTCGACGGTGACGCCGTCACGGTCGTGCCGGTATCCGGAAACGGTGGCACCCGTGCGGATCTCGGTTCCCTCCGCAGCGGTGCGCAGGATGTGATGCAGATCGGACCGTCCGATGGCGACCGTCGGCTGCCCGTACCGCTCGGCGAACTCGCCGACCGGCCAGTTGCCGAGCAAATCACCGGTGGCGGTACGGAATTGGCAGGACTGCTGGGCAGGAGCGATGTCCCGTACTGCGTCGGCGACGCCGAGCGCGGCCAGGGCGAGCATCCCGTTGCTCCACAGGTGCAGGCCTGCGCCGCCGTCGCGGAGGGTGTCGGCAGTTTCGAAGACAGTGGCCTCGATCCCATGCCTGCGCAGGGCGAGTGCGGTGGACAAGCCGCCGATGCCGCCACCGGCGATCAGGACACGGCGCACAGCTTTGGTCATGTCTCCATCATCGCGACCGCCGCCGGAAGAAAACCTTGACCGGACCCTGAACGGAAATGGACAGTGCGGGTGGCGGGGAGTTTCGGATACAGATCGAGAAGAGATCGCCCGGCTAGAAAAGGCTGGCACGCAACCGAATGTCCTGCCCCGGGAGGAATTGTGAACACCCTCAGTTATGTCTTGGCCACGCTGGCGATCGTCGGCTGTGCCGTCACCTACGGTACCGATACTTTCGCCGCCGTCGTCTGGCGAACATCGCTGCGCCATCTCGACGAGCGGGCGCTGACGCACCTGGTCGGCTACGTCCACTATTACGGCGACCGGCGGCTGCCGATCCCCGGCGGTTTCGGCATGGCCACCGCGGTGCTCAGCGTGATCTGCAGCGCGCTGGCGGGGCGGAGCGCGGCGGCGGTCGCCGGTGGGGTCGCGGTAGTGGCGCTGTCGGTGTGGATGGTGCTCTATCTGCGCATCGCCAAGCCGGTCAACGAGGCATTCAGCACCGCGGCGCTGGCCGGGCTGACCTTGCCGGACGCGCGGGAGCTACAGGCCCGCTGGGACAGCGTGATCAATGTGCGGGTGGGTGTCCAGGTGGTCGCGCTTGTCGGCCTGTGCGCCCAATTGTTCCTGCCCTGAGACAGATCGCGGCCGGCACCCGCCATCGCGAGTGCCGGCCGCGGGTTGCGCAGGCGTCAGGGCCGTTTGCGGATCAGCATGACGCCGTCGCCGATGGTCAGTGTCACCACGTCGACTCTGTCGTCGGCCAGGACATGATCGTTGAATTTCCGGACAGCCATGGTGGATTGGTCGAACGGCGGTTCGGCAACGGTGCCGAACCACAGCACGTTGTCGGCCAGGATTACGCCGCCGGGACTCAAGCGCGGAAGTATTTCCTCGTAGTAATCGATATAGCCGGTCTTGTCCGCGTCGATGAACGCGATATCGAACGAGATCGCGGGGTCCAGCGCCCGGATCGTGTCGATGGCAGGCCCGATTTCGAGCTGGATCCGGTCCGCCACGCCGGCTCGCCGCCAGGCGGTCGTCGCCAGGGCGGTCCATTCGCGATTGATGTCGCAGGTGACGAGCAGCCCGTCCGCGGGGAGGCCGCGGGCGATGCAGAGCCCGGAATAGCCGGTGAACGTGCCGACCTCGAGTGCCCGGCGTGCGCCGCTCAGCTGAGTCAGCAGCGTGAGGAAAGCGCCCTGGTCGGGCCCGACCTGCATGATCGCCGGGCTGCCGAGCCGCTCGGTGTCGGCAACCAGCTGGGCGAGCACGTCGTCGAACAGATTGGTGTGTCCGTTGACGTAGCTCATCAGGCTCTCGGTCATTCGGATGGTCTTCATCGCACGCCTCCGCGGGTGGTCTCGTCGGGCATCCAGTTGCCGTGGAACCCGTTGGGCACGCGGCTGGGCAGGTGGACCGCCGCCACGGTGTCGAGCGTTTGCGCGTCCAGGATCAGCAGGTCGCTGCGGTCGGTCTGCCGGTCGTAGGAGTAGCCGAGCAGTACACCGTCGTCCTCGGCGGCGTCGGGGCCGCGCGGGACGAAGACGAACTCGCTCGCCTGCCGGTCCGTGCCGAGCGACTTCACGAGGCTGGTGTCGCGCCGCAGATCGTGCTTGATCAGCGCACCGGCCGGGCTGCCGCCGCCGAGGGATTCCATGGTGTAGCCGTAGCGGTGCTCGCGGCCGACGAGCCGGTCGTCGATGCGCGGGAACTCCTGGGACCGGTCGTCGAGCCGGGTTTCGCGGACTTTGCCGCTGGTCGGATCGACGGTCCAGCGGTCGAGGGTGGCCGGCCCTTCGTCGGGTCCGTTGGTATCGGTGTGGAACATCTTCGGGTGCCGAACTACGTCGAGCACGACGGTGTCGCCGTCGTCGTAGGCATTGAGCGGATGGAACACATAGCAGGGCTCGACCTCGAACCAGCGGATCTGCTCGGCGGTGCCCTCGCGCGGCAGCAGCCCGACCCGGGCCGGGTGGGCGGGATTCCAGCGCGCAGGCAGCCGGTCGTTGGGACGCATTCGCTTACCGACCATGGCGGTGATCGGGTCGGGCACGCGCACGCGGCCGACCAGCGCCGACAGCAGCAGGGCTGTCGGGTAGCGCAGCGGGCGCGGCACGGTGATGGCGGCCGCGCTGTGCGCATCGAAGGTGACGGGCAGGTCGTAGAGCACGACATACTTTTCGGTGAGGGAGAAGTCGTGCATCATCGGCACGCCGGGGACGGGGATGTCGACTATGCGCCGTGCCCGGCCGGCGGTGTCGAGCACCGAGTACTGCACGATGTCGCCGCGGCCGAAGAAGTGGGTGACCGCGTGCAGTTCGCCGGTGGCGGGATCGCGTTTGGGGTGTGCGGTGTAGCCGCCGGGCAGTGTCCCGTCGAAGTCGCAGGGCCCCACGGTATCCAGGTTCTCGTCGAGTTCGTAGTTGGCCATGCCGCCCTCGATCAGCGCGAGCATCTTGCCACCGTGCGCGATGACATTGGTGTTGGCGCCGAGCAATTCGATGCCGCCGGTGGTGGCGGGGGAGCCGGGCGGGGAGGGGCGCACGCGGCGGTTGCGGTACCACCTGGCTGTGCCGTCGGCGAGCCGGACGCCGTGCACCATGCCGTCGCCCATGAACCAGTGGTAGGTCTGTGGATCGAGCTCGGCGAGGGGGTTGGGGCCGTTGCGGACGTAGCGTCCGTCGAGGAAGGCGGGGATCTCACCGGTGACCGGAAGGTCGGTGGCGGTGAGTTCTTCGGTGACCGGCGCGAAGTTGCCGTCGAGATACTTGTTGCCCATGACGTGCTCCTCGTCGCGATTCAGGACAGGACCGAGCTCAGGTACAGCGACAGCAACGCGATGCCCTGCAAACCGGCTCGCGGGTTGATCACCGAATCCCAGGTCTGTTGCAGCGCCCGCGCGTCCGGCGGGACCTGGTTCGCTTCGGCGGCGGCGGTGAGCCGCGCGTTCACCGGAGCGCTGATCCGGCCGTAGATGCCGAACCACACGATCAGCGCCGCGACGGCGACGAAACCCGCGACGACGGAACCGATTCCACGTCCGGTGAGTGCACCTGTCACCGCGGCGGCGAGTGTGGTGATCAGCCCGATCGCGCCGGGGAACTTCAACCGTTGATCGCCATAGAGGTGGATGTAACCCATTGCGGCGGTGAGTACTCCGTCACCGACGCGGGCCATGGCTGCGCGCTGGACCACCGCGCAGAACACGTCTGTTCCGTAGATCACGGCTACCGCCAGAATCGCGATTCCGGCGAGGACTTGATGTGCCACGACAGCTCCCGTGGGTCGTTGCTGAATGTCCTAGCGATGTTAGATGTTCTAGTTTGGCTATGTCTAGTTGTACCGTTAGTAGAGTTAGCTGCGCTAGCGTTGTGGCATGACGGTGCGTGAGAGACGGGAACGAGAGCGGGCGGGCAGGCATCGGCTGATCGTCGATACGGCCCGCGAGCTGGCCGAGTCGCAGGGCTGGGGAGCGGTGACCGCGCGCAGGCTGGCCGAGGCGATCGAGTACAGCCAGCCGGTGCTCTACAGCCATTTCGCCGGAATGGAGGCCATCGTGCAGGCGGTCGCGCTGCAAGGATTCACCGAGCTGGCGGACACGCTCGCGGGGGTGCGGGCCCGGGGTGGGTCGCCCGGCAGGCAATTGCGCGATATCGCGCACGCCTACGTCGAGTTCGGGGTTTGTCAGCCTGCCCTCTACGACGCGATGTTCGTCCGTGTCACCGAGATCGCCTTCGGAAGTCCGCAGACGCCGGAACCGTTGGTGCGCGCGTTCGCCGAGCTGCGTGGCGTGATCGAAGAGCTACCGGGCGAGCGCGATCCCGAAGTCGATACCGAGGTCTTCTGGAGTGCGGTGCACGGCTTGGTGTCGCTGGCGCGCAGCCGCCGGATCCGCACCGACGAACATGGGCAGCCGCTGGATGTGCTGCTGAACCGGCTCAGCCGGATGTGGGCGCTACGGGGGAGCTGAACAGGCGGGTCAGATCGGCGAGCAGGATCCGGCCGCGTTCTCCGCCGCCCTTGATGCGGCCGTCGAGCACCAGGCCGACCAGCCCGTGCAGGTGGGCCCACAGCAGATCGGCGGCGGCGTCCTCGTCGTGGGCCCACTCGGGCAACCGCGGGCCCCCGGCGGCAGGCCCCGCGGCAACCGCCCTGCGTAACGCCTCGAAACACGCGCGCGCGGGAGCGGGCGCGTCGGCAGTGCCGAACGGCACCTCCGGCAGGGTGTGCATGAGGCGGTAGAGGTGCGGGTCGGCCATGGCGAACTGCCAATACGCCACGGCGGTCGCCGGCAGCAGGCCGCCTTCGCGCTCCTGGATCGCCGGGCACTGGGCGCGATCGAGGTGATGGGCGAGCTCGGTGAATCCGACTTCCACCAGATCCAGCAGCAGTGCGCGCTTGCCGGCGAAGTACTGGTAGACGATCGGCACTGTATAGCCGACGCGGTCGGCGATCGAGCGCATGGTGATGCTGTCGAAGCCGTCGGACTCCGTCGCGATCGAGCGAGCCGCGGTCAGCAGCTCGGCTCGGAGTTGCTCGCGGGCCTCGGCGCGTTCGCAGGCGGTTCCCTTGATCCGTTTTCCTTCTCGGGGCACGTCGCTACTCCTCGGTCATTTTCTAACAAGGGTAGACAATGCTGCGCGGCGCCTCTACAGTCAATTTCTAACGTTGATAGAAATCGACGTACACCTAGTTGAGGAGCACTCCATGCGAGTTCTTGTTACCGGCGTTTCGGGCACCATCGGCAGCGCGGTGGCGCGTGCGCTGCGCGGGCGCGGGCACACCGTCGTCGGTACCGTGACCGCGTCCGATCGCCCGGTGCCCGAGGGCGTCGAGCCGCTCGTCGCCGACCTGTTCGACCCGAGCGCGCTGTCTGCCGCCGCCGCGGATGTCGATGCTGCCGTCCACGCCGCGTCGAGCAATGACGAACGCGCCGGTGAACTGGACGGGATCGTCGTCGAGTCGCTGCTGTCGGCCTTCCAGGGCACCGGCAAGGCGCTGGTCTACACCAGCGGCCTGTGGCTGCACGGCAATACCGGTGACGCCCCGGCGACCGAGATCTCACCGTTCGCGCCGCCGATGGTGGTCTCCTGGCGGCCGGCGGCGGAGCAGGTCCTCGCGGACGGCGCCGCCGAGCGTGGTGTGCGCACCGTGCGCATCCGGCCCGGCCTGGTCTACGGTGGCGGCCGAGGCTACGTGCCGATGCTGCTGAGCCCGCAGGAGGATGCGGACGGCGCCCTGATCCGCCACTTCGGCGACGGCTCCAACCGCTGGTCGGTGGTGCACGCCGACGATCTCGGTGAGCTCTACGCCCTCGCTGTGGAGTCCGCGCCCGCCGGTTCGGTCTACCTGGGCACGAACGAGGATTCGGTGGCGGTCCGCGACGCGGCGAAGGTCGTCGCCGACCGGGTGGGCGCTCGGGTCGAGCACTGGGATCCCACCGAGGCTCAGCAGTACTGGAGCGTCATGGTCGAGGCGTTCATGCTCGACCAGGTCGCCACCTCGGCCAAGGCCCGGACGGACCTCGGCTGGGTGCCGTCGCGGCCGGGTCTGCTCGAGGATCTCGCGGCGAACTGATCCAGGCTCGGAATCCCTCGGAAGACATGCGATGAGCGACAACAGTGGACGGGTCGAGGAATTCGACTACGTCGTGGTCGGGGCAGGGTCGGCAGGCTGTGTGGTGGCGGCCCGGCTCAGCGAGGATCCGCGTGTGCGGGTGGCGCTGATCGAGGCAGGCGGTGCGGATATCGATCCGGGGCTACGGGTGCCGTTGCACTCGGTGCGGCAGTTCGGATCCGCGGGCGATTGGGGTTACCGCACGGTTCCGCAAGCCGGAATGCACGGCCGGGCACTGGACTGGCCTCGGGGCCGGGTGCTCGGCGGCTCGTCGACGATGAACTTCCAGATGTGGGTTCCGGGCTACCCCGCCGATTTCGACGACTGGGTGGCCGCCGCGGGCGAGACGTGGGCGTGGAAGCTCGTCTCGCCCGCGTTGCGCAGGGCCGAGCGGTGGGCGGGGCCGCCCGCGGACGGTTTCACCTTCGGGATGACGGGCCCGCAATGGGTGTCGCCGCCGCGGGATCCCGATCCGAGCACGCTGCGGTTCGTCGAGGCATGTGTCGCCGCCGGTCTCCCCGAAATCATGGGCGGGCTCGGCGATCTCACCGCCGCCGGGTGCGCGATCACGCCGCTCACCCAACGGCATGGGTCCCGGTTCAGCGTCGCCGACGCGTATCTGGCGCCTGCCCGCCACCGGGAGAACCTGGTGGTGTTCACCGATCGGCCCGCACAGCGGGTACGGCTCGATGAGCATCGGCGGGCGGTCGCGGTCGAGCTGGACGGCCGGCTTGTCACCGCTCGTCGCGAGATCGTGCTGTGCGCGGGAACGATCGGGTCACCGCAGCTGCTGATGCGCTCGGGTATCGGCCCGCGCGACCAACTCGAGAGCGCAGGCGTGCGTCCGCTCGTCGACCTGCCGGGTGTCGGTGCCAACCTCCACGATCACGTGATCGTGAATCTGGCCTTCGCCGCAGTCGGGCCGGACCGGTTCGCCGAGGCGGACAGCGCGGAATCACGGCGGTTGTACACCGAGGGGCGGCTCGGCCCGCTGACCTCCAATATCGGTGAGGCGGTTGCCTTTCTCCCGTCGCCCGGTTCACCGTCGCCCGATCTCGAGCTGATCTGGTCGCCGATCGCGTTCGGGGACGAGGGTTTCGTCTCCGGCCGCACCCTCAGCGTGGTGCTGTTGCGACCACACAGTCGCGGGAGCATCACCCTCACCGACGCCGGCTCGGGGAGCGCACCACGGATCGATCCGGGCTACCTGATCGACCCTGCCGACCTGGCAGTCCTGATCCGCGGCTTCCGGGTCGCGCAACGGCTGCTGCGGACCGAGCCGCTGTCCGGTGTGATCGGCGACGCGCTGGGCGAACTGCCGACGACCGACGAGGAGGTCGCCCGTTTCGTCCGGGACACCGCGACGACGATCTTTCATCCGGTGGGCACGTGCCGAATGGGGTTCCAGGCAGATGCCGGTGCAGTGGTCGACCCGGCCCTGCGCGTGCACGCTGTCGACGGGCTGCGCGTTGCCGATGCTTCGGTGATACCGGTTGTCCCCCGCGGGCACACCAATGCTCATGCCGTGCTCATCGGGGAACGGGCGGCCGAGCTGATCTCCTCGCCCGGCGCGCATGGTCGAATTCCGCTACGCGCCGAACGATGAGATCGACCGGCGCGTAGCAGGTTTCACAATCCGACCACGCCGAGCTTGGGCCCGGTCGGTTCGGGGACCGACTGGGCGAAGAGCCGGTGGAGTTTGGGCAGGGTGAAGGCCGAGCCTTCCGGTTCGAGGCCGGGGATCGGGTCGACCAGGTGCACGTCGAGCAGCTCCTCGACGTGTTCCTCGACCTCGACCTCGGACATCTGCAGGGCTTGGGCGACCGACTGCACCGAAAGGCGGTCGCCGGGCAGCTCCGCGAGGTCGCGCAAGAACCGCTGGGTCGCGTGATCCAGACATCGATAGGTACGGCTGATCCGGGCACTCATATTGTGCTGGCCGTCGGTCAGCTCGGTGAGCAGACGGTTGTCGTCGAGCAGGCGATTGAGCAGACGGGAGACGGACCAATGCTGGCGCATCATCAGTCGGCAGCCGACGATCCGCAGCATCAGGGGCGATCCGGCGCAGAGCTCGAGCAGACTCGCGGCCGCGGCAGGTTCGCGATCCATCCGCTGCCCGACCAGGCTGCGCAGCAGAGCTGCCGACTCCCCGGGCGTCATGGCGCCCACCCGGACGACCGGAACTCGATGGGGTACAGCGGGTCTCGCCCGGCAGGTGACGATCACCGCACAGTGCCCGGTGCCGGGGAGCAGGGGCGCAACCTGACTTTCGTCGGCGGCGTTGTCGAGGATGACCAGGGTGCGCGACCCGGCGATTCGGGCCCGGAAAAGTTCCGCGCGTTCGGCCAGGCTGTCCGGGATCTCGGCCCGCGCGACGCCGAGGGCCCGCAGGAATCGTTCGAGCACCGCGGACGGGGCGACCGGGTGGGGGGTGTCGCCTTCCATGTCGATGAACAGCTGACCGGATGGGTAGTGCGGCAGCAGCTGGTAGGCGAGGCGGATCGCGGTGGTGGTCTTGCCGAATCCGGCTGGGCCGTACAGCACGGCCACCGAGGGCATCAGCGGCTTCTCGCCAGGAGTCAACGCGTCGCGGATCGTGGCGATCTGCGTGGCGCGGCCGGTGAAATCCGGCAGGTCGATCGGCAACATCGCGGCGTCATGGAACGGCGTTGCCGCCGTGTGGATTACGGGTGCCGGGTGGTCGTCGACCCGCAGGGAGGTGACGGCAGTGACGGCGCTCGGCTCGCGGGTCCGGCCGCGCAGCACCTCACGATGGGCCGACCGCAGCGCCGCCCCGGGGTCGGCGCCGATCTCGGTGGCCAGGTGCCGGCGGATCTGCTCGAACAGTTGCAGCGCTTCGGCACTGCGCCCGTCGGCGTGCAGCGCGAACATCAGGTGCGTGGCCACCGATTCCGACATCGGACTCTCCACATAGGCCTGGCGCAGCGGGTCGATCACTGTCCGGGGCCTGCCGAGCCGGACCTCGACATCAGCCCACTCCACCAGCGCTTCATGGCGCAGCTGCTGCAGACTGTGCCGCATGGCGTCGGCCCAGCGGCCACCGATGCCCGCCAGAGGTACGCCACGCCACATCGAATTGGCAAGGGCCAGCAGAGAACTGCGCTCAGGGTCGTCCGGCGTCAGCCGTCGGGCGCGGCCGAGCAGCTGGTGGAACCGATGGAGGTCGACACTCTCCGGCGGCGTCTGCAGACAGTAGCCACCGACGACCCGTTTGAGCGTCGGTGCCGTAGCCTCGGCGTTCGCGGTGCCGAGCTTGCGGCGCAGCCGGGCCACGTAGGTGTAGACGAGATTGCGCACCTCGGCGGGCGGTGTATCGCCCCAGACGCGATTCACGAGGACATCGATCGGGACCGGACGATCTCGGTCGATCAGCAGCGCGGAAAGAATGGCACGCTGTTTTGCCGGACCCAGATCGACCACGGTTTCCCCGACATGCAACTCGATCGGGCCGAGAATGCTGAACAACATTATTCCCCCAGGTGGAGATATCGCGCGTAAAATTTACGACAAATGATCTGTGGTTGTGCGATATATCCCCCCGGATAGTGTGGCATTTTTGCAAGCGAATGCGCCGATTCGGTGATCCGGGTCGGCGGTCCCAGCCTACCGGAGGGTGCGGATGTAGGCCGTCTGGGAGTCGGTCGCCCGGTGAGATAAATCCAACACAACGGAAACTGGCCGGTCGGGTCGACATCTGGTACTGCTACGGTGCGTCCGGTATCGCATATGTTCATCGGAAATTAATGGCGCGGAAATGACGGCGGGGGGCCGTGCGGCGATGTCGCGGTCTCGCTCACGGGTGGAATCGTACCAGCGTGAGTTCTTTGCCGAATTGTTGCCCGGCGGATGAATTCCGGCTCGAGGCCGCCTAGCAGAAAAATTCAAGGTCGACCGCCCAGGATCGGTTGCAGTCATGGAACGCGACAGGGGTGAAGCTGATGTTTCTGCACGACGAGATCCGGGATCCTGTCCTGGATCACCTGCCAGAACCACCGCAGGGCCGCGGGTCCGCCGCCCCTGCGCCTGCCTCGATGCGGGTCGCGGTCGAGTCGCTCACCGCGCACCGCATCGCGGCCCTGTCGGCTGCCGATGGTGCCGCCGATCGCCGGCATCGCGACAAAGGCAAGATCGATGCCAGGACCCGGATCGACATGCTGCTCGACAGCGGAAGTTTCACCGAGGTCGGGATGTTCGCCGAACACCGGGCGACCGGTTTCGGTATGGAGGAGTCCCATCCGGCCGGTGACGGCGTGGTCACCGGCTGGGGGACGATCGACGGCCGGACGGTGTTCGTCTTCGCCCATGACGCCCGGATCCGTGGCGGCGCGCTCGGCGCGGTGTACGCCCGCAAGCTGCATCAACTGCTCGACCTGGCGGACGCCGCGGGCGCACCGGTGGTCGGTCTCAACGACGGTGGTGGCGCTCGCATTCAGGAAGGCATCGACGCACTCGCCGGATTCGGCGGTCTTTTTGCTCGGAATGTCCGCGCGTCCGGTGTCGTACCACAACTGAGTGTCGTGCTCGGATCGTGTGCGGGTGGCGCGGTGTATTCGCCGGCGTTGACCGACTTCACCTTCATGGTCGAGGGTATGGCGAATATGTTCATCACCGGTCCGGATGTGGTCCGCGAGGTGACCGGGGAAAGCGTCACTCAGGAAGAACTCGGCGGCGCCCGGCGTCATGCCGAAGGCACCGGTGTCGCCGCATTCGTGGCGCCCGACGAGGAAACGTGTTTCGACGACGTCCGGCAACTGCTCTCCTATTTGCCGTCGAACAACCAGGAAATCCCGCCGGAGTATCCTACGTCGGATCCCGCGGAGCGTCTGTGCACGCAAGTTCTCGATATCGTTCCGGTCGACGGCCGGGTGCCCTATGACATGCGCCGGGTAATCGCCGATATCGTCGACGACGGTGAGTTTCTGGAGGTCCACGAGGGCTGGGCACGCAATATTCTCTGTGTGCTCGCACGGCTGGATGGGAAAGTCGTCGGTATCGTCGGCAATCAGCCGGCGGTACTGGCCGGTGTCCTCGATATCGCGGCCTCGGAGAAAGCCGCGCGTTTCGTGCGGATGTGCGATGCGTTCAATATTCCGCTGGTCACCCTGGTGGATGTGCCAGGCTTCCTCCCCGGCGTCGGCCAGGAGCACGACGCGGTCATCCGCCGTGGGGCGAAACTGCTGTACGCCTATTGCGAGGCGACCGTGCCCCGTATCCAGGTCATCGTTCGCAAGGCGTTCGGTGGTGCCTACATCGTCATGGATTCCAAGTCCATCGGCGCGGATCTGTCCTATGCCTGGCCGACCAATCAGACCGCGGTGATGGGTGCCGAGGCGGCCGCCAACATCATCTTCCGCAAACAGATCGCCGCTGCCGGCGATCCGGAATCGTTGCGCCGGGAACTGATCGATCAGTATCAGGACGAACTGATGAATCCCTTCGTGGCTGCCCGCCGCGGGCACGTCGACGACGTCATCGACCCCGAACAGACTCGATCGGTACTGATCCGGTCGTTGGCGATGCTGGCGAGCAAACGAGCCAACGGGCCCGTTCGCAAACACGGGAATATTCCGCTGTGACAGCGCGGGAGGAAGAGCCCGACCTGCGCATCGTGCGTGGCAATCCCACCGACAGCGAGATCGTGGCGCTGGTCGCGGCGCTGGCACTACTGGCTCCGCCCGCCATCGCCGCCGTGCCGGCCGAGTCCGGCACCGGCGCGTGGCGCGACAGCGGAAGGGCCCCGATCGGCAAGCCACCGGGGGCATGGGCGCCACGGGCCCGGGAGCAGCACCAGCCCCGCGCCAGGCCGCGCAGGGTTGCGGCTGTCGTTCACTGAATCAGGAAGCGAGACAAGACATGACGGTTTCCACAAGGACGGCCCCGCCGCCGCGGCAGACGGTCGATGATCCGATTCTGGCGATGTTCCCCGGTCAGGGTTCCCAACGTGCGGGTATGGCCGCGCACCTGCTCGAACGACACGGGGGCATCGCCGGGCCGATCTTCGCCACCGCGGACGCGGTGGCCGGATTCGGGCTCACCGAGCTGTGCGTGTCCGGCGCCAAGGCCGAATTGACCCGTACCGAGGTGACCCAGCTGGCCGTGGTCGCCACCAGCATCGCTGCCTGGGAAGTACTGCGGGCCAGCGGTTTCCGTCCTGCCGCAGTGGCCGGGCACAGCCTCGGTGAGTTCAGCGCCCTGGTGGCGGCGCAGGTGCTGTCGCTCGAGGCCGCGCTGGCTCTGGTGGCTCGCCGTGGGGAGCTGATGGCCCGCGTGGCACGCAGCAGTGACGGCGGCATGCTGGCGGTGATCGGCCTCGGTCACGAGGTGGTCGAGCGGTTGTGTGCCGAGCGGCGAGTGCCGGGCGTCGCCGAGGTCGCCAACTACAACGATCCTCGGCAGGTCGTGGTGTCGGGTCACCGGGACGCGCTGGCCGAGGTCGCCGAAGCCGCCACCGCTGCCGGCGCGGAGAAGGTCGTGATGCTGGAAGTCGGTGCGCCCTTCCACAGTTCGCTCATGGCCGAGATCGAAGTGGAGTTCGCCGCCGAACTCGCCCGGTATCCGTTCGGGCAGGCCGAGATACCGGTGATCAGCTCGGTCACCGGTACGCGACTCGGCGACGGCGCGCAGGCCAGGCAGGTACTGCGCACGCAGCTCGCCCAGCCGGTGCGCTGGACCGGAGTGCTCGGTACCGCGGGTGAGCTCGGATTCGCCGATTTCGTCGAGATCGGCCCGGGCCGCGTGCTGACGGGCTTCGTCAAGAACACCTTCGAGGGATTTCCGGTGTCGAGTACCGGGGACGATCGCCGCCTCGACGGGGCGATTCGCGCAATCAGGAAAGTGCAGGAGAGGAACCAATCATGACCGAGACCAATGTGGACACCCTCAACGCGGTGCAGGAAGCCGTCGCCGAAGCGGTCGGCATCGATCTGGACGAGGCCGAGCCGGACGCCACCGTGCTGGGCGAACTGGGCGCGGAGTCGATCGACCTGCTCGACATCCTGTTCCGGATCGAGCGCAAGGTCGGGGTGAAGATCCAGGCCTCCGAGATCGCCGAGCTGCTCCAGGGCGAGCTCAGCGACGAGGAATTCGAGGACGCCGACGGCATCATCAGCAGTGCCGGGCTGGCGCAGCTGGCTTCGGTACTGCCGCAGATCGATGTCGCCGAGCTCGCGGGCAAGCTCACCGCGGACCAGGTGATGACCCTGTTCACGGTCCGAAACCTGGCCGAGATGGCCAGTGCGCGTAGCGCATTGGCAGCCGAAGCGAGCTGAGCGGTGTTCAGGGCGCGGGCGCAGGCGGGCTCGAAGATCTTCGTCGGTGTCGACATCACCGATGTCGAGCAGCTCGCCGCGCGCCTGGCCGGGCAGCCCGCGCTGGCCGAGGAGATCTTCAGCGCGCGCGAGCTGGCCTACGTCGCCGGGCGCAAGCGCAGAGCCGAGCATCTGGCCGCCCGGTTCGCCGCCAAGGAAGCGGTGTTCAAGGCACTGGGCGCGGGCATGCGCTGGCGCGACGTCGAAGTCGTCAACAGCGCGAGCGGCAAACCGCGGCTGCACCTCTCGGGTGTCGCGGCCGCGGCCGCGGCGCGGCACCGGATCGGCGACATGGATATCTCGCTGTCGCACAACGGTGGAATGGCCATCGCTTTCGTCGTCCTCACCGCCGCGGACGCCGACAGTACTGAACTCGACACCGCCGCTGCGGCGGAGGAGGTAACGGCATGACTTTCGACGGTCGGATCGCACTGGTGACCGGCGGTTCCCGCGGTATCGGACGTGCCACCGCCCGGCTGCTCGCGGCCCGCGGTGCCGCGGTCGCGGTCAACTATCGCGCGGACGAGGAGGCGGCGAAGTCCGTGGTCGCCGAGATCGCCGAAGCAGGCGGCACCGCGATCGCGATCGGCGCCGACGTGTCGGACCCGAGCCAGGCGCACAGCCTGGTCGCACGGACCGTCGCCGAACTGGGCGGGCTGCACATTCTGGTCAACAATGCCGGAATCGCCCGCGATGGACTGATTTACGACATGGAGCCGGCCGACTGGCTGGCGGTGATGCAGGTCAATTTCGGCGGGGTGTTCAACAGCACGAAGGCGGTGCTGGATCAGTTCATGTCCCAGCGGGACGGCGTGATTGTGAATGTGTCGTCGGTGATGGCCGAACGAGGCTGGATCGGGCAGTCGAACTACTCCGCATCCAAGGGCGCGATCAATGCCTTCACCTACTGCAGTGCCGTCGAACTCGCCCGCTTCGGAATCCGGGTGAACGCGGTGCTGCCGGGTTTCTCGCCGACCGACCTGATCGGCGGTCTGCTCGAGGTCGGCGGTGGCAAGAAGCTCGAGCGGCAGATTCCGCTGCGCGCTCTCGCCGAGGTCGAGCAGATAGCCGAGGCCATCGCGTTTCTGGCGGGACCGGGCTCGGCCTACATGACCGGTGAAGTGATGCGGGTCGACGGCGGATTCGGCGCCCAGCTGGGCACCGGGCGGATGAGTTGATCCGGAAAGAGAAGCAGATGCGATTTCACCTGATAGACAGAATCGATTCCTGGGAGGCCGGGCGGAGCGCGACCGGCCGGAAACTGACATCCGCCGCCGAGACCTACTGGGTGAGTGCGGTTTCCGGCGCGCGGATCATGCCGCCGGGGCTCGTCCTGGAGGTCGCGTGTCAGACCGCGAGCTGGTTGTTGTTGCTCGGCAGTGATTTCCGGCAGCGCGCCGCGCTGCTGTCGGTCGACGAGGTATGTCATCTCGCTGCCGTAGTGCCCGGTGACGAGCTCGTCGTCGAGGTCCGGGTCGCCGCGCTCACCGGCGAGGCCGCGGTGATCGATGCGACCGTTCGGGTCGAGGGCGACCCGGTTCTCACCGCGGCGGGCATCATGTGCGCGCTGCTGGCCGCCGAGAATCTCGACGACCCGGCCGCCACCGCGCGGATGGGCCGGACACTGTGCCGGAAGGAACTGGTCGCATGAGGCGGGTCGTCGTCACGGGTATCGGCGCGGTGACCCCGCTGGGCAACGACGCGGAGACCACCTGGCACAGCCTGGCCGCGGGCCGCAGTGGAGTCGGGGCGCTGTCCACGTTCGACGTGTCCGGCTTCCCCGTGCGGATCGCGGGCCAGGTGCGTGATTTCGTGCCCGCTCGGGATCTGCCACCCGGCACACGGTGGCGGCATCTGTCCCGAGCGGGCGGGTTCGGTGTCGCCGCGGCGGCGCAGGCCATCGCCGCGGCGGGTCTCGGTGACGGTGCGCCACCGGCCCACCGCCGTGGTGTGGCGATGGGTGCGAGCGTGGGGCGGCCGGATCTGCAGCTGCTGGTCGACATCGGCCACGAGCGGGCTACCACCGGCAATCGCGGCGCATTCCAGCGGCAGTCGCCGAGTGCCACGCTGCAGGGCAACCAGAACCTCCCGGTCGCGGTGATGGCGCGGCTGCTCGAGGCGACCGGCCCGGTGGCCGGCGTCAGCACGGCGTGTTCGGGCTCGGGGCACGCTATCGGGGAGGCCTACCGCTTCATCCAGGAGGGCGATGCCGACCTGATGCTGGCCGGCGGTTACGACTCGCTGACCACCTGGCTCGACGCCCTGGGGTTCAGTCTGCTCGGTGCACTCGCCACCGAGTACAACGAGGATCCGCAGCGCGCCTCCCGCCCGTTCGACAGCAGCCGTTCGGGTTTCGTGCTCGGCGAAGGCGCGGTGGTGTTCGCGTTGGAGGAGCACGAGTCGGCGGTGCGGCGCGGGGCGCCGATCCTGGCCGAGGTGCTCGGTTACTCCTCCACGCTCAACGCCTGGCGCATCACCGATTCACCACCCGACGGCACCGGCGCGGTCGAGGCCGTCGAAGGTGCGATCGCCGAGTCGGGCCTCGGCGTCGAAGGCATCGATTACGTTGTCGCGCACGGCACAAGCACTCCGGGCAACGACGAATCCGAGACCGTGGCGCTGAAGAAGGTATTCGGTGAGCATGCGTCCCGGCTGCTGGTGAGTTCGCCGAAATCGATGGCAGGGCACCTCACCGCAGCAGGCGCGGGTCTGAACGTGCTCGCCGCGATCGGCGCGATCCGGCACGCACTGGTGCCGCCGACGATCAATCTGGCGACGCCGGGCCGTGGCCTCGACCTCGACTACGTCCCGGGTGCGGCCAGGCCGGCGACCGTGCGGGCGGCCCTGATCAATGCCTTCGCCTTCGGTGGCACGAACACCGCCCTGGTGATCGGAGCCCACGATGAGTGAACCGCAGGTCCTCCTGGATCGGGTGTTCGAGGTGGAGGCGGGTGTGCGTGGCAGTGCCCTGTCCAACGTGCCCGCGACACTGCCGGTGTTCGATTCGCATTTCCCGCGCTTCCCGGTGCTGCCCGGAGTGCTGCTGCTCGAACGGATGGCCGCCCTGGCTGTCCTGGTCGCGCCGTCGCACCTGAACCGGCAGCAATCGATTCTCGGAGCCAGGTTCCGTCGCTATGTCGAACCCGGCGACCAGATACGCCTCACCGTCGAGGCGACCGCGGTGACCGCGGACTACTTCGAGTGTCGCGCCGTTGCCGAAGTCGACGGACGCACAGTGGCCACGGTGCGCACGCTGCGCCTGGAACAGGACAGGGGGACTCGATGAGCGAGCAACGACGAGTGGTGGTCACCGGCATCGGACTGCTCACCGCGCTCGGCGCGGACGCCGCCACCACCTGGGACGGGCTGCTGGCCGGGCGTTCCGGGATCGGACTGATCAATGCCTATGACCCGGCGCCCCTGCGTACCCGGCTCGGCGCGGAGATCACCGGCTTCGATCCGGCGCAGTTCGCCTCGCGCAAGTCACTGCGCATGCTCAATCGCGGTGACCAGCTCGGTGTCGCCGGCGCGACGCTGGCACTGCAGGACGCGGGACTGGACACCCGGTCCGGTCTCGGCCCGCGGGCCGGGCTCTATCTCGGTGGCAACAAGGAGATCTCGCGCCTGGACGATCTCATCGAGAGCATCGTCCGGATCCGGCGCCCGGACGGCAGTCTCGACATGCATCGCCTCGGCGCCGAGGGTGCCTCGATCATGGCGCCGCTGTTCTTCGTCGAGGGACTGCAGCCGGCCGCGGTGTTCCACGTTTCCCAGAAGTTCGGCATCCGCGGCCCGAACTCGTTCTACGCGGGCACCGCCGACAGCGGGGCCACCGCGATCGGGCGGGCGATGCGTGCCATCCGGCGCGGCGAGGCGGACCTGGCGGTGGCAGGCGGATACGACGACGCCACCAACTGGTGGCCGATGTCCAAACTCGACGGTGTCGGCGTGCTCGCCACCGACAACGACCGTGGTGCGGCCGCGTTCCGGCCGTTCGACGCCGAGCGTTCGGGTTCGGTCCTCGGTGAAGGCGCGGCGCTGCTGGTGCTCGAGGAGCGTGGTGCGGCCGAGGCGCGGGGCGCCCGAATCTACGCCGAGATCACCGGTTTCGGCTCCGGCAACGAATGCCACGAGCCGCCTGCGCCGCACCCGCAGGGCCGGGGGCTGGCCCAGGCGATCGAGATGTCGCTGCGCGACGCCCGGGTCGGCACGGACGCGGTCTCGTATGTGGCGGCGCACGGCTGCGCCACCGTCGACGGTGACGTCAGTGAGACGCGGGCATTGCACGCCGCACTGGGTCCGCATGCCGGGAATGTGCCGGTGAGCAGCGTCAAGCCGCAGATCGGCCATCTGGTCGGCGGGGCAGGAGCGGCCAATGCCGCGGTGGTCGCACTCGCGCTGTACCACAGCGTGATTCCCTCGACCGCCAACCTGGATCGGCCCGACCCCCTGTGCGACCTGGATTACGTGCCGGGCAGTCCCCGGCAGGCAGAGCTGACCACCGCGCTCGCGCTGGCCAGAGGTTTCGAAGGCCAGGCGGTCTCGCTGGCCATGGCGAAGGCGAGGTGAGATCGGGATGCGAACTCTCCCGAGAATCGTGGTGAGCGGGGTCGGTGCGGTGACCGCGCAGGGCCCCGGTGCCGAGGCGATGTGGAAGGGCTTCCTCGCGGGCAATGTCGCGATCGGCGCGGTCGAGAGCTTGGACATGTCCGGGTTCGGCACCACCGTGGGCGGTGAGGTCACCTCATGGCGGGCCGACCGGGATACGTCGGTGGCGTCGGACGTGGACCCGGTGATCGAATTCGCCCTCGCCGCGGCGAGGGAGGCCATCGAACACGCCGGTCTGTCGGCGACGCCGGACGCCGGCGAGCCGGGCATCGACCGGTCCCGCTGGGGCGTGTCAGTCGGCACCTGCAACGGCGGCCTGCGCAGCCTGGAACACGCTTGGCGTGCCGAGCGCGACGGCGAGCAGCCGCACTGGCAGCAGTATCTGATGATCCAGCCGCAGACCATCGCCGAAGCCCTGAGCGGAGCATTCGGCCTGCGGGGCCCGGTGTTGTCGGTCAACACCGCCTGCGCCGCGGGCGCGCACGCCCTGGCACACGCGGTCGAGATGATCCGGGCAGGCCGGGCCGACGCGATGCTGGTCGGCGGCAGCGATGCCTTCAACGAGACAGTGTTCGCCGGCTTTTACAGCCTGGAGTCGCTGTCGCCGGTGCCCGCGGCGCCCTATTCCAAGGACCGGCAAGGGCTTTCGCTCGGCGAGGGCAGCGGCATGCTGCTGTTGCTGGAGCATTCGGTGGCACTCGCGCTGGGCACGCCGGTCCTCGCCGAGGTGCTCGGGTACGGGCTGTCCGCCGACGGCTATCACCCAACCGCGCCGCATCCGGAAGGCGAAGGCGCCGCCCGCGCGTTGACCGCGGCATTCGCCGCCACCGGCATCAGCCCGGCCGAGGTCGGCTACGTCAACGGGCACGGTACCGGCACCCCGAAGAACGACTCGGCGGAGAGCAACGCGGTGCGCCGCGCGTTCGGGCCCGCGCAGGACCGGATCGCCTTGAGCAGCGTCAAATCGATGGTCGGACATCTGCTCGGTGCCGCGGGCGCGGTCGAGGGCATCGCCACGGTGCTCGCGCTGCGGGACCAGATCGCGCCGCCCACCGCGGGATTCACCGAACCCGACCCCAAGTGCGGGTTGGATGCGGTCCCCAATGTCGCGCGGCCGATGGCGATGGACATCGCGATGTCGAACAACTTCGCCTTCGCCGGGGCGAACGCCACCGTGATGTTCGGGCGGGCGGGCCATGATGCCGGACGGCGCGCACCGCAGACGGCCGAGCGGGTCGTCGTCACCGGGATCGGGGTGATCACGCCGAGCGGCACCGCACCGTCGGAACTGGCACACGCCTATCACGCCGGCCTGCGGCCACCGCTGTCCGGTGATGAATTCCCCTTCGCGCCGGTCGAATTCGACCCATCTCCCTACCTGACGCCGAAGCAGCGCCGCCGGATGGACCGGCTCGGCATCTTCGCGGTCGCCGCGAGCCGGATGGCCCTCGACGACGCCGGGCTCGATCTGTCGGCCCAGGATCGCGACCGCATCGGAGTGATCCTCGGTACCGGCCTCGGTCCGGTGGAGAGCCTCGAGCGCTTCACGATTCCGGTCCTGGAATCCGGTGCGGCAGCGGCCAACCCGGCGATCTTCCCGAACACCGTGTACAACGCCGCGGCGGGCCAGGTGTCGATGCTGCTCGGTGTCCGCGGCCCGACCTCCACGCTCACTTCCGCCCATGCCGCGGGTGCCACCGCGCTCGGAGTCGCCTACGACCTGCTGCGCGGCGGGGTCGCCGACGCGCTGCTGTGCCCGGCGGTGGACGCCCTGGCACCGTTCGCGCTCCAGGCCTACCAGCGCATTCCGCTGTTCGATGCCCAGCACCGCGGCGGGGCAATCCTCGCCGAGGGCGCGATCACCCTGCTCCTGGAGCGCGAGTCGTTCGCACGTGCCAGGGGCGCGCGGGTGCTCGCCGAACTCGCTGGTTACGGCAATGCCTCGGACGCACGCGGAGTGGGTGCCTGGGATCGCGAGGGTGCGGGCATCGAGCGGGCCATGCGGGCGGCCCTGGCCGAGGCGGGGCTTGGGCCCGCCGACCTCGGCGCGGTCTGGGCCAATGCCGCGGGTATCAGCTCGGTCGACGAACCCGAGGCCGCCGCCCTGGCCAGGGTGCTCGACGGCACCGGCGCTCGGTGCGAACGACCCAGAACAGTCCTGGGCGAACCGGTCGGCGCGGGCGCCCATCTCTCGGCCGCCCTTGCCCTGAGCGAGCAGGCATCCCTGACCGCTCCCGTTCTCGTCAACAGCTCATCGCTGGGCGGAACCCACCTCTCCCTGGTGTTCGTCCCGGAAACGGAGTAATCACCGCCATGACCATCGACCGCAATGTCACCATCCTGGGTACCGGCTCCTTCCTGCCCGGCGCCCCGATCAGCAACGACGACCTGGAGAAGCTGGTCGGTCCGCTGCCCGCCGACGTGCTCGCCGGACTCCAGGTGCAACACCGGCACTGGATGATCGATCCCGCTGCCGGCGACCATCACATCAGCAACAGCCGGATGGCCGAGGCCGCCGCCCGCCGCGCGCTCGAACAGGCGGGTGTGAGCCCCGAGGAAGTGGACCTCATCGTCGTATCCACGGCGAGCCCGGAGTTCCATCTACCCACCGCGGGCAGCTACGTGCAGGAACATCTCGGGCTCGAGCGCTGCGCCGTCATCGAGGTGCGGGCCGGCTGCGTCGGCGCCGTGCAGGCGCTCGACATCGCCTTCCGTCAGCTCGCCGACGGCACCCACACCACCGCGCTGGTCATCGGCACCGAGGCGATCTCGCCGATCCTGGCGCCGAGCTTCCTCGGCCGCGACCCCGACATGGTCCGGATGCGTGACCGCCTCACGCTGTACAACTTCGGCGACGGCGCCGCGGCCGTCGTGCTGCGCGGCGGTGGCGACGCCGAGGGCGCGACCCGCTATGGCTATGTCAACGCGTGCATGGGTGGCCGTCGCGCACCGGGTATGCGGGTGGTCGGCGGCGGCACCGACCGGCCGATCCACGAACAGCTGCAACGCAAGCGGCTCATGGAGATCACGCTCGACGCCTCCGGTGTCGCGAAGTACGGTCCGCAGATCTTCGTCACCGCCCTGCGTGAACTGCTGGACAAGTCTGGGCTTCGCCTCGACGACGTCGACGCGGTGGTGCTGCCCGAAGGCAACGCCGACTACTTCAGCCGCGAGTTCGAGGAGGCGGGTCTTTCCCACGCCGACTTCGACAGCCTGCAAGCCAAGATCGTGGAGAACCTCGCCGACGTCGGCGCGACCGGTTCGCCCGCCGTCCTGCTGGCGCTCGACGCCGGCCTGGCCGACGGCCGGATCCGGCCCGGCCACACCGTGGTGCTGTTGGCGATCGAGGCCAGCCGTTACGTGTTCACCGGCATGGCCGTGCGCTGGCCGGCCGAGATCAGATAGGAAATCCGATGTCCCTTCAGAATCCGTCCCGGCGGTTGTTCACCAGTGAATCGGTCACCGAGGGCCACCCGGACAAGATCTGCGACGCGATCAGCGATTCGATCCTCGACGCGCTGCTGGCCGCCGACCCGACGTCCAGGGTCGCGGTGGAGACCCTGGTAACCACCGGCCAGGTACACGTGGCCGGCGAGGTCACCACGACCGCGGTACCCGACATCCCCGCCATCGTGCGCGAGAAGATCGTCGAGATCGGCTACGACAACTCGGCGAAGGGGTTCGACGGTCACAGCTGTGGCATCAACATCGCGATCGGCGCCCAATCGCCCGACATCGCACAGGGCGTCGAGCATGCCTACGAGGCCAGGGTCGACGGACACGGTGACCCGGTCGACCAGCAGGGCGCCGGTGACCAAGGGCTGATGTTCGGCTACGCCAATTCCGACACCCCGGAATATATGCCGCTGCCGATCGCCTTGGCGCACAAGCTCTCCCGGCGCCTGGCCGAGGTTCGCAAGACCGGCGTGCTGCCCTACCTGCGTCCTGACGGCAAGACTCAGGTGACCATCGAATACGCCCGTGACACTCCGGTCCGCGTCGACACGATCGTGCTCTCCACCCAACATGCGCCCGACATCGACCTGGACGATCTGCTCGCACCGGACCTGCGTACCTATGTTCTCGATCCGGTGCTGGATGAGCTGCCTGGGCGGATCGACGCCGACGATGTGCGCCTGCTGGTGAATCCGACCGGAACATTCGTGGTCGGCGGGCCGATGGGCGACGCGGGCCTGACCGGCCGCAAGATCATTGTCGACACGTACGGCGGAATGGCTCGGCACGGCGGCGGCGCGTTCTCCGGCAAAGATCCCTCCAAGGTCGACCGCAGCGCTGCCTACGCCCTGCGGTGGGTGGCCAAGAACGCGGTCGCCGCCGGTTTGGCCGAACGGATCGAAGTGCAGGTCGCCTACGCCATCGGAAAGGCCGCTCCGGTAGGGCTTTTCGTCGAGACGTTCGGCACCGAGAACTACGACCCGGCCGAGATCCAGGCCGCGATCAGCTCCGTGTTCGATCTCCGTCCGGCCGCGATCATTCGTGATCTCGGCCTGTCCCGCCCGTTGTACGCGCAGACCGCGGCCTACGGGCACTTCGGCCGCACCGACATCGACCTGCCCTGGGAGCGGTGCGACCGCGTCGCCGAGTTGCAGGCGGTACTCGGCCGACACGTTCCTGTCTCTGCTTGACGAAATCGAGGGATCGACAATGACCGCCGTTCTCACACCTGTGCCGCCTGTCGCCGATCAGCGCAACGGCATCGATTACAAGGTGGCAAATCTCTCGCTGGCCGAATTCGGCCGCAAGGAGATCCGCCTGGCCGAGCACGAGATGCCCGGCCTGATGGCTCTGCGCCGCGAATACCACGATGTGCAGCCCCTCAAAGGCGCGCGCATCTCCGGATCGCTGCATATGACGGTGCAGACCGCCGTCCTGATCGAAACCCTCGTCGCTCTCGGCGCGCAGGTGCGCTGGGCTTCGTGCAACATCTTCTCCACCCAGGACCACGCGGCCGCCGCGATCGTCGTCGGACCCCACGGCACCGTCGACGAGCCCCAGGGCACCCCGGTGTTCGCGTGGAAGGGTGAGACGCTCGAGGAGTACTGGTGGGCGGCCGAGCAGATGCTCACCTGGCCGAACGAGCCGGCCAACATGATCCTCGACGACGGTGGTGACGCGACCATGCTCGTGCTGCGTGGTGCGCAGTTCGAGAAGGCCGGTGTCGTCCCGCCCGAGGACACCGATCACTCGGCCGAGTACAAGGTGTTTTTGAACCTGTTGCGGGAGCGCCTCGAGGTCG